>CAWEFA010000119.1:0-115118 GCA_963808135.1 uncultured Bacteroidota bacterium
TTTCTTTTGATCGGGATGATAAGGAATTCCTATACCGCCACCCAAATTAACAAATTCGAATATGATTTTTAATTCCCTTGTTATTTCTAAAATAAGGTTAAACAAAATTTCTGCAGTTTCAGCAAAATAGTCCGGATCGAGTTCATTGGATGCAACCATGGTATGAAGCCCGAACCGCTTTACACCTTTTTCTTTGGCCATTTTATATCCAAGAATTATTTGTTCGCGCGTAAAGCCATATTTAGCCTCTTCGGGATGGCCGATAATAAAGTTGCCTTTTTTCAATGGGCCAGGGTTATATCGAAGTGAAATAACTTCAGGAATACCGGTATATTTTTCGAGATAAGGCAAATGTGAAATGTCATCGAGGTTGATAATAGAGCCAAGTTTTTTGGCTGCAATAAATTCCTCGGCAGGCGTATTGTTTGAAGAATACATGATGTTTTCCCCAACAATACCAGCCTTTTCAGACAGGACTAATTCCGGAAGGGAGCTGCAATCGGTTCCAAATCCTTCATTTTTAAATAATTTTATAAGAAATGGGTTGGGACAGGCTTTTACTGAAAAGAATTCTTTAAAACCTTTATTCCAGGAAAATGCTTTGTTTAATTTCCGCGCATTTTCAAGCATGGCCTTTTCGTCGTATATATGAAAAGGCGTTGGGTATTCGGCAATAATTTTTTTAATCTGGTCGAGTGTAAAAGGCACTTTTTTTTGGTTCATATTATAATTTAAAATCAAAGGTTTATAAATCGGTTAATTTATTTTCAATGGCGTACATTACAAGCTGGGCAGTATTTTTTGTGCTGGTTTTAGAAAGAAGCCTGGCCCTGTGTTTCTCCACAGTGCGTTTGCTAATAAACAGGGTATCGGCAATTTCCTGGTTGGAAAGCCCTTTGCATATTTGTTCGAGCACTTCTTTTTCGCGTTTTGAAATAAAAGCCGGGTTGCCCGATATTTTGCTCACAGTTTTAATGTTTTTTACTACATTATAAAGAACTTCAGAAGAGAAGTAAGTGCCGCCTTTCATAACTATTTCAATTGCTTTAATCACTTCTGTTATTTCGGAATTTTTTAAAATAAATCCTTTTACACCGGCATCGATCATTCGATAATAATATTCTTCCTCGCCATACATTGAAAGGGAAATAATTTTTAAATCGGGATACTTCTCAATTACAGCGCGTGATGCTTCAGTACCGTTCATAACAGGCATTTCAATATCAATAAGTATTACATCGGCAAGAGTTTTTTCAAGTACAGAAAGTAATTCGGCGCCGTTGGAAGCTTCAGCAATAACATTAATATTATCGCATCCCGATAACAACAATTTTAAGCCGTTCCGGAACAGGTTATGATCATCGACAAGTATAACCCGAATTGCTTCCATATAATTTCAATAATTCAATTCAAAAATATTAATTCAACAAAGTGTTTATAATAAACCAGGCCTTAAAATTAAATAAAACCGGATAGTTTTAGTAATAAATCTATTTTAAAATCCCCAATCGTTCATTTCATGCTTTTAACACAAAATAAAAGAGGCCATCTTGCGAAGGCCTCTCATTTTTTAATTTCATCCGGCTTACTGCAAACTATTTACATGTTTTGCCAAACTGCTTTTTAAATTTGAAGCCTTATTATGGTGTATGACTTTCTTTTTTGATAATTTATCCAACATTGAAACTACTTTGGGCAATAATGCCTGTGCTTCATCTTTAACAGTAATTTCGTGGAGTTTTTTTACTGCATTTCTTGTGGTTTTGGCATAATAATGATTCTCCGTTTTCCGGTTTTCAGTCTGCCTGTTCCTTTTTATTGACGATTTATGATTGGCCATTATTTATTTTCTTTATATATCTTTTTTATTAATTGAGGCTGCAAAAATAATCATCTTTTTGAATTTATAAAATTTACAAGTAAAAAATGACATTTAAACTTTTACGGTATTCCTGAGATATAACTTTTTATTGGCTTTAAAATTACTGATAATTCCAAAATTGTTTCTTTTCAAAGGTTAATTTCAGAAAATAAATTCAATTGAAGTTTAAAATTTTTCGTATTCAGAATCTTTTTTATCATCATCGAACATTTTAAGCCTGAAGCCATCAGAAGGCATTTTTGTTGATGGGTTTTCTTTCCGGAATGTTGCCTTGTTTGGAATTTCATTTGCTTCGTTTTTACCCGGATTAATATTTTCGGTTACTGTTTTTTTAGGCTCAGGAATATTCATATTTCTTTTAATTTCAACTTTAGAAGGCGCTTTAGTGGCTGCTTTTTTTTCAGTTTTTAAAATTGAATTTGCGAAAGCGGAGATTTTGTGCAAATCAACTTTAAAAAATGCGATAATATCTTTAAGGTTTTCAGCTTCCTTGGCAAGCAATTCAGAACTATGCGCCAATTGATCGGAAGAAAGGGCATTCTGTTGTGTTACCTGGTTCAGGCGTTGTAAGGCGCTATTGATTTGTTCTGCACCTGCATTTTGTTCAATACTGGCAGCAGTAATATCCTGGACCAATTTGGCTGTTTTTTCAATTTCGGGAACAATTGTGTTTAATTCATTGGCAGCAGTTTCGGAAATATTTACGCCTTGCGCAGAAAGCTCGTTAATCTGATCGGCTGCAGCTTTACTATTTTCAGCAAGTTTGCGGACTTCAGAAGATACGACTGCAAACCCGCGCCCATGCTCGCCGGCGCGTGCAGCTTCAACTGCTGCATTTAACGCAAGAATATTTGTTTGAAATGCTATGTCGCCGATAATAGATATTTTTTCAGCAATTTTTTTCATTGACTCAGCAGCTGTTACAACTGAAGTATTTCCTTTTTTAATACCTGCTGCAGATTCAACCGCAATTGTTTCAGTTTCTTTTGAATTATCGGTGTTTTGCTGAATATTGGCTACCATTTCTTCCATACTTGAAGATACTTCCTGGGCCGAAGATGCCTGATCCGCTGCCCCCTGCGATAATTGCCCCGCATCTTTATTAATCCTTTCGCTCAGATCAACAAGGTTATCGGAACTTTTTTTAATCTGAGATGCTATTTGCAATAATTGTTGTACCAGTGTTTCAGTTGATCTGGCTATATCTCCCAATTCATCTTTTCTTTTTGTAACATTGTTGTCTACTTCTATTTTCAAATTTCCCTGTGCAAGTTCATCTAAGTTATTTAATATACTTTTAAATGGCTTTTGTATCAAAATAATAATAAAATAAGTACCGCTTAAAAACCAAACTATTGCTAATGGGAAAAACCAAAATATAGCTTTAATTCCAATTTGGCCTACAATAAAACTCATAAAGCTTATTCCCAATAATTCTATGAACATTATTACGGCAATATTTTTAATTATTGTGTTTTTAAAAAGCAACCTAATTACTATAGTAATTACGGGAATACAAAAAAGCAGAAACAAACCAAACGACATTATATCACTCATAACAACTTATTTTTTACCGTCTTTTTTTTCTTAAAATTAATATTCTTTTTTAAATTTTTAAGATAAAAATACTTTTAACATATAGTTAAATTTAAACAAAGCTTTAAGCAATAATTTAAAATTTAAATAAAACTTAATATTCAATCTAATAAACCAGCAAAGCTTTTGCATGTTTTATAAATTTATAATTTAACTAAATTCGTTAAATTAGCATGGCATGATAGAGAAATTATAACTAATTTCAAATGAAGAATTAAAGTATTGTATATTAAAAAAATTTATTTATATGATAAAACATATTGTATGCTGGAAAATAAAAGATTTTGCTGAAGGTAAGGCAAAACCGGAAAATATTCTTATTATGAAAGAAATGCTGGTATCTTTAAAATACAAGATTTCACTTATAAAGGAATTGGAATTTGGAATCAATCTGCCGGAGGCGGATACTGCAAATTTTGATGCCGTTTTAATTGTTTTATTTGATTCACATGATAATTTGAAAGCCTACATACGTCATCCCGAACATTTAAAAGTAAATGAATTTATAAGTAAAATAAGAGAAACCAGGGTTTGTATAGATTATGCATATTAATTTATGGAAAATATAAAATTTTATAGTACGGTATTATCAATTTCTACATTAACTGTTGCATTTATCGCATTTTTTTTTGTTAGCAATAATAAAATAATAGCAAGGTTCTTCGTTAAAAATTCAGGTGAAGAAGCCGGCCAAATAAAATTTGTTCTGTTCCAGAGGTTAACAGGTGTTTTATGTTTTGGAATATTCCCTGCTTTGATGTTGGTAGCGTTCAAAAATGATTCTTTTTATAAATCGTGGCTTGCAATTCATTTAAATTTTTCTTCCTTCATTATAATTGTTACTATTGGCGGAATATTGGTTTTAATAAATTGGGTTGCATCGCGGTCGCCCGAAAACCTTGCAAAATATCCGCAAATAAGGGCAAGGGCATGGCCATTTTCATTACTGTTGTTAAGCGCAATAAGTTGGATTGCTTATTTATTCGCATACGAGTTTATGTTCAGGGGATTTTTTTTATTTAATTGTGTTGGAGAAATAGGGATTTTTGCATCAATAATTATCAATGTTGTTTTCTATTCATTAGTTCATTTGCACAAAGGGAAAAAAGAAACATTAGGTTCAATACCGTTGGGAATTATTTTTTGTTTAATAACAATACATTTTGGAACTATTTGGGGCGCTTTCTGGATCCATTGTTGTTTGGCGCTTTCAAATGAATGGTTTTCTATAAAATATCATAAAGAAATAAAAGCAGGATGAATATTTTTCTTACAGGCGCTACCGGTTTTATCGGGTATCATTTGGCAAAACGTTTATCCGATCAAGGCCATATAGTGCATGCAATATATCGTAACAAAAGCAAAACGCTTAATATGGACTTTGAAAACATTAAATGGTTTCAAGGCAATATTCTTGATGTTGATAGCCTTGAAAAGGCAATGGAAGGTTGCGAACAAATATTTCACGTTGCTGCATTTGCAAATGTGTGGGGAAATAAACCCGGGGATTTTACAAGGCAAAATGTTCAGGGAACAGTAAATGTGTTGGATGCCGCGCAAAAAGTTGGGATAAATAATATTGTTGTAACTTCAACTGCAGGTATTTTTGGCCCATCGCAAAATGGCATCATAAATGAAAATTCCAAGCCTACGGTTCCTTTTTTTACAGGCTATGAAAGATCGAAGGCTGAAGCTGAAAGAATTATAATTGACAGGGTAAAACCCGGTTTGAGGATTATTATTGTCAACCCGACAAGGGTATTCGGTCCGGGTATAATAAGCGAAAGTAACAGCGTTACGAAAATGATAAAAAAATATACCGAAGGGAAATGGCACATATTGCCGGGAAACGGGAACAGTATTGGAAATTACGTGTATGTTGACGATGTTGTAAACGGGCATATATTGGCTATGCAAAATGGCAAATCGGGAGAGCGGTATATTTTAGGCGGCGAAAATATTACATACAGGCAACTTTTTAAAACTATAGATAAGCTTACTGATAGAAGCCATAAATTAATTGGTTTTTCACTGCCTGCTATGCTTGGAGTAGCTTATGCGATGATTTTTTTCAATAAAATTACACGCATCAAACCGCTAATTACGCCTGCCCTCGTCCGAAAATTCAATTATAACTGGGAAATAGGCAACGATAAAGCAATAAATGAACTTGGCTGCAAATTTATAAGTTTTGAAGAAGGAGTAAATAAAACAATTGCATGGTTAAAAAATTAAATTTTTTTATTGATGTAAATAAATTGTAATTTAATTTGCAGAATAAATAATTTGAACCATAATTATTAAAATATTTTAAAGTTTAATTTTTTTTGTGAAATTTGGTGAATTGGTGATTTGGTGGCATTTTTAAAATACTTTTAGCCACAAAAACACTAAAACACCAAAATCCACTAAATTCAGTACTTTCACGAGGCTATATTTATAACTTAACGAACTAATTTTAAATTAAAAAATTAAAAAATTCGCATACCATGAAGGAAATAAAAAAGATTCACACGTTATCGCTTGCAAAAATCTATGGCCTCAGCATGGCAATTTTAGGGCTTATTGTCGGCATATTTGTAGGTTTTATAATGTTTTTTGTTGGTTCATTTTTTAGAACCGATAGCAATTTTTCTTCTTCACTTGGGGCAAGCCTTGGCATTGCCGGATTTCTGTTTATGCCAATAGCATTTGGCCTTTTAGGTTTTATATTTAGCGCACTTACGGCATTAATTTATAATATGCTTGCTTCATGGGTAGGAGGTATAAAATTAGAAATAACTGAAAAAGAAGAATAAAATTAACAGGAAGCTTATAAAGCAGAATTCAATTATTAATTTTTATATGCGCCCAATTTTCCCCATTGCGTATCCGGTTTAATTGTGTATGGGTAATACCGAACTCTTCAGCTATAGTATAAAGCTTGCGATCTCCCTTTTTTAGTAACTTCAATTTTAAGCGTATCACATCGTCTTCATTTAATTTAGCGTTGTAAAATGAGCAGCCTCTTTTATAATTTGGATTTATTTTCTGATGTGCAAACATAGTTTGCCTGGTTACCCAAATTAAATTCGATACATGATTATTCCTTTTATTAAAATCGAGGTGGATAACATGTTTTTGCAATTCATTAAATTTGGGAATAAAATGTTCCGCTACCAACTTATGGATATATTTTGTTGTTGATTTGGTTTTGTTAATTCTAACGACAAGAACTTCATATCCTTTTATTACTGTATTTTTTAATATTAAACCTGATGGATCTCTTTTAAAACTTTTTAGCCTTCCATAATTCGAAATTTCATATCTCTCATTTTTAGCAAGACCGCGGAATTTCAGCTTCTTCCAAATTTCATTTTTTAAATTCCTTTTCATATTATAGCATCGTATTTTATTATTAATGCTATAACTTGAAAAAAAGTAACCCATATTATTCATATTTTTTTTATGCTTTTTAAACAAAATTTTCAAGCCGTTGATAATAAAGGGATACAAACAATTTTGATTTTATAGAAAATGAAGGGGAATATTGTTGAAAACGACTTATTAAATAAAAACCAGAATTATCATTTTAAATTAATATTCATTGCAGCAAGGTCGTTGCCTAAATGGTTCTCAAATATAGTACCTGTCATATTTATTTTATTATTCAATTTTTTATCTTTGGTTTTTACAAAAAATTAAATTCTGTTTAAAACCAATAATTATATTTTATGAAAGCTTTATTCAGTAGCCGGAAATCAGAAATGTATATCATTCCTTATATTCTTAATTATTTTAAATTTTGTTTTAAAGGTTATTTATTTCAGCGCCCAGTCAATAGCCATAGATGAGCCGTTCTCAATATATCACGCCCAGCTCGATGTTGTTTCGATTATTAAACAATTGATCACCGGCAATAATCCTCCATTATTTGAAATTATACTTCATTACTGGATTAAGCTTTTCGGTATCTCGAAATTTTCGGCGCTTTTTTACCATTGGTTTTTAGTTGTTTAATAGTTCTGTTTATTTATAAAACAGGCATCAAATTCTTTAATGGCGATAGTAATTCATGATGCAAATATTAATGACCGGGAGGGTGCAAAATTATTATTAAAGAATGTTCAATATAAATACCCCGTCTGAAAAAGATCATGGTAGATCAAGGATACACTGGTGAATTAGTAGAATGGACAATGAAAGTTTTTGGCTGGGTATTAGAAGTTGTGGTAAAAGTAGCCGGAGTATCTGGCTTCAATGTATTGCCCAAAAGATGGATTGTTGAAAGAACATTTGGCTGGTTCAATTTTCAACACAGGCTTGCAAAAGACTATGAACTACTGCCTTGTTGCAGTGAAGCAATGGTTAGATTGTCTATGATTAGAATAATGTTTAATAAAATTCCTAAATAAAATTTAAACAACCTCTTAACGAGGAGAAAAAATTATTTTAAAGAGTACACTGCTTTTTCTTTTACCTGCCGGGTTGCATTTATAGGCTCTCCATGTGTTACAGGCGTTATATTGCTTGCTACAAGTTGCGCAATATCCACAACCGGTTTATCGGTAACCGAGTTAAATGTTTTTTTACAAAGAGGGCAACCTGTAACCAATATATCGGCATTAACAATATCTAATTTTTCCAAAGCATCATGGGCAATTTGCTTTTTCAGGTTATTGTTCAAATAGGTATTTCCCAAACTTCCGCCACAACAAGGGCTGTTTTCATATTCGTTATCGGCATTAACAAGCTTTAGGGCGTGATTTATTACTGCCCTCGGCTCGTTGTAAATGCCGGAATTTCTTCCTAATTCGCAGGGATCATGATAAATGGCTGTTTTCGCCGATTTTTTTACAAATATCCTGTTGTTTTCGATCAAACGCAATATATATTGCGAGTGGTGCAATACTTCAATGCCGAGGTTATATTCCTCTTTGAAAGCTTTGTAACAAATAGGGCAGGAGGTTACCAATGTTTTTGCGCCTGAAGATTTTATTGCTATTGTATTTTTGTCAACCAACATGCGGGACGATTCCATCTGACCGGCAAGCATAAGCGGCCTTCCGCAGCATACCGTGCCATCCTTATCGAGAAATTCCCATGAAACGCCTGATTGGTTTAAAATCTTTGACATTGAATTTTTAATTGAAGGTGTTAAATGGGTCATGCATCCGGCAAAATATAATACATCAGCTTTGATTGACCGTGTTTCGGGAATGTATGAAAAATCGTTGGTCAACCGGTTGTTAAATTCAATTCGTTTTGCCAAACGCAATTCAGTAGATTCAATACCTACCGGACAGGCGTTATTGCACCGCCCACAAATAAGGCAATTCTGCGCAGATTCGTATTTGCATATATTGTAACGAATGTCCCTGATAAAATATGCAGGTTGAATATCATTAATTTCTAAAGCTGACGATAACTGGCATTTATCAATGCAAATCCCGCACCGCGAACAGGCATTGAGTTCAACCTGGGAATAAGCGCCTATTTTCTTATTGGTTTTCAGGCCAGCATTACGAAAAATAATTAATAATATTTCAGCCGGAATATGCATGTACCTTGAAAAGGGAAGGAAGGTAAAAAATGAACCCAGGACGATAGAATATGCCCACCATGCGGGATAATGCAAATGTGTAACAGGCAAAAATGCGGCAAAAAATTTCCCCATTGTTCCCGTAAGAAAATTCCCGTTATGGTGGATGCCCGAACTCAAGCTTTCAGCAATAAGCCTTAATGGAAAAATAAACCATATGAATGTGATGGCTAAGCGGTCTCCCAGAATATGGTTTGCTGTCCGCTTCATGTTAAATAAATTAGAGCGAAAGCGTTTTAACCAAGCCATAGTAATTCCTGAAAGTACTATTAACAGGAAAAAATCCATTAAAAAACTAAGAATTTTGTCAAAGCGATAGGAAATTGGATTGGGTTCGAAAAATTTCAGAAAAATAGGGTAATATGAATGATGAAATGGATCGGGGCTGAAAATTTTCACCTGCAGGTTTCCTATCATAATAAGCATGAACCAGCCAAAGGCAATGCTCATGTGCATATAGCCGAGTAAAGGATTTGTCCTGTAAATTTTAAAATGTAGCAATGCTTCTTTCAGAATCTCTTTCAGGGATATAAAAATGGAAAAACTAAAGATATGTTTAACAAGTTTCAGTCTTTCATTTTTGGTTAAAGCAATTATCCATTTGGTAAATTTAAAAGCCAAAAATAAAAGCATAAAATTAAAACCTGCAAGAAACGGTACAACAAACCAATCGAATTTCATAATTTTAAGCCTCCTATCAATTAAACTAATTAACGTGAGTTCGATGTATAAGATATTTAAAATATGACTGTTGCGTTATTCCCCCTTGGCGAAGGGGGTAGGGGGATTGGATTCTTATTTGCTAAATTGCCAAAAAATATCAATCCCCCTGCCCCCTTTTCAAAGGGGGACTTGCTTTGTTCTTGATTATATGAAATTTACACATATATTATATCGAACTCACGTTAATTAGCTAATTGCCGTCAAATACTTTTCTCATACTTAAAATAAGGTTTCTTGTATTTACATTTCGCGGGCATAACAAGGTACATTTCCCACACAACATACATTTCGAAATTTCTTTCAGCAAATCATTGGTTTCTCCCCTGGAAATATGAATATTAATCCTGCGTAAACTAAACTGTGTGAAATTTGCGGCGCTGCAAGTCCCGGAACACGTGCCGCAAGCCATGCAATATTCAAATGAAGGTTCCAGCCCGATAACTTTTTGCTTAATATCAAAGCTATTCTTATCAAAATCAATTTGATTATCCTTATTTACTGTATATCCCCAGTTCGGCATTTTAACTTTTTATTATTTCAGAACCAGATATAATTATATTCCCAATTAGGTAGCCTGATGATTGTTGTTGCTTAAATAATTTACCGTTTGCAAAACTGCTGAACGGGCATCGGTAAGAGTTTCAGCTATTGATTTAGGGCCTGTGCACGCGCCTGTAACAAAAATACCTTCGGCACCTGTTAAATTAATTTTAGCATGAACATCGGACGTTTTAATGAAATTATCGTTGTCCACCAGCAATGAACATTTATTGGACAATTCCATTGTACCTTTGGATGATACCATACCAACCATCAGCACGGTCATATCCACTGTCAGTTTCAGGGGCCTGCCCGTTAATGTGTCTTCTGCTTTAATAAGCCAGGGTGCCGTCCTGGTTTTCGCAAGCTTCGGAAAGTCGTCCCCTGATAAAACGGATACCATATTTTGTTTGGGCTTCATAATAAATGCTTTCAAAGTAGCGGTCGAACATTCGCAAATCCATATAAAAACAATATATTTCGGCATCGGTTATTGCTTTTTTTACTTCAATTGCCTGTTTAATGGCTGTTACGCAACAAACTTTTGAACAATATGAATTGCCTGCCTTTTCATCGCGCGAACCTACGCAATGTATAAATGCAATTCTTTTTGGTATGTTACCGTTCAAAGTTTTAATAGGTTTTCCCGAATTGAATTTTTCTTCCAGGTCAGCCGATGTAATTACATTATCGTAAATCCCGTAACCGTATTCTTCTTTTTTGGCAGCATCGAACAAGTCGAACCCGGAAGCAACAACTATTGCATCGGTTTCAATGTTTTGGCCATCGGTTAAATTAAGTGTAAAATTTCCGTTTGTGCGGTTTATTTTATGTACCTCTGCGCTAAAGTGTACATCAACTTTATCCTGAATTGTGGACTTTAATTGATTTACTATTTCTAAAGCCGGTTTTTGGTCGGGGAACAAATGATGCCAATTGGCAACATGTCCGCCGAGTTTGTTGCTTTTTTCAAGCAGGGTTACTTCAAAACCCAGAGAAACTAAGTTGCCGGCAACCTCCATTCCTGCAATACCGCCACCGATAACTGTTATTTTATTTTTCTTCATTTATTTAACTCACTTTTCTTCAAATTAATTTTTTAGCATTAACAATATGATTTTAGCATTTCGGGCATTAATGGTTTTCCCATAAATTTTCCATTTGGCCCCAGGTATTTCTTTTTTGGGTCATAAACAATTCCCATCTTATCAAGCAGAGGCTCCATGGCCACCTGGTGCAATTGCAGGCCAATATCCCACGGATCGTAACCCAGAACAAGGCCGGCAAGCTCTTCGTAAGTGAGCACCGGAATGCCCAACCCATCCTGGCCATAAGTTTTACCTTCCAGTTCGCTGATTGCATATTGCCACCTGTCGAGAAACATAGGACAGCCTGGACAGTTGGTAAGGATAAGATCAGGCTTATAAGGCTCCATTGATTCAAATTTCTTTTTTGAACAGGCAACAGAAAATCCCCTGTTTGCTTTCACCAGATATTGCCTGAAGCCAAAACCGCAACAATGGCGGCGTTCAGGATAATCAATCACTTCGCCGCCCCATGATTCGATCATGCCTACCAGTACATAAGGATATTCTGCCCCACCAACGCCTTGCTGGGGAAACATTTTCGAGTAGTGGCAACCTATATGTTCAACGGCACGTAAAGGCTGGCCGGTTATTGTGTTTATCAATTTATGTTTTGCCCTGACTGCAATTTCATTCCTGAATTTGTAGATAATATCGCTTGCGTGGGCCATATTTTTTGGAATTTCAAATTCACGGCCGGTAGCTTTCTTTAGGTTCTGCCGCACTCTTACAAGTATTTCAGGATGATGGTGCCATGTGTCAAGAACTTCTGAATATAATCCGAATGAAGTTATACATGATGGAAGAACATTTTCATAACCGTTTTCGGTCATAAGCGCAAACTGGCGGGCTGCAATAGTCATTGAAGTTTCGAAAGGCACAATATCGCCGTGATAACCAATGCCGGAGCAAGTGGTATGGGCAGGGTCTTCATAAATATCTTTTCCAAGTTCTTCTTTCATTATTCGAAGAAAAGTAGTTTCAGCGCCTGGAAAAAATGTTTGCCTAACACAACTGCGCAAATAAAAATAATGGTCATCGGCAATTTCTTTCTGATAATTTTTCCAGATTGTCATTTTAGCTTCATTGTTCATCTTAAGTTGTGCGTATTATTATTATTTGAATAAATATGCCGGACGTATTCGTTATCAATTCCGTCTTTAATTTCCAAGCCCATTTCGATGGATTTTTTTAAAGAAAATTCTTCTATTTTTTTAAATCTCTCAGTTGCCCCTGTAATATCAAATATTTTCTTTATTTCCTCAAGCGCTTCGTCAGGAATTTTTCTCATAATGCCTGGCCCGTTACCTTTATAATTTGCACCTAAACGTTCAAAAACGTCAGCCCAATGTTTCTGACGCCAATCCCAAACAGGGCCTTGTTCAGGATGGCCGTCAATTCCAACGCCTTCGAGATAAAGGCAATAACCTGTGGTTAAAATCCAATTTCCAATTGTGCGTTTTATATACAATTGTTGGCGGCCTTTTTCCGATTCGGTAAAATAACCTTTTTCCTGTGCCATTGCCCGAAGTGCTATAATAATTAAACCGGGTGCATTGTCACGGGGGCATCGGGTTTTACAGCTCATACATTCTCCACAATACCAAATAGTATCGCTTTTCAGAAGTTTCTCAATTTCTTTGTCATCCCCAAATTGGACTGTATCGGCAATTTCACGTGGGTCGTAATTATAAAACTCGGCTGCCGGGCAAATAGCGGTACAGGTTCCGCAATTGATACATGCTTTTAACCCTTCCTGTAAATGCACATCAAGCATTAATTCATCATTCAGTTTGCCCATAATAATTATTTTGCTGATGTTTCAAAATTATATTAAAGTCCGGTGTAAGTAAATAGAACGAAAGACCTAGAATTCGGGCATCTTTTCCCTATGACATATTTACCACCCGACTATTGGTATTTTTACCTATCAATATAAAAATTTGAGTTAGCTGGCGATAAATTCTGAATAGAGTTAGGATATGAATTTGCCTGAAAAGGCTTTATGGAGAACCTAATGTGGTTTAAAATAGTTGATGACAAATTTCAACCCGCAGAGAGTTGAAGTTTAAAAATAATACCGGGGACAAATTTTATCCTCCAGTTGCACTGAAACTGCCTAAAAATTCCTTAGGTTTTGGGTTTACTACCATTACAGGAATTTTTACATCGTTGGCATATTTTTTGTTCTGATGGGCCAATTAAATAATCAGCAAGGGTTAATGCTCTTGAAGCCATAATAAGGATAAGGTCTGCATTTAATCCAGCAGCATATTCAATAATTTCTTTTTCAAAGTTTGCTTTTTTACCAACTGATTTAATGTCAAAAGTAATATCGGCGCTTTCGAAATATTTTTTTGTAAAAATTATATTTGAGTGAATATTTCTGCGAAACAACTTGTCTGATGCAATTGGATGTACAATGTAAATGCTAAAATGATATAGTTTATACAGGTAATGTGCCCATTTGATTTTTTCCTTATTTTCTTTTTTGAAATCAATAGGGAATATAATAGTTTCGATTTTCGGCCGATTTAGGATTGTCCTGAACTATAAGGAAAGGAGCACGGCTACCCCGGATAACCCTTAAAGCCCGACTGCCAATAAACCGCTCGATTCCACTTACACCATGAGTTCCCATTACAACTGCTTCTATATTGTTTTCAGATGCATATTTACTTATGGTTTTGTAAATACTTCCTTTTAGCACAACAACTTTTAGGTTTTATTTTATGAGTTTCATTTAACTTTTCGGCAATATCTTCAAGTTTTTTTTGTAACGTTTCAAATTCATTTTCAGATTTTGCAACATGCAATAACGCTATTTCATCTCCGGTAGTAATGGATAAATTAACAGCATGGGCAAACGCATATTCCGATTTTACCGTAAAATCCCAAAGCACCAAAATTGTCTTAATTTTACTTTCCATAGCATTCTTTTTATTTGTCCAAATATATGAACTGATTTAGAAATATAGTATTTTTGATTGCTAAATCTTTAGTTTAATGATTACGCCCTAATTTATGAATTTTATTAAAATAATTATAAAATCAAGTTGTTTTTTTTTAGGGTTTATTATAATTTTTATTTCACCTGCCTATTCCAATAACCCCATAAGGCTTACAGAATCAGGGATTCCATTAATTCAAAAATTTTCTTTCCCAAATTTTTATTTATAGTAGGAAAATTTTCTGTTTATGAAGATTCTTCGGGAATTTTCCTTATCGGGGCTAAAGATAAAATTATTATTTTCTATGGCAATGAATTTATGTCCATAAAATTAAAAGGACAAATAAATGTTCTTTCCAATCAGAAATCTATTTTCTACACCGGTTTCAATTCATTGGGGCTGGTAAAGCTTTATAAATACAGCCTTCCTCAACTTATTCCTATTGTCGATAATAATAATAAAAATGACAGTTCATTTGGTCAGATTAACAATGTTTACGTATCGAATGGTTTGATAATATTTAATAATGACAAGAAATTGTTTCAGTTCGATGGCACAAATTTTTCAATTGTCGACAGCAGCAAAATAAAACTTCAATTATTTAAAGTTGCGGAAGACATTTTTGTTTATCAATATTGAATCAGGGCTATTTAATTTTTCAATGGGGAAATTAATTAGAAATTAGAATGGGGATAAAGTTTCCAAAATGAGTATTGAATCAATTCTTCCATTTGAAAATTATTTCCTGATAAAATCAAAAGAAAATCCATCATTTCTAAAACTCAATAATAATGGGATAGCGCCTTTAAAATTCGGATTTGAGACGTATCTTGATAAAGCAGGTTTCTCCGATGCTATTTTCATCCAGGGTAATAACCTTGTTATTGGCACTAAAAGCGCCGGTATAATTATTTATAACTATAATTTGCATACAATAAAAACTATTGGCGTTGACAAAGGATTATTGGATAATACTGTAAACAACCTGCATCTTGACAAGGTTGGCAACCTTTGGGTGTTGCACGACAAGGGAATTAGCAGGATTGAATTAAATTTACCCATAAAAGTTTATAGCCATTTTGCAGGAATTTCAGGAAATGTGAAATGATATTATCAGGTTTAACGGGTTGCTTTACTTAGCAACTTCAAATGGTTTGTTGAAAGGCGGGATAGTTAATAATTCAAGCACCAGAATTTTTAACCAGCCTTATTTTTCAAAAGTCGAAGGGATTGTTAATGAATGTATAAAATTGGAAATCGACGGGAAAAATTTATTTGTTATTACCCCAACCGGAATTTATAAATTAGAGAAAGACGAAGCAAAATTAATTTTTAAGGATGATATTAATTGTATAGTTAATGCCAGGTTAAATAATGTAACGTATTATTTAGGGAACGAACAGGGCTTAACGGTTATAAAATATGTTAACGATAAATTTGAAGTTGTTAAAAAGCTTTCAGCTAAATGGTTATGCAGTTTTAGAAATATCCATTGAAAACGACAATACTGTTTGGATAAAAACCTCAAGTAATAAGCTTCTCATGTTGTCCGACAAAAAAGACTATTTTAAATCCAATAGCAATTATTTAATTTTCGGGGAAGCAAACGGACTTCCCGCAGAAACTGTGAATTTTCATATACTATCAACTCCAAAAGGCGTAAGGATTTGTTATCCCGACTCAATTTTAAGCTATAATTCGGCAAAAAACAAGTTCGAAAATGTTGAGGTTTCCGATCTCAGTTATTTAAAAGAAATTCCCTGGTTGGTGGAAGCTTCTGCAGACAGGTTTGGAAACAAGTGGTACTATATTTCAAGTTCAATTGAACATCTACAAGGGGTTTTGATGTATAAAACATCGCAAAACAAAAATTTCCGAAAACCGGTATTTTTTAATACCGGAACTAATATGAGCCCGATATATATCGATTCTTCAAATGTTTGGATTGGTGGAGAAAACAAGCTTCTTCAATTTGATAATGAAGCGCATCCATTAGCGGAATTTCTCTGCCATAATTAAAAGAATAATTATTGGCAAAGATTCAGTTTTAAGAATTGAACTTGAAGACCCGGAAATTAATTACAGGTTTAAAAATATAACTTTTGAAGTATCTTCAACTTGTTTTGAAGGTGAGCCATATATAAGGTACGGCTACAAACTGGAAGGCTATAATAAAAAATGGACCAATTGGACACGCGAAAGCATATTCAGTTTCCATAACCTTCCTCCGGGGAAATACAATTTAGTTATCGGGGCATTAAATATCGATGGTTCTGTTTCTGACGAAACAAACCTGCAGTATTATATTTCACATCCATTCTATCTGACACTACCCGCCTATATTTTCTATTTTATAGTTTTTTTGATAATAATATTTGTCGCTTTGCGCTGGCACACTTGGATATTTTTAAGAAACAAGGAAAATCTTGAAAAAATTGTTTTCGAACGTACTGAAGAAATTCTTAAAGAAAAAGAAAAGAGCGAAGTGCTAATCGCAAATTTGTTACCTAAAGGCACAGCCGATGAATTAAAATTAACCGGCAAAGCTACTTCGCATAAATTTTCCATGGTAACAGTTCTTTTTTCAGATATTCAGGGATTTACAAAAATTGCTGAACACATGAACCCGGAATTGCTTATTGACCAGCTCGATGCATTTTTCTTTCAATTTGATATGGTTGTTGAAAAGTATAATATTGAAAAAATTAAAACCATTGGCGATGCATACATGTGTGCAGGCGGCATCCCGCACAAAAACATTACCAACCCGGTTGAAGTGGTTCTGGCCGCTTTGGAAATGATAGAATATATGCAGGAATTAAAATCGAAAAATATTGACATCTGGGATTTACGTATCGGCATTCACACCGGTTCGGTAATTGCCGGGGTTGTAGGACATAAAAAAATGTCGTACGATATTTGGGGCGACACCGTAAACACTGCAAGCGGGATGGAATCTTCAGGCGAAGCCGGTAAAGTTAATATTTTCCCGGACATACCTATGAATTGGTAAAGGATTTTTTCATCTGCGAACATCGGGGTAAAATGCCTGTAAAATATAAAGGCGATATTGATATGTATTTTGTAGAAGGCATTAAGCCTGAATTTGCAATAGATACAAAATACATCCCTAATAAAAAATTCTTTATTAAACTTCAGCTTCTGAGATTGCTTGATTTGGAAGAAGCTATTTTCGAAAAATTGAGCGCTGAATTGCCAGGCGATTTATATTTTCATAACGTTGAAAGGGCTCGCGATGTTTATAATTTGGTCGATTTATTTTGCAGGGCAGAAAATGTATCGGATGAAGAAAAACTTATGCTCCATACCGCAACTCTTTTACACGATGTGGGATATATTTGGGCTTACGATAACCATGAAGATTATAGTATTAATTATGCCCGCGAATTGTTACCAAAATTTAAATATTCGCCTGAACAAATTGATGCTATTGTAGAACTCATTGAAGCTACTAAACGAATGCAAAAACCTAAAAGCAGGGTTGAGGAAATATTACTCGACGCTGGTATGTTTTATATTTCAAGGGCTGACTTTATAAACCTAAATAATTTATATTTTAAAGAATTGTACGATAAAAGAAAAGTTACTTCAAAAGAAGAATGGGACAAAATGCAGATCGTTCTTTTGTCAAATCATAAATTTTATACACATGTAGCAAATGCATTACGTGATGTCAGTTCTGAACAACAAATTGAAAATATACTTTTGGCATCAAGAAAATCTGACAAGTGATTATTTAATCAATTTGTTAAAAAATAAAAATATTAAAATGAGCAGTCGATAGGCTGCTCACTTTATAATAATTAATTGTTTACTTTTATACGGTAAAATAATAAATAAATTTTAAACAAATTTTTATTGTAAAAGCAGGCTTTAATAATGGAAAGTATTGATTGGAAAAACCTTCCGTTTTCTTATCACAAAACGGATTATAATGTTCGTTGCTATTGGAGGGATGGCAAATGGAGCGAATTGGAAATATCTTCTTCAGAATATATAAATATGCATATGGCCGCTACATGCCTGCATTATGGACAGGAAGCGTTTGAAGGATTAAAAGCATATCGTGGCAAAGATGGTAAAGTTAGGATTTTCAGGCCGGAAGAAAATGCCAAACGTATGATAAATACTGCACGTTACATCCTTATGTCTGAAATTACAGAGGAGATTTTTATGAGCGCAGTTGTTAAAGCTGTAAAGCTTAATGAAAAATATATTCCGCCCTATGGCACAGGCGCAACACTTTATATCAGGCCTTTTTTATTTGGAACAGGGCCGGAATTAGGCGTAAAGCCTGCAAAAGAATATCTTTTTATTGTATTCGTTAATCCTGTAGGGTCTTATTTCAAAGAAGGTTTTACGCCTGTTAATATGATGATATGCCGCGATTATGATAGGGCCGCGCCATTAGGTACCGGCCATATAAAAGTAGGAGGCAATTACGCGGCCAGTTTGATTTCTATTCGCCAGGCACAGGAAAGAGGCTATTCAACGGCCATATATTTAGACGCAAAAGAAAAAAAATATATTGATGAAAGCGGACAAGCAAATTTCTTTGGTATTAAAAATAATACTTATATAACGCCAGACTCAAAATCGATTTTACCTTCAGTAACGAATAAAAGCCTTACGGAGCTTGCCATTGACATAGGAATGAAAGTCGAACGCAGGCCAATACCGATTAACGAACTGGACACATTTGAAGAAGTTGGCGCTTGTGGCACAGCAGCAGTAATTACCCCAGTCAAAACCATTGTTGATCCCGATTTGGGAGTAACTTATAATTACTGCAAAGACGGTAAGCCCGGACCAGTTTCACAAAAACTTTATAGCAAAATTACGGCCATCCAGTTTGGGGAAGAACCTGATAAATTTGGCTGGACAAAAATTATCGAATAGTTGGTTTGTCGAATATTGCATAAAAAGGATAAATTGTTTTTATTTTGATAGAAAATTAGAAGAATTATTTTAAAGTCCTCATAAGAAGGCTTCAGGAGATTTATTTATGTCGGTTAAAGAGAATAAAGTTAATAAACGGCGATTACAAAGTTCATACATCACAACAACCATAAGTCTTGCATTAGTTTTGTTTATGCTGGGGCTTGTAGGTTTGTTATTGCTTAATGCTAAAAAGCTTTCCGATTTTGTTAAAGAAAACATAAACTTCACAGTTGTTCTAAATCCGGATACCCGCGAAGTGGATATTATGAAATTACAAAAAGATATCGACGCTTTGCCTTATGTAAAATCAACCGAATATATCACGCGCGAAAGGGCTGCAAGGGAATTTAGCCAAACCCTGGGCGAGGATTTTGTAAGTATAATCGGGGATAATCCCCTGCAATCAAGCATTGAAGTTAAATTATATGCAATTTATGCAAATCCTGAATTTATCAATAAAATTGAAAATCAATTAAAAAACAATCCATTAATCCAGGAAATTGTTTATGAAAAATCACTGATACATTTGGTAAACGAGAATATTAAAAAAATAAGCCTTGTAATATTGGGCTTTAGCGGATTGTTATTTTTAATTGCAATTGCCCTGATAAATAATACAGTAAGATTGCTTGTTTTTTCCAATCGGTTTATTATTCGTACAATGCAACTTGTTGGCGCCACGAAGGCGTTTATTCGCAAACCGTTTCTACAGAAAAGCCTGATTCATGGTTTTATAGCTGCATTAATTTCAATTTGTCTTGTAACTTCGCTTGTTTATTTTGCACAAAACGAGTTGCAAGGTATAAACCTGATAGTTGATTACAAGCTTATTTCAATACTTTTCGGCGGATTAATTTTTACAGGTATTTTTATTAACTTAATAAGTACTTATTTTGCACTTAATAAATATTTAAATATTGATACGGAACTTTTATACTAAATTGATATGGCAACAACCAATACAAAAAAGAAAGACACACTCCCTAAAGCAGAATTTGCATTAGGGCAAGAGAATTATTATCTCTTAATTATAGGTTTTGTAATAATTATTATCGGCTTTTTATTAATGGCAGGAGGAAAATCTGAAAATCCAAATGTTTTTAATACAAATGCAATATTTAGTTTCAGGCGGATTACTTTAGCTCCTATAGTTGTGCTTTTTGGGTTTGTGTTTGAAATATATGCAATTATGAAAAAACCTAAAGACGAAGAATAATTTAATAAAAGATACTAATGAATTTTATCCAGTCTATTATACTTGCCATTGTAGAGGGCATTACTGAATTTTTGCCTATTTCCAGCACAGCTCATATGAAATTTACCAATCCGTTGATTGGTGTCTCCAATTCTCCCTATGTTGATATGTTTGAAGTTGTAATCCAACTGGCAGCTATCTTATCAGTAGTAGTTTTATACTGGAAAAAATTCTTTGACTTTAAAAGGATTGACTTTTATGTCAAATTAATTATAGCTGTTATCCCGGCATTAATAGTTGGGGCTTTGTTAAAAAACTACATCGATGACGTTTTGGGAAACCTTTATTTTATTGCCGCAGTAATGATAGGAGGAGGTATAATATTGTTATTTATTGACAATTTCTTTAAATCTCCTGATATTGACGAGGAGGAAAATATTACCAATAGAAAATCATTTATTATTGGTTGTTTTCAAACTTTATCAATTATTTTTCCAGGGCTGAGCCGCAGTGCAGCTACCATTATCGGAGGTATGAGCCAAAAGCTTACGCGGAGGCTGGCTGCTGAATTTTCGTTTTTACTTGCTGTGCCTACTATGTTTGCTGCTTCTGTAAAAAGTTTTTATGATGTTTATAAAGATCATCCTGAAGTTTTAAATAAAAGCAACATGAGCACACTGGGCGTTGGAAGCTTAGTATCTTTTATTGTAGCCTTATTTGCCGTTAAATTTTTTATTGGGTATTTGCAAAAACATGGCTTCAAAGTATTTGGTTATTATCGGATAATTATAGGCATCATCATATTAGTCATGATTTTTGCAGGTTTCGTTTAAAAAATATGGATAATAAATATTCTGAAGGAGACATAATACTAATCGACAAACCGCTTACGTGGACTTCTTTTAATGTTGTAAAAAAAGTAAGCAACTTAATTAAAAAGCGCTATAATTTAAAAAAAGTAAAAGCAGGACATGCCGGAACACTTGACCCATTGGCTACCGGTCTTTTAGTAATTTGTACCGGTGAAAAAACCAAAAATATTGCCACTTTGCAGGATTCATTTAAAGAATATGTGGCAACAATTGAATTCGGAAAAACAACTCCTTCTTTCGACTTGGAAACAGAGTATAATGGTGAATATCCCGTTGATCATATTACAACTGAATTGATAAAGGAAAAACTTAAACTGTTCGAAGGAGAGATTAACCAGGTACCGCCTTTATATTCGGCAAAATTTATCCAGGGCAAAAGGGCGTATAAATTTGCAAGAAAAGGCATAGATATGGTAATGGAACCAAAAAAAGTTTTTATTAAAGAACTTGAAATTTTGGAATATAATCATCCTGTTTTGGTGCTTCGGGTATTGTGCAGCAAAGGCACCTATATTAGGTCAATAGCCAATGACTTAGGTATAACGCTTAATAGCGGGGCATATTTAAAAGCCCTAAAAAGAACAATTTCAGGAAATTATCAAATAAAAGATGCATTAAGTATTGACGAATTCGAGAAAAAATTATTTCCTTTGCAACCCTAAATTTTTATTAATTAAAGAAAAGATTAAAATTACTTTCAGAATAAAAATTGGCATATTTTATTACGGTTGAACCGTTTTAATCATTTTTATGTAGCTTTTGATTGATAACAAATAGGTTGATGGGGCAAAGGATAGATTTCAACTGTCGATTTATTTTATCAGTTATACAAAAAAGACATTGCAAAAAATTTGCTTGTTGCTTTAAAGGGTCATTTATTAACCAATTATATAGATATTTCAAATATGAAACTATCTCAATACAAATTTAATTTACCTGCTGAACTGATAGCAAAATATCCTGCCCCGAATCGTGATGAGTCAAGATTAATGGTACTTCGGCGCGATAAGGGTGAAATAGAACATTATATTTTTAAAGATATAATTAATTTTTTTGACGAGAATGATGTATTCGTGTTCAATAACACAAAGGTATTTCCGGCAAGGCTTTATGGAAATAAGGAAAAAACCGGGGCAGAAATTGAAGTATTTTTACTCAGGGAATTAAGCCGCGAGCAGCGTTTATGGGATGTGTTGGTCGATCCGGCCCGTAAAATCAGGATTGGCAACAAACTTTATTTTGGAGAAGACGATGTATTGGTTGCAGAAGTTATTGACAATACAACATCAAGGGGCCGTACCTTACGCTTTCTTTACGACGGCGACTATGATTCGTTTAAAGAAACCCTTTACAGGCTTGGGGAAACGCCTTTGCCAAAATTTATCAAACGCAGTGTTGAACCTGAAGACCGCGATCGGTACCAGACTGTTTTTGCCCAGCACGAAGGCGCTGTTGCAGCTCCTACAGCAGGTTTGCATTTTAGCCGTGAATTATTGAAACGTTTGGAAATAAAAGGTATTGAGTTTGCATTCATTACCCTGCATGTTGGTTTGGGAAATTTTCGTACTGTGGATGTTGAAGACCTAACGAAACATAAAATGGATTCCGAAAGGATTATAATTACCGAAGAAGCTACAAACATAGTAAATTTAGCTAAAGCAAGAAAGAGCAAAGTTTGTGCAATTGGCACAACCACCCTGAGGACGCTTGAAAGCTCGGTTACCACATCGGGTTTGCTTAAACCTTATGATGGTTGGACAAATAAATTTATTTTTCCGCCCTATGAATTCGACGTGCCTTCTGCAATGGTTACTAATTTTCATTTGCCGCTTTCAACATTGCTTATGATGGTTTCGGCTTTTGCCGGTTACGACTTTTTATTTAAAGCATATAAAATTGCAATAAAAGAAAATTACCATTTCGGCACTTATGGCGATGCAATGTTAATTTTGTAAGCCATTTTATCAAATCATCTAAAAAATATTTCTGAATAATTTCTGCTCAAAATAATTTTTTCCAGATTTAAATCCGGGGAAAATTATTTGTCCATTAATTATTATTTTTGATACTTTGCGAAATTTAAAATTTTATAAATCTTAAAATGACTTCACAACATATTAATATAATATCTCCGGAAGAAGCTGTAAAAGTGATCAAATCAGGCGATCATGTCCATCTCAGCAGTGTGGCAAGCGCTCCGCAATGCCTTATAAAAGCTATGTGCGACCGCGGGCGTGCAGGAGAATTAAGGAATGTGAAAATTCAGCACCTTCATACCGAAGGCCCGGCTCCTTATGCTGATGCTGAATTTGAAGGCATTTTTCAACTCAACTCATTTTTTGTAGGGGCTAATGTCCGTTGTCAGACCCAGGCAGGCTATGCCGATTATATACCGGTATTTTTAGGGGAAACCCAAAGATTGTACCGCGATAAATACCTGCCTTGTAATGTTGCAATCATCCAGGTTTGCCCTCCCGATGAACATGGTTATATATCTATGGGCACATCAGTTGATGCAAGTTTAGCTGCAATTGAGGTAGCTGATACGGTTATAGCGGTTATTAATCCAAATGTGCCCCGTTCATTCGGCGATGCGCTTATTCCAATTGAAATGGTCGATATTTTTGTAGAAGACGATACCCCCCTTGAACTGGCTCATTTCTCTTTACCCGATGAAATTGAAACCGCTATCGGGAAAAACTGCGCAAGCCTGATTGAAGACGGAGCTACATTGCAAATGGGCATTGGCGCTATTCCCAATGCCGTATTGGCGCAATTAGGCAACCACAAGAACCTTGGAATTCATACCGAAATGTTTGCCGACGGCGTTTTACCATTAGTTGAGAATGGCGTTATTAACGGCGCAAATAAGAAAACAGATCACAGTAAAATTGTAGCTTCATTTCTTATGGGCTCGCAAAAAGTTTATGACTTTATCCATAACAACCCCCAGGTACTTATGATGGATATCGGTTATACAAACGATCCGTTTATAATTTCTCAAAACCCAAAAGTTACTGCAATAAATTCTGCGATTCAGGTTGATTTGACGGGCCAGGTATGCGCCGATTCGCTCGGCACAAAATTTTATTCAGGCGTTGGCGGCCAAATCGACTTTGTTTATGGAGCTTCCCGTTCAAAAGGGGGAAAATCAATTATTGCAATGCCTTCGATAACAAACAAAGGGCATAGCAAAATTTCTCCGACACTTTTACCGGGGCAGGCGTTGTTACTACCCGCGCACATATGCACTGGTTTGTTACTGAGTACGGAATTGTGAATCTCTATGGAAAATCAATGCAGGAAAGGGCAAGAGCAATTATTAATATTGCCCACCCATCGCATCGGGAAGAACTCGACAAAGCAGCATTTGAACGCTTCGGGCCACATTTTCATTATATCAGCCGTAAAACTACTTTACAACAATAAAAACAAATTTTTTAATTGGCTGAAGTTTATTGCGAAATTGTTTCTAAATTAAATTTTTTCATCTTAACAAACAAAGTTAATTGTTTGTTATAAACTGTTTGCAATAAGATTCGATATTCAGAAATTTTCGAAGTTATCTTCAACCCGAATAATTATGTTTAATTGATAATATTCAAAACATTTGGGCATTTAGGGTGAAATTAAAAAAATTATCACAATGTTGTTTTATTCCAAAGGTTCAGAAAAAAATAAAATATCATCTTTCGAATTAAGAGATGCAGTATTTTCTTCGCTTTCAAAAATCGGGATTAAGAAAAAAGTGCTTGTTATACCGCCCGATTTTACACGCATTCACAGCAGGGCAGGAGAAATTACGCGTTACATTTATGAATATTTTGGAGACAATTTAACAGATATTTTACCTGCGCTGGGAACCCACGCGCCAATGACCAGCGATGAAATATCTACCATGTTTGAAAATATACCGCAAAACCTTTTTCGTATCCACAACTGGCGTAACGATTTATTTACCTTAGGCAAAGTGCCGGCTTCATTCATTGCCGAAGTTTCAGAAGGAAAATTAAATTACTCATGGCCTGTACAGGTTAATAAATTAATTATCGAAGGCAGGTATGACCTTATCCTTTCAATCGGCCAGGTTGTGCCCCATGAAGTGATTGGTATGGCCGGCCACAATAAAAATATATTTATTGGCGCAGGGGGAAGGGAAACAATTAATAAAAGCCATTTTCTCGGGGCGGTTTATGGAATGGAACGTATCATGGGCCGCATCGATACGCCGGTGAGAAAAGTTCTGGATTATGCTGGCGATCATTTTATAAATAATTTGCCGGTTGTGCATATTCAAACCGTAATAAGCAGGGACGAAATTGAGGGCTTACAATTGCGGGGTTTATATATCGGCGATGACCGGGAATGTTTTGAACTTGCCGCCGCTTTGTCATTGAAAGTTAATTTTGAAATACTCGACAAGCCGTTAAAAAAAATTATCTGTTACCTGGATCCTGGTGAATTCAAGTCCACATGGCTTGGCAATAAAAGCATTTATCGTACCCGGATGGCGATGGCCGATGACGGGGAATTGATAATTTTGGCCCCCGGGCTTAACAAATTTGGCGAAGACCAAGAAATAGACAAATTAATTCGCAAATACGGATATTTGACAACCGAAAAAATTTTAAAAGCAATAAATGAAAATGAAGATTTGCAGGATAATCTCAGTGCGGCAGCCCACCTCATTCATGGCTCGTCGGAAGAGAGGTTTACAATTACATATTGCCCCGGGCATTTAACTGAAGATGAAATCCGGCGTGTAAATTTTAATTATGCCCCTCTGGGAAAAATGATAAAAAAATATGATCCAAAAAAAATGAAAGATGGGTTTAACGTCATTGATGGCGAAGAAATTTATTATATTTCAAACCCTGCGCTCGGGTTGTGGGCGTTTAAAGATAAATTCTAAATGATGAATGCAAAATGATGAATGATGAATGATACGAAGGAGAATAAGACCAATATAATTGTTACTAAAACTTACTTTTTTGCACTTGAAATTGTTAAATTATTCAGGTCGTTACAACAGGAAAAGCAAGAATATGTTCTTTCAAAACAAATTTTAAGAAGCGGCACTTCAATAGGAGCCAACGTTAATGAAGCACAATCGGCAGAAAGCAAAAGTGATTTCATACATAAAATGGGAATTTCCGCAAAAGAATGCAGAGAAACAATTTACTGGCTTAACATTTTAAAAGACAGTGATTATATATATAAAAGTGCTTACGATAAATTTATAAACGAGGCTAACGAAATATTAAAAATTTTGAACAGTATAATTTTATCGGCAAAAAAGAATAAAAACTAATTATGAAACATCAATTACAGATTATATGCAGCATTCAGCATTCATTATTCATCATTTTGCATTCATCATCTTACATTCATCATCTTTATTATGAAAGTTGTAATTGACAATAAAATACCTTTCATTAAAGGCGTCCTGGAACCTTTTGCAGAAGTAACATATTTGCCGGGCGCCGAAATTGATCGTAAAGCGGTCAAAAATGCCGATGCCATGATCGTACGTACGCGCACATTATGCAACAAAGAGCTTTTAGAAGGCAGTTCGGTAAAGTTCATTGCCACGGCAACAATCGGTTACGACCATATCGATACCAAATGGTGCGAAGCAAACGGTATTAAATGGACAAATGCTGAAGGCTGTAATTCCGGCTCAGTGATGCAATATATTGCATCGGTTTTAGCATTTTTATCGAAAAAGCATAACTTCAAATTTGAAGATAGGACATTGGGAGTTGTCGGGATAGGAAATGTCGGTAAAAAAATCGTAAAACTTGCAGAAGTTCTTGGGTTTCGTATTATTCTCAATGACCCGCCCCTGGCACGCAAAATAAGCCCTTGCGGGTTTATTTCACTCGAAGGTTTAATCCATGAATGCGACATAATAACCATTCACGTGCCTTTAAGCTATGAAGGCGCCGACAAAACATTCCGCCTTTTTGACGAACCTGTATTGAAAAAACTGAATCCGGGTACTTTGCTTATCGATTGCTCCCGGGGTGAAGTTACAAATAATGAAGCGTTGAAAAATTTTTTAAAATCAGGCAATTTACAGGGAGCCGTGCTCGATGTTTGGGAAAATGAGCCCGACATTGATTTGGAACTGATGAATTTGCTCGACATATCTACCCCTCATATTGCCGGCTATTCAGCCGATGGGAAAGCCAATGGCGCGGCAATGTCGGTAAAAGCCCTCAGCAGGTTTTTCAATCTCGGGTTAAACAACTGGCGTCCTGAAAAAATTCCTCTTCCGCCTAATCAGCTTTTTGAATTGGATGCCGGCGGCAAAACAGACCAGGAAATATTATGCGAGGCCATAGAAGCAACTTACAAAGTTGAAGATGACAGCGAGAGGCTTAAAAAAGCCCCTTACGAATTTGAAAAGCAACGGAACGATTATCCTGTCCGACGCGAATTTCAGGCATATACCATTGAATTAAAAAATGGGGCTCCAGAACTAAAGGAAAAATTGCAGACTCTCGGGTTTAATGTTATATTTATTGAAGATTAAATATTTTTGCTGCAATTTTATAAAATTAAGAACAATTTTTTTGAAAAAATCATGGAACTGAAAGCAAATATAGGCCTTATAGGCCTTGCGGTAATGGGCGAAAACCTGGCGCTAAATTTTGAAAGTAAAGGTTTTACCGTATCGGTTTATAATCGCGAGCGTCGCAAAGTAGATAGCTTTATGGATGGACGCGGTAAAGGCAAAAAGTTTTTTGGTGTTTGTTCAGTTGAAGAACTTGCCAATTCATTGGAAAAACCTCGTAAAATTATATTAATGGTCAAAGCCGGTGCCCCGGTTGATGAATTAATTGAAAAATTAATCCCATTTCTTGACAAAGGCGACATAATAATCGATGGCGGCAATTCGCATTTCCCCGATACTACAAGGCGTACAGAATACCTTGAAAGTAAAGGGCTGCTTTTTATCGGTACCGGAATTTCCGGCGGAGAAGAAGGCGCGCTTACGGGGCCGTCTATTATGCCTGGCGGTTCAAAGGCTGCCTGGGAATATGTGAAACCGATTTTACAAAAAATCGCAGCTAAAGTTGATGATGGCACTCCCTGTTGCGATTGGGTTGGCGAGAAGGGGGCGGGTCATTTTGTAAAAATGGTACATAACGGGATTGAATACGGCGATATCCAGCTTATAAGCGAAGCATATCATCTTATGCGCGAATTACTGGGCATGGGCGCCGATGAAATGAGTGAAATATTTAAAGGATGGAACAAAGGTGAATTGGACAGCTACCTGATTGAAATTACCGCAAATGTTCTTGCATTTAAGGATACTGACGGTATTCCCCTGGTTGATAAAATACTCGATGCCGCCGGACAAAAAGGTACGGGAAAATGGACAGGAATTGCTGCATTGGATTTAGGCAGTCCGTTAACGCTTATTGGCGAAGCTGTTTTTGCAAGATGCTTATCGGCACAAAAAGATGAACGCGTAAAAGCGTCAAAAGTACTTTCTGGGCCAAAACCAATTTTTAATGGCGATAAAAAACAATTCATAAACGATTTACAACATGCGCTGTATGCTTCAAAAATTGTTTCGTATGCGCAAGGATACCTGTTAATGAGAGCTGCGGCAAAGGAATATGGCTGGAACCTGAATTATGGCGGAGTGGCTCTTATGTGGCGGGGCGGGTGCATTATCCGTTCGGCTTTTCTTGGTAAAATTAAAGAAGCTTTTGACAAAAATCCCGATCTTGATAACCTGTTGCTTGATGATTACTTTAAGGCCAGAATCCTTGCAGCGCAAAATGGCTGGCGCGAGATTGTTTCCACTTCATTTCTTAATGGCATACCTGTTCCGGCTATGGCTTCGGCGCTTGCTTATTTTGACGGTTACAGGACTGAGAATTTACCGGCTAATTTAACACAGGCATTGCGCGATTATTTCGGCGCTCATACCTACGAGCGCATTGATAAGCCCCGTGGAACCGTGTTTCATACAAACTGGACAGGTAAAGGGGGCGAAACGGCATCGACTAATTACGTAGTGTAAGTTTTATTATTGGATTAATGGAAGCAGCTTAATAACTTATATTTTTCAGTTTTTTTAAAGTCCCTTTACAGCGCCCTTGCTGAGCTATGTTTGCCGGGCTGTAGGTTTTGCAGGTTTTTATGATTTATATAAAAATTGTTTGACAAGGTTGTTCAATATTTTTTTATCCTTTGTCCATATTTTGTAATTATTTTTAATTGTTGCCTTAATTAATATTGTATCTACCAAACCGATTCCAACTTTATGATAATTGTTTTTATTAGCAAAGTCGGCAGATTCTAAAAATGAACCTTCAATAAATTTTATTCGTGGTAACACTTTCCAGTAAGATAAAATTGTGTTTCTTTCTTTGCCGCTTCGTGAACCAAAAAGCAATTCAGCAAAAATTGGTTCAATGGTTATAACATTTTTATTTTCGAGTAATAATTCCATTTCATCTATGAAATCAGGGTTTGACTTAAGGAATTCAATCCAAATACTTGTATCTACTAAAATCATATTTATCTTGAATTACGAATTGTTTCAGCATTAAAACCATCAAAAAATTTCAAAGGTTTTTTTCTAACATTATTATTTAATTTTTGGATTCTTTTAATGTAAAGCCAATCCGAAAGGGCTTTGATAAGGCTATCGGTAATATTTTTCCCTTCGGTGTACTCCTGAACATCTTTTATTATCTCATCGGGAATTAATGCAGTTACTTTCATAAAATATGATTTATTTAGTCGAACCTCAAAAAGTATATTTTAGAATAATCAATTGATATTTACCTTTAATAAGTAAAATAATTTGATCTGGCAAGTCATTTAAAAGTTGTACCAAAATATTTTTACCTGCTTTCCATAGGTTCATCATTCGTTTAAAGTTCATGGCAGATGCAGCTAACATTACATTTACTGCATTTCCATAGCTTCCTTTTAAAAAGTTCCTGACCATTCGATAGTTATGCTTTAAATGCCCTATTACAGGTTCGATGGCTGCCCTACGTTTGTGCTTTGCTTTTCTTGATTTGGTTATCATTTTGTCTGGTTTAGGTAAGTGTATTTGTGTGTTGCGTATTTGTTTTGGCCCCGGATAGCCCCTGTCAACATACACATGTTGTGCTTCAATGCCTGTCAACCGTTGATGTTGTTCTAATGCCGAATCTAATGTTTTTGAGTCATGTAGGTTTTCATCAAAATTTAATGCCCCCACAATTACTCCTGTTCGTTGTGTAACCAGGATAGATACCTTGCTCCCAAATTCATACTTTTTATGTTCTTTACCTTTACTAAAGCATTTAACTTGTGGCTCGTGTAAACTGTAAATTTTATCGCTGTCGCTCTTTTTTTGCTGTAATACTTGCTTATAAAGCGATAGCTCTGTTCCCCATTTTTGCAAATCTGATGGTGATAGTTTTCGCTCTATGTCCCTGACTAACCTTCCTGCTATTGTCTTTATTTTCTTACTGGCTTTGCGGGCTTTTGCTTCTCCGCCTTTTCTGCGTTTTAACCGCTGTGTGATGCTTAATTTTTTTACTGTTCGCTTATAACTCTGGCGTAGTTCAATGTCTTCTTTTTCAGCTATTACCTGACACTTTTGGATTATCTTTTTGTATAGCTTTTCATCTGTAGGATAGGTGATATTTTTCTCTTGCACGGTGCTATCTCCGCTTAATGTTGTTCCTTTTCCATCTTTACCATTAATACGGATGCTTTCTTTTAGAATCAATTCAACCCCTTCTTCACCTATACGTTTTCTAAATTCTATCAACTCTGTTGGGACACATGGCGCTGTGCTACAAAAACACTCTTCTCCACTAAAATATTGGTAGTAGCTGTTCTCTGACCATTGCTCAACCATGCTTTCGTCACTTAAGTTGCGTAGTTGCTTCAAAATTAACAAGGATACCATTAAGCGGATAGGTTTTGCAGGAGCGCCCATGTTCGCGCTGTAATGTTTCTTAAATGAATCTTCAAATATTTGCCAATCTATTTTATTGGCCAGGATATACAGTGGATGGCTATGGCTTAATTGCTCCTTAAAAGTACTGTAAAAACTTAATTGCGATTTGTCTTTTTCCCTTGGTAACATAGTTTGCAAGCTTTTTGGCAAATTTGATTAAAACTTGCAAACTAACCTCGTTAAAAATCTATAAGTTATTAACCTTATAAATTGATTATTAACACCTTGTTCGCCTATAATTCGCCTTTTGATACTCGACTATTTATACGATACAAAAATACGATAAATAAAGAAGAAAAGAGATATTGTTTTAGTCTTTTTCTTTTTTCGTGCTTATTCGTCATAGTCAGCTAATACACTTGCGTATGCACAAGACTACGCCGAGTTGTGGGAGAGCATAGCTTTTAAATTTTTGTAGCAACACAAATACACAAAACATAGCAACCACTTAGTGGCGCCATCATTATAACCATAAGAATAAATAGGTCTCTGTACCTTTACTTTTATAACGCACGGATTACACTTCGCTAAATCCGCGTGAGTTGAGTTTGTAACCATAATTTTCATTGCACTTTTAGCAGGTTTTACAAGCATAAATGCATGAAAAGCAACTTTTGCGAGATTTTTTGCCTTAACAGCCAATGTTCGCAAACAAAGCAGGCTTGTTGTTTCTATAAAGATTGACGGTAAAACAGTCAATCAGTTAGGTTCCCAATTAGCTATATCTTTATAATAAATTTTTACAGACTCTATTTCTAAATATAATATTATTTCTTCTGGATCCCATTGTCCGAAAAGTTGATTAGCTGACCCCATTGTTCTATTCTCAACTTTACCTTCTAATGTTGAGCCATCAGTCTTTGTAATCTTAACTGATTTTTTAGTAATTAAATAATCTTTTGTATAGTCTGCAAGAGATTTAAGCATGTGCCATTGCCATTCATTTCCCATATTAATTTATTTTATTTTTCTGGCAAAAATACGAAACAAATAAAACAATTTTAATGGGTCATGATTATCAATATATTAACTATTTTTTCTTACAAATAGCAAAAAAGAGGAAGATTGGATTTAATATATTGTCAAATTAAAAATCGTTTTTAAGATTTCATATCATTATTCTAAACTGGCGATAATAAAAGAAAATTTTTTAAATTTTTGATTTGGTCAGGAAAACCTTATAAGAATTTATACAGATACTATTCCTTCAAAGTTCTCAAAATATTTTCTTTCAGATGCAAAATTGAGAAAAGGATGCTTTTTTTTCCAATTGATTCGATTTTTTTGAAAATTTGATTTACGAATTTTTTAAATGATTCGGAGTGTGGGTTCACCGGCCTGTGGTTTAAAGCAGCCACAATCCCGGCAATTTCAGAATTCAATTTTTGGGTGTCATTATCAAACCACGAACCGGCAAATTTTTCAAAAATGTAATCTATTGCCTGGTCCGACGGGTGCAGCATATCGGTATTATAAAAGCGGTAATCGCGCAAATCGTCCAACATAATTTCATAAGCGGGGAAATAGTACCCATAGCCTTTATTGCAAAGTTCGTGTACGGCAACAATTAATATAGCTTTGCTCAATTGGTTCCCTTCGGCCTTATCTTTTAAATGCCTTACCGGGCTTACTGTGAAAAGTACTTTTAATTTCGGGTTAATGGAATTTATAGATTTAATAATGCCTTCGTAAGTTTCAACAATTGTTTCAACGCTTAATAAACGCCTTTCAAAATTTTCAGCAGGCAGTTTATGGCAGTTCGAAACAACCTGGCCGCTCTGTTTATGATAAAACACCCATGCCGTTCCGAAAGTAATGACAAGGCATTCTGTTTTTTTCAAAAAGCCAGCAGAAAAATTAAGCCTTTCATTAATTTGCCGGAGGCACTGCTTTTTGTCGGGCAACGAAAATTTGCTATGGTGCATGAATGAGTGCCAGTTTTCGTTATAGCAGAAAATTTCATCTTCAGTAAATATCCTGTCTTCCAACAATCTTTTAATACTGTTGTAAATTGAAACCGGATTATAAAGGATACCGAAAGGGTTTAAATCAATATTAAACTTTAACGATTGAAGCCTGCTTCCAATATTCTCCGAGAAGCATGAACCCATAAAAATTAAAGGTGTTTTATGCGAAATTGGGAACGAACCTTTTTCAGGTTCTACAGGTGTTCTGAAAGTGCTCATTTTATATGATTTGAAAATTAGTTTGTAACCAGTTCAAGATATAATCAAAAATTTCAAAGTTATTAAGTTCGTTATGGAGTTCATGAAAACAATTATCCCAAACTTTTAATGTCGTAAAATCACCTGTATTTCTGACAAACAAATTTGTACTTTTAACTGGGGCAATCTTATCGGCGGAACCATGCATTAACAACATTGGGATATTTATAAGGTAACTTTTCCCAATAATATTTGATCCCAATTTAGAAGCTTCAAAATAAAGGCGGGCGGATATTTCGTTTTTGACCAATTTATCATTGGTATAATTAAGTCCTATATCGGCTTTGCGTGATAAATATTGCGGATTTATAATGTTCTTGATTGAAAGAAAAGGAAGAATGTGGATTAGCAATTTGAAAATAATTAATTTAAAATCGGAAACAGAATAGGATAGTTTAAATAAGGGAGAACTGATTATCAAGCCTGAAATTTCAGGCTTTTTTGTTAGAAAATAATTTACGGCCAATATGCCGCCGAAATCATGCCCATACAATATTAAAGGAAGATCGGGAAAAATGTTTTTTGTTTGAGAAATAAGTGTTTCAATATTATTATTAAGCTCTGACAACTTAGAATGGGAGGGTTTACCTGAAGATTTCCCATATCCTTTTAAATCGATAGCTGTTATAGCTATATTTTTTTGGGCAAATAATGAAGACCAATAATTATATCGCCCGGAATGTTCGCCAATACCATGTACAATACAAATAACAATTGAAGGGTTGCCTTCCGGCTCAACTACCCTGAATAGCAGCTTATTTTTACTGTAAATATTCAGATATTGCTCATATTGCCTCAACATTATTTTTGTTGTACATTAAAATAGAAAGTATAACCCTCTTTGTAAAATGTATTTTTTAAAAATTCATGAAGCATTTGCCCCTGTGTAACCACCATCATTTCCTGTTCCTTCATTCAAATCGGTAGTTTTAATCCCAATGATAGTTAATTCAGGTTTTTTCCATTCTTTTTTCATATTTTCTTTTATTTTGTTAACATGGCTTTGACTCTCTGATTGAACCTGATGTTTAAGAATGATAGGATCAATGGAAATTTTACTTGTAATATCATTTTTTTTCATGGTTAGCATCGCTAAAGAGTTATATGTTTGGACTTTTAAAGAGAACTTAATTTATAAATATAATTTAGTAAGAAACTGCAAATTTGAGAAAAAATAATAACAATTGAACAAATGTAATGATTGTTCATCATGTTAACATTTAACTAATAACAAAAAATTTTATTAATAGTTTGGTTAAATGTGTAAAATCAGGGATAAAGGAATTGGAAAGGCATTGAAAATAAAATTTAAAGAAGATAATTTAAGATGGGATGTTTTATTATTCATCAAATTTGGATTCCATTAGCCAGCAGCCTGCCATACATCCACGGGCAACAATTGATACATATTCGTTATATGATTTATGTTTGTTTAAAATATCGAGGTAACTTTTTATTTTTTGGCAATCAATGATATTGTTTGTGATTTTGTTTTTTTGAAACAAATCAACCAGGTTTTGCCATTCGTGTAATTCGGTTTCCAGCCTGTATGGCAGGTCGGAAGATTGCAAACCGCGTCGGGTATTCCGAAGCACTTCATCCGGCAAAAGCCCGTTCATGGTTTGGCGGATCAACATTCTGTCTTTGCCATTTTCAATATAAACTGTATCGGGCAAGGAAAGGCAAAATTCCAGTATTCGTTTGTCCATAGTTGGATCGCGCACTTCAATTCCAAAAGCAGCGCCGGTTTCGAGCCATGAATGTCCAATGAATGTTTCTCCCGGTTTAATAATTTTTAAACGTGAATTTATTGAATCGCCCAATGTTGAGAAAGTCGGATCAAAACCCGCTTCATTCATTTTTTCTGAAATTCTAATTTCATGAGCAAAATTGAAATTAATAGCAGAATATTTTAACCACGGATTTTTTCCATTTCTGATTTTTTTCAATTGATTTTTAACTGAATCTATTAATGCGGCTTTCAAAATATTTAAATTGATAAAGTTTTTAGAATTTATAATTGGGCTCGCATGAGAAATATACCAATTGAAATAATTTGATGTAGGCCATGAAATTGTTGCGTTTCCGCATTGCCCGGTTAATAATGTTCCACAATTGATTTCTTGTGCGCTACTCATCAAATCCATAATCCAGTATGCATTTGAAGCGGCATGTTCGGGTTGGTCGTGTATCCATAAAGCTTTTTTTATACCTTCCAGCACTGTAATATTTTTTGAGTTTAGCTGGTAATGTTTCATATTGCCATTAAATTCGACAACTTTTGAAGCAAATGTACCTTCGTTATAAATCAGGTTCTTTCCTTTTAAATGATGTTCAATTAATGGCACAGCCGTGAATACGGGAAGTTCAATGCCTTTATCTTTCAATAAATTTGAAGCAGTAACAGATATTGAAGATGAATCAAGCCCGCTGCTCAATGTCGATCCGACTTTTCGATAACTTCTTAACCTGCAATTTACGGCTTCGGTTAAAACATCTTTAAAATTTTCTAAATACGCGTCGTTTGAATCAAGCTTTAATTGTTTGGTTTCTTCAAGGGCCCAATATTTTGTCGTTTCAATTTTACCGGAATTTATAATAAGATAATGTGAGGGGGGTATCCTGAAAATATTTGCAAAACACGTTTGTGTTCCATTACCGGGCCAGGATACCAAAATCTGGGCAAGCTTTAATTCGTTAATTTTTTTTGGAACGGCTGAAAGGGACAATATGCCTTTTAAAGAGGATGAAAAAGTAAAAAAATTTTCACCCTTATAATAATACAAACCTGAAATTCCATAATGGTCGCGTGCCAGGAACAATTTTTTTTCAATTTTGTGCCAAACTGCAAAGCACCAATCGCCCAAAAGCCTGTGAACACAGTCTTTGCCCCATTTACGATAAGCATCAAATATTAATTCCGAGTCGGTAATTACCAGTCTCTTTTCATTTGGTATTTCAAGTAGGTCGAATAAGTCTCTTCTGTTGTCAATGCGTGCGGCAGAAATAAAAGTCAATCCTCGCTCATTGTCGAACAAAGGAAATATTTCACCTGTCGATTCAGGTGTATTATAAAGTTGTAATTGGCCTAAACCTGCCGGGCCTTCGTTCCATAAATATTGGCCATCCGGACTCCAATAGCGCATGGCTGATTGCATCTGGCATAATTCTTCACGATCGATTGGCCGGTCATTAAAATTTATTATCCCAAAAATTGCACTCATCTTAAATTTTTAATTTAATATTCGATCTGAATCACAATAATATTTCAAAGATAAATTTACAAATTGAAAGTGAGATTTTTGTAACCTCAATATCTAATAACTATATTTGATAAATATTATGAACCGTCTGCTTATACTAAATCGCTAACAAGATATTGATAATGCATATTGTTAGCTGGTTTAGTTAATGCCGACCTGCTAACTGTTTCAAAACAAAAGCGAAGCGAATTGTTTTGATTATCATGTTAGCGGTTCGGTATTATTAACAGTATAATTGTATTTTTCGAAAATTAAAATTGATTTAAATTCCACCGGTTTATAATGTTTAAAGCATTATACATTGAAACTAAATAATAAAATTACCAGAAGCATTAAGCTAAAAAAAAATTTGATATTATGATATTATCAACACTTACTAAAAAAAAATTAACCGGTCGAATATTTATAATATTTGTCGGTTTTGTTATCTATTCAAAAGTTGCAGCCCAAACCTATTATTTCGATAATTATGGGGTTACCGAAGGCCTCTACCAGTCGAATGTTTATAACATACTTCAGGACAACGAGCATTATATATGGCTGGGAACGCTTGGCGGGGTATCGAGGTTTAACGGACGTGAGTTTGTAAATTACACTGCTCAAAATGGGCTGGCTCAAAATGGGGTTAAGGTGTTATTTAAGGATTCGCGGGGGATAATATGGTTAGGCCACCTTGGAGGTGGAATTTCCCGCATTATTGAAAAAAAACCTGAGGTTTATTTGCAATCCGGAATATTTATTAAAAATGATATTACCGATATTGCTGAAGACAAACTTCATCGAATATGGATTACAACCTATGGTTCAGGGGCATATTGCATTTTCAACCCAGGGGACAAACCTCGAAACATGAAATATGAGCAGTTTAAAGGAAACAAGCTAAGCGATAGGATTTTTAATATAGCTGTTGGCCAGGATAGCAGTTTATTTCTTATAACCGATCTGGGAATTAGGAAATATAATTATAAGGTAAATTCTTTTGAAACCTTTCATCCGGAAGGATTAACGCGCTACTTTTCCATTTCATGTATGATTGAAGATCATGATAAAAATTATTGGTTTGGAACTTATCATGGGGGGCTTTATAAACTTGATTACAAAACCAAAGAATTTAAAATTTATGACATAAGGGATGGTTTGGCTTCGAATTGGATAACAACTATAAAAGAGGACGCACAGAAAAATATCTGGTTGGGTAGCTGGGGTTATGGAATAACAAGGATTGGAAATGATGGAACAATAAAAGTATTTAATACTTCTAACGGCTTACAGGATGATAAAATATGGTGCATTTTTAACGACGCTGAAGCGAATATCCTGATAGGCACGAATGAACATGGGCTGTGCATATTTAAAGGCGAACAATTTATCACCTATAGTGAAAAAGATGGAATAGGCAATCCGCAGGTTTGGGCAATAACACAGGATTTAAAAGGCCGCTATTGGTTTGGCACAAACCAGGGGATTTCAATTTATGATCCGTTAAAAGATTTGGGCAAACAATTTATTTACTACAACCAGGAAAATAAAAATATCAGCAATCAAATCCGTTTTCTTGCAAATGATAAGCAAAATAATATTTGGATAGGAACTCTCGATCAGGGCGTAATTGAATTTGTTCTTGACCAAAACCGATTTCTTTATGAAACGGCTATTAATTCCAATATTACAAGCAATTTATTAATTACAGCAATGGCAGTCGATAAATTGAACCAGGTATGGTTAGGCACTTACGACGGGCTATTCAGGTTTAATATTCAAAAGCGGGAAATAACGCGGGTTAGTCAAACAGACGGATTGTTAGGCAATGATATTACGGCACTTTATGCTGATTTGAAGGGAACCGTATGGGCTGGCATAAAAGGTAAAGGCATAAACAGCGTTAAGGATACAACAATTAAAAGTTTTGTTATTGGCCAGAGCACCACGCCTACCTGCATTACAGAAGATAAAACCGGAAATTTGTGGATCGGGACAATTGGACAAGGTGTAATTGTTTTTGATGGCAAGAAAATTATTCACACATATACTGAGCAGGATGGCCTGTTGGCAAACTTAATTAACCTCTTAACCTGCGGCGATGACAGCAGTATCTTTGTTGGCACCAACAAAGGGCTTAACCGCATTATCCCTAAAGAAAATAAAATTTACAGCTTTACACGTAAAAATGGGTTTACAGGAATTGAAACCAAAAGTAATGCAGTTTATAAAGATACTAAGGGAAATATTTGGTTTGGCACAGTAAACGGGGTTATACAATATAATCCTGCCAAAACAAACATAAAAGCAATAGAGCCTCTGACGCATATAACCCGCTTCAGGGTTAACCTGAAAGATATGCCTTTAAAACAGGGCGTTAAGCTTAGCTACAAGGAAAACGGAATTATTATAGACTACCACAGTATTTGCCTTACCAATCCTGAAGCTGTCCGATACCAGATAATGCTCGAAGGCGCTGATAAAGTCTGGCAACCGACTACTGAACAAACTTCCGTAACTTATTCGGCGCTTACCCCAAACAATTACGTTTTTAAAGTAATTGCACGAAACAGCTATGGCATTTGGAATTCAAAACCGGTAACTTTTGCTTTTATCATCAAGCCCCCTTTTTATAAAACCTGGTGGTTCATTACCATTTGCATCATATTGGGCGCTATCTCAATACTAAGTTATATTAAAATCCGTGAAAAGAAATTGGTTGAAGAAAAGCATATACTTGAGGAAAAAGTCCGGGAACGAACATTAGAAATTACCCAGATGAACGAGGAACTGGAAATGAAAAACAAAAATATTACAGACAGTATCCGCTATGCACGCAGGATACAGTTAGCAATTCTCCCTCCCGATATTCCTTATAAAAATACTTTTATACTTTTCAAGCCAAAGGATATTGTAAGCGGCGATTTTTATTGGTTTCATAAAGAATCGAAGCTCGAATTTCTTGCGGCGGTCGATTGTACAGGCCACGGTGTGCCCGGAGCTTTTATGTCGATAATCGGGCACATATTATTGAATAAAATTGTTAAGGAATACAAAATTTACGAACCCTCCGAAATACTTAACAAGCTTAATAAGGAGCTTATTGATACGCTTCATGGCCGCGAAGAGTCATCAGATGTTGCCGATGGAATGGACCTGGCATTGATTTGCTTTGACCCGGAAACGCGCAAATTAAAATATGCAGGCGCTTTCAATTCCCTTTATCTCATCCGGAAGGGCCAACAGATTGAATATCCTGCCGACAGGTTTAGTATTGGCCGAAATACCGGCCCCGACAAAAAGTTCAAAAATAATGAAGTAACTATTGAAACAGAAGATATGATTTTTGTTTGTTCAGATGGTTATGCCGACCAGTTCGGCGGCGAAGAAGGAAAAAAATTTAAACGTAAAGCTTTGGTTGAACTTTTTATTAGCATTGCCAATAATACCGCAAACGAGCAAAAAAATATCCTCGATAAAAACTTTGAAAACTGGCGTAAAGACATCGAACAGATTGACGATGTATTGGTGATTGGCCGTAAATTCTGAAAATTTAAGCGACATAAAATCTACGCTTTCAAAATAAATGAATAATAGATTGCTGATAAATGATAAAGTTAAAACGGGTAATAAACCTAAAGGTCATTACCCGTTTTAAAATTTAAATTTATTGCTTTTGGCTCTTAATTATAGATCAAGTTAAAAACTTGCGCTAAACAAGGGCCTTATGCACTTCACGCGCGCATATATTCGCGCAAAGAATTATTTCTTCAATACAACCTGCCTGTCAATTGATCCGGCAGAAGTTTTTAACTGTACAATATAGCTGCCGCTTTCGAGCATTGACACATCGTAAGTCTGGGAGTAATAGCCGGACTGCTGATTTTTTGTGTTGACAATAACTATCGGTTCGCCAACAAGGTTAAAAATAGTCATTTCAACATTACATGTTACTGGCAACTGGTATGAAATGGACAACCTATCGCCAAACGGGTTGGGGAAGACTTTCATAAGTGACGAACTGTAATAATCCTTTTCCTTAATATCCGTTTGAACTGTTACTATTGATGAACATGTGTCCTTATGATTGCTGAAGTCGGTAACAATCAGGTGTACCAGTTTAAAACCAGTTGAATTGAATACGCTGTTGTCAATATAATAATCGTAGATAGCGCAATTATCATAACTTCCATTATTTACATCCTGCGGTTTAATGGTTGCTGTGCCGCCATTCAGTGTTACAATTATATCTTTACAAACTGCGACAGGTTTAACCGAGTCATTCTGGCAAGTGCTGATGGTATCGCAAGCCGTAGATTTCTGCTTTGTAACTGTGTCGGAATATGTTAAGCACACATAATAAAAGCCGGCAGTATCATAATAGTGCGTGGGCGTGTTGCTTGTGCTGTCAGTGCCGCCATCGCCATAGCTCCACCTCAATTTTCCCTGGTCGCCCAATCCGGCACCTACAAAATCAACAGGGTATCCGCCAGCTTTTTCATTATAATAATCTTTGGCATCGTATCCAAACATTGCATAAAGGCCAAAGGGTTGTTTAATATTTACAACCTGGTAGCTATTGCCTGTGCAACCGCCAGGGGTAGAAATATTCATAGAAACCAGATAAAAGCCGCCTTTTTTATAATGATGAACTGCACTGTCGTTTGAATAGGAAATTGCGCTATCGCCAAAGTTCCATTTAAACTTGTTGGGCTGTCCGAGCGATTGGCTTACAAATGAAACCGTATTATTTGAAGTGTTAACGGTATAATTGAATTTGGCAAGGCAATTCGTCTTTGTATCTGAATTTACATCAATCCATTTACAGGCAATGTTGGGAACGCCTTTATTATTTTTTACCGATAAGCAAACGTCATAATATCCGACTTTTTTATAAGTATAAGTTGGATTTGTGTCCGATGAAAAAGCACAATTATTAAGAATGTCGCAATCATCAAAGTCCCATAGATAACTGGTTATATTGCCTTTTGAATTATCAAAGAACTTAACTGTATTGTCGGACGTGTCAACCTGGTAGATGAAATCGGCTATACAATCTATACCTTCCGAACCTACAAGAACAGTAGTTTGATAATAATCCATACACCAGTTTTGGGAGTTAAAGGTGTTCAACCCTATTGTGTAAAAACCGGGGTATAGGAATGTATGTACCGGGTTAACATCGGAGCTTAAAGTACCGTCGCCGAAGTACCAGTAATATTCCGTAGCTGCGCCTATTGCCTCGTTTTTACACGAAACGGTGAGCGTATCTATAAAATAGCTGAACTGGGCGCTGCAATTTACGTTGCCCACCTGGATTTTCTTATTTGTGTAATTCGAACACATACCTCCTGAATCGGAAACTGTAAGGGAAACATAATGTATGCCCTCGCTACTGAACGTGTGTACCGGGTTTTGATCATTGGAGAAACTGCCATCGTCAAAACTCCAATAATAATTAGCTAAATTCCCGGTGGAAGTATTGGTGAGTTTTACAGTATCATCAATTACAACATAGTCAAAATCGGCTTTGCAGTTAACCTGTCCAATCTGCAAAAGTTCGGCATAATAGTCTATACATTGGTTAGTTGTATCCTTAACGGAAAGACTTACCAAATAGAAACCGGCTTTATTGTATTGATGAACCGGGCTGGTATCGGAAGAAGCAATACCATCGCCAAAATCCCAGTAATACGTTAGTGTTGTTCCCGAAGAAGTGTTGCTGAACCGTACACTCGTTGTATCCAAAATATATGTATAACCGGCAACAACATTGCATACCGGGATCCCGACCAGTATATTTTTGCATTCCTGGGCTGATGTTCCCTTGTTTTTATTGAACACTTTCAGACAAACATTGTAAGTACCGGGGTTAGTAAACAAATGAGAAGTGTTTTGCTGTGTAGAAAAACTTCCATCGCCAAAGAGCCAGTACCAGTTGGTTACATTACTTGAAGAGCTATCGGTAAATATAACTGTGTTTCCATCGATATTGTAAGAAAATTGTGCAGCAATATAATTGGGATTTGTTACGCCAACCTTAATTGTTTTACAAATATTAGTTATGCAGCCAGTAAAGTCATTCAATATTACCAAGCATGTATTATAATTCCCGCTTTTCAGGTAGGTATGGGAAGGGCTTGTGTCGGCACTGTATGTGCCATCGCCAAATGTCCAGTTCCATTCAGTTGGCGCTGTTGACAGGTCGGTAAAATGTACAGTCATTGAGTCAACAATATAACTGAAATTAGCATTACAAGACAGCTCATTAACTTTAATGGAATCTGAGGCAGGTGAAGAACAACCATAAATATTTGTTCCTAAAACAGAAATAACAGTATCATTGTTTGGTGAAACCGTTATTGATTGTGAAATATCGCCTGTACTCCACAGATAATTTAATGCCCCGCTTGCAACCAATGTAACACTTTGTCCTCTGTTTATTGTGGTATCGGCAGGAGCTACTAAAATTATCGGCAAAAGATTAACAGTCAAAATAGTTGTTACAATACTATCGCAACCTGCTACACTTTGCAAGGTATCATTATAATTGCCGGTTGTAGTATGACCATTATAACTATTGCCCTGACAAATAGAAATATTGATAGTATCGTGGAAAACGGGATTAACTGTTAGATTTGTGGTAACAGTGCTGTCACAGCCGTTCGCCATAGCTAAATGTTCAATATATATATCACCTGCTGTATGGCCTTTATAGCTTTGACCCTGGCAGATGCTGACATTATCCGTGCGGGAATAAGCCGGGTTTACAGTTAAATTTGAAACAACAATACTATCGCAACCTGCTACACTTTGCAAGGTATCATTATAATTGCCGGTTGTAGTATGACCATTATAACTATTGCCCTGACAAATTGAAATATTGATAGTATCGTGGTAAACGGAATTAACTGTTAGGTTAGTGGTAATAGTGCTGTCACAACCATTCACCATAGTTAAATGTTCAATATATATATCACCTGCTGTATGGCCTTTATAGCTTTGACCCTGGCAAATGCTGACATTATCCGTGCGGGAATAAGCCGGGTTTACAGTTAAATTTGAAACAACAATACTATCGCAACCTGCTACACTTTGCAAGGTATCATTATAATTGCCGGTTGTAGTATGACCATTATAACTATTGCCCTGACAAATAGAAATAGTAATAGTATCATGGTAAACAGGATTAACAGTTAAAATAGTTGTTATAATGCTATCGCAGCCTGCTACACTTTGCAGGGTATCATTATAATTGCCGTTAGTGGTATGGCCATTATAATTATTCCCCTGACAAATTGAAACAGTAATAGTATCGTAGTAAACAGAAGTTACTGTTAAAACAGTTGTTATAATGCTATCGCAGCCTTTATACGAAGGCAATGTATCAATATATGTATCAGCAATTCCAGTTATAGCGCCACCGGGTAACGTATAGGTTTGTCCCTGGCATATTGTAGCATTTATTGAATTGGTTACAACGCTGTTTACTACTATTGGACTGTATGCAATATTACTGCATCCGTTCCCATCGGTATATGTGTACGACAAGGTATCTATTCCTGGGCCTGCGCTTTCAGCATTGAAGATATTTCCTGATATATTCGGATTATTACCATAAACGCCTCCTGAAGGAGTCCCTCCGGTTAATAAATAATTTTGGTCGTTCGAGCAAGCAGGAGCAAAAGCAGGACTAATGGTTACAGGCGGCAATGGATTGACTGTAACATTAATCGACGAAACATTATTACAAAAGCCATCGCATACATATACGGTATATGTTCCTACATTTGCAGAAGAAATATTTGGAATTGATGGATCCTGTGCTACAGAGATAAATCCATCAGGCCCGCTCCAATTCCATGATGTAGCATCTCCGCCGCTTTCGGAAAAGTAAAGAGTATCACCTTCACAAACAGGAGAATTGCTGGTTGCAATTACATTCGGTAATGGACGAACTGTAAGTGCAACCGGAATAGTTGTATCGGGTATCATCATGCTTTTTGACAGGATGCAACGGTACTGATAGCCATTCATAATGAATTTGCTTGTATCGATAATTAAAGTATTGTTAATGGCATTGGCAGAATCACTAAAACTTGTTCCGCCATTTTTGCTTATCTGCCACTGGTATTTAATATTGGCGCTATCGGCTACAACTGAGAATATTGTATTCAAAGCAAATTCACAAACCGTTTTAGCTACAGGCTGCGTTTTAATTGTAATTTTCGGGAGCTGGAATTCGTAAGCGCCCATATCAACTGTATCTAAGGAAAATCTAGGGTTTCCGGCCAAATCGGTTTTTACACCCAAACTATCGGCTGTAAAATCAGGTTTCCCTTTATTTATACAGGGCGAATTTTTACTTAAACTCCAGTCAGCCTGATAGCCATTATAAGCTAAGCCATAACCGCCGGAAGGATTAACAAACGCCGGATCAATAGCAATGTTTGCAATATAATTGTCATAGTCATCGGTTCCTCCAAAATTGCTGGAGTCTTCTATATCGTTGTAGTAGAAAGACGGAGAAAATTCAGGTTGGCCCGTTTCAATCTGGTTGCCATCATAATATGCATAGTTTCCCCAGATTATGTTGTTATAAAACTGGGAATATGAGGCACCCATTAAATGCAAACCTCCCCCAACACCCATACCATAATCGTAGCTTGCATAGTTATTTACAATGGTATTGTTTATTAACATGCTTGTGTCATCGGAAAGAATATAAATAGCGCCTCCGTCTCCTGCTTCATTATTGCAAAACAGGTTATTTATGTAATGCACTTTATTTATATTTTGGTATATTGCCCCTCCTATATAGGCAGAATTGTTTGAGAAGGTGGAATTGATAATTGTTAAATTGGCAGTGTCAGTGTATATTGCCCCTCCGTAATAGGCATTGTTAAAGCGGAACAATGAGTTATTGAATTTTATTTTATTAAAATTGTTTATGTAAAATGCCCCGCCATAGTTTCCACCAAGATATCCGGCATATTCAAATGTACAATATGAAAATTTCGATGAATCATTTGCCACTGGCGTATGGTTATATATTATACTCCATCCGTAGTAACTTCTTGAAATATACCCGGTGGTATCGATGGTGGTAAATAGTATGGTATCCGATTTTGCGCCATTGGCAAGTATTGCGCCATTAACATACAGCGGGTAATTTCCCAGGAATTCGATTTTCGTACCCGGCATAATTGTTACTTTAACACCGCTGTCAATCCAAATCGTATCGTAAAGGATATAAGTATCCTGTAAGGTTGTATCCTTAGTTATATGCCTGGATAAATATGGAAGCCCGGTAAATTCATCTGCGCCAATATCGGGTTTGGTAGCGCTGCGCAAATCGCCGTCTATATCATCCGTGACTTCAGCAAGCGGAGTGCCCGCGTTATTTATTTTTACACTTATAGGCTTGATATGCAAATTGGTATTTGAAATGAAATACGGGTTCACGTTTAAAGAATGGGCATCCTGCAATGTAAATGAACGCCAATCGGCTAAATAAGGAAGAGGAGGATCTCCGCCAAAATTGATGTAAGCTCCGATATAATTATTATCGAAACCGGTTACGTAATAATCATTATAATCGATGGTATCAAAAGGGCTTTGTGAACCTGTGACATAAATACATAAGCCAGCAGTAGTACCTTGTGCTGAGCTGCCAGATTTTAAACCCAGGCTGTTATCTATAATATTGTTCCTGAAATCAATGAAATTTGTTGACGTGGAATTTATTAATACACCTATTGCACTAGCGCCTGCGTAGTTTAGGCCATTTGCCGTATCGGGTGAAAGGTAAATTGAATTATAAAGTATTTTCAGTGAACCTGGCGTTGTATCTGAATTAAATCCGTTAATAGAAATTCCTACCGGTGCATTGAAAACCATGTAAGAACCAAGTTGTGCGATCCGATAAATGAAATTATCAGATATAACCACATTAGGATTTGGTACAGTGTCATTAAAAAAATATATACCAACTGTGGCAGGACCAGAAGGAGAGCCTTCAGGTATTGAAATGTCGTGTATACGGTTTTTATCAATTTTCGAGTTCTTTAGCCTGTTTGCCATAATCCCATAAGCAGGCATACTATATTGCGACCGGATATTCTGAATTTCATTTCCGGTTATTTCGAGGCTGTCCTGGTTCGTCAGGTTCAATCCAGCATTTGTTATTATTGAATCCGGGCTGGCGCTGCCAATAGCATTATTAATAATTTTATTTCCTTTTTCATAACCAATAAAATAACCTTGCATATAAATGCCGTAATTCACCGATTTGATTTCATTGTTTTCAAACAAATTGTATTTGCAAATTTTATCGGGGCTGAGATCATCTTCAGTATAAATGCCATAGGATGGATTAGGGCTACCTGTACTCGACGATATAATGCAATTTTCAACCGTGTTATGACTGCACCCGATAGTATCTGCAACAAAATGGATAACCCGCACGCCATTGGAAATAATTTTCAGGTTCCTGGTATTTGTACCATTGTTTGACCCGTCAATTGTTAAATAATCTACATCAAGCAACCTGAGCGCATCCGTTCCATTGGTGCTATCAATTTTTATTGTGGCATCTACGCCCGGCGCAGGTTCAATTGTAATAGTATTAACAGCTGAAGCGCCTGTCACCTGGTTAAGCAATAAAGACGGTTCGTGGTAATTTGCATCGGTAAGTTCAAAAACTACCGGGCCGGTGATGCCGCATGAACCTAATTTTGTAAAGGCGTTGGAAACATTTTCAAAATCTTTACCTTTTCCAACAGAATAAGTTCCACCTGCAAGAGGGCCTGCATTGAATTCTATTGCACCGATATCAGGAGGGTTATTCCTGGTAACATCATTTAAATCTTTTGGCGCTTCCGATAGATAAACACCTTTGTTATTTAATGCACAATTTTGGGGTGTTAGGTCAAACGTATCTTTATATGCAGGATTAACGCTGACTGAATTGGTATCATTGCCTGTAATTTGAGACCAATTGTACAGATTAGGAATATTACCTTCACTGTAATTACCAATATTTTGGCCGGTTGAATAAATATTGTTATAATTTGAGTAATGAACTACACCAGGGCCAGACAGAGAATATACATAACCTCCGCCAAAATTCGCAAGGTTATTATTTATAACATTGATACTGTCTCCTCCCACATCAATTATTAAATCATATGAGTTTTTTGAGCCGTCGATCCTTACGCTGTTGTTGATTAAATCAACCCATGTATTATCATAAATGTAAAAGCCTTCATCGTCATTATTCGCTATATCGTTAATAATTATGGTATTGTTCGAAACTATGCATCTATTAGTGCTATCGACTTCAATATTACTCGACTCTAAATCTATTCCATATCCTCCGGTATTACATGAAATTTGATTTTTATCAATGGTTGCATGATTACAGTAGTATACACCAATAGCTGTGAGAGTGCCATCAATGCTCACAATATTACATGCTATATTATTTTTACTTATAACAGGATCATTGTAATAATCTACATCAATTGCATAGTACACCTGGTTGGTAAAAATATTCCCTTGAATTATAATGCTATTTGAATTCGTTTCATTAACCTTGGAAAGGTTTATTCCATTGTAGCCGTTCATAAAATAATTGGAATAAAATGCGTTGGCATCCAATGAGCTTAAATCTAAGCTTGTATCCGTAACAAGATTATGCGTACCATTGGTTGGATTAAGGATACCGATTATCCGGTTATGCTGAAATGTATTATTTGAAGCAGCATTTTGTAGTTGGATAACATTTCCATTTATACTGTCGAGGGCTTGTATGGTCATGTATTCGAAAGTAATATAGCTGGCGCCATTAAGCAATATAATATGATTTGGAAATGAATCGGGATTTGCTTTAAAGGCAAGTATAACTTTGGTGCTATCGCCCGTTGCACCTCTGAATATGATAGGAGTGTTTGCTGAAGCGCCGCTAATCGCAGGTATAGTAATTTGTTCGTTGTAAGTTCCCGGAGAAACGTTAAAAACAACTGTATCCGAAACACCTTGGCTTTCCAGGCTGTCTATTGCAACAGTAAAAGACAAATAACCGGCTCCGCCAATGGTATAAGTTTTTGTAGAATAAATATTAATGGAAGATAATAAACCGAAAAGGATTATCGTTCCCCTTAAAAAATTAGTTTTATTTAAAGCTTTCATGATTATAGGGTTTAATTATTTTCTCAAATTTTCATTTAGAATAGCCAATATGTAGTATTAAAAATTGTCTGCCTAAAAGAGATTTATTAATATACATCATATGTTAACCTTCCCGGAAATTTCAAAGCTATTTTTATATTACAAACTAATCCAGGAATAAAAAAATTTAAAAACACCTTTATATATATGAAATTTTAAATTTATGAAAAAGAAATGTTTTAAACATGTTTTCTTTAAAAATTTTTGATGAAGTTTTTTTGTCTAAAAAACTAATGAGAGAAGTCAAATTTGTTGATCGTTTCAGCAAACCCTTTCGGAATTTTAAATTTGGAAAGGGTTGCCAACCAATTTAACCTCGCTAAAAATAGTTTCAATTTCTTAAGCAAATTTTAAACTGAATATAATACCATTAAAAAATGTATTTAGTAAACTTATTTAGTTAAATACAAACATTTACTTTTACATTTAATTGTTTAATCCATTTTAATGACAAACAGAATCAGAAGAAAAATTGTTTAACGAATTTCCGCCAGTTGACACCGAGCAATGGGAAAAAGTTATAAAAGATGATTTGAAAGGGGCCGATTATGAAAAGAAACTAATCTGGAAAACCGATGAAGGAATCAGGGTAAGGCCATATTACCGTCTTGAAGATCTTGAAAAACTGGCCTACCTTAATATTAACCCCGGTGAATTTCCTTATGTCCGCGGCAACAAAACAAAAAACAATAATTGGGAAATACGGCAGGACATTAAAGTTGTTAAAATAGAACAAGCCAATCACGAAGCTTTAGATGCTTTGAAAAATGGCGCAACTTCTATTGGTTTTATAACCGGGGACAAAATTAAGAAAGCAAGTGAGTTTTCTAAACTTATTAAAGGCATTGATATTGGTTGCATCAACTTCAATTTAACAGGCGATAATGCCTCTGAATTAATTAATTTCGTTATTGAAGAGGCCGAAAAAGCAACGTATGATAAAAGTATAATGGATGGTTGCCTTGAATTCGATCCTTTAGGTAAATTCAGTTTATCGGGCAATTGGATATCAGGTGAAGAGGCCGATTTTGCTGCCGCAAAATTAATTATTAAAACAGCCAAAGCCAACATTCCTAAATACCGAGTAATAGCAGTCAATGGTTGTATGTTCCAGGAATCCGGTGCTTCAATAGTTCAAACGCTCGGTTATACGCTTGCTTTAGCAAACGAATATTTAGTCCGCCTCACCGATCTTGGATTAAGTATTGACGAAATCGCCCAACGGATTCAGTTTAATTTCTCAACCGGCAGCAATTACTTCATGGAAATTTCTAAAATACGTTCATTCCGGCTTCTCTGGAGTAAACTCGTCGAAGCCTACAATCCAAAATCTGAAAATACCGCTAAAGCATACATCCATAGTACAACTTCCATGCAGAATATGTCTGTTTTAGATTCGCATGTAAATATGCTTCGCGCTGCTACCGAAAGTATGAGCGCCGTTATTGGAGGCGCCGATTCGATTTCTGTAAAACCTTTTGATAGTATATTCAAAAAGGATAATAGTTTTTCTAACCGCATTGCACGTAATATCCAGATTATATTAAAAGAAGAAGCTTATTTCGATCGTATTGTCGACCCGGCAGCCGGTTCGTACTACATAGAAAATCTTACCGATAGTATTGCAGCAGGAGCCTGGAAAATTTTTCTCGATGTTGAAAAAGAAGGAGGATATAGCAAATCGTTCATCAAAGGGACAATACAAAAAGAAATTGAAACGGCTGCTGCTAAACATTTAAACGATATAGCCACACGGCGTAAGGTATTACTTGGTGTTAACCAATATCCCGGGGTAAATGAAAAAATTTCGGATAATATAGATTTTAATATTTTTGAAGAACCTCAAAAAATGGCCATTGCTCCTTTAGATAAACCTTTAAAGGCATTTCGGGGCGCGAAGGATTTTGAAAACCTGAGATTGGAAACCGAAAAAAGCGGCAAACGCCCTAAAGTATTTATGCTTACTATTGGAAACATGGCAATGCGCCTGGCGCGTTCACAATTTTCAGGTAATTTTTTTGCCTGCGCCGGGTTTGAAATTATAGACAACAATGGTTTCAAAACTGTTGACGAAGGCGTGAAAGCCGCTTTAGTCGCCAAAGCCGATATTGTTATCCTTTGCAGCAGCGATGAAGAATACGAAACGCTTGCTCTCCAGACTTTAGAAGTGCTCGATGGGAAAGCCATTTTTGTTGTGGCAGGTAATCCCCCCTGTCGGCCAGGTCTTGAAGCGAGAGGGATTACAAACTTTATTAGCATATATTCCAACGTTATTGAAACATTGGAATATTATCAGAAAAATTTAAAAATATATTAAACACAGAGGCTCTGTGTCTCTGTGTTCATAGTATAAATACCATGAAACCAGATTTTAGTAAAATAGATTTCAGAGAAATTAAGCCATCGGGCAAAAAAATAAAAGTTGAACCCACATGGCAAACAGCCGAACAGATTCCTGTAAAACCGATATATACGGCAGATGATTTATCGGGAATGGAGCATCTCAACTATGCCGCTGGTATCCCGCCTTTTTTGCGTGGGCCATACAGCACGATGTATATTTTAAAACCCTGGACAATCCGTCAATATGCAGGTTTTTCAACTGCCGAAGAAAGCAACGCCTTTTACAGGCGAAACTTGGCATCAGGGCAAAAAGGGCTTTCCATAGCATTCGACCTTGCAACCCACAGGGGCTACGACAGCGACCATCCACGTGTTATCGGCGATGTTGGCAAAGCCGGAGTAGCTATAGACAGCGTTGAAGATATGAAAATTCTTTTTGACCAGATACCGCTTGATAAAATGTCGGTTTCGATGACCATGAACGGCGCTGTGCTTCCTATAATGGCTTTTTATATTGTAGCCGCTATGGAGCAGGGAGCAAAACCTGAAGAGCTTAACGGCACAATCCAGAACGATATACTTAAAGAATTCATGGTTCGAAACACATATATTTATCCGCCCGATATGAGCATGCGCATCGTGGCAGATATTTTCAAATATACTTCAAAACAAATGCCTAGGTTCAACAGCATCAGCATTTCAGGTTACCACATGCAGGAAGCCGGGGCTACTGCCGATATTGAACTGGCTTATACGTTGGCTGACGGCTTGAATATCTGCGTACCGGCATTAATGCCGGTATGAATATTGACGAATTTGCACCCCGGTTATCATTCTTTTGGGCAATAGGGATGAATCATTTTATGGAAATTGCCAAAATGCGTGCAGCACGTATTCTGTGGGCAAAAATTGTAAAACAATTCAATCCGAAAATCCAAAATCACTTGCTTTGCGTACACATTGTCAGACATCGGGCTGGAGTTTAACCGAGCAGGACCCGTTCAACAATGTGGCGCGAACATGTATGAAGCAATGGCTGCTGTCTTGGACATACGCAATCGATTGCACACAAACGCACTGGATGAAGCTATTGCCTTACCAACCGATTTCTCGGCACGGATTGCCCGCAATACACAAATTACCTACAGGAAGAAACAAATATTTGCCGGCGGTTGATCCATGGGCAGGTTCATATTATGTTGAGAGCATTAACCAACGAATTGGCACATAAAGCATGGACGTTGATAGAAGAAATTGAAGATTTAGGCGGAATGGCCAAAGCTATTGAAACAGGTATCCCAAAAATGCGTATTGAAGAAGCTTCTGCCCGTAAACAGGCACGTATTGATACCGGCCGCGATATTATTGTAGGTGTAAATAAATATCAGTTAAGAGTGAAGCTCCCATTGAAATTCTTGAAGTCGACAATACTGTTGTTCGTGAAATGCAGATAAAAAGATTAAAAAAAATAAAAGCAGTGAGAAATGATGTGGAAGTAAAAAAAGCTCTCGATGCTATAACTGAAGTGCCCGGAGAAACAAAGGCAATTTACTCGAATTTTCTGTGGAGGCTGCAGAAAACGCGCTACCTTAGGCGAAATTTCCGAAGCCATCGAAAAAGTATCTGGCAGATACAAAGCTGTGATAAAAATAATATCGGGCATTTATAACGCTGAAAGTAAAGACAACAGCGATTTTAAAGAAGCAAAAGAATTATGTGCCAGGTTTGCAAAACTTGAAGGCCGCCAGCCTCGGATTATGATTGCCAAAATGGGTCAGGACGGCCATGACAGGGGGGCTAAAGTTGTTGCAACAGGTTATGCCGATCTGGGTTTTGATGTAGATGTTGGCCCTTTATTCCAAACTCCTGCCGAAACTGCTAAACAAGCTGTTGAAAACGATGTTCATGTTTTAGGCGTATCGTCGCTGGCAGCAGGTCATAAAACACTTGTTCCGCAGGTAATTGAAGAACTCAAAAAACTTAGCCGCGAAGATATTATGGTAATTGTTGGAGGCGTTATTCCCCCACAAGATTATGAATATTTATATAACACAGGTGTAGTAGCTATCTTTGGCCCGGGTATTTCGGTAGCAAAAGCTGGTAAGAAAATATTAGAAATATTGATCGAAACCTACAGCGAATAGCTTCTACTCGTTATCAATCTTCAATACTGAAATATTGAATATTATCCCTTAACCCGTCAGCTTCATTTTCCAGGTTTTTGGCATAATTCGACAACTTATCGGCAGTAAGGCTGTTTTGCTGAATTATTTCATTTAACTGGCTTATTGCCATATTAATTTGCACAGAACCTGTTTTTTGTTCAAAACTCGATGCTGCAATTTCTTTAATTAACTGGGAAGTTTTTTCAATTTCAGGAATTAGCTGGGCCATCATAGAATGTGCCCTCTCAGTTATTTTAACGCAATTATTTGCCAGTTCTATAATTTCGTCGGCAGCAGATTTATTCTTTCAGCCAAACGGCGCACTTCAGTAGCAACAACTGAAAATCCTTTTCCATGTTCGCCGGCCCTTGCAGCTTCAACAGCAGCATTAAGCGCCAATAAATTAGTCTGGAAGGCAATATCGTTAACAATAGAAATTTTATGGGAAATTTGCCGTATAAATTGTAAACTTAATTCGGCTTCGGATGCAAGTTTTTTAATACCATCAACTGCTATTTCAGATATTTTCTCGGTTTTTAATGCATTATCTGAATTTTGTTCTATCCCTGAAGTCATTTGTTCCATCGATGATGAAACCTCTTCTGCCGATGTAGCTTGTTTATTTGCCCCATCTGCAACTTCAACAGACATGTTATTCATTTGGTTACTCGAATCGGCCACTTTTTTGGCGCTTTCCAATATTCCCCTGACTATTTCCCTCAGGTTTGAGCTAACGTCCATAATGGCATTCCATAGCAAACCGATTTCATCGGATGAGATGTCTACTGCTTCATATGTTTTTAGTTGGCCTTGTTTGAGCGCCTCGAGAACTAATAATAATTTGTGGATTTTTAAAGTAATAAAATTTTGGAACAGGTAAATAATAACTGCTGAAGAAAGGATTAAGCCTAACAAACTACCGATAACAAACATAAAGATGATTGAAGCTTTTTGCTTTTTTACTTTGTCAGCCTTAGCGTTTATATATAAATGGCCTAAGAATTTACCGTCATCTAAACGCAGGGGGGAAATACTTACAAAATTCCACGAGCCGTTTTTATACTCGCTTTTGAAAACAGGTTCAGCAATTTCTTTTGTAAATTCTTCATAATCTGAGAGCATTTTAAGTTCGCTAAGTGTTTTTCCCTTGTATTCAGGATTTAACGAGTAATAAACTTTTCCGTTTGCACCAATTATTATGCAATCAGATATGGTTTCACCAACAATGTTTTCCATTGTTTCCCTGTTCTCTGCCGATTCGTAACGCAAAACGCCTTTCGACATCATATATCCGGGGCTCTTTATCTGTTTCTCAATTCTTTTTTCAATTTCTCCCGTAAATTTTTGCATATAATATATCCCCAACAAAGAAAGTACAACAATCTCCGTAAGTATAATCAGCGCGCCAATTTTATATGAAAGCTTATCGAAGTATTTATTCATATTGTTATATTTTTGATTTCAGATTTTTTCATGCAATATAAGTATTTTTTAAATTCAATAACAAATTTTCAATTAGAGCCGATTTTATAATTTTATCATATTTACGAATAATTTTATCTTTTTGTTATTATAACGGCATTATCCAATGCTTTATTAAAGATATGCCAAATATTTAAAACAATTAAAAAAACAGTAAAATTAATTACTTCAAATTTGGCATGTCGTTTTAATATTTCAGTATAATTTTTTAAAACTTATAATTTAATATGTCGTTTTTAATTAAAACTATTTTCTTTTTAAATACTTCTCAATGCCTTTTATAGCCTCGTCAGCTGTCATTTTACCAGTCAAAATATGATTAATATAACTTCCATCGAAACTCATTTCAACATTTTCATTTTCTTTACCAAAAAAGTACACAGAATTGTAAAAAACATTTATTTTATGTTGGCCATATTTATGGTCCATCACATATTCATAATTTTCAAATTTATCCAGGCCGAAATTATAAGTGGTAAGATTGCCTTTTATACCGGTTGGGGATTTAGTATATCGTGCCCATTTTTCAGCAACATCCGGCTTGTTGATTGAAAGAAGGAACCTGATAGCCCTCTCACGATTTGGAGCTTTTTTTAATACTGCCCAGGGGACAAAATAGCCGCCAAAACAGATTGGGGAAGTTTTGTATGTGGGGAATTCAGTCGGCAACATGTTAATTAACTTTGAACTGTCCATGTTAAGCCAAATGTTGTACATCCATGATGCGTTGGAATAAAAAAGACATTTTCCTGTTAAAGGATAATTTTCTGTTTCAGTCCATGTTGTAGTTTCCCAATCAGGCGACATTGGTTTATATGCCGCTAAGAGTTCCAGTTCCCGCATAATTTTTTCCCATGCTTTAAGCTTTTTTTCGCTAAATTTTAAATCCATAATTTCATTATAATCGCCAATTTCTGAAAAGAAAAGCATAGAAACAATGGTTTGGGAGGTTTTCCAGTTACTTGCGTCATAAATGCCAATAATAGAAGTATTATGACTTTTATTGTAATTATAAACTGCTTTTAGATAATTGGAAAAATCTTCCATAGTCATCCCAAATTGTTTTACTTCTATTCCAACTGTTTTTGCCACGGCTGTATTACACCATAATGGCCAGCTAAAGCCATCGATAAAAGGACCGGGAATTATGCCGCCGTATAAATCTTTAAAAGAATCGGATAATAATTCTGGGCGCGTATTTTTTCTGAATTCGGGAATCTGGCTGAAGTCGACCAGGGTATTTTTTAGCCCACTCAGGATCATGAAGTGAATCGGCTACTCTTTTATATTCATTGTTTAATCGTATTATATCCCAATTGGGTTTGTCAATGAGAACAATATTGGCGTTAAATTGAATTTCAACATTTAGTTTTTTACGATCAAAAGTAAATCTGTTCAGGATATTTCATGTTAACATTTACGTCCTGATTTGTGAACTCAAATTCGTTTACCAATTCTTTTAAAAATTGTTCTTTTTTACCTTCACCAAACCAATGGCCTATTAAGTTTAACGGTTCGGCTTTTTCTTGTTGCAAAGTCTTTAATCCCTCAAGTTTATTGTTTGAATGACTGAAATTACAAGAAGAACAAAATAACAACAAACAAATAATTACTGAAAAGCAATTGCAATTGCGAAACTTATTGAACATTGCATTAATCAATTTAACTGTCTTAAAAGAAACGCTTAAAAGTATTAAATAATTACAAATCCTCAGATATTTAAGTATTTTTTTTTACTAATGTTAATCTAATTTTTATAATTTGATATAAAACAATAAAAAATAAACCTTAAATTATTGATTATTTAGTGATATATTCAGAAAGGAAAGTTTTAATAAAAAATGTATTCAGTATCTGATTTTTCTGGAAGAATTTATAAACTTGAGTAATTAAGTATTGTTTTTTATATGCCTGGTAACCAGTTCTATTAAATATTCAGCAATTTTGCCAACAATTTCATCGGGAACTCCATCAATTGCCTTTGATTGTATTCTTAAATCAACGGGATCGTTAACATAATCAACCACAACAAAAGTGCCTTCCGAAGTTAAAGCAATTTCAGTGGAAAATAAATCGAGGCCACAAACATTAGCAATCGTTGATGTTGCTTCGTATAACTTTCCTAAATTATAGTTACCTGTTTCGAATGCCGTAATAAAATTGTATAAATGTGTATTAGGGTTCCACCAACATGGGTATATATGTCCGGCGCAATAAATTATCCTAAACCAGGCTGGGTTTGAACCAAAGTCAATAGGTACAATTAATTTTTGTAACAAATAGCTGTCACTTGGATGCTCTTGTCTTACAGTCAATACCTGTTCCATTGAAATGGCTTTGGTAACCACACCATCGCCACCGCTTCCATGAGCCGGTTTAATAATAAAGCTATCTCCAAGAACATTTAAATCAATTGAAGGAAGCAAAGGTTGTTGTTCAAATGGAGGCAGAATTATTGTATAAGGTGTATAAAGCCCGGCGTTTATAAGAGCCATGTGCAGGTTGGCTTTATTCCAACTTCGGAATGCTTTCTCATGCGGATTAATAGAATATACACCATTCTCTTTTGACCAATGAATAAAAGGCATAAATTGCGGATCAAATTCTGATGCGCGATCTAAAAACGAACGGTAAAATATTTTTTTTTCAGCTAATTCATTAGATAAGACTTCAACATTATTTGACGTAACCTGCAACAGAGATACATTCATAGAACTGCAGGTTTTTTCAAGTAATTTTGCAAAATCAGCATCATATTCCCAATTCCAGGCTAAACATAAGTCATAGTTATTTGTTGGCAAAGTTTTACCAATTTCTTTGAGTTGGTTTGGTCCCTGGTTTTTTTGTATTGTTGGATCGCTATTCACAACTATAAAACATTTGTTAGTTGGTACAAAATTAACAATGAAATTTCAATTATAGCTAAAAAACTTATTTTGTATTAAACCGTTATGGTAATAAACAGAAAATTAGAACAATTACAAGATTGATAAGTTTAATTTTCGGGGAGATTTTTATGTAAGTTTCAGGAGTTATATTAAATTTTTCCTGATTTTTAATAAACTATTTTTGATTCTATTATTTTTTAAAATACTTAAAAGGGAAAGGCAGGTTATTATATTTTAGTAAGAAAAAATTCGATGGATTAGCGCCAAAGCCTTTATAAAATCTTGCCAAACCTGGAATAGAAGAACCTTCAAAATCGAGTATAAGATCTTTTTTCAGCATTTTCCCTGATGGAATTATCGATTAATAAAAAATTTCCTCCCATATTTTTCCCTTCAATATTATTTACCGCAACCAGGTAAATAACCCTCTTATGATAATTAATCCATAATACTGCGCTTACGGGTTCTCCTTTTTTATTCAGTATTGCCTTTATTTCACCTTTGTTTTTTTTTAAAGCTTCATTGCTTATATCTTTTATGCAACCTGATAAATTTTTATTTGTATTTAGCATTCCATTTTTCATATAAAAATTAAAAAATAAATCGGCATCATTCAGATTGTAGATTTTCAATTCATGATAGAGCGCCTTTTTTAAGTTCCTTTTGTTATTTGTGCTATAATTATTGTAAATTTTATCGTATGAAGCCTGGAGAGTCAATTCATAAGTTATACCTTTTCGGGAAAGCAAAGGAGATGTTATATCAGCATCAATATTTAGATAGAAATGGCAATATTTAAAATTTAAAAGTAATTGTTTTAAATACGAATTAACAAGTGTTTCACTGACCTGGTGAATTGAGAAAATTCCTAATTGTTGGGTTAAATATGGCCTTATTAAATATTTGAACCCGAATTTCCTTTTAATTGGCAATGGCATTACTGAAGCATAATCATCTTCAATTATTGCACCCCATCCGGGGCAAACGATATCAAGATACCATGAGCAGGCATAAACTAAACCATTTGGAGATTCGTCGATACATTTATCCCATTTTATTTTGTCTATTTCATTATGGGAAACATACCGGATCATTCAAAATTTTAATTTTTACGTAATAAAATCTCTTGCTTTATTGTTTGTAAGTTCCCTTTAATTTATCCTGGAAATTTTTTTTATTGGCTTCATTTATAAGGGCAATAATTCCTTTAATGATAATTGTCCGTTGGTTTATTTCTTCGTAAGACAGGTTTTCTTCATTTTGGAATACAATTTTTTCGGCTTTATAACCCAATTCATCGAGCGACATTGCTACAGCGGCCTGATATTTATCAAATACCAGAACTGTGGGCATGCGGTTTGCGTTATACTTAGCGATAGATTGGAGTACACGACTTTTGATATAATAAATTTGGGCTTCACTTAAATAAGGAGTGCCTAACATTAATTTAACAAGGTCAATCCGGGCAAGTTTTGAAAATTCATGTTCTTTTAGCAGTTTTTGATATTCACTCTCCGAAGTGTTTAACATTAGGTCAATATAGGTTTGAGGAATGCTTGACAGGTCGCCCAACTGGTTAAGCCTTTTTCTAAGCCTGTACTCTTTGCGGGCATATTTTTGTTCAACAGGCACATAATACTTCCACTTTTTTGTTCTTTTGTAAGTTTGGGTTACAGGTTTTGGTTTCCAATTACTTTCAGGCCGTTTTAATAATGGCGCTGTAAGTTCGAGTTGACGGGTTTCTAATGAATACAACAGGCAATTTATAAAATGTACCCAACCGCCATCAATGGATTCTTTCATAACGCCCCACAAAGTTATTTTTCTTATTTGCGGCTCGCGGGGCATGTCAACTGTATAATCGTCCTGTGGCGAAGTGTGGTTAAGAAGGCTGTCAATATATGACTGGTCAAAATTTACCGGGTAATAAACGAATTCTGTTTTATGGTTAAAAATATCATCGGGATTGGCATGGAATAATTTTTCAATTTGCATTTTGCAACTGGAATCATTCTCTAATTTCAAATATACCTGGTAATCGGGACCCCAGGTCATTTGCTTAATAGTGGTTTGCTGCTGTTGGGCCAATAAAGGCATGCATAGCATTATAAATAGCCCTAAGAATATTTTTTGTTTCATCCCGGTTTGTTTTTCTTAAAATTTAATTAATCAAAAAAAGTTGTAGAGTTTTAAAAAACAAATCAGTTTCTTTTCTGTGATGAATGAAAGTGACTAAACGTCTATTTTAGCGTACTTGGCATGTTTTTCAATAAATTCACGGCGCGGTGGAACTTCATCGCCCATAAGCATTGAAAAAATGCGGTCGGCCTCTGCAGCGCTTTCTATTGTAACCTGTCTCAAAGTACGGGTTTCAGGGTTCATGGTTGTGCTCCAAAGTTGTTCTGCATTCATCTCGCCCAATCCTTTGTACCGTTGAACATGAACCAATTCTCCTTTTCCTTTGCCCATTTCTTCAATTGTAGCCAGCCGATCTTCTTCATTCCAGCAATATTTTTCCGATTTTCCTTTTTTTACCAGATAAAGCGGAGGGGTTGCAATGTAAAGATGTCCGTTTTGGATTAGGTCGTTCATATAACGAAAAAAGAAAGTCATGATTAACGTGGTGATATGGCTTCCATCCACATCGGCATCTGTCATAATAATAATTTTATGATAGCGGAGCTTTTGCATGTTAAGGGCTTTGGAGTCTTCTTCAGTGCCAATAGAAACGCCTAAAGCAGTAAAAATATTTAAAATTTCTTCATTTTCGAAAATCTTATGTTGCATTGCTTTTTCAACATTTAATATTTTACCGCGTAAGGGCATGATTGCCTGGAAGCGCCTGTCGCGGCCTTGTTTTGCCGTACCGCCTGCCGAGTCGCCTTCAACAAGGTATAATTCGCTTACGGCAGGGTCTTTTTCAGAACAGTCGGCCAGTTTGCCCGGTAACCCTGAGCCCGAAAGCACATTTTTTCTCTGCACCATTTCGCGGGCTTTACGCGCTGCATGGCGCGCTGTTGCAGCTAAAATTACTTTACTGACAATTACTTTTGCATCTTTTGGGTTCTCTTCGAGATAATTGGCTAACTCGGAACTTACTGCAGTATCAACAGCTCCCATAACTTCGTTGTTGCCAAGCCGGGTTTTTGTTTGACCCTCGAATTGGGGTTCGGCAACTTTAACGGATATTATAGCTGTTAATCCTTCACGAAAATCATCGCCGCTAATATCAAATTTTAATTTTTGCAGCATCCCTTCTTTTTCGGCATAAGCTTTTAAAGTTCTCGTTAAACCCCTTCTGAAACCCGCCAAATGGGTGCCGCCTTCAATAGTATTGATATTATTTACATATGAAAAAACATTTTCGGTGAATGTAGTATTGTAATGCAAGGCAATTTCAACCGGGATGTTGTTTTTTTCGGTTTCGATGTAAATACATTTTTCAATTAATTTCTCACGGTTTGAATCGAGAAAATATACAAATTCACGAAGACCTTGTTCGGAATAAAAATGTTCGGTGCGGTATTTTAGACCTTCACCATTGGAATTTTCGTCTTTTTCACGCTTATCGATTAAGGTCAGGTTAACGCCTTTGTTAAGATATGCAAGTTCGCGCAAACGCGATTCAAGTATCTCAAAATTATATTCCGTTGTAATAAAAATTGTTTTATCGGGTATGAAAGTAATAATTGTGCCGGTTTTATCGCTTGCACCGATTACCTTAACCTCTCCCAATGGCTTTCCAATGCTGTATTCCTGTTCGAAAATTTTTCCTTCGCGGTGAACTTCAACTTTCAAATATGATGAAAGCGCATTTACACATGATAAACCAACGCCATGCAAACCACCGGAAACCTTATATGAATCTTTATTGAATTTTCCTCCGGCATGAAGAACCGTCATAACCACTTCAAGCGCCGATTTTTTTTCTTTTTCATGATAATCGGTTGGTATACCCCGGCCATCATCTGTTACTGTTATAGAATTATCCTCATTAATTATTACCGTTATATTTTTGCAATATCCAACCATTGCTTCATCAATGGAATTATCCACTACTTCATAAACAAGGTGGTGCAACCCTTTAACACTAATGTCGCCAATATACATGGCCGGCCTTTTGCGCACAGCTTCCAAACCTTCAAGCACCTGGATACTATCGGCTGAATAATTCGATTTATCTTTTGAAAGATTGCTGTTTTCTTCTTTTTCTAACTCGCTCATTTATAAATAATTTATTATAATAACTATGTTTTACAAATATACTATTAAATAATAATACCCCTAAGGTAATATTTGGAAGTATTCTCAATGTTTTTTTAACAAATGATTAACATTTTTATTTTTATTTCGTATAACCAGCTTTTAGCAAAAAACTTTCAAATTCATTTAAAGAGATCTTCAGTTCAAAAATCTAATGCAACTTTGTTAGACAACAAGTTGCAATATGAAGAAATATGAACGGTTGACAATTTTAGAAAGGGTACAAATTGAATCTTATTTGAAGGTTGGCAAATCACAAATCGAGATTGCCCAATTGATTGACAGGCCAAAATGTACTATCAGCCGGGAAATAAAGAGGAACTCGGCTTCAGTGTATAAAGCAGAAATAGCAGATTTCCTTTATAAATTAAAGAGCAAGCACAAACATAAAGGGAACAAAATCCAAGGTTATCCTTTGTTGGAATATTATATCTTTCTGAGGTTAAAGCAAGGTTGGTCACCAGAACAAATAGCCAACCGGCTTCAAAAAACCAAGTCAAGCAACAAACACATGCAAGTATCGCACGAGACCATTTACAGTTACATTTATTTGAAAACAAAGGGGGCATTGCGCAAAGAGTTGATAAGCTATTTGCGACAGGAAAAGAGTGTACGCAAACGTCCTGAGAAACGGTCAAAAGAACCAAAGATACTTGACAGGATAAGTATTGATGAACGCCCGGCAGAAGTAGCTGATAGGATTATACCCGGCCATTGGGAAAGCGATTTGATAATCGGCAAAGACAATAAAAGCTGCATAGGTACGATTGTAGAACGGACAACGCGATATGTCATTATAGTAAAATTAAAAGATAAAAGTACACGGACAGTCCGCAATGCTTTTGCCCAGGAACTAAAAGAACTGCCTACATACATGCGAAAATCGACCACCCATGACAATGGCACGGAAATGGCCAGCCACAAGTTGTTTACCAAAGATACCCAAATGAAAGTTTACTTTGCCCATCCATATAGCCCATGGGAACGGGGCACAAACGAAAACACAAACATGTTGATACGCGATTTTTTTCCAAAAGGCACAGATTTTAATACCATACCATCTGGCAAGATCAAACATGTACAAGAATTGCTTAATAACAGGCCCCGAAAGACATTGGACTGGTCAACACCAAATGAATTGTTCAATGAATATATCTTGAGGGGCAAAGCCGGGACAACTTATACAAAAAATGTCATATGATGCTGATGATGTCCTGTTGGAACGGGTAATAACCCCGGAACGGCATTATGAAATTAACACAAAACTTATTGGGGTTATTCTCGTTTCAACAGGAGAAAAGTATTATAAAATATATTATAAAAAAGATTGTAAAATTTAAAAAAATGACTATTATTACAGTGTAAATATTAATCCTAATAGTTGCATTAGATACTTGAATGTAAGGATTGAATTTTAAATATTAAAAAAATGTTTTTAATATTAGATATTATATAGATTAAAAAATTAATAAGTTCTTTTACATATATTTGTAACCCATAGACACAATAACTATGGGATTAAAAGTTGACAAAGTAAGAAGGAATCCCGTTCAATTTCTTAGCCTCACAGGGTTTAATCCAGATGAGTTTGATGAATTGGCATTAGAATTCCGAAATGAATGGGAACAATATTCCAATCATTTCACTTTAGAAGGAAAACCTCGACAACGAATAGCATTACCTAAATCAACAAGTGTTTTACCGGGCGTTCAGGACAAATTATTGTTTATATTAGTGTACCTAAAAACGTTTCCTTTACAAGAACTTCAGGCTGCTACTTTTTCGATGAACCAACCTCAAGCCAATTTTTGGGTACATCTTTTAAGCCCAATTCTTGGCAAAACTCTTAAAAGGCTTAAAGAAATACCTGAACGAAACAATCAAAAGCTGGAACAGCTATTGAAAGATTGCCCTGACATATTGCTTGATCGAGTAGAAAGGAGTATTCAACGGCCACTAAATGCTGAGCAGCAACAAGACTGCTACAGTGGTAAAAAAAACTCATAGTGTCAAGAACAACATTCTTTCACTGCCCGATCGCCGAATTTTGTTCCTGAGCCGAACCTACAATGGTAGCGTACACGATAAGAAAATTTGTGACGACCAGCCGCTAACCTTTCCAAAAGGAATAAACTTGTGGCAAGATACTGGCTTTGTAGGTCACTATCCTGAAGGAGTCAATATCCGAATGCCAAGCAAAAAGCCCAAAGGCAAGGAGTTGTCTAAAGAACAAAAACAGAAGAACCGGGAAATATCCAGGTTTAGGGTACTTGTCGAACACGCTATATGCGGAGCTAAGCGTTGCCGAATTATCAAAGAACGTTTACGTTGTCACAAGTTTGAATTCGATGATCTGATAATGGAACTCGCTTGTGGGTTACATAATTTTAGAATAACTATGAAATGTGTCGCATAAATCAATTAATCTATATAATGTCTATTTATTAATAAATTAACTTTGTTTAACAAAAAATTAACAGGCAAATGAAAGCAAATATTTTTTTAACTTTTTTGTTTTTGGCTTCTTATAGTGTGCAAATTTATTGCCAAAAAGGAGAAAGTGGGTTTAAAAAACTTAGTATTCCTGATAGTGGGAAAAGTGTTCAGTATCGTGGCTATGGCGATCCTTTAAAAGGATTAGATATTGCCAAAGCAAAGAAAAATATTGCCACAGGAGATTATTATGCCCTGATAATTGGTATTGACAAATATCAGGGCGAATGGCCGCAGCTTAAAAATGCAGTGAACGATGCGCGTGGTATCTCGGATGTCCTCAAGAAAAATTACGACTTTCATAAAATTATTACGTTGTACGATAACCAGGCTACCCGTTCCGATATTATTAAATCATTTGAATGGCTTGTTAGCAATGTGAAAGATTCGGATAATGTTTTTGTTTTTTATTCAGGTCATGGCGATTTTAAGCAAGCGCTAAATAAAGGATATTGGGTGCCGGTTGATGCTAACTCGCTATCAACGGCTCAATATATTTCCAATTCCGATATACAGACATTTTTAGGTGGCATTAAAGCCAAACACACTTTACTTGTTTCCGATGCCTGTTTCAGCGGTGATTTATTCAGGGGTAAAACTGTTACCGTACCGTTTGAAAACTCAGACAAATATTATCAAAAAGTTTATAGTTTGTCATCCCGACAGGCGCTTACTTCAGGTGGAATAGAGCCTGTAGCTGATGGAGGTAAAGACGGTCATTCCATTTTTACCTATTATTTAATTAAAGCTTTTGAAAATAACCAAAGCAAATTTTTCGATGCTTATCAGCTTTATGAAAATCTAAGAGTACCCGTAATTAATAATTCTGAACAAACTCCGTTTTTTAATCCTATCAAAAATACCGGTGACGAAGGCGGGCAATTTATATTTATTAAAAAATAATTTTGAAGCATGAATCTTTTTGCTGTTTTTAAAAATTAAACCCAAAAAATGGCGATGAAGGTTTTATCCCTATGCTTTTAAATATTTACCGCTTACCTTAAGGGATGGGGCAGCGCTAATAAATTAACCTTATGAAAAACTATTTATTTTTAAGTCTCTTATTTATTGTATTGATTCTTGGAAACAATAGCACAAAAGAGTCGACTTCAACAAGTTCTGCTCCGGTGGCATCTTTTACAATTAGTGGAACACTTGCCGTCAACTCTACAATTACTTTTAACAACCATTCATCTAATGCTACATCGTATGTTTGGACTTTTGGGGATGGAGGTAGCTCCACAGATCAAAATCCTACACACACTTATACAACTGCGGGATCGTATACAGTAATATTAACAGCGACCGGCAATGGCGGCAACAGCACGGCAACACAAACTATTACAATTGTGGCATCACTTTCAGGAAACTGGAGTGGAACAATGACTTTTAGCTCTAACGGGGATTCATATGCCTTTAATATGGTTATTAGCCAACAATCGGATAATTCATTGACCGGGAGTTTTGTGTTTTCAGATGGTTCGGGTTATACAACGTTACTATCAGGAAGTAAGCTTACCGGTTCAACAGTTCTGATAGAATGGATGCTTGAGACTTATGAAATTATCTTTAATGGCACTGCCAATTCATCATATAATTACATGAACGGCACTTTTTCCAGTCAGGGTGTTTCAATGGGGACATGGTATGCATCTAAGACTTCAAAAAAAGCTTCGGCAATCAACTTTTTAGGCGCCGGAAAATCAACAATTGCTGCGAAATTGTTGAACCAGTTAAAATAAAAGTTAATAACATAATATTAGAAAGGGACATTTGAATCAGTTAAAAAATACTGTTCGGGAGTCCCTTTCAATATTAAATATAATTTAAAATTATTATGAAACCCACATATTAAATAAGTATAACACAAAGATCGGATGAATAAAAAATCAGCAAACATAAAAAATAATTTAATGCTGAGACATGTGGGTCTCACCCGGCCTTTGAAAATTAAATTTTATTCGGATGAAAACGATTAAACAATTAACAGGTATATTAATTTTATTGGTCGCCATATGTTCATGCGAAGGCCCGGAAGGCCCGGAAGGCCCGGAAGGCCCACAGGGTACACAAGGACAGCAAGGACAGCAAGGTTATCAAGGGCTACAAGGCACTCAGGGAAATGCAAATGTTACGTGTGAAACTTTTGACATATATTCAACTAATTGGAATACTGCATCCGATAGCTCACTTTATGTTACTTTAAATGCCGCCGTTGTAACTAGTAATATTGTAAGTAACGGTATAGTTAAGGTTTTTATGAACCTTTCAATAAATGATACCATATGGTACAACCTTCCTTATACTTTTATTTACACTAGTCCTTCTAATTATTTTACAATTTATAATTATGTTTACTGGCCTAATAAAGTTCAATTATCAAAGTATGCCAGCAACGGAACAAAACCAGTTACTCCGGGTGATAGAAATTTTAAAGTAATAGCAGTTGCAGGAAATGCTTATTCAGGTAAAAAATCGCTTAATTGGAATAATTATTCAGAAATTAAAAAAGCATTCCCGAAAATTGTTAAATAATTGACAACCTATTTAAATTATAAGTTATGTTGAAAATTGTATGTTTTTACATTTTAATATTTCTTTTTATCAATGAAATCGTGATGTACGCAAAGGAAGTACAGGTTGAAAAAGTTGAATTCAATTTTATAGGAAAAAAAATTGTTGTTAATTACAATATCGCCAATTTTAAACCAACAGAAAGGTTTAAATTAAGCCTTTATTTCGTAACTGATAACAATGATACGATTTTGCCGGTTTCACTCACCGGCGATATAAATAATATAAAAGGCGGAATTGGTAAAATTATAACATGGGACTTTTTACAGGACAATGCAAAAATTAATAATGTTAATATAAAAGCTGTAGTTAAAATTGCAGCTATTTCCGAAGAACCGGGAAACCCTTCCAATGCCTTGTTGTCGTTACTTGTTCCAGGCCTTGGTGACAGATATGTATCAAATCCGAGAAAAGCAATAATAAAACCTTATTTTGTTACAATTTTGGCTTATGGTTTTATTGGCGCCGGTATATATAATAGCATTGTAAAAAGTTTCTATGATTATGACCAACGTCATGCAATTGTAGCGGTTGATATTCAAAATTTCAAGAATAAAGCTAATACAGCTGCTTTATATTCAAATATTTATAACGGTATTGGCGCTGCTATATGGGGATCGGATATAATTTATGTTTTATTGAAAAGCGAAAAAAAGAGCAATAATAAAGCAAAATTATCTCTGACTCCGATAGTGAATCCTTATCCAAATGGATTAATAGCTTTTTCCGCTAAAATAACATTTTAATAAAGCACAAATCAGATGTGATTTTATTAAAAAAACACTTTTATTTTTCCTCTAAATTTAATTGTCCTTAATACTTATAACAATAAGAACTTACTTCAAATTGAAGATTTTTACCAGCCAAAGATAAAATTTTTATGAAAAATTTGTACTTTAGTGTATTAGTAGCAGAAAAATTGGGCTCAGGTTATTAGGCTTGTAATAAAAGCAAAACCTAATAAGCTTTTTAGGTTGTTTAGCTTTACTGACCGATTTTACACACTGAAATTTTTTTTGCTTTGAAGTATGTTAATATTCTATAAATGAAAATATCCGTAAAAGAATATAGCTCTGTTATAGTTCTGTTTTTATTTCTTTTTTCAAATATTCAGGGACAGCAGAATAATTTTAAAAATTACAACATTGATGATGGCCTTCCACAGTCCCAGATATTTTCTATATTACAGGATTCACGGGGGTATTTGTGGATTGGAACTAATGGAGGTGGCCTGAGCAGATTTGATGGATTAAACTTTGTTACATTTACAAAAAAAGATGGCCTTTCCGGAAATACAATCTGGTGTTTGCTTGAAGATAAAAGGAAAAACCTTTGGATAGCAACAGAAAATGGCATTACATTTTATAATGGTTTGCATTTTAAATCCTTAACAAATAAAAATGGATTATCGGGTACAACTGTAACGTCTTTGGCCGAAGATGGCCAGCATAATATTCTTGCCGGGACAAACAATGGAGGGTTAAATTTTATTAAAATTTTTTCAAAAGATTCTTTCTTAATTAAAAGTTATAACAAGAGTAACGGAATTTCCGACAATTCCATCTTTGATATTCGAATCGATTATTATGGGAGAATTTGGTTAGCTACTATAGGTGGAATTAATATTCTTAAATTTCTTAACAACAAAATTTCTTCACAGTGGTTTAAATGCCCATTTATCAGTAAAGATGAATTGGTGCTTTCTTTAGCGGAAGATTATAGGCACGACATCTATTTCGGGACAGAAAATGACGGGGCATTTAAAATCATCCTTTCTGGTAAAGATTCAGGCAAAATCAGTTCGTTAAATCAAATATATAATTTTCATGATAAAACAATCCGTGATATTTTTTGTATGAAAAATAATGACATCTGGTTTGCGACAGATAAATCGGGTATAGAAATTTTAAAAATTAAAAACGGCCAGGTTGAACATGAAAATTACACGACTGCTACAGGGTTGCCTACAAATCAAATTCTTCAAATATTCCAGGACAGGGAAAACAATGTATGGCTGGGAACCAACGGATCTGGCTTATGCAGGTATGTTGGCGATTTTTTTGCACACTATTCCGTCAAGGAGGGCTTGTCTAATAATCAGGTATTCGGAATAAAACAGGATGTACAAAATAATTACTGGCTGGCAACATATGGCGGGGGACTGACGCAAATTAAATTTGATAATCAAAAAATAAGCGCAACTTCTTTTACAACAAAGAATGGACTTTTAGATAATTTTCTGACATCAATTGACATTGCAAACGATAACACTTTATGGATAGCAACTGCAAATAAAGGGATTTGCAATTTTAATAATAATAAATTCAAATATTATACTACTGAAAATGGTTTATGCGATAACCATGTTAATTGTATTTTCATAGATACTCATGGTTATATATGGTGCGGCACACAAGGCGGAATCAACAGGTTTGATGGGAATAATTTTTTCTCTATAACAGAATCGGATGGGCTAATTAACAATGAAGTGCAAACTATCATTGAAGATAAATTCGGTGTTATATGGTTTGGCACGTTTGGAGGCCTTGTAAAAATTGAAGGTCGTAAAATGACCGACTATGATGCTTCCGATGGGTTAATAGAAAAGAGAATAAACTCATTGGCTGCCGACCAAAACGGCGACATTTGGATAGGCACATTCGGCGGCGGTTTATACAAATATAGCAGGTCGGCAAAAAAAGGAAAACCAATACAACAAATTGCAGGCGATAGTTTGTTAAGCTCAAATAATATTGTTTCACTGCTATTCCAAGATAAAGATATTCTTATTGCCGGAACAGATAGAGGTTTTGATAAAATTTATCTCGATCAGGACCAAAAAATAGTTTCAATTACCCATTATGATAAAAGCAATGGATTTTACGGAACTGAAAATAACCTGAATGCCATTTATAAAGATAAAACCGGTTTGATATGGTTTGGCACAATTAAAGGGTTAACCAGTTATAATCCTTTAAATGAAAGCAGCAATATCCTGCCACCTCAAACTCATATCGTTGACCTTAACTTGTTTTTTGAAGAAATAAATTGGGAGAACCGTTCATACAACGTTAAACCATGGTTTAATATTCCACAGCATTTAACATTGTCATACAATAGAAACCATTTAACTTTTAAATTTATAGGGATATCGTTAAGCAATCCTTCTAAAATTTCATATAGCTTTAAGCTTGAAGGATGGGACAAAGATTGGTCGCCTCCAAAAAAAATTACAGAAATAACATATTCCGGTCTTGCTCCCGGGAAATACACATTCTTGGTTAAAGCCCAAAATGAAAAAGGTATCTGGAACAAAGAACCAATTACATTTTCATTTGAAATAAAACCCCCATTCTGGAAAACAAATTGGTTTATTATTTTAAGTTTAATATCGGTTATTCTCATCATTGTTTTATACATCAAGTATCGCGAAAAAAACCTGATTAAGGAAAAAACCAAGCTTGAAACAAAAAGTAGTTGAAAGGACTAAAGAAATTACCAAACAAAAACTTGAAATTGAGGAGAAAAACAAAGATATAATGGACAGTATTGAATACGCCAAACGTATTCAGGATGCATTATTGCCTGCGATAAACCTTTTAGGGCAGGTTTTTGCAGACTATTTTATCTTGTTTAAGCCCCGAAACATTGTTAGTGGAGATTTTTATTGGATTACAGCAGCTGAAAATAAATTAGTCCTCGCTGTTGCCGACTGCACCGGACATGGTGTGCCAGGAGCTTTTATGAGCATGCTTGGCGTTGCGTTTTTAAACGAAATTGTGAAAAAAAATTCTGTTGATCAAGCTGACCTAATTCTCGACCAACTTCGCGTACATGTATTGGAAACCCTTCATAATGCCTCTGATGGCATGGATATGGCTCTTGGCATTTTCGATATAGAAAATAAAAAACTTCAATATGCAGGTGCATACAATCCTGTTTATTTAATCAGAAACAATGAATTAACGGAATTTGCCCCCGATAAAATGCCAATAGGATATCATTTCAGATATACTGAAGGCGGGCTATTTAATAAAAAAGAATATCGATCTTATGAAAAATGATATAATTTATCTTTTTACTGATGGATTTAAAGACCAATTCGGAGGATCAGAATTTAGTAAGATTAAAGCCAAGCAGTTCAGGGAATGGCTATTAGAAATTCATCAAATGCCAATGAAGGTTCAAAAAGAAATTTTGGAACAAAAATATGAAAATTGGAAGGGAAATAACGAACAAACAGATGATGTGTGCGTTGTTGGGCTAAAAATAAAATAACCTAATTTTTAAACATGCCAGCCTCAATTTACATTATAATGTTGAAGTATTTTTTTAAAATTAACTAACTTTGTTTACCGCAATTTAAATTGAACTAAAATGTCCCTAACTTAAATAATTAATGCTATGAAAACTTTTTATTTAATAATTATCTTACTTGCAACCCTATTTGTAAAATCGTACTCACAGGAAATTTGGAGTAGCGATTTCTCCAACCCTGGCGATTGGAAAATTAAAAGTTCAGATACCTCTGGCGTTACATGGCAAATTGGTACATATACAAATTCCGGAATGGGCGAATTTTATTCTACAACGGCTTCTAATGGTTATGCTTTATATAATTCCGATGCGGGATTCAGCGAAGAGAATGCTGAAATATATACAAATAATTTTATAAAAGTGGATACAGGGCTTTCATTATATATTAAGTTCCAACAATATTATGAAAGATGGAGTTCAACCGAATACATGGCAGTTATGGTATACAGTAAAAATGCCGATTCTACATACTATATACCTGTCGATTCATTAGTACAAAAATATCATAAAACAGCTAATCCTGATTCAGTAGAACTTAATATAAGCGGATATATAACTTCCGATGATAGCATAAAATTAGGTTTTTATTATTATGATCCATCTGGCAATAATTGGGCATGGTATATCGACGATGTTTCGCTTTATTATAAAAAACCAATTAAAGATGCTAAAGTTGATAGCATATTAACATCATCAAAAATGTCAATAAGTTATGAAAACTCACACATAATTAAAGCGGCAATAATTAATTCAGGGAATATGGCTTTAAACAACCTGCCTGTTAAGCTTGAAATAACTGGGGCAAACATATTTACAAATACCCAAACAATTACCTTGTTAAAACCCGGTGATAGTACAACAGTTGTTTTCGATAACTTCAGCCCTTTTAAATTAGGCATTGATTCTATAAAAATTTCTGTTCCCGATGATTCTGTCAATAATAATAATTCATTGACAATGCAGCAAGAAATTATTGATGTTCCATTTTTTAGCGACTTCTCGAATCCTGCCGATTGGCATGAATGGGATGGCAGCAATTCAGTTTCTTCCTGGAAAATAGGTCAATACACAGAATATATCATGGGAAAATTTAATTCAACAACAGCATACAATAATTATGCAGTATATAATTCTGATTGGAACCAGGGCATTAAAAATTCAGCAATATACACAATGAATTATATTTCTGTAAAGGCAGGATTACCGTTAAATTTAAAGTTTGAACAGTATTATTATAATGGCGATCCAGGTGAATATTTGGCAGTTATAGTTTATAGCAAGAATACTGGTTCGTGGAACTACATTCAGGTAAATTCTTCTTATAGTTATACAGAAACAGCCAATCCGGATACTTTAGATGTTCCAATTGGTAATTATATTACTTCAGATGACAGCATATTAGTAGGTTTTTATTTTTACGATTCTAATGATGTTAGTAATTGGGCATGGTATGTAGATGATGTTGTGCTTTATTACCCAAAACAGTCAGTTGATGCCAAAGTAGTAAATATTTCAGCTCTTGGAAAATTGCCTTTGCATTACGGAACCCCATATAAAATTAGGTCGAATGTAACTAATGTCGGGAATGTGCCTATTACAAAGCTCCCCGTTAAGCTTGAAATAACAGGCAATGATACTTTCACAAATGTTAAAACGGTTTCTCAGCTAAATCCCGGCGACACAGCGCTTATTACCTTCGATGGCTTTTCACCGGTAAAACTTGGTTTGGTTAATATTAAAGTTTCTGTTCCCGATGATTCTGTTAAAAACAATGATTCAATAAATTTCCGTCAGGAAGTAACCTATAATACATATAATTTTGCCGATACGTCCGCAGCAATTAATAGTTTAGGCATTTCGTCTGGTTCGGGAATGACACTCGTTAAATATCATATAAATATTCCTAAAACCATTGGTAAAATAAATGTTTATCTATGTAATTCAAAATCAATTGCAAAAACTGTTTATGCAGTTTTACTTGATAGCACCGGGAATTTAATATCGCATTCTGATAACTACGTTATTCAAACTTCCGATTTAAATAAATATCATCAATTTAATTTAGATTCATTCCCTGTTTTAAACAATACTGACTTTTACGTGGGATTGGCGCAGTTAGAAGCTGGGATTGCTTATTGGCCTGTTGGCGCTCAAGCTGAAACAGGACCTACAATTGAAGGTTATTATTGGGCCGGGGACTTAATTCCTTCTGCTATAAACCATTCTATGAAATATTCATTACGCCCGATGATTGAAGCTGTTGTGGGCGATCCGCCACCTTCAATTTGTGTGGTTTCTGCAAGTATGGAAAACGGGAGAAATAATATAGTATGGGAAAGAAAATATTCCGGTTCAATTCAAAAATATAATATCTACCGTGAAGGAAATGAAATAGGTGTTTATGATTTAATTGGAACAGTTAATTACAATGATTTAAGCGTTTATGAAGATACTGTGGCTGTAACTGACCAACAACAATACTTGTATAAAATTACGAGTGTTGATACTATGGGAAATGAATCGGATAAAAGCCCATACCACAAAACCTTGTTGCTTCAATTTAATTCTGGGACAAAACAACTAATATGGCAGGAATACAAAATTGAAAACAGAACCAACGAATTTAAGAGTTATGTAATTTACAGAAGCAGCGATTCTATACACTTCGATTCAATTGCAACATTATCTGGCGATCTTTTGGCATATAATGACAAAGATGTTGAAGCCTCAATTTATAGAAGGTGGTATAGAATAGGCGGGTTATTATACAATCCCTGCAATCCGGTTGATATTCAAAGCTTAAAAGCTGGCGGCAATATATATACCCAAAGCGTTTCAAATATGGAGGATAACAGGTTGCGAGCTACTAAAATTGATGAATTAGGAACCGATCAAATTAAGTTAAAAGTTTATCCTAATCCTTATAAAACTCAATTAACCATTGGTTACAATTTACCCGGCGCTATGAATGTAAGTATTGACATTTTTGATATAATGGGTTCTAAAGTAGCTGTTTTGGTAAATGGTATGCAACAGGCCGGACCTCATAATTATTATTTAAGCTCGGAAAATTATGACTTAAGCTGCGGGGTATATTTTCTGAAATTTAAAACGGACAACGGATTAATAACTACAAAATTGGTTAAAACGAATTGATAAAGTTTGGTTATTTGGGTAAGAGTTTATTTAAACTCTTACTCCAATAATCAGCATATCATCAACCTGGTAGAGATCTTTCATCCATTCGGTAATGGTTTGATTAATTAAGTCATATTGCTTATCGATAGGTTCGTCAGCAATTTTAATAAATAATTTTTTCAGGTTCGCAGCCATAAATTTTTTGCTTTCAGGCCCGCCAAACTGATCGGCGTATCCATCTGAAAAAGTATATACCATATCATTTTTCAATATATTACAACTTTTGCTTGTAAAAGGAGTATCATATCTTTCATGAATCCCTATAGGCATCCTGTCGGCTTTAATTTCTATTAGTTCCCCGTTACGCACAATAAGCAGCGGGTTAAAAGCCCCGGCAAATTCAATATTTTTATTTGGAATATCCATAATATATAATGAAATATCCATCCCATCTTTATTTTCACCTAACCGCCCGGTTTGATGTAAAGATTTAATTATGCTGAAACGAAGTTCGTTTAAAATTTTGTCAGCATGGAGTTCATCCATTCCGGCAATAATATCGCCAAGCTTTGAAATTCCCAGCATACTCATAAAAGCTCCCGGAACGCCGTGCCCGGTGCAGTCTGCTGTTGCTACAATTATTTTCCCTCTTTTTTCCGAAACCCAGTAAAAATCTCCGCTGACAATATCTCTTGGTTTAAAAAATATAAATGAATCTGGTAAAAGTTCTTTCAGGTTAAGCACCTCTGGCATTACAGCGCTTTGAATCCGGCTTGCATATAAAATAGAGTCGGTAATCTCATTTTTCTGAAGCGTAATTAGTTTGTTTTTCTCAGCCAGTTCGTTATTGATTCTTTGTTTTTCTTTATTTTGCTTAACGAGCAAAATTATGATAACAACAATAAATATTATTATAACAAATACCAATGCCAGACTTACAATGAAGATGATAATAGCAGTATTTTTTTGCTTTATTTCAACATCTTTCAGTTTGGCGTCTTTATTTAAAAGCAGTATTTGTTGCTCTTTTTTTTCTGTTTCGTATTGGGTTTGGACTTCAGCAATTTGTTTTAAATTATCGTTGTTTAATAAAGAATCTTGTATTTCAATATATTTCTTGTAGAATATTTGGCTTTTCTGGCAATTGCCGGTTTCAGAATAAATATCCGACATGATTTGATATGTTCCTTTAGTTACTTCTAAAAACTCGTTTTTTATAGATATTCCTAAGCTTTGGTTCAGATATTCCAAGGCTTTTGAAAAATTTCCCATCTTATAATAAATATAACCTAAAGAAACAAGAGTATTGGAAATTTCATATTTATCAGCCAGTTCATTATTGATGATTAAAGCCTTATTTAAATAAATGAGCGCCTGTTTGTAATTTCTGAAGTTGCTGTATACTTTTCCTAAATTTGCCAGAGAGGCTGCTTCATTATTTTTATTTCCAAGTTTTTCCCTTAACCCAAGAGATTTGTTATAAAATTCAATCGCTTTATTAAATTCTTCTTTAACAATATATATATCCTTGCTTAAAATTGTTTTTTCCCAGTCTTTCCCGTAAGCTAATGAAAGTTGTCCTTCTGCTAATTTTGCATTAATATTTCCAAGGTTGTTATATGTATTGGCTAATTCGAGTTCATTTCCTGATGATTTCCAGATGAGCAACGCTTTATTATAATAGTCCAGCGCTTTTTCGTAATTGATTTTTAGTTGATTATCCTTTGTGAGGTTTTCATATACAAGCCCCATATTGTTTGAACATCGCGCAATGCCTTCAGGTATTCCAATTGATTCAAATATATTTAATGAATTCTTATAATAAACTATTGCCTGTTCATATTTTCCCCATTTTAAAAACACGTTGCCGATATTATTATATAGAATAGCACATCCTTTTTTGTCACCTTTTATTTGTCGGTAATTTAAAGCCTTTTTATAGAATTCAACAGCATTGATATAATTGCCTTTTTCAAATTGTATTAAACCCAGAATATTGTTAGTTTTAGCCAATCCATTAATTTCATTTATTCTTTCAAAAACTTTCATTGCCTTTAAAATGTAAATACCGGCGCTATCATTGTTATTTTTTTTCCTAAAAATCTGACCAAGATTAAATAATGAATTGCCTTCTTCAATTATAATTTTATTTTTTTTAGAAAAAATTAATGCCTGTTGGTAATATTTAAAAGCATCATCGTATTTTGCCTGGAAATAAAAATTCAATCCGATGCTATTTAATGAGTTTGCATAGCCATCGGAATATCCAATAATTTCAGCATTTTTTTTTGCTTTCAGGTAATATTGAATTGCTTCCTGGAATCTGTTTTGATTACTAAAAGCATTTCCTAAATGCAGCAAAGCATCAGTTTCTTGCTTTTTATTTTTCAATTTATGGGCAAGCTCATAAGCTAAATTTCCATATTTTATACTTTTTTCAAATGAGTTTGACGAATATTCATTTGCCAATTGATTATACAAAAAAAGTATTTTTGATTTTTCTTTTGTTTTTAATAAAACTTTTTCAATGCTGTCTGTAACAGTTTCGTTATCTTTTGCAATGCTTAAAAGCGAACAAAGCAAAATGAAAATAAGCAGGCTTAATTTCTTGCCAATAACTGACATAGTTTAAAATTGAAAGTATTTAATAAAGATAAAATATATGCTAAACCAAATATAATAAACCTTTGGGAATAATATGCAAAGAATATTGAACTTCATATTTTGTTATGTACAGGATTAGAGCTTTATAAAACAATAAGCAATTTTGTTTTTCATACATGCTTACTTAATTAACAATAATTAGGTTTAGAACTAAATAAAACTTGATATAGACGTACTTCTTTTTTTGTGAAGATAATTTAGCCCAACTGTTTTAGAAACTTTTTTATCTGTCGTATCAATTATTTAAATTTACAGTTATGAATTATCGATCGTTAATTAATAATGAAACGGATAAATTTTGTTATTTATATTTTTATTTAAAAAAATGAAATACATTTTTATTTTATTATTGGTAATATTGTCTTCTTGCTTTAATTCATTTAATATGAACAAACAAAATAATAATCTTGGAAATACAAATATTAAAATTCAACCTGCCGACAGCATGGCAAGCAAAGAAGCAAGAGATTTGCTTAATTATCTTGTAAGTATTTCGGGAAAATATACATTAACAGGCCAGCATAATTTTCTTGGCCGGCTGCCTGAAAGCACCGAATCAATTTATAAACTTACTGGAAAATATCCCGCAATTTTTGGAAGCGATTTCGGCTTTGCCGATTCAACCCATGATATTGATAACATAAAATATCGTCCCAAACTGATAAAGGAAATAATAAAGCAACATCAACGGGGATCGATAATAACAATTACTTATCACCAGGCAAACCCGGCAATTGGAGAACCTTGTGAATTCAGGGGAGGCGTTATAAGTAAAATTTCCGACAAGCAATGGTCGGATATACTAACTCCTGGAACAGCTTTGCACGAAGCTTGGTTAAAACAAATGGATTTGATAGCAGGTTATTTAAAACAGCTTTCCGATGCAAAAATACCGGTTTTATTCAGGCCTTATCATGAAATGAATGGCGCTTGGTTCTGGTGGGGCAAACATAAAGGGGAAAAAGGTTTTAAAGCTTTGTGGATACAACTTTTTAATTATTACACAAAACACCATAAATTAAACAACCTCATTTGGGTTTGGTCGCCCGATAAACCGTGGTTTGGGCTAAAAGAATTTTATCCTGGCGATGAATATGTTGATATTGTTGCTTGCGATATTTACCCGGTAAAACCCTTTAAAACCACATTTCGTGAAGGCTGGTATGAAGATATTATTGAAATAGCAAAAAACAAACCTGTTGCAATCGGAGAATGTAGTAAATTGCCTTCTTTAGAAGTTTTAATGTCCCAACCACGCTGGGCATGGTTTATGAGTTGGAGCAATTCAGCTTTTAAAGCCAATTCAAATGAAGATATTGTTAAAGTTTATAATTCCGACAGGACAATTACTTTGGACAAGCTTCCTAAATTCGATAGTATTCAAGAAAATAAGAATTGAAAGAAGAATAAACTGAGTGTTTATAAATTAACAAATAGCTATTTGCTTTAAAAGAAAACAGGGTTTTATGATAAGAAAAATATTAATTTTCACAATAATATTTACTTTTTTAGGATGCCAACCAAAGCATTTAAAAAATATGAAAATTATAGAAATTAAAGAAAATTGGGTTGTTTCAGAGTTGGGTGAAAATAAATGGATGCCAGCTACGGTTCCGGGATGTATTCATACCGATTTGTTAGAAAACAAAAAAATTGAAGACCCATTTTATCGCACAAATGAGAAAAAGCTTCAATGGATTGATAAAAAGGACTGGGAGTATAAAACAACATTTTCTGTTGATGAAAACCTTTTAGGCAAAAAAAATATAAGGCTCAATTTTAAAGGGTTAGACACTTATGCGGATGTTTATCTGAATAATAAGCTTATTTTAAAAGCCGATAATATGTTCCGCGAATGGAAAGTTGACTGCAAAAATTTTCTAAAAGAAGGGAAAAACGAGCTGTTGATTATTTTCCATTCTGCAACAAATGTCGGGTTAATTAAGCTTAAAAAGCTTGGTTTTCAGCCTCCGGCAGAAAACGACCAATCGGAAAACGGCGAAATGGGAGAGAACAAGGTAAGCATATTCACCCGAAAAGCGCCCTATCAGTTTGGATGGGATTGGGGCCCCCGGTTCGTTACCTGCGGGTTTTGGCGGCCGGTTTACCTCGAAGCTTGGGATAGCGCAAAGATTGAATATGTCCATTACGAGCTTAAAAAACTTTCTAAATCAAAAGCAGTTATTGCCGCATCATTCGAGATACTTTCATCATTTAATCAAAAGGCTGCTATTATTATAAATAATGTTACCAATGCCAAAAAATTAACTGAATTATCCGTTGAACTTAAAAAAGGCGAGAACAACATAACAACAAACATTGAAATTGATAACCCAAAGCTTTGGTGGACAAATGGTCTTGGCGCACCTTCGCTGTACAGGCTTAATTCAACACTTCAAATTAATAACAATACTATTGATGAACAAAATACCAATTACGGGATAAGAACGGTTAAGATAATTCAGAAACCCGATTCAATTGGTAAAAGTTTTTATGTTGAGCTAAACGGGATACCTATATTCATGAAAGGAGCCGATTATATACCGAACGATATTTTTCCAAGCCGGGTAACAAATAAAGTTTACGAACAAATTACACAATCTGCTGTTGAGGCAAGCATAAACATGTTGCGCGTTTGGGGCGGCGGAATTTATGAAAACGATGTGTTTTATGATATGTGCGACCTTAAAGGAATTCTTGTTTGGCAGGATTTTATGTTTGCCTGTTCAATGTATCCGGTCGATGATGAATTTAATGAAAATGTTAAGCAGGAATTTGCCGATAATATTAAGCGTTTAAGAAACCACCCAAGTATTGCCCTTTGGTGCGGCAATAATGAGATGGATGTTATGTGGGCAGAAGGTAATGAAAATGCCGGCTTGAAATGGAAAGGAAAATTTAATGCCGGGCAAAGGAAATTTCTTTGGGATGGATATAAGAAAATTTTTTATGAAACCCTGCCTGGCGTATTAAAAACATTGGATAGTTCCCGTTTTTACTGGCCATCATCGCCAATTGCCGGTTACAATGAATACGGCAATCCCAAACTCACATCGGGCGATTATCATTATTGGGGCGTATGGCATGGTAAGGAACCTTTTGAAAAGTTCTCGGAGAATGTGGGCAGGTTTTTAAGTGAATATGGCTTTCAATCTTTTCCCGAATTTAAAACGGTAAAATCTTATACTATTCCGGAAGACTATTCAATTGAGTCGGAGGTAATGGCTTCACACCAGCGTAGCGGTATAGGAAATATGTTGATTAAAAAATACATGGATCTGTATTACAAAAACCCAAAAGATTTTGAGTCGTTTTTATATGTCAGCCAGGTTCAACAAGCTGAGGCCATAAAATCGGCAATTGAAGCGCATCGTGCTGGGATGCCGAAATGTATGGGTTCGGTGTATTGGCAATTAAATGATTGTTGGCCGGTAGCCAGTTGGTCGAGCGTTGATTATTACAATCGGTGGAAGGCATTGCATTACTTTGTAAAAAAAGCTTTCAATTGCTATCTTATCAGCCCGCGTATTGAAAATGGGAAAGTAATTTTCTATGCAATTTCCGATAATTTAGCTACTGTGGAGGGTCAATTAATTGTAGGATTAATGGATTTTAATGGTTCTGTGTTAAAAGTTTCGTCCGAACCGGTTCATATCAGACCGAATACTTCAACAAAAGTTTTTGAGTCATCCATTGAAAATCTTATTGGGAAAGCAGATATTCATAAAATTTTACTTTTTACCGAATTGTATTTCGGCGAAAGAAAACTTTCTGAAAATATTCTATATTTTTTACCGGCAAAAGACCTGATGCTTCCAAAACCTAATATTAAAGCAAGTTTTGAGAGAAACGGGCTTAATTATTTTATTACATTGGAAACCGATAAATTGGCAAGAAATGTTTACCTAAGTATTGATGAAAATGATGGTTCCTTTTCCGATAATTATTTTGATCTTTTACCAGGCAAGAACGTGGTTGTTATTTATATGCCGTCAAAGTTCGTTAATGAATTTGAGAAAAAGCTAAAAATTAAATCTTTGGTTGATACATATTAACCAAAACATTGTTGGGAAGAAAGCTAAAATCTTTAGTGTTATTTTATTTCTTGGCAAGAAATCATTTACGTTTATCGTCATCGTCTTTCTGGTCAGAATTTTTTTGTTTTTGTTCTTTTTTTGGTTCTTGTTTTTGTTCCGTTTTAGGTTGATTACGTTTGACAGCAGACTTGTCGACTTTTACAGGTTTGCCTATAGTATTTCCATTATAAACTGCCGGCTGTGTCCTGTGTTCCGTTTCACCATGCTTTTCAGTTTTTGCCTTTTCAATTCCGTTTTCCGGAGCATTTTTATTTTCGGTACTTGCATTTTCCCTGCGAAAAGGTACATTTTCATTACTTCTTCTGTCAACTTCAGGCTTTAAATCTTTTTTTGTATTATCCGGGTTTACATCTCTTCGCTCAGGATTTCTGATTTCTTTGTTATCTACAGCTTCATTTCTCCGAAGGGGCTCATTTTCCCTATTGTTATACCTGCTCATGGCCTTCTCATTATTTTGCCTTACATAAATTACATTCTTTGCATTTTCATTGAACCCTCTTGCTACCTGGGCTTCAGCTTGATTGTTGTTTACGTAAACTGTTCTATAATAATATCTGGGATAATGGGAAAGGTAAAGCTGGTGCTGTCTCCAAGGCTCATAGGCATTATAATCAATTATAACCACAAAAGCATTGTTTAAATCATAATTTGAATACATTGGTGGTAGATATGGGCTAAAAACCCAGTTGCCATCTTCGAGATACACAAATTCATTTCTGTTAACATCATAATAAACTTCAATATCGGGGAAATAATAATATCTTACCCTGTCGGCATTATCATATGGTGGAGCCCATGCAGGACTGACAACCTCTTGTTTTACAACAGTTCTTTGCGGAACATAAACCGTACTTACGCATCCTACAATAAGGGTTAAAAGCACGGAACCCAATAAAATAAAATAAGGCAAATTTTGTTTTTTCTGAGTGTTATTGTACAACATGTTTTTTATGATTTTATAAAAACTTAATTTGAATTTTGAAATTAAAAACGGCAGCCTTACAAAGTTCTGATAAATGAAACAATTGCCACTGCTGAACCTTTTTTGCCGTCAATAAAAGAAATGATAAGATGATAAGCGCCTGTTTTCTGGCATTGGAAGTTAACTGATTTAACGCTTTGGCCGGTGGCAGGGTTATATGTGCTCCCATATAATTTATTCATATCGTACAATTGCACCATTGCCTTGCCTTCAGAATTTTCCGTGTTACAAACCGTAAAGCGGTATTCTGTGTTTTTGCTTAAGACCATAGTGTATCTTTGTTCCGGGGCTTTTCCATCAGGTCCGGCAGCTTCGAGTTCAACAACAAAATCTTTTAGATAAGTGGCATCGTCGCCGGCGCTTGCTGCACAATACTCCACCAGCTTTGAGCTTGATTGTGCAAAAGCAGATTTTTCTCCAATAAATAAAATTATAATTAGAAATAGTATAATGAAATATATTTTTCTCATAATTACATTTTTATTAACCTGTTACGTACTCCTTCTATTGATTCTGTAATGTTTTTTAACTGCATTTCAGTGATATGTACAACACTTTTTTCTGTTTGTTTAATCGTTAACATACCGTTTTCTTCAATATATTGGGGTTCACCGGACTCGTATGTAATATTTACGTCGTCAAATTTACTTTTTATTGTTTTAAATTCATTAACATAGTTTTTAAAAATTGGGTCTTTTGCATAAGATGAAAGAAGCAGCATTAAATCAGTAAGTATAATTTTTTGTTCACCCACTTTTTCGGTAAGCTTTGGTTCAGGTTGTTCTTTTGCTACCTGAACAGTAATATAAATCCCTTCAATCCAAGCCCCGGCAATTATAAGGGCGCTTAAATTTGCCCGTTTTCGTATGCGTAAAGAATAATCCATTTGATTGAAGCTATGCATTGAAATGAATTTAAGCGAGTCGAGATTTGAATTATTTGTTGCCAGTCGTTTTAAAGTTGCAAAATCGAAAAATTGACCAACATTTATCGCATTGGCTAAATTTTTTATGGTGCTAAGATAATCTATAACAGAACCAGTTTTATTATACATGTTCAGATAACCTAAATCGGCGCTAAACACACCTAATGCAAAAGCTTGCGCATAGCTTGTGCTGTAATTTGCAGTGTACTCAGTTGGCGCAAGATAGCTTATTGAAAATGGAGCCCCCATTGATTTTATCATTGCGGCTATTTCAACAGGCGATGATATATTATCGGTAATACTTGTTATAGCAGCATCGGGTATATCAATAACACCTTTATATTCTTCTTCGTATGGAACATCCAGGTTTTCATTGCTGCCTGGCCTACAGCTTCTCTGGATAAAAAATATACTGGCAGCTGCTAAAGCCAGTACTATTGGAATCAGTATTTTTTTAACCATATATTTTATTTTTAACTTATTATCAAACAAAAATCAATTCTAATATTTTCAGTAGCAGGTTTACTTTTTATACATCCTGATTTTATCGGGCAATTCGATGATTTTTTTTAATAAATCGAAATGCAGCATAAGATATAACATAAAAGTGAAAAACCAGATGAATGAAATATTAAACCAAAATGTATCGAAGTACTTGCCCATAAAATATTTCCGGGGCGCATAAAAATGTGCCCTGAAATCGAAGTAGCCGCTTACGCGAGGGTCAAGGTAAATCGGGTCAATTTGCTGTATTAACCGATGGTTGTATTCTAAAACTTTATTTTTTTCTTTTTCAAAAACCTTTTGCACCATATCGGCCAAATGTTCATTATAATATTTATCGTAGAATTTTTTATAAATAAGAGGTTTATGGATGTTTAAGTAATTGAGTTTGTTGTTTTTTCTTTTATCTGCAACATCGTAAAGCTTCTGATAATAATCGTTTAATGCCGATAAATGATTACGCACGGCAATAGAAGTTTCAAGGTTGAATTTTCCCGGTACCAGGCTTTTCATGTTGTTGAATGTAATAGCCGGTACCAATTCGTTTTGAAGGCTTATTTCATTTTTAAGCAATAAAATATCGTTTTTTGTATTTATTATTTTGCCTTTTGAGTTGAGTTCTACAGCAACTCTGTCCAATCTTTTAGTTAATTCAGGAATGTAATAAACAATTTTAAAGTTTGCATTGCTGATTTCTTTTTCTAAATCATAAAAATATTTTTCGTAATCATTGTCTTTGAACTGATGAACCATTAGCGCTTCATAGCCCCATTTTGTAGGCATTAAATCGGCAATCCATGGAACTTTGTCAACGCTGCTCACTGTGCGGTTTAATTTATCGAAACTAAACATTGCCCCGCTCAGCACCATCATTGGTATCATTAGTAAGGGTATGATAATATAAATAGTTACAACTGAATTAAAGGATGCAGATACATTTAGTCCAAGCATATTTGCAAATGCAGCAGTAGAAAATAATGCCAGCCAATAGGCAAAATACATATATTTTATCCCGAGGATAGTGTTTCCGATGAAAACGAAAGTTAACGTTTGAATTGCGGAAAGGGCAAAAAGTATTAATACTTTAGATATTAAATAACTTGACCGGCTTAAATTAAGGAATGCCTCGCGTTTGAGAATTTTACGGTCGTGAAATATCTCTTCGGCGCTCACCATAAGTCCGAGAAATAATGCAACGATTAGCCCGATGAAAATGTATATGGAAATATTTTCATTTTCGCGGAAAATATATATATTCGACATCGGGTCGGCAATATATCTTATTATGTAAGCGAGAATGAAAGAAAGCAATGGCGATTCCAATAGGTTAAGTAAGATATATTGTTTGTTGCTGATTTTAGATAAAAAATCGCGAAGCGTATATATTTTAGTTTGTTTAAACCAATTTGGAATATTTAATGACTTAGGCGGCGGATCGCCAACATTTTCAACCTGGTCCTTGGCAAAATTTTCTTTGAAATATTCTTCCCATTTTGGAGGGGAAACTTTTCGAACATTTGTATAATTACCAAATTCGTCTACTACCTGCGCTTCAATAATATTGAAAATGAGTTCGGGATTAACATTGCCGCAAGTAGGACATTCTCCAACATCGCTGTTTATCTGTGCATCGATGCGCTTGAAAATACATAACCGCTTCAACAGGATTGCCGCAATATACCTCATAACCGCCGGTATCGAGGATGATCATTTTATCGAACATCTTATAAATATCGGATGAAGGTTGGTGGATAACGACAAAAATAAGCTTCCCTTTAAGCGCGAGTTCGCGCAGGAGGTCCATAACATTTTCCGAATCGCGCGACGATAATCCCGATGTAGGTTCATCGACAAAAAGTATCGAGGGTTCACGAACAAGTTCCAGGGCAATATTAAGCCTTTTGCGTTGGCCACCTGAAATGGTTTTGTTCATTATGTTGCCAACTTTCAAATTGCTTCTATCGAGCAAACCCAGGTTTGTAAGGGTATTATTAACAAGTTTCGTCAGTTCCTCATCTGATTTATCACGAAAACATAATTTTGCGCTGTAATATAAGTTTTCGAAAACTGTAAGGTCTTCAATCAGTAAATCGTCCTGGGGGATTAGGCCAATAACCCCTTCCAATTCTTTTTTTTGGGTATGTAAGTTAATTCCGTTTATCAGTATTTCCCCGTCCGAGAGTTTTTCAATACCGCATAATACATTTAACAGGGTTGTTTTACCAGCGCCGCTTGCGCCCATAATGCCTACCAATCTTCCATGCGATTCGGAAAAATTGATATTTTGCAGGCCGATGTTGCCGTTCAGAAATTTAAATTCGAGATTATTAACTACGAAAGAGATTTTATTTGCATGGATATCGGCCAGAAAATGTGCCGCTACATCAGAATAGAATATAGGCATACCTTTAGGTAGCTTTACTGTGCTGCCATTGGCAAAAAGATAAATTCGTTTATTATTTATTGCCAGCCCATTGAGGAAAAGGTCTTCTTCCCCCGTATATTTAAGGAAATAGAGTTCTACGCTTTGTACATGAAGAATAAATATATTTGAATCAAGTTTCTCTGTTTTTATATGCTTAACGCCATCGATGGTATTTGATTTGTCATTAATAACAAGTACATTAGAATCGGTTATTTCTGAAGGATCGTTTTTTATAACATAGGTTTCAATGCTTTTAAATTCATCGTGTGTTATATTAAAAACATCAGCTACTGTATCAATTATTGCCATCCTTTGATCGGAAAACTTGCGGTCGGCATTTATTAATTCGAATAAACGGACTAAAACAACAACTTTCTGTTTTTGGGTAAGGGTTTTATTTATTTTTCTGCAAATGCCTAAAATTTTTACCGAATCGGTAACTTTTGTAAGCCTGACTTTTTTTGTATCATTTTCACCCTCTTCTGAATCGCCCCATTCAGTTTGTTTTTCAAAAAGGGCATAATATTCTTTTGATTGTTCTTCAGAGAGTTGTTGTGTAAGAAAAGTTTTAATGTATTCTCTCTCGTTGCTTTCAACCCCTTCATCCTGTTTCGCAATAATCGCAAACAGTTGCATAAGGGCCTTGAGAATCTCTTCACTCATAAATTACTGAATTGAAAAACTAAATGTATTTCAGATAATTGTTTTTAATTTTACTATATGAAGTTTTATTATTATATATTAACTTGTATTTGACAATTTTGCATTAAACTATAAATTGAAGGATCAAAAAAGATTGAAATTTATCAATTTTGATCCAACATCCAAATTTATTAAAATTTCAATAGCTAAATCATAATTGAAGGTTATAAGCAATAATTAATATAAAAAAATCAAAAAATCAATTCTATCGATTTTTCACAAATTTAATATGAAATCTGCTCAAAGGGGACTTCAACCAGGGTGGAAAATTCGATGCCAGCTTCCTGCACATCTTCATCGCCTTCAGGATAGAACCATTTTACAACAACTTCATTTCCTCTACTTCGGAGGTCATCAAGCTTCATTAATATATCGAGAATAAGTTTTGCCGATGCTGTATTAAAATAATCTAATTTAAAATTGAAAACAGTTTTTGAATTCGGGCTCTTAGAATATTCTGTCAGCCAACTAAGTATTGGGCCATAGAAGCTGCTTACATCTTCGGGCAATGAGCGGCCCGATATTTCCAGAATATTTTCCGATGCGTCAAGAATAACATTGGGAATATCTGATGTCCCTGTGATTTTGATTGCTTCCATAATGTTATATTTTATTTTGTTATACTCTGGATATTGTTGAAGTAAGTAAGAAGAAAGAAATATTTTCATCAATAGGAAGAAAATGATATTCGAGGCGTTTCCCGGTTTTTCTTTTAATATCTATAAAGCCGAGGCCGGCGCCTCCTTTTTCAGTTAACCTGCCTTCTTTGATTTGCTGTTTAAATAATTCATTTAACGCATCTTTATCCATAGCATTAATTTTTTCAAACATGCTTTTCATGTCATCAACTTTAGAGTTATCAACAGCATTACCAGTTGTTACGGTATATTCAGTTTCACCTTTGCTAACCAGGAAAATACCCCGGCCAGAAAATAAATTATCGGATGTGCCAAATTCCTCAGCATGTTTGCTAATGTTTTGCAGGCATTCCACCATTACATGAAAAACCTTTCTTTGAACATTACCGGCTTCTTCTTCCCTTGACATGTTGAATTCTGCAAGCGATGTAAAAGCTTTTGTTATCTGGTGTGTAATTTCGCCCTCATATACAAGGGTTATTTCATGGGCTTTCATTGTTCTATAGAACTCATAAACGAATTCCAAAAAACCTTTTGAATCATTTTTCATCATATTCTTATTAATTTTATATTTTATGATGTTGCTCCCGGTTTTCCGGGGAAAATCCATATGAAAAATTTTTCATACAGCGTAATAAATTTTAATTATCTAAAGTTATAAATTTCTTTGTACATTATCGAATATTAATTCAATAAGATTCTTTTTCAAATTTAAGTAAAATTAGAATAAAGCATATACAATAGCCATTAAAATTCAATGCCTATTAATAACACGTCATCAATTTGTTTTCTCTCGCCTTTCCATGTGTCAAAGTCTTCGACAAAATATTCGTAATACTGGGTCATTGAAAATCCGGCATTATTTAAAATTATATCCCTGACCCTTCCCGGTGAATATTTTTTATTTTCTGCACCGCCCAATTGGTCGGATATGCCATCGGAAAAAAAGAAAATTTTATCGCCGGATAGTATATTAATTTGATAGTTAGTGAAAAGCTCTTCTGTTTTGTTGCGTAAAGGGATTCCCCCTATTGCCTTGCGATCGCCTTTGTATTCGGTTAATTCCCCTTTGCGAAGGAGATATAATGGCCTATGTGCACCGGCAAAATACAATTCTTTCTTTTTAATATTTATTTTGCATAAGGCAATGTCCATTCCATCGCGGCCACTGGCGTCTTCACCGGTCCTGCTTCAGGGTTGCCCTTACCCAATAATGCAACATATCGCAAATTTTTCCTGCGTTCATGTCTTTTTCATTATCGACAATATTATTGAGCAGGAAATACCCGATGAATGAAAGCATTGCCCCGGGAACGCCATGTCCTGTGCAATCAACAGCAGCAATATAAATAAGGTCGTTCTTTGTAAAAAACCAGGGGAAATCACCGCTAACTACATCGCGCGGTTTATAGAAAATAAATGATTTTGGAAAGTAATCACGGATCATTTTGTTATCCGGCAATATGGAAGTCTGGATGCGCTGTGCGTAATTAATACTGTCTTCAATTTTTTTGTTTTTATCCTGGATTTCAAGTTCAATACGTTTTGCTTCAGTGATATCGTGACCAATAAAAAGTACTGTTTCAAGTTCATTTTCGTTAAATTCCGGGATTGCGTCAAAATTCATTATCCGCGTTATTGTTTTTTCGGCTATTTTAACAGGTGTTTTTATTTCACGGTTAATTTTTTCGGGCTTTGATTTAAGCTGTCTGAGCGATGTCCTGAAGAATTCCCTCAATTCATCTACCATTAGAAGTTCATCTATGGTTTTATTGATAACCATTTTGGCTTCGATACCGAAATAGTCTTCAACAACCGGGTTTGCATAAAAGAAATGCCCTTGAAGGCTTAACCTTAATATTAAATCAAGCGAATTTTCAGAGAGTGATTGCATTTTGCTTTTCATCCGCTCTTCTTTCTCAGCCCTTTTTCGCTCGGTAATGTCTTGCGAATTAAGTAAAAGACCTTTAATAGCCGAATCGTGCAACAGGTTACGGCCGGTAGTTTCAAGAAATATTTTTTGGCCGTCCTTTTTCATATATATGTACTGTATCGTAATAACTTCCAAAGGATTTTCCATTAATTGTTTGAACATATTTCGGATTTCCTGTTCTCCTTTTCGTGTTAAACGATCGAAATATTTGCCATGGTTCATTTCTTCGAAGGAATAGCCCAATATTCTTTGTACCGATGGACTTTGGTACATTAAATTCAGATTTTCGTCATAGATAATTATTAATTCAGAAGAGTTTTCAAGTAAGGAATTGATACGTTTTTGAGCATTTTCTACTTCTTTAATCTGACCTTCAAGTTTCTCATTAGATTTTTGGAGCTCTTCCTGGGTAGCCCGCATTTCTTCTGCGTTCTGGCGTAATTGTTCTTCATTTTCCTGAAGTTCCTCTGTCATTTTCTGCGACTCCAGCAGAAGGCGCTCGGTTTTCTGATTAACCCGGAGATTAAAAATAGTTCGGGCAATTATCTCACCCAGTTCTTTCATAAAAGTTATGGTCAGGTCGGGAATTTCTTCCTGTAGTGAAGCAAATTCAAGTACGCCCTGAAGTTTTTCATCGGAAATTAATGGGACCAATAGCAGGCTTTTCGGTTTTTTATCACCCAAAATCCCTGAAGTAATGGTAACATAATAATCGGGTATTTCGGTCCGGTAAATGATGTCCATTTCGTAGCGCATTCGCCTACCAGCCCTTCGCCTAATGAAAATTCCTGGTTAATGTATTTTTTTCGGCTATAGGCAAATGTTGATACGTTGACTATTTTGTTTCTTTCGTCGTCATAAATATAAAATGCTCCCTGGATTGCATTAATATAGCTAATAAGGTTAACAATTACTTCGTAAGCCAGGTCATTGATTTTATTATGAAGGCGCAATATGTATGAAATTTTTTCTTTTCCTTCGGCAATCCAATTTTGTTCAGCTTCTTTTTTATTATTCATCAGGAGGTTATTGCGCATAAGCAGCAATGACTTTCCAAGTATGTCGGTATCGCTTGAGATAGAAAATTCGCTGTGATAATTGCCTTCCCCTATTTCTTTGGCAAATTGTGCGGTAATATCCATTCGTTCCTGCATTTGCCTAATTTCCGAATTATAATAAGCCCTTTCATCGAGAAAGTTTTTGAGAAAATAATATATAAAAATGACCAAAATAAAAGGAATCAGGTCGACAATAAAAAGAGATGGGCTTTTAAGGTGAATGAATAAAATACTTGAAAAGGATATTTGAGTTTTCCAAAGGGCAATTTCAATAATCCATAAAGAAAATGGCAATACCAATGAACATATAAACCCTAAAAGTGAAATGGATTTTATATTTTTAATTGTTAATATTTTATTTTTTAATGAATCAGGCATGAATCATGAGCGCTATTTAATTTTAACAATTATTTTCCCTAATAATACGGCAAGCTTTTCGAATAGTTTTTCGAAATCTTTATCATAGGCCTTAAATGTTGCCAGCTCAGCAACTGCAATTATTTCTTCTTTATCGGGGATTGGGAAAATCAGCAGGTTGTTAGGGGAACTTTTTCCTAATCCTGAGGCAATTGTAAAATAATCTTCAGGCACATTATTAATATTAAGTATTTTTTTGTCCTTGGCTGCCTGGCCAGGCAATGTTTCACCTTCAATAAATGAGTCAGGAGGCTGGTTGGAATAAAAGGCATATTTACCTATTGGATGAAATTGACCATCGGTTTTATTTTTAACATAAAAAACACCCTGGACAAGTTCAGAAACTTTTGCAATATTGGCTAATATTTTTTCGGAAAAATTTTCTAACGTAAGGTTTTGTGGGGATTGTGGGATAATTTGTTTTATAATTTCATCAACATTAAGTTCTTTTTGCTCTTCAGGTTCAGTTTCTATTTTTAATATTTCATCTGAAGTTTGCCTGTTTTGCATTATTTCTTTCAAATTTGTTTCTTTTTCAATTAATTGCTGTGAATATCTGAAAACAATGAAAAACATTGTGAAGTTAAGAATAAGATTTAATATGACGTAAATTATATTATAGGCGCTAAGCTTTCCGGCGATAATGAAATTCAAAAAAATGTTGGTAAGAATAAATGAAATAATTATTACCAATAGTAAAATAATATATGTGAATATTTTTAAGTTTTTAATTGAGATCATGTCGTTGTATTTTTAAACTGTCTAAAAAAATTTATTAGTTTATCGAATGACAGGACATAATTAACTTTCGTAATCTGTAATGCTGCTTCTGTCATAGTTTTTACTTCGCAATCATCGGGGTTTTGAACAATTGTAAGGCCTCCAAACTCGGAAACTTTTTTCAGGCCAATTGCACCATCTTTGTTCGCGCCCGAAAGTATTACCCCTATGAGTTTATTTCGGTAAACATGGGCAGCTGTAATAAAAGCAAGGTCTATTGAAGGCCGGGAATGATTAACAGGTTCCTCGGTCGATAAAGCAAAACGGTTTCCCATCTCAATGTACATATGGTAATTTGCAGGTGCAAGATAAGCTTTTCCCGGTTTAATGGCTTCCTTATCAAATGGCTCAACAACAGGTATATTGGATTTTAACGATAAAGCTTCAACGAAGCCTGTACGTACATGTTTCAGGCGGTGCATGCAAAGAAATACCGGCAAATTAATATCCTGGGGAATTGCGCCCAGAATACTTGCAACAACCTGGAAACTACCTGCTGATCCACCTAATATTATTGCTTTGTACATTATCCGTTTTTAAATTTTTTTATAAATACTTTCGGTATCATTGATAAGCCTGAAATATTTAGAACTTAAAATACCAACCTGTTCTTTTATCCCAAGAACCAGATAACCACCTGTTGTTAAGCTATCGTAAAAAACTTTCAGCGTTTTGTCGTGAAAGGTTTGTGTAAAATAAATAAACTGGTTTCGGCAAAGTATAAGTGTTATGTTTTGGGGCGAATTATCAAAATTAATATTTTGCTTAATAAAATTTACATTCCTTATTAATGAATTGTCCCTTACAACTTGTTCCCCATTAACATTGTAATAATCGGAAAACTGTTTTTTGCCCTGGTACCTTATATAATTGTCCCTGCTGACATCGGTTTTGAAACTCTGGAAATTGCCTTTTTTAATATCGTTGATGGTTAAATCATTTATACTTGTTGCAATTATCTCAGCATTTTCTAACCTGTTTAATTCTTTTAATATTATTGCCAGCGTAAATAGCTCATCTCCAGAAATACAAAACGGCAACCATATTTTAGGTTTCAAATTTTCCTGAAATATTTTAGGCAACAATTCGTCCCGTAAATTACGCCATAATGCCGGATCACGAAACATTTCAGTTGATTCCACTGAAATTTCTTTTAAAAAATTCTGAAAGAAAACTTCATCGTGGCGTAATTTTTCAATTAATAAATCGTGATATTTAAAGTTATGTTTTTGAATAACATTTTCGAACCTCCGCTTTAATGATATTAATGCATAATCGGAGAAATCATAATTATAAGTTTCTTTAATAACTTTTATTATGTTCCGGTAATCAATAATTCCAATTTCAAATTCAAGGGAATTTTCCATAAATAAAATTTAATCAAATTGATTATTCTTCTCCCTTCCTAAGCCTTTCTATTTCTTTATTTGCTTCTTCAAGCAATTGATATTTCAAACGACGTTCAGTAATATCCTGGCCAAGAAAAAATATTTTAATTAAATTTCCTTTTTCATCGCTAACAGGAACAAACGAGGCCATAATCCAAATTCCCTCACCTGTAGGCTTTGAACGTTTAATATTTCCCACATACGGTTTATTTTTAATTACTTCGTTCCAGATTGTTTCAAATTGCTTTTTTTCTTCATCTTTTAAATATATGGTGCTTATTTTACCAATAAGTTCGTTGCGGGAATGGCCTGTTGTTTTACAATAATTATCGTTTATTTCAATAATTCGCCCTTCAGCAGAAAATTCGCAGCGTATAAAGGAGCTATCTATTGCAGAATCTAAAAACTCCAATTCCTTTAGAAGCTTTGCATTTTTTTGTTTAAATTCCTCCAACAAAATTTCAGTGGTTTTAGTTGATGTTATATTATTGGAGATACAAAGAACTTTTATAAGCATTCCGTCTTTATCGGTAATAGGGGCAAATGTTTGTTCGAGATAAATGTCTTTCCCATTGGGCAAACGGATTTTTTCCAATAATGATTGGGTTCGGCCTGAATTTAAATCGTTCCAGAAACGGTTAAGTTCATCGCTATTGCGGCTTAAAGTTGTGAATTCGCGATGGAAACGCCCAACAATATCTTCGCGTTTCGAGTTTAGCGTATTTACGAACAAGTCGTTAACTTCTATGATTTTCCCCGTTTTATCGAAAATCATTACCATTGCAGAATTTTGAATTGCTGTTAAGAATCCTGATATTTCGGCTTCGCGGCGATTGAAATCTTCCTGTGTAATACGCAGCATTTCCATGTTTTGCTGCATTTCTTCTTCCTGGTCGGTCATTTCTTTACCTTGCTTTTGCGATTGCTCCAGCAAGTTAGCTGTTCTTGCATTTATTTTAGCATTTGTAATTGTTGATGCAATTGTTTGGCCAATTTTTTCAATGAATTCTATTTCGTGAGGTTCAAAAATATTGAAGGAAGCGAGTTCCACAACTCCCAATATTTCGTTTTCCAGCTTTAAAGGGATTATTAGTATGCTTTTTGGAGGAGCTTCTCCCAAACCCGATGTTACGGTTAAGTAATTTTCGGGTATATCAGTCAGGAAAATCCTTTCTTTTTCAAGCGCTGCCGTTCCGATTAATCCTTCGCCAAGTTTTACGGTTTGTTTCAGGTATTTTTTTCTGTCGTAAGCAAATGCAGCTATTAATTCAAGGTATATGTTATCTTTCTGTTCGTCATTGTAAAAGAATAGGCCACCCTGCAATGCATTGAGGTATTTTACCAGGTTTTGAACAATTTCATCGGCCAGCATATTAATATCATTGCTATGAAGCCTTAGAATTTCATTAAATTTAGCTAACCCTTCGTTTGCCCAAATGCGTTTCTTTTCTTCGTTTTTATATTTCTGATCTTCAAGGTCGGCTTTTTTAAGGCTTTTTTCCATTTCAATCAGGGCATTGCCGAGAATATCGTCATCGCTTAACAGATGATAATAGTTATCGAGTTTTCCTTTGCCTATTTCAATTGCAAATTCAGCTTTTGTCATTAAACCTTCCACAACTTTATTTAGCGAACCTGCAATTTCGCTCATCTCATTTTTTTGATCGAAATTAAGAGGTTTAGGCAATTTACCTTTTACCATTTTTGAAAGATAATTTCTTATATCTTCCAAAGGCTTATGGAAAAAGATGTTTATGTAAAAATTTAATAAGTAAATTGCAAATAATAAAAGCACGGTAATTGCAATAAGCCAAAAATAACCTAACCGGATTGCATGGCTCATTTCCTGGTTTATCTGGTTTCTTAACTCGTTAACATTTAAAGCAAATTGTTCTTTAGCATTTTTTATTTGACCAAAAATACCGTCATTTACTGTTAAACCAATAGTTTGATCAATATCGCCAAGGTTATTGATATGTTCGTCTAACTTTTGAAGTTTTGATATTAATAACAGTTTTGGGGCTTTTGTTGAAAGAATGGCATAGGCTTTTGCTTCTTCATTCACAATTTTAATTTTATTTAAAATAGAAGGGTCTTTTTTAATGATATATTCATTTTTAAGGTCAGAAATTATATTTATTTTATTGCTAATATTGGCAAGGCCTTCATCATTGCATAAATTTAATAGGTCGTCAATTTGGAAATTAATTTGTCCTGTTAATCCATAACCATTATAGCCTTTTTGTTTAAGCAACCCGGTATAATTTTCAAAGCAGTTGTTATATTTTTTTAGCTGTTGGATAATTTTCTGGGACAGCTGTATTATCTCCTTATTCCCATTAATAAAGTAATTGTTTGAAATATGGTTTGAAGTATTAACAAGGCTTGCAGTATAAGCGTTTATTTCCTCAATATATTTGCTTTTGCCTGTTTTAAAGAAATCATAATCAAGAGGAATAATATTGAACATTACATTTTTTAAACTGTCCAGAGTGTATTTTGACTCGGAAAGCATTGTTGCTTCGTTATTGAGTTTGTAATATTCTTTTAAATTTTTGATTTGGTCAATAGTGGTAAGGAACAATATGAAAACCAGTGTTGCTAAAGTATAAACCACGATAGCAAACCTTCTTTTTAATGATAAATGAATTTGTTTCATCCAGTTATTTTTTAACATATAATTGGTCTCTTTTTTCAAAAAATGAAGCGCTCGGCCCAAGAATTGTTTCATGCATTCCCAAAACAAGGTATCCGCCGCTATAAAGGCAATCATGAAACATATTAAATACCCTGTTTTGTAAATTATAATTAAAATATATAATTACATTCCTGCAAAAAATTAAATCGAATTTACTATAAAATATATTGTTCTCCCTAACAAGATCGTGTTTTTTAAACATAGGTTTTGTTGAAAGAAATGGCTGCATTTTAATTAGGTCGTTTACCTTATCAATTTCAAAATATTTTGAATAAGGCACATCGTTATAACTTTGGTGGTTATACGGATGTTCTTTTATTGCTTTGTCGAAATTATCAAGATACCCTATGTTGAACCGGTATCTGTAAATACCTTTCTGGGCTGTATCCAGCACATCGGAATTAATGTCTGAGCCGTAAATTTTGGCTTTATCTAATAGGCCAAGTTCGTTCAAAAGTATCATCATTGAATAAACTTCCTGGCCTGTTGAGCAACCCGTGTGCCAGATATTAATTGTATTATATTCTTGTAAAGCAGGAAGTACTTTAAACCGAAGTATCTGCCAAATTTGGGGGTCCCTGAAGAGTTCAGTAGTGTTAACTGTAATTTCTTTAACTATTTTTTCGGCGAATTGCTGGCTTTTTTTTAATTCATTTATTAAGCTGTGAATATCAATTTTATTATCCATAAGCACCTTAGCAAGCCTGCGTTTCAATGATTTCTCGGAATATTCGCTAAAATCGTATCCCGAAGCAGTTTTTAAAGCTTTCACAAAAGCCTGAATATCCTGATCTTCAACTATCATGTTTATCATTGCCGAAATTCTTATAAAGAACAAATCTATAAATTGTTAACGAGATACTAAAACCATTTTGCAGATATTTCCTACTAAAGCATATTAAAAATTACTTTTATTGATTAAACGGTTCTTGACAAATTTTATAAGATGTCGGATAAAGTAATTTGATGATTAAAAAAATATATCAGGTTTCGTATATTTATAAGCTTGCCTGATTTTTTAGTAAAATTTTGTAAAGTTTTTTTGACAAATTCATACAAATAAACTGTGCAAAAGTTTTTTAAATCTTTTTGCCCATTAAAAAGAATTTAATTTTGATATTTAGAAAATAATTTAAAAACGTGCTAAATTTATTTTGTTTAAAAAATATTCAAATGAAACACCCATGATTCTGTAGTTCGCAAAAACGAATGAAGATAATGTGGGTGTTCTCCCGCAATTGCGGGACAAGCTATACGACCATAAAAGATAAAATTATCTACGTATGAAATATATTATTTCGATTTTGTTTCTTTTACTTGAATTACAACTAATAAAAAGCCAGAATTTACTTAACAATCCGGGCTTTGAATCAGGAACAAACGGTTGGACTTCTTTTTGTGTCCCGCGATGGAAAAGGAAAAGCTACAATTGTTACCGATACTGTGCACTCCGGGAAAAAAGCCCTTCATGTTATTTATAATGGCAGCCAGGATTTTGGTCATTTGCCAGTAATGCTTCATATGTTATTAAACAGGGCGATTTGGTTGAAGTTTCGGCATGGGTATTGGTCGATTCAGTTAATAGCGATGCAGAACTTTCAGTTGAACTTCTCGATTCAAGCAACAACGTCATCAACTGGGTGTACGGCTCTTGTACGTTTTCAAAGAAATGCGACACATTTTATCAATTCAGCAATAAATTTATTATTCAGGCTAAAGCAAGCAAAATAATTTCGCGACTTGTCGGCTCCAAGTACTGCAATATTTTTGTTGACGATATATCCGTGGCGGTTGATTCCAACATTTTAGTGCCTGACAAAAAAGCAATGTTAAGTAACGATACACTTCAAGTGAGTATTTCATATCCTTCAATGATAATATCAACATTAAACAAACTCACGAATAAAACATATAATACCGATCCAATATATGAATATGCAATTACATCGGTCGATTCAACTATAAAAAACAGGTTACAAATAAATGCCCGCCAGGTTCTGCAAAATGCCGATTATACTTTTACTTATAATTTGGCCGGAAACGCGCTCACTTTAAATATCGGCTGTGATTCATCTCAATCAATGAATGAAACATTTCAATTTCCGGGTGTTATAGAAGGTAATTCCGGGGAGTATCTTGTTATCCCCCGGGGAACCGGGCTTATTTGGCCTAACAACCAAATCTATCCATTTAATAACTATTCAATGTTTGAATGGAAATCGACTATGGCGTTTGTCGGTGTAACGGATATGGCCTCAGGATATATGATAGTGAGCGAAGATCCCTGGGACACTGAAGTTTCATTGCAAAGAAATGGGAATAGTTTAATTACAAGCCCCGGCATACTCCATCACGCAGCTAAAGGAAAGTTTGGTTATACAAGAACTTTACATTATGTTTTTGTACAAAATGGCTATTCTGAAATGTGCAGTTGGTATAAACAATATGCCGGTGAAAAAGGGTTTAGAAAAACTTTAAGTGCAAAAGCTTTGGATAATCCCAATATAAATAAGTTAAAGGGCGCACTTGATTTTTGGGTTATTATCATGAATATTGAAAAAAGTGATATTGATAATTTTATTAAGTATGGCCTGGACAAAGCTATCATATCGCTGAGTGGCTGGGAATACGATGTACCCGATCTGATAGATTATATCAATGAAAACGGTTTTTTATCCAGCCGATATGATGTTTATACCGATGTTTATCCGCCAGATATATTTCCTGATGTTGCCGGATACAGACGGGAAGGCTATCCTGAAGATATTATTGTTCAGAGTGATGGGACCTTGCTAAAAGGTTGGGTTTCGTATGTCAATGGTGTTCCATTTCAAGGGTACGAGGCCTGTTCATTAACACATGCTGCTTATGCTGACAGTGTGATTTCAAATGAGCTTATGACAAGAAAATACAACGCCCGCTTTATTGATGTTGAACTTGCGGCAGGTTTAAAAGAATGTTATTCAACAGTACACCCTGTAACACGAAAAACGGATGCTTTGGCACGAATGGATTTATTAAATACCGTAAAAAACAAATTTTCGCTTGTAACCGGCGATGAAGAAGCCCGTGATTTTGCATTTCCTTTTGTTGATTATGGCGAAGGTACGATGACAATATTGCCACAGGTTAATTCCGGGTATGACTGGTATAACCCGATAGACACTATTGGCAGTTACTATGCATTGTTTAATGTTAATCCTGCAATTAGGGTTCCATTGCATGGATTGATTTATCATGATGTTCATGTGCCAACCTGGTATACCGGCGATGGAGTATCTAAAGTTCCTGCATATTGGGACGATAAAGATTTATTCAATATTTTGTACGCTTCAATGCCTTTATTTATGCCACCCAGCAGAAGCTATTGGAACGATAACCTTGAAAAATATCTCACCAGTTATCACCTTATTAGCAGTATTACACGGGAAGCAGGATTTGAAGAAATGATAAAGCATACATTCATTAGCAATGATAAACTGGTTCAGCAAACAGAATTTGCAAATAATTGGAAAGTAACTGCAAATTTTAATAGCGTTCCATTTACATTTGGTTCTATAAATCTTGCCCCGAAAGGCTTTTATGCATCCAATGGCAGTGGGTTTGAAGTTTTCAAATGCTGGGATTCAAATTCAGCTTTGGCTGTTGCTTACATAAAAAACCGCATGTTTATTAATCCTTACGATAGTTTAAAAATATATAAAGGCGTAAAAACTGAAGGGTCGGTTTTCTTAAGAAACGATTCAGACAAAGTTCATGTGGCCTTCATTGGCAACCAAAAAACAATTTCCGTAAAGCCATCATTAATGCCCTGGAAGATGGGCAATGCTTTTTCTGAATCGAATGGGAAGCCACTTTCTTACAATTATGATGGGAATGGATGGTTTACTTTTAACAGGCCAAATGGGGAACCTTTTATCTATTTTGCCCATGATTCCATTGCTATGTCAATTGATAACTTAAAACAAAATATTCCGGAAATTGAATATTATCCGAATCCGGTGAAAAATATACTGCATTTAAAAGTAATTGTTTTTCAAGGTCAGCAAACAAAAATTATACTTACCAACATGCTTGGACAAACTGTTAAAGAATTAATGAATTCATTTATTCCTGACGGCAAAAATGAGTTTTCTTTTGATTTATCTGGAGTTGAGAAAGGCATGTACATGATAATTTTTGAAAACGATAATTCGATAAAAACAAACAGAATATTAATTCAATAGAGATGAAATATCTGGCAAATGAGGTTTTTCATATTCAGGCTTTTGATATTTAATGCCTTTCGCAAATTCTAAAGTGTGTTTATAAACTTTAAAAAATTAAGCTATGAGTAAAAAAACATTAACAGGATTATCAATAGGAACCATCGCCGGGATTATAGATGTAATTCCAATGATAATTCAAAAACTTCCTGTGAATGCTGATTTGTCGGCATTCTTTATGTGGGTTGTAATTGGATATTTATTAGGCATTACAGCTTTTAATATTAAAGGTATTTTCAAAGGATTAATAATATCGTTTCTTGTCCTTTTCCCAAATTTATTCATTATTGGATGGGATAAACCGCTATCATTAATACCTATTATTATTTTTACCACTATAATAGGCTCACTGGCGGGTTTGGTGTATCAAAAAATTATAAAAGAATAAGACGGTTATTCAGAGAAAAATATAAATTCAGACTTTTAAAAGTTTTAATTTCAAGTCAAAATTTGAAGACGGCATTTAATATTAATACCCTCCGTAAGGCGAGGGTATTAATATTTTCAATTTTCTAAATCAGCTAAGGATCGCTTATAAAATTATTATCTATTATGGCTTTTGTCATTTAAGGGCAAAAGTATTAGTTCCAATCATTTTGCCTTCGCAAAAAAGGTCGACTTTATAATTTCCCGGAATCAGCTGGCCTGTATTATCCCAGAATATGCACAAATCAATATCTTTATTTTCGTATGTAACTGAACGTTTAGCAGAAAATGCTATTTTGTTGCCACCATAATCAAACACATCTTGTTCCGATAATGCCAGCACAAGATCATCAGGCCTTGTAATGCGCAGGAATACTTCTTTATCGCCGACAGTGGCAATAGGGTTTTCACGAATTGTAAAACAAACTTTTATTTTTGTAACCCTAACTGCCTTTTCAGTATCCTTGCCTCTTTTGTTCATTGGCGTAACATTAATATTCTTTGCATTAAGAACTGATGCTACCTGGACTTTCGAATTTAAATCTTCTTTTTCTTTCGATAAGTTATCGTTATTTTTCCTGGCATCATCTAAAGCGCCTTTCACAACCGTGTTTTCCGAAACCAGTTTTTGATTTTTTGCATTCAGCGAATCAATTTGAACAATATAGCTTTTCATGATTTCGCGTAAAGTTGTGAGTTCTTTTTTGTAAATTTTTATCTTTTCAAGATTGGTTGCATTAATGTTAAGCAATTGCTTGATTTTATTCTGTTGCTTATCTATTTGCCGGTTAAGGCTGTCATTGTCACTTTTCAATCCTTCATATTCCGACATCATGTCCTGAAGTTCATTGGTCAATGATTTTTTTTGTTCTTCAAGAGCTTCCTGAACAACGGCATTGTCGGATTTCATTTTTGTGTACTGAAAGTAAAGCAATCCGAGACCGGCTGCTAAAATTACTACCAAAACAATTAGTATAACAGTCGTTTTTCGACTTGGGGATGGTGTTGTGTTTTCCATAATTTTTAAATATTGAATGTTAATATTCCGGGTTAAACTGTAATCAATTCAAAATCGATATAAAGTTAATCAGTTTATAATTAGGTGTATTAAAAAAAAAGATTTTTTTGAAGCCTCCTTAAATTATAATTAACTTATTTTAGTACAACGTTTAAATTCTTTTTCCCTATCGAACAAATACCGGTACGTGATATGAATTTTTACAGGAAGCGCCCCAATTTCTTCCATTAAGTGCATCATGGCTGGGTTAAAATCGCCAATCCAGTTCATTTCAAGTTCGCTGTAGGGGAAATCGGGTTGCAAGGCTGCGTTTGTGTATGCTTCGATCAATCCGCCTTCAACACCTTTTCTTTGTTGCTCGGGAACAATGCCGAAAACAACGCCGAATGATTTATAACAAATTTTGCTCCATTTGTAGTAAAGAAATTTAACTTTTCCCAGCAGGTTGAAATTGCCATTCAAACGTTTTACAATTTCGTTAATTTCAGGGATCATAATAAAACATGCTATGGGTTCATTTTTAAAATATCCGAACCAAAGCAACTTTTCGTCCATAATGGGTTTCATTGCCTTGAACATTGCTTTTACCTGTAACTCTGAAAGAGGTTTAACACCTGGAAATTTAGCCCATGCTTTATTATAAATTACGCAAAAATCGTTGATATAATTGTTTAATTTGTTTTTTTCAACATGTTTAAAAAAGTAATCAGGATTTTTTAAAAGCCTTAAAGCTTTTTCTTTAATTACAGGGCTCATATTGGTGTCGGTTATTGGCGAATGATAAGTAATTTGCTTAAAATAATCCTGAAACCCGTATGATTCAAATAAATTTTTATAATATGCGAAATTGTAATTGTTACAGTAATTCGGTTGAGTGAAACCCTCTACCAGGCAACCCCACCATCTGTCGCGTTCACCGAAATTGACCGGCCCATCCATGGCTTCCATTCCTTTATTTTTAAGCCATTCGCGACATTTATCAAAAAGCATAAAAGCAGCCCCGTTGTCATTTATACATTCGAAAAATCCTATGCCGCCGGTAGGTTGGTCGTTTTTAGCGGCGCTTTTAAAATCGATAAATGCTGCAACACAACCAACAGTTTTATTCATTTCATCAACCAATATCCATCGGATGCATTCCCCCTTTCGAAACAACTTGTTTTGTTTTGGGTCAAATACTTTATTAATATCATTGTCTAAGCGGCCTTACATAATGTTTATCATTTTTGTATAATTTGACCGGAAGCATTAGAAACTCATGTTGTGTGCTTTTATTGGTTACTTCTAAAATTTGGTAATTCATTTTATTAGTCAGTGTTTTTAAATGTTTAGTGCAGCTTGATTATTATTTTAAAGTTCAAATAAGAATATGTTATTTTCCGTACGCAGTTGCTTTTATTTTGATATTAGGCATCTCTCCATACATACGGCTTATATTTTTATCAACAATCAAAACAGCAATTGCTTTTAAATTTGAAGCTTTCTTTTTTAGGATAGAATATGCATTTTTTTCAAGCGTCTCGTTTTCAATATTAAATCTTTTTGATTCAACAAATGCATCAATCTGGCCTTTCTCAACTAACCCGGCAACATCGTTAGGTTCGTAAGTAATTGTAATATTTTTCCATTCAATTTCAGGAGTAGCAACTGTCCAATCTTTTTTCTTCTTTTCCGGGGTATTATCGACCAGTTCAAATTTCCCGTTCGCATAATGCAGCGCTTTTATGTTAACTGTGTTTAACTTATATTTCAATTTATCTTTAGGTTTTAAGAAATCAACTTCGAAAAGATCCTTTTGCAAGATTGTGCATAAAATCGTATCTCCATTACGCTTAAAAATTGTATCCAAATTATTGGCTTTTGATTGTTGAGCTTCTGTTTTAAATGTATCTGATGATAACTTTACCGCGATGGGTCTTTTTAACGTATCTTGTTTAAGAATAATTTTATTTGAATCAGCTTGTTGTTTTATGATTGTGTCTTTTAATTTATTTATATGATTACAACTTATCGATATTGAATTTAATCCTATTGAGAAAGTGGAAATAGAGACAAATAATGATACAATTAACGTAATAATATTTTTCATCACATATATGTTAATTCATTTTAATACGTAAGTATTTGCTTGTATGATAGCATAAAAAATTTGTATATAATCAAACTGATTATATACAAATTTAATAAATAATAGTTGGAGATTTTGTAAAAAGTTATACTCTCTTTACATAAATTAATTTGTCATCATCACTGGCATAAAAATCTTTCAATCGAGCTTCAATGACATATCCGCAATTTTCATAAAACTTGCGGGTTGGCTCATATTGCGGTTTTGAAGCTGTTTCAACGTAAATATTCTTGCCTTTTAACTGTGCAATCCGATTTTCAGTTTCTGCCATTAAAATTTTTCCTATTCCTTTTCCGCGAAAGTCGTTATGAGTTGCCAGCCAGTAAACGTCGAAGCTGCTGTGAGTGCCAGGTATAGGGCCGTAGCAGGAATAAGCCACAGAACGTCCGTTTAATTCTGCAAATAAAAATAAATAACCGCTTTTTTCCCCATTTTCAAGACAGTCTTCAACCAATCCGGTTGCAACATCAATTTCTTCTTTATTGAAAAATCCGGTAGACTTTACGATTTCTGCAACAATTCCAACATCAGCCGGAATTACAATGTTGCGATAGTTAATTTTTAATTGATCATTCATTTCTTATATTTATTTAAAAGCATCATAAATAATTCTTTCTAAAGCTTCTTCAAAGGTATATCCTGCTTGCCGGATTGCAGAAAAAAAACCACTCTCCGGAGAAATACATGGGTTTCCATTTATTTCTAAAACGCAAAGTTCATTATTTTTTGTTAATCTCAAATCAATTCTTACATATCCTTTAAATTTAAAAGCTTTCCAACACTGTATGCATATTTTGTGAACTTCTTCTATAAAACCTGGTTTCACATGATCTATATCGAAAGTTCTTTTTGTATTTTTATATTCAAAAGAATTTTCGTCCCATTTGGCTGTAAACCCCATCACTTTAGGCTTTCCTTCAGGGTAATTTACAAATTTCATTTCTGCAATTGGCAATACTTCGGGCTCTTGTTTTCCACCGATGACTGAAATATTGAATTCACGCCCGTCAAGATATTCTTCAATAAAAAGGTTATTGATATTGATATGTTTGAGTTTTGTAATAAATTCTTTGTCGGAAGCAGAAAAAACGGAGTTTTCATCGATTCCCAGCGAACCATCTTCTTTTAAAGGTTTTAAGATATATTTTTTACATTTATTTAATTCATCAAGTTGGTGCAAATTGAACCAATCAGGGGTTTTAATGTTATTTGACCGAAGAATTTCCTTTGTTAAAACTTTATTTGTTGTTATAACCAAATGGTCAGATGTAACTCCGGTATAAGGCATTTTTATTGTCTCAAGCAGGGCAGGGGCTATATAATGCAGTTCGCCTTGGTTTTCAATTGTTTCAACCAGATTGAAAACAAACAATGGATTAATTTTTAATAAATCCTGGCGAATTTTAATAAGGTTCAGGTCGAATACCATTTCAATTGCCTCATATCCTAATAATGTCAATGCTTCCTTTACTGTCGACACTTCGTCTAAAACATCGAGTTCATCGGATTTAGGATTATCAGATAACTTACCATAAAGTATTACAACCGGACCGGACATCATTGTCTTTATTCTAAATTATTTCTTTTTATTGACGCTTTAAGTATCATTCCTATCAGTTCATTATAGCTTATCCCGTTCATATTTGCAATAATTACAAGGTCGGAATGTACAGGCCTTAATCCTGCTAAAGGATTTATTTCGATAAAATTGATAATTCCGTTAACATCCATACGAAGGTCGATGCGGCCGCTATCATAGCAGTCCAATGCATGCCAGATTTTTAACGCCAGTTCGGAACATTGTTTTAAAATTTGCTCATCTCTGAGAGGTTCGTATTTTATCAAATCCTCATAATTTTCTTTATTAAAAAAAGAATATGCATTTTTTTCGGCTTTGTTGCTAAAAACTATTTCCATAGCGCCAACCACTTTGGCATCTTCTCTATTGCCTATTATACCTACAGTAAATTCCCTTCCCGGAAGATAAGTTTCAACTAAAACAGGTTGATGGTATTTTTCTAATATGAATTTGCAAGCTTTGGCCAATTCGTTTTTATCATTAATTTTCGAATTGGCTGAAATGCCTTTTCCTGTGCCTTCGGCAACCGGTTTTGCAAATAATGGGAAAGGTAATTCAATTTTATCAATGTCTTCTTCTGTTTTAACTTCATAGAAATCTGGGGTAGGCAATCCCAGATTTTGAATTATGTGTTTTGTTAAACCTTTATGTAAAGTTAGGCTAAGTACCAAAGAATTAGAAAAAACATAGGGTATCTCGAATGCTTCAAGAATAGCAGGCACCTGCGCTTCACGGCCTATTCCATGCATCCCTTCGGCAATGTTAAATACAAGGTCCCAGCGCTGTTTATTGTTAAGCTGTTTTATAAGCTGTTTGATATTGCCAATTCTTACTGTTTCGTAACCCAGTTCTTTTATAGCATTTTCAATTCCTTCAATGGTATCTTCTTTATCAAATTCTGCAGTTTCTTCTTCAGTATATCCTTCCTTTAAATATTCAGAGCGCAAATCGTAAGTAAGCCCAAATTTTTAGTTTCATTTAAGTATTCGTTCTTTTTGGAATTAATTTAATGCAAATTAAATAACTTTTCTAATTAGGATGTAAAGTATAAACAAAATTCTGTAAAAAAATAAAATAAAAAGCATTGAATGTTTTATGTTCAATGCTTTTCTAATAGAAGATATATTATTTTCTTAGGGTTGTGGGTTTGACCCCGATAATATATACGGTAAATGTATAAAAAAAGTTAGAATAAAAAAGACCAACTAACAAAAATTTTATATAATATTCAATTAACGAGGATATCTATTTCTTTTTCTTTTTATTATCTGCAAAAAATGCTTTTCTGTTTTTAAATATCTCGGTAAAAAGCCCTTTATATGGCGAACTGGACCAGGATTTTAGAATTCTGATTTGAATTTAAAACATATTCATCATTAGCCAGAATATAAGCATCAATAGTTACGGTTTTCATGCTTTTTCCTTCAAAAGTCAACTGGCATTGTGGACTGCCGGCGGGAATAAAATTGTCATTGAATGAAGATGCATTTTTATAAGCTAATGAATTCAGGTAATCGGCAACTTTAGCTGAGTCGACTTGCTGATTGCCTATCAACCAATGCTTGTTGCTTAACTCAACAACAAAACTGCTGTCTCCCGGATATTTAAAAGTAATTTTATCTACATTGGCCTTGTCAAAATATGCCAGCGTTTGTTTACGGAACGAATTAAATTTCTGGTTGAAAGAAAATGTAAGAAAACCGTTAACAGCATATATTTCATTTTCATCTTTTAATCGGACATAAGAAGTTCCCGGACCACCTCCTCTGTACATCCTGCTGTACATATCGTTACTTTGCTGGTAACTGAATTTGCCAATCAACAAATCCGATTTCAGTTTATTGCTTTCAAAAACTTTCACGCGTGTTGCCGTAGTATCGGAAAGTTTATAATCAGACCATTTGCTTTTGTCACGTGAAGCCAACCGCTGAGGTTTTATTTCAGTTAACAGCCCCAACAAGTTGGTTATGGCATTTGCTTCAGGTTCAGCAATTATTTTGCCTTTACTAACTTTCCAATCCTTGTTATCCTTATAAAATTTTATTTCTTCCCTGTTTTCAGAAGTGGGATAGAGAAGTATTTTCGTCACTTTAGCCGTATCAATATCAACTAACTTTGTATTGAGCGTATTTTCGGTAAATTTTATCCTATAAACCTTTACAATTGCAAATAAAGCAATTAATGCAATAAATATGTAAAGAAGGGTGTTGTTGTTAAATTTTTTAGACATAGCTTTCCTCCATTCTTTTAATTCGTTGATTACGTTTAATTTGTGTACGAATAAAACCATAAATAATTACAAGAAAGATTGGCAAAAGAAAATTAAGCCATTTTAAAGTTAACGCAGTGGCATCTGAAATATCTTTAACAGGCCGTGATATAATTGTTTTTGAGCGAAGCCCGATAAGACCGGTATCATCCGAAAGCCAATCGATACTATTTGCCATAAGGTTGATGTTGTCTGGGTTAAGCTGTTGTTGTTGTCCTCCTTGTGAGCCATTGATAATGAAATCGGCATCGCCAATAACAACCATTTTTGAATTAGAATTTCCGGATAATTTTCCTTCAATGGCCGCAGCAACTACAAGTTTTTTCTTAGCAAAATCGGATTGCAACCATTGCCGTTGTACATTAAAATAAACAGGTAATAATTCAGTGCCCGATTTATCGGATGTGAATGCCAAAGGAGTAAATTTTTTCGAAGAATCGCCAATATATTCTATTGTACTTGCGAAAGGCAGGACGACAGTCTCAAGCCCACCGTCGATAGGATGTTTAGCAAAATTTTTAATTATAGGCGCATAAGGAAACTGTACGTTGCTAATCATTTTAAAACCTGCTTGCTGCTGAACTACCTGAACTTCTGAACAAGAAGCGTCTATTACAACATTCTCGTTTATATTTATACCTTTGCCTTTAAGCCAATTTTCAAGGCCTGTACTAATAGTAGAACCGTGAGCGGTTTGTAAATTCGGGTTAACGCGGCTATAAGCAATGAATATGCGACCTCCGCGGGAAAGAAAATCATCGAGCTGCGAAAAACGCTTTGCCGGGATTGTATCTTTTGGTTTAATTATAATAATAGTTTTAAATTTTTCGGGAATTGTTGCGCTGTCTGTAAGCGTTAACGGTTCAATATCGTATAAAATCGACAATTCATTATAAACCTGTACAATTTCCTGGATTGCAGGTTCGCCGTTCCCTTGCAATATCCCAATTGAAGGTTTGTTCGTAACCGATAACTTTTTAATAGCTTTTGACAGGGAATATTCTAATGAATTACCTGGTTGCAAAAGCGGAATAACTTCTTTCTTTTCACCCATTGATATAACTGCGCCGGAATAAATTTTTTGAACCTTAATCTGATCTTTCTGGTTTGTATTAATTGTCCTGGGTTGAATCCCAGCCTGAACAGCTTCCTGTTCGATATCTTCCTTTTCGTTGGGGTTTACAAAAGAATATACGACCATTCCTTTTGAACGCCGGTTATATTCTGTTAACAAGTCTTTAAAATCATTCTTTGCTTTAATTTCTTCAGGCGGAAGATTTCTGAAAAATAAGCTTTCACTGTAACAGGTTCGGGCAAATTTCTTAATAAATCTTTAGTAGCCTTGCTTAAAGTAAAATGTTTATCCCCGGTGAAATCGAACCTAAGGAATATACCCTGAAAAATAAGATTAATAACCAAAACTATGGCTATAATCAGTATAACAGAAATATATAATTTATTTTTCATTTTATTGTATTTTAATTTTAATTACTATTGAATGATGACGGTTAAAATATCATTTCCCTTTATTCTGTAGCTGCTCGTTTGCATTATTATTACTTATGAGGAAATAATATTTTATAAAGATTAACCAACAGCTTTTCTTTTTGATAAGCTGGTTTCAGTACCGAGCCAAGGTTAATGTGGCAGAACTCAAAGAGGCATGTACGATAGTTATAATTGTTTTATAAATTTTGATTTTTTTGAGATTTATAAGACAATTATATCCTTTTCTGAATCTTAAAAGCATAGCACACCTTAACACGAAGGCAAGTATATAACTTAAAATAACTACTAAATATATAGAATGAAGTTGAAAAGATAGTAACCGACAAGATGGTGAATATAAACAGACGAGAACCAACGAGACTATAAAATAACCTTTGGTAAGATACGTAAAGTTTATAGAGAAATAACAAAAAGAATGACTCGCTTAGGGGAGCAAGCCATTTCTGTTCCATTATCATCTATGTGTAATAAATAATATGTTAAAAAGATTTACAATTAATATCATAAATTAAAATTATTACAGTATTGTTAACAGAGTTATAAATTTAATCTAAACAATAAAATAGATATAAAAAAGGATAAACTTACCAGGGTGTAATAAGCTTATCCTAAATACTGGTTAATTTATTATTTAGGGGTAAATAATAATGATTTAACTACTTTACAATTACTATTATAAGATTAGAATATGGCAGTATTATATCAAAATTCAAATAATCCTAACTTTTTCTAAAGTTTTATTAAAATCTTCCGCTGTAATATTTAGCTTATTAAGATTGATTTTAGAATCAATTCCTTTAAGGATATTTTCCAAATCAATATTTCTTCATACAATTATATCCTGCTTCAGTTGCTATAAATGCAATATCTGCTCCGGATAATCCTACCAGTTTATACGAAAAAGTTTCTCTATCAAAAGTTTTATCAATAGGCATTTCTCTAATTGCCTTATTTAAAATATCTAAACATCCCTTTTGATTCGGTTTCTTAATTTCAATTTTCAAATCGAAACGTCCTGTCCTAAGTAATGCTTTATCTAAAAGGTCAATCCTATTTGTAGAGCCAACTATACATATGTCCCTGTAATCTTCTATTCCGTCCATTAATGATAAAAGCTGTGTTAAGAATTTAGCGTCAAATCTTTCTCTTTCTCGTCACCAGTTCTTTTTCTACCTATAGAATCTATTTCATCAAAATAAATCACACTTGGCTGTCTTTCCTTAGCTTCTTCAAAAATTTTTCTTAAATTAGATTCAGATAGTCCATGCCACATACTCATTAATTCAGAAGCTTTAATTGAAATAAAATGAGCATTTGTTTCATTTGCAATTGCTTTTGCTATAAGTGTCTTACCACAACCAGGTTCTCCATATAATAAAATACCTTTATGTGGTTTTATACCTAAATGTTTAAAAATTTGAGGTGCTTTCAAAGGTAATTCAACGATTTCTCTTATTTCTTGTATGATATTATCTATACCACCAATATCATCAAAAGTCACTTTAGGTATATTTCGTTTTCTCTTCTGTTGTTTTAGTCTTTGTGATTTCATCAAAGAGTTTATCTATAGAACTTTCGGAGGCGGATTCTTTTTCAATAGAAAAATTTTTATTTTGTTTTGGTATTTTTTTTCTTTTTATCCCTAATGAATTTTGGATTTTAGCAGTTTCAATAACTTCTTTATTGGATTTTTCATCTGCATTATTTTTGTGTAGACTAATAAATATTTTATGTAAAAATTCAGGAACAATTGCTTCATCATTGTATGTAAGCTTTGCATCTTTAAATTGTAAAGATTTATTTGCAATAAATAGAAATTTATGATAATAAGTATTGAAGTTTTTATCATTCAATTCTAGTTGGTTATATTTTATTTCTTTATTAGCCTCTATAAAGGTTGGTATATCTTTACATAATAGAACTGTGGCGGAGTAATCGGTGTTTTTACATTTCGGAAAAATCAATTTTGTAGTAAATTTAGTTGGTTTGTTTGACATATATTGTTACCTCCATATAGATATCTCACCAACATCTTAGCATAAAATTTATTTTAAAATAAGACTTGTTTTTATTGCAGTAATAATACAATCTTTATATGAAGGAATCAGTAACTATATAAAAAATTACCAAAAGTTAAAATATGATACCAATTAAACAATAAATAATAAAAGGGAGACATTTTAAAGTGTACAAGATATTAGCTTTATTTAAAAGATACTTGGATTGGATACAGAATAATAATTTAATTAGATACTTTAGATAATTACATAATTTATTTTCAGCAGATAGAGAAAGTGGCGAAAATAAGCATTTAAACATATAATAACTCAAACTTCGCACATGAAAATATGACTTGAACCTTTGAAAAACAAAGGCTTTTCAGCATTGAAATATAGAAAATTCCTCCCTAAAATGATATAATGTAAATGACTAAAAATACAAAAAACATCATATTTAGGAGGAATTATTCATATGAACAATATACCACAAAATAATCAAAATAAAAATGATTTTATGAAATCTATAATGAATTTTGTTAAGCAATTTAAGGTTATTAGTGCTTTAAAAAAAGCAAATTGCTATAAAGAAAAAGGTATATGTGTTCATGATATTTTTTGCTATTTATTACAACTTGTTTATACAGGGAAAAGCATGTATATGAGCTATCAAACTGAAAGTGATGCTCCTAAATTTAGTAAAGATGTAGTGTATAGATTTTTAAATTCAATGTACATAAATTGGCAAGCGTTCTTGATAAAATTATCAGCAACCATTATAAATGAGCACTTAGTAAAGCTTACTTCAGAAGAGCGTATTAATGCATTTGTAGTTGACGATTCATTTTATGGTCGACTTAGAAGTAAAAACGTTGAGTTGCTGTCCAATGTAAATGACCATGCAAGCAAGGGTAACAAATATAAAAGGGGCTTTAGAATGCTTACTATTGGTTGGACTGATGGTAATACTTTTGTACCTGTTTCATCTAACTTACAAAGTTCTGAAAAAGAAAAAAATAGATATTGCGAAATGAAAGAAAATCTCAATAAAAATTCAGTTGCATACAAACGTAGAAAACAGGCAATATCAAAATCACCTGATGTTATGATTGAAATGCTCGAATTAGCTATAAAAGCTAGTATTCCAGCAAAACATGTATTGTTTGATAGTTGGTTTTCTTATCCTATTACTATAATGAAAATATATAAGCTTAAACTACATACTGTAGGTAGGCTTAAAAATACTACCAAAATTAAATACATTTTCGAAGGCGAAAAGAAAACCTTAGCTGAGATATATAAATCTCAAAGGAAACGCCCTGGTAAGTCAAAATACCTGTTATCTGTAAATGCACAAATATATGATGGAAATGATAATACTTTGAATGTGAAAATAGTATTTGTACGTGACCGTAATAACAAGAAAAAATGGATTGCTATTATTTCTACAGATTTAAGCTTATCAGAAGAAGAAATCATTGCCCTTTACGGCAAACGTTGGAGTATTATGCTGATATCAGCATAATATCCTTATGCCGATTTTTCCGTTATGCCGACTTTTTAGTTTTGACATGTTAGAGGCATTGAATTCATCAATGCCTCCGAAAATAAATCGGCATAACTTATTTTAATCCACTTAGCTTTTTTATGATTTCATCATCATCTGCATATTTGAATGTTACGTCATCCTTAAAAACGGATTTTTCATTATCAGCCAGCTTTTCCGCTGCTTTTCGTTTCATCTCCATTGTTGCCTGAGCATAAATCTGAGTTGTCTCAAAATTGCTGTGTCCAAGCCATTCCGCCACCAGCGGCAGTGGAACCCCTGCCATATAAAGATGCATCGCTCTTGAATGACGAAATAAATGAGGATGTAGATGATATATCCCTGGATTGGTTTCCTTTGCAGATTTTTCATATACTCTCAAAAAACGCTGAACATTATCAGCCGACATCTGTGCAGAGATTCCTTTTCGTATAATGTAAAAAAAGATACTCATTCTGTGAACTGGAAAAATCAGAATGAAAAGTTTTACAGTACTCCCTGAAGAGTGATGCCACATCTTTGGTTATTGGAGTGACCCGATATTTCCGACCTTTTCCTAATACATGCAACTCAGCTTCACCTAATTCTTTTATGATAAGATCTTTTACCTTTAAATCAAGAATCTCTTGATCCCTGCATCCACTATCATACAGAAGAGCAATGAAAAATTTATCTCTTATTCCAGTTTTCTTTGAAGTATCTGGCTGTTCAATAACCAGCTTCATATCTTCAATTGAAAGATATATCATTTCGGTTTTTCTGGTGTCATGAAGTCTGGAAATCTCTGTGATTTCATTTAAATCAGTCTGTTCCATCTTCCTGTTTTTGACAAGATAAGTACAAAAGCTTCTGATATGAGAAAGCCGCTGGTTTATTGTTGTAACCTCATTTTTACGGGCTGATTTAAGCCATTCCAGGAATCCGAGGATATCGTTCTGACAAAAATCGGTAGTTCCTACATCTTTCAGCTTTTTTGATTTTGATTCCTGTATGTATGTTAGGTAAATGTTAAGCGCATATCTATAAGAATCCACTGTATTAGCACTTTTCTGGCGTATTCTAGGGAGATAACATGTTAGGAATTCCTTTATCAAGCGAAAAAATTCAGGATCTTTAATCTTCATTCTCTGGCACCTCCCCATACAATCCGTCAAACTGATGCCAGTCAATTCCAGCAGATTTCAAAAGCCTGTCAGGAAGAAGGTGAATATAATAAAAAGTGCTGTCAAGTTCAGAATGCCCCATATATATGCTAAGATATGCCATAGGAGCCATGACATCTTTTCCCTCATCCATCCATCGAATCAAATTTCTCGTGGCAAAAGCATGCCGGAGATCATATGGGCGAGGATTACCGTGTTTGATAAGTCCACTGTTATCCCAACATATATGAAAATGTTTGGTCATCCATCCGGTGTCAAAAGGCATTCCATCCCAGCGTTGAAAAAACCATTGTCTTTGTCCTACAAGAACATCATACTTTATACAGAGATGCCTCATATCTTCTGACATGATTATGTGGCGATCTTTGTTTCTCTTAGTCTGCCGTATATAGATATCTCCTGTATTTAAATCTACATCATCCGTGCGAAGATGTAATGGTTCCGAAGGCCGCATTCCACAGCAATACATCATTCTGAACAAAACAGGAATGATGATATCCCGTCGGAATTTATGAACTCGTGGTTTCATGCTGTCTATAGTATCAAACAACCTTTCAAACTCTTCATCACTAAAGGTGTATGGAATATATCTTTCACGCTGAAGATTGTAATCATCATCTGGGATGTATGCTTTTTTTCCAAGAGCATTGATAAACTTAGTATACTGGCGTAGCATCGATATGAATACAGCTTGTGAATTGATAGTATTATACGGATGGAACCCTATCCATTCATCTATTATTTCTTTTGTGATTGAGACAGTATCTGGATATCGTTCTCCACAAAAATCAATAAATGGTGGCAAAGAAGATTTATAGGTGGTGACAGCATACCCTGCACTTTCACGGAAACTGATAAGTTTTTTAAAATCTGATTGGAGGTCTTTTTTGAAAGTCATAATGCATCACCTCCGTTCATTGGCAAATCTGATGACACAGGATGCGTATTTTTGTAAATACCATTTCTTACTGGTACGTCTGAAAAATCCATTGCACAGAATGCAACCTGTGTGCGATTGTACGAAAGGTAAGGTTTATCCTCATTGATGTTTTTATTACCAAGCATTTGCGAAATTGTTGGAAGTGGAACCTCAGCCAGTGACATTTCAGTCGCAAATGATCTTCGTAAACTATGGAATGAGCGCATGGGTTTCTTATTTATACCGGAAGCTGTGCTATATTTATCTACAATAGCATCTAATCCAGATGCATCGAAAAAGGGTTTGGCCGGACCTTTTTCCGTAAGGAAAATTTGTTGACATTCCGAAGCCG
>CAWEFA010000120.1:0-34304 GCA_963808135.1 uncultured Bacteroidota bacterium
CGATGTTATCGGCTGTTCTTCTGTCCAACTGAAGGTGTCTCGTCAATTGCATAGAGTAAAAGTTATTGCTTTTAGTTCATCACCTATAATCTCAAGCTGAGTTTTACCTGTCGCTGGATTAGGAATATTTCTTAAATATCCTTGTGGAGTTTGTTCAATTGGAAGAAGTGTTCAGAGTAGATATAAGATTGTTAAATTCATTCATTGCCTTTTTACTTTTATGTGCTATCGCATTTCGTATTGTATGATAAGTTGCAATCCTGTTTTTTTGAACTTCAGTAAGAAATGTAAATGGATTACCGTCAATCAAATAAATCTTCGCTCTCGGAAGTGTATTGTTCTGAATAAGGAAGCCAGTCAAAATATTTTTTTGCTTTTGTTCCGTGCATAACAGTTTCTAATTCTGCGATCGGTTTAATTTTAATTTTTGATTTGACTATTGGGTTATTTGGTTTGACTTCACCTTTCATTATTCCAATAAATAATTCTTCAATCAGATTTTCAAACTCTGTGAATAAATCTAAATACAAACCTGCATAAGCTTGTCTAATATCTTCGTTAAGAATAATTGAACTACTAAAAGCTGATTCAAACTTTGTCCTTGTGTCGTCAAGTGCTTTTAGCTTTTTCAAAAATTCTTTGTGCAGGGTTTTTGAATTCTTAGGCATTTGATGACTTTAAGTATTTATAGAGAATATTTCTTTCCTTCGGGTTTGTTGTTCTTCTGTCGGAAGCCTCTAATACTTCTTTGGGTGCTGTTCTTTCTTTGATTCTGTCGCCTTTAATTTTTAAGTTGGTAATCGTGTTTTGGTGAACTTTCCTTTCGGTTACTTTTGTAGCTGGCAAACTTTCAATGTCAAACAAAAAGTCATAGCAGGTAATAAAGAAAGTGTAGAAAATTGTCTTTTTGAAAAATACAAAATCATTTTTGTTGCCTGGAAAGTTTGCAAAAATAAAATCCATTGTTGCCCGAAAGCGCTTTTCAATTTCTGTTCTGCTTGGATAATTCTCCTCATGCCTTTTGTAGTAGTTAGCAATTTGTGCTGATGATTTACCTAATATCCTTTTTTCAAAAATTGAAATTGATAATTCAGCAGTAAGTTCCACTTCCTGCATTCTAGCAATGTTGTCTTCAGTAAAAGTGTCCCACTTTCTCCATCTGTCAAGTTGCTCTGCCGCTAAATTGTATTGTGAGGTTTTAAACTCACCATAGTATTGAGCATTTAATAATTCTTGCTTGTTCAAATTGTAATTCGTTGCATTCATTCTTCTAAAAATCTGAATAACATCTCTATCTGTTACACTTGATGCAAGTATGTGAACTGTAAATTCATAATCTCTAATTCTGTTTTGAATGTCTTCATCTAATTCGCTAAATTTTTTTCCAGCTAACTCTTTATTGTGAGTTTTCTTTACTGTAAAATCGTCTTTGTCAGGATTAAAGTCAGGCAAAAGATTAGGAGCTATAAAGGAGATAATGGTTCGCAATCTTTGTTGTCCATCAATAACTTCTCTGACTGATTCATAAGTTTTTTTGTCAATTCCTCTGTCCCGTAAAAAAATTACAGGTATTGGCAGTCCTTTATAAACAGTGTCAATCAAAAATGACTTTGCACCTTTATTCCATACTGACCTTCTTTGAAAGTAAGAAGAAAGTATTAACGCATCTCGTCCTTTGAGAGAAATGAAGTCCGCTACTTTATAAAAGGTCTTCTGAATTGATAATGTATTTTCCATTGTTATTTCGTTTTGTCAAATGTACAATGTTTCAAGTTACCTATGTTTGTAAATCGGAGCGATAGAATAGCCGATAACGTTCCTCGGCTATGTAAAGTGCGGGATTAACTTGCAGGATAAATCCAACTACACAAATATAATTAGAAAGCACCGAACTTGCAAACCCTCTATAACCCGCATTTTATATGAGCCGATGTTGTGCGTAGTAATTTATTTTCATAATTAATCATTGTAAAACAACTCACATTTTATTTTTTCAAAGTTCTCTAAATCGTTTTTATTTATCTCAAATTCTCTATAACGAAACCACTTTTGAAATTTTAAAACTAAGTCATTATATGTATCAATTATATTTTCCAAATCTATGTCTTTATTTAAATCATGCCCATTAATAAATTTAAGAGACAGGTGATTCCATCCATCATATTTTAAAAGCGACTTTATCTCTAATTTTAAGTAAATCTCTAATGATTCATCCGGATTAATTAAACAGTCTAAAAAAATATTTGGTATGCTATAATGCTGGCAATACTGTCTCAAATCCTTTATAAAAATCGCAAGAGAATTGTTTTTAAAAGTGGTAGTCATTTTATTCTCATAATCCAGAAATAAGCCATTTGCTTTATAAAATTTATTATAATATCTTCTTGTATGGTCAATAAGAGAATAAACTGAAGCGACATAATTGTGAAATAATCGTGTTATCTCTAATAGATATTTTGTATAGTTGTCCTGGTTTTCAGGACTAATTATTTCTACCTTTTTTGAGTCGCTTATTTTATAAATATTAATGAATTGCTTTAGTTTATTATAATTTTCATTTAGAATATACAAGGATGCGTCCAATTGCCTGAATCTAAGTAAAATTTGTCTTGCGGTATGATTATCGTAAAGTCCTTGTAATGTTCTTTTATCCAATTTTGTCATTCTTTGAGATTATTACGCACAACGTATTGCGCTATGAGCATGTGGCGGGTTTCGGAGCGCATCGCTATCAAACTACACCAAAACCCGATGCGAGATTGAAAGCTAAATAACCGTATAAACCCCGCCATTGCTTATGAGCGCATGTTAGCAACTGTTATTTTTTCATTTGTTTATTATTTTCATAGTATACTTTCTGGAATTCCCAGGCATCACCATAATTTTTTGCAGAAATAACCCAAGCTCCAGATTTATCAATGTAACCAGTTGTACTCCTAAATTCCCCAATCCCTACCACTGCAAGTCCCTGAGAAAAACTAAACTGATTATCTAATTGTGTTTCTATGACTACTTTGCCTAATTTGTCTATAGCTCCCCATTTTTTCCCTTTACTAAATGATGCGATTCCTTCGGAAAATTCTATAATATTATCATATTCGGTTTCAATAATTACTTTCCCATTCTTATCAATAATACATGTTTTCTTATTTATTTTAACGGATGATAGTCCATCATTGAAATCACTCCCGTAGCTATCAAAGCTGGGTTCAATAACAAAAGTTCCTGAAGTATCAATTACTCCCCACTTTTTCCCTTGTCGGTAGTCTTTTCCATTATCAACCCAAGCTAAACCATTTGAAAAGCCAATTCCCATGAAAATACGACCATCCATTAATTCTATTCTGGAAGAATATTTGGGTTCAATAACTTGTTTCCCTGATTTATTGATGAAACCCCATTTGTGTCCGAGGAGAACTGCACCCATGCCATCATTCAATTCCATCGCATCCTCGAATTGAGGAGGGACTACTATCTTGCCTGCTTTGTCAATATAACCCCACTTATTGTTACTTTCTACAGGTGCAAGACCATCATGGAATGAACCAACTTTGATATATGGCGTTTCTATTTGAACTTTCCCTTTTTTGTCAATGAAGACCCATTTGCCTCCTTCTATGTCTGCCCATACAACATCAGCTCTTGAAACGTATGTCACATTAGAAATCTTACCACCAATGTTAACTGCCGCAAAATCATCACTAAATGGTAATGCCCAATCATAGATTGGTTGAATAACAAACTTTCCGGTAGCATCAATGTAACCCCATTTATCACTTTCTTTATTATCTTTGTTAACAGTCTTCCATACCCTGGCAAGGTCATTTGAAAACTTGCCATGAAATTTACCAGATATTCTTATAGCAAGTTTTCCTGATTTGTCAATGAATCCACTATCAATATGTGCAAGCTGTGTTTCTACTTTGACTGATTTCTGAGCTGTACTATCTGGATTGACGCATCCTAATAATAAGGCTAAAAACATTAAAATTGCGAGTTGGTAAATTTTAGTTCTCATTTTTTTTGATTTAAGTTACCTACTTATTTTACGGCATCGGCAATCCGTTTATAATAGTTGCTAACTACTGGATATACATACCAGTTTGCTAACAACCTTATAATATTAATCTGTCTAATAATCATAATTTATTGTTACCAAAATATCCTGTTTTTGTTGGCGAATATGCATATCAAAAATGTATGTATTTCTGTTTTAAAATTACATTAATTTTTTTAATATGAAAAAGTCATTTACACAGTTTGTTGGACTCTACCCTTACTTGATACATTCATGTCTTTACTTTCGATATTCATGTGCTTACTTTTAACATTCATGCCCTTACTTTCGATATTCATGTGTTTACTTTCGACATTCATATGCTTACTTTCAATATTGAGGTGTTTTGTGCTATTGTTGGGTTGTGCCTTAATAAAAGCCGGGTTGGAAACTTTAAGTTATTTCGTATATTTGATAAAAAAATGGACAGATTATGAATAAAAAGATTAAAATATACTTAGATACATCCGTTCCGAATTTCTTATTTGCTTATGATTCGCCTGAAAAAAGAGATATTACAATTGATTTTTTTGAAAATTTTATACAACCAGATATTTACGATTCCTTTGTATCTCCTGTTGTTATTGCAGAGATAGAAGATACAAACAATGAGAAAAAACGAAATGATTTAATTAATATAATCGAGACTTATCCGATAGATATACTTGATTATTCAAACGAACAGGCAGTTGAAATACAGGAATTGGCTGAAAAATATATCGAACATAAAATTATTCCAGAGAAAAAGTTAGCTGATGCATTGCATATTGCAATTTGTGAGTAACGGGAATTGATTACTTGGTGAGTTGGAATTACAAGCATTTAGCCAATATAAACAGAGAGTTTAAAGTAAAACTTTTAAATTGGGATTTAGGTTATAGAGTAGACTTACGAATAATTACACCATTAGAATTGATAGACTATGGAAACGAAAATATCTAGCGCACAGATTGAAGTATGGGATTGGAAAGATACTTTATTTAATGAGTTAAAATCTATTCCAAAACTTGACAGGTTAAAATATATTAATAATAAAGTTAGCAAAACACTCGCTCAGATTAAAAATAAAAAAGCCCCCCGTTCGTATAAGGCTATAGAAAGGTAGTTTTCGTCCGGCGGAAGGCACTGCCCAGCAAACGCTAAAGTTTATGATAAAACTTCAACTTTAGTTCACTGCCATCAAATTCGGCAAATGAATTTGAGAATATCCATTCCCCCAGGTTAATTAATTTCGCTTTTTCGTTCAATTGTATTTCAAAGGGAATGTGCCTGTGGCCGAAAACAAAATAATCGACAGGGTTATTTTTTAGGTAATCTTTAGCAAATAAAATTTGATGTTCTTTGTCTTCGCCAAGAAATTCTTCGGCGATGCCTTTTGAATACCTGCTTTTTCTGCTCCAGGCATGACCGAATGAAAGGGCTACATTCGGATGTAATTTTGAAAACAACCATTGAAGGGTTTTATTTGTAAAACAGGCTTTCAGAAGCTTATAACCCAATTCGCCTTTTCCAAGCCCATCGCCATGACCGATATAAAATTTTTTACCGTTTATTTCTATTAAAGTATGCTGCCGGTGGATTATAGCGCCAACTTCCGAAGGCAGATAATCGAACATCCACACATCGTGGTTACCGGTGAAAATGTGGACAGGGATACCATTATCGGTGAATTCGCAAAGCTTGCCAAGAAACCTTGTAAAACCGCGCGGTATAACTTTCCGGTATTCATACCAGAAATCGAAAATATCGCCCTGTAAAAACAGCGCCTGTGCAGAAGCTTCGATTTCATCCAGCCATTTTACAAATAATTTTTCGCGTTCAAAACTTTTTTGCCTGGGATAAAGTCCAAAATGCATATCCGACGCGAAGAACGCTTTTTTACCTTGCTGCAATATTATTTTATCAATCATTACCGACTGTTAACGAAGTAATTTTTGTAATTTGTTTCTAAGATTTTCGCCAAAAAGGTCTTTCCCGGCTATTATATTATCAGGCCCGATCAGATACGATGCCGGTAAAGCATTAACATTGTACAACCGGGCATAATACGATTCGTCAATTTTTTTATCAATTACATTTATCCCTGGCAGTTGGTTGGCTTTAACATAATTATACCATTCCGTCCGGTTTTCAACCAAACCGATATTAAAAATTTCAAAACCCTTTTTTCTATAAACGGAATATAATTTTTTAATTCCCTGCATTGCAGAATTACAATCATCATTCAAAGGTTCCCAGAAATTGATAAGGATACATTTTCCCTTTATTCTGCTTAAATGCACAGTATCGCCGTTTATATCCTGTAAAGCTATATCGGGAAACGAAACGGCTTTGGCTTTGTCCTTTTGAAGTTTAATTTTTAAAACATTGTAGGCTTCATTAAGTTTAACCTTGTTTTCAAACAACATTTGAACAGGTTTTGACTTTGGATAATATTTCAGTAATGTGTCTGATAGCAGATTGTAATATTGAATATCCCGATTTTTGTTCAGCACAAGAGCGCTGTCATTTATTTTCTGGTAAAGGGCTATAATGCCCGACAATGATTTAAGATGCTCAAGAATAAATTTTATTGAAAATTTTCGCTGATCGGCAATGGTTTTAATGTATTCATGGTTCAACCTTGCAAAGGTACTATCGAAGCCCGGTTTATTTCTATTTATATTTATTATGTTTTCAATTGAATCGAGCTTTAGCCGGGTTAAGTGTAAATGGTTGTTTAATAATTTCACCTGTTCCGAACCCTCAGAGCCGAAAATGGTATAATTTCCGTTTGTATTTTTTACATCAGCTTTTAAAGAAATTTTTTGCCCGGGCTCAATTAGCAGAATGATAGGATTGATTTTATTGAAAGTTATTTGATAAAAAGACGGCACATCAGTATATCCTTTGAATTTAAAGGTTCCATCTCTATTGGTTTTTACAGAATCAATGATTTTTGAATCGGTCAAATTCATTTCTGCCAGGTAAACATAAGATTTCGTGAAATTTTTCAATTCGCCTTTTATAATAAATTTTTTCTGGTGGTTGCATGAATTTGTTATTACAAAAAATATTATTGAAAATATAAACAGTTTGTTTCTCATTATATTTATTTTAAACCAATGAACCTTTTAAAAAAAACTTAAATAATTAAGTTCAAAGCTTAATAAATCTGAGTTCTTAATATTTAAAAATTTCTTTCATTTTATTTTCCAGTTCCTTACCGAAAATATTTTTGGCAATAATTTTCCCTTTCGGATCGAGCAATAAATTTTGAGGAATTTCCTTGATATTATACAAAGCCGAAACCGGAGATTCCCACATTTTTATATCGCTTACGTTCATCCATGCAAGCCCGTCCTGCCTGATGGCATTAACCCACGATTCCTTTTTTCTTTCAATTGAAACCTGGAATATTTCGAAACCCATGTTTTTATATTTCCAGTAAGTGTAAACAAGGTTTTTATTATTATTTCTGCACTGGCTAAGCCATGATGCCCAAAAATCGACCAATACAAATTTGCCACGCAAAGAAGAAAGTTTAATTATTTCCCCAAATGGCGATGGTAAGGCAATTTCAGGAGCAATTGCGCCAACGGCAACCTTCTTTTTAGTTTCGAACTCATTTCTTTTTTGATCGGTTACCTCGTTCATGAGTGAATGTAGCGACTGAACCGCATCGGCATCAGGATATGTCATCATCATAATTGAATCAACCTTTTTATATAAATCGTAATATTCAATTGGATTAAATAACGACCGCCTGGGGCTTAGTTCCTGGTAAAGCGCCATAATGCCTGCCAAAGAATTCAGGTTATTTTTTATAAATGATATGGAATACTCACGCTGTTTCGTTTCTATATTATTATATGCAGAATCGAGTTTGCTTCTTATTTGAAGTATGTGCGGGCTTCCGGCGCTGTCTTCATATATTTTATGCAGGCTGTCGATTTCGGATAATGATTTGTTTACTTTGTCGTTCAGGGTTTTTGCCAATTCCGAATCTTTTGAACCTTTTACAAAATATGAGTGCGGAAGATCTTTTGAGCTACCGGTAACATAAATTTTTTCACCTGGGGATATAATAAGCGTTATATAATTTTTCTTTGAAATGGATAGCATGTAAAATGCAATTTTATCGCTTTTCCCTTTCAGATAAAATTCGCCATGTTCATTGATCCGGGTTGAATCAATAGGAATATAATCAACTGAAGTCATTTCATTGAGATGAATAAACTTACCAGCAGAACCTTCTAATTTGCCATAAACTTTAAAACGTTTAAAATGGGTACATGCAATTAACATCAGTCCAAGTGAGGTAAAAATCAAAAATTTCTTCATTTAATAAAATTGTTGATAAAAATTACGACAAATTTATTTTCTTATTTCAAAAAAACTAAGCAATTCTTAAAAATCACGAACTTGAAAATACTTACAAAATAATACATTGTGTGTTTTTTCAAATATGGCTTAATATTTACATTAATTTAAAGAATATAAAATTTTAATGTAACAAATGTACTTTTTATTTGTTAGTTTTTTATTGATTACTATTTCGTACCATTCTGTATAGGTTTTTAACAAATCCATTTTTGTTAAGCTTAAAAAAACAGAAAATTGCCTGGTGTAATTTAAAACCTTGTATACTGGATTAAAGGGGCAGTTAGAAATAAAAATTAACAAAAAGCTTGAAATAAATAATTTTATATTTTGTTTCTTTGCAAATTTTTTAAACTTTTCTTGAGTGTTGACAAAATTTTTAATAAATTTAATATCTGCATATTTATGAGTTAATTTTTAATATTGATGATATTACACAAAATGTTATGCCATTTCGAGAAACTGAAATATTAGGTTATGTATTTAAAAACAAACATTTTAAATAATAAACTTTTTTTGGATTAGTTTTTCCATCAGGAAAAGTAATTTTTTTTAAAAATATTTATAAAGCGAAATACAATATAATTTTTATGAAAATAACCAAAAAAATATGAGTTATTTAAAATTCGATAAATCGCAATTGGTTAATCTTGAATATTCTTTAAAAAAAGAGATTTTACGATCAAATCGTTCAGGTTCTTATTCTTCCACTACCATAGTCGGTTGTAATACCCGCAAATATCATGGATTGCTTGTTTGCCCGATTGATGAAATTGACGGTGAAAAACACGTTATGCTATCGAACCTCGATTTGACAGTTATTCAACACGATTCAGAATTCAACCTTGGTATCCATAAATTTCCCGGAGGGATTTATCATCCGAAAGGACATAAATATGTACGTGATTTTGAAATAGAAAAAGTTGCTATGATGCGCTACCGCGTTGGCGGCGTTATTATTGTAAGGGAATTTATTCTTGTAGGAAATGAGGAACAAACCATATTTAAATTTACGCTCGAAGAGGCAAACTCACCTACTATATTAAGATTTAAACCTTTTTTAGCTTTCAGAAATATACACAGCCTTAGCAAAGCCAATATGTATGTAAATTCGAAAGTTGAAAAAGCGCCGAATGGAATTAAAACAAGAATTTACAATGGCTATCCTGCTTTACATATCCAGTTTTCAAAAAAAGCAGAATTTATTCATGCTCCGGATTGGCACTATAATATTGAATATATTGAAGAACAATTAAGGGGTTACGACTATTCTGAAGACCTTTTTGTTCCGGGTTATTTTGAACTGCCGATAAAAAAAGGCGAATCAATTTACATTTCTGCAAGCCTCAAAGAAAATACACCTTCTTCAATAGCTAAAAAATATACAAAAGAGGTTAATTTGCGCAATCCCCGAAATAATTTTAAAGACTGCCTTATTAATGCAGCCCAACAATTTATTGTAAGAAGAAATAAAAAAACCGAAATTATAGCTGGGTTTCCATGGTTCGGAAGCTGGGGCCGCGACACTTTTATTTCATTGCCTGGGTTAACACTTGCAATAAACGATGATAAAACCTTTAGGGCTGTATTAGACACCATTTTAAACCGTATGGAAAATGGGTTGTTCCCAAATATGGGAACCCATACGAACCCGGCTTTCAACTCAGTGGATGCACCGCTTTGGTTTTTTTGGTCGTTGCAGCAATTTGCCAAATTCAGCTCAAAACCGCTTGAAATCTGGGAACGCTATTCAAAACCAATGAAGGCGATTTTAAACGCTTATCGTAATGGCGTATCATATAATATTAAAATGCATGATAATGGTTTAATTTGGGCGGGTGAAAATGGGATTGCACTCACATGGATGGATGCCGTGGTTGAAGGAAAACCTGTTACGCCCCGAATTGGCTATGATGTTGAAATTAATGCCCTTTGGTATAATGCAATTCAATTTTCCTTAGAACTTGCAAGAATTGCAAAGGATTCAAAATTTATAGGCCAGTGGAAGAATATCCCTTTGCTTGTTGAAAACAGCTTTGTTGAAATGTTCTGGGATGAAAATAAAGGTTATCTGGCCGATTATATCGATTTAACTCAAAAGGATTGGTCAATCAGGCCAAATCAAATAATCGCTGTAGCACTCGATTACAGCCCGGTTTCTGATGACATTAAGCGTTCGGTAATTGAAGTTGTTAAAAACGACCTGTTGACCCCAAGAGGTTTGCGCACATTAAGCCCGAAAGATCCCCGTTATGAAGGGATATACGAAGGAAATCAAACTATGCGTGATAGGGCATATCATCAGGGAACAGCCTGGCCTTGGCTGTTAGAGCCTTTTTGCCGTGCTTACCTGAAAATTTATAAAAATTCGGGGCTTCCGCTCATTAAGCAAATTTATCATGGTTTTGAACCGGTAATGGTTGAGTACGGTATAGGGTCAATTTCCGAAATTTATGACGGCAACCCGCCACACTACGCGCGTGGCGCCATTTCACAGGCATGGAGCGTAGCAGCTTTACTTCAAATTGGTAAAATGATTGAGGAAATGGAAAAAATTGGTCCGTTCGATATTAATATTAATTCTGAACAAAAAGTTAAAACAACTGGCAATATTAAACAGAAAGTAGAAACTCTTTGAGTTTAAAAACTAACAATATTTTCAAATGAAAATTTTAATGTTCGGGTGGGAATTTCCACCCCATATTTCCGGTGGTCTTGGTACGGCCTGCTATGGTTTGACCAAAGGCCTTTCCAAATTCAATGATTTAGATGTTCTTTTTGTTGTGCCTAAAGCATTTGGAGATGAAGATCAAAGCTCTGTCAGAATTATAGGGGCATCCGATGTATATGTAAGTAAAAGGAGCATAGATTTCGCCGGCTTTAACAAAGAAATGAGCTTTATTGAAGTTGATTCACTACTTGTGCCATACACCGGCCCTGATGAATATTATCGTATTGTTAAAAAATATGAAGCCCATAATAAAAAGATTATCCTGGGCAATTATGAAGGCAGGTATAGCTTTACCGGAATTTATGGCCCTGACTTATATAACGAAATAATTAATTACTCTGTTGTAGCTTCCTCAATTGCATTAGAAAATGATTTCGATATAATACATGCGCACGATTGGTTAACTTTTCCTGCCGGAATTGCAGCGAAGGAAGTTTCCGGAAAACCACTTATAATCCATGTTCATGCAACAGATTTTGACCGTAGCGGGGAAAACATTAACTCGCGTATTTATGAAATTGAAAAACAAGGGATGGAGGCGGCCGATAAAATTATTACCGTAAGCAATTGGACCCGCGATATTGTTATAAATAAATACGGGATAAACCCTGATAAAGTAGCAACTGTTTATAACGCTGTTGAACCAATTTCCGAAGTAGATAAACATATTTTCCGAAGAGGTATAAACGATAAAATTGTTACATTCCTCGGTAGGATTACCCTTCAAAAAGGCCCGGAATATTTTGTCGAAGCGGCTTACAAAGTTCTTCAAAAAATGAATAATGTAAGGTTCGTTATGGCCGGCAGTGGCGATATGATGGACAAAATGGTTATGCGCTCGGCAAAGCTTGGCATTTCAAACCGGTTCTATTTTACCGGGTTTTTATTGGGCGATGAAGTATATCAAATGTATTCCATCAGCGATTTATATGTTATGCCATCGGTTTCAGAGCCTTTCGGTATTGCTCCGCTCGAAGCCATTCAATCTAATGTTCCGGTTATTATCTCGCGTCAATCGGGAGTTGCAGAAGTCCTCAACCATGCAATTAAAATTGACTTTTGGGATATTGATGCATTAGCCGACGCCATTTATGGAATCCTCAATTACCCTGCATTATCTGTAATGTTTAAAACATATGGCAAACAGGAAGTTGATAAATTAAAATGGGAAACTTCAGCCGGTTGTGTCCGCGATATATATTTATCGCTATTAAACAGATAAAAAATATCAGGTAGAGAATGATTGATTTTTGGACGAAAATTTATTAAAAGATTAACTCAGAGAAAATAATTAAAAAAATAATATAATGAAAACCATCTGCTTATATTTCCAGGTTCACCAACCATTCCGCCTGAGACGATACAGATTTTTTGATATTGGAAATAGCCAATATTATTATGATGATTATTCAAATGAAAGCATAATGCGCAAAATGGCAACTAAAAGTTATTTGCCTACAAACAAATTGCTTCTCGAACTTTTTAAGGAATATGGATGCAGGTTTAAAGTTGCTTTTTCTATTTCCGGCACTGCACTTGATCAATTCGAGCTATATGCGCCGGAAGTATTGGAAAGCTTTCAGAAATTAGCAAAAACCGGCTGTGTTGAATTTCTTACCGAAACGTCTTCTCATTCGTTATCTTCGTTGAAAAATAAAGATGAGTTTGAAGCACAGGTAAAAGACCACGATGATAAAATATTTAAATATTTTAACGTAAGGCCTGCAATATTCAGAAATACCGAGCTTATTTACAATAACGAAATTGGCGATTGGATTTTTAACATGGGTTATAAAGCTATAATTGCCGAAGGCGCAAAACACATTTTAGGTTGGAAAAGCCCAAATTATGTTTATTGCAGCGCTACCAATCCCCGTTTAAAATTATTGCTCAAAAACTACAGGTTAAGCGACGACATAGCTTTTCGGTTTTCTGACAAGAGCTGGAACGAATATCCATTAACCGCTGAAAAATTTGTCGGTTGGATAAAGAAACTCGATTCGAAGGAAGACACTATAAACCTTTTCATGAATTATGAAACATTTGGCGGTTTACAGCCCAAAGAATCGGGTATTTTTAATTTTCTGAAAGCATTGCCCAAAGTAGTTCTTTCAACAAATAAAATTACGTTCAGCACGCCATCTGATTTAATTGAAAGCTTTCAACCTGTAGCTCCACTGTTTATACCTCATCCTATTTCCTGGGCTGATGAAGAAAGGGATGTTTCAGCCTGGTTGGGCAACGAACTTCAACAGGAAGCTTTTAATAAACTATATGAATTACGCGATAAAGTTTTAAAAGTTAACGACCCGAAAATATTGATCGATTGGAAATATCTCCAAACAAGCGACCATTTCTATTATATGTGCACAAAATTTTTTATCCAGGGAAGTTTGCATTCATATTACAATCCTTATAATTCACCTTACGATGCCTTTATCAATTACATGAACATTTTAAGTGATTTCGAAATCAGGGTGAATGAAGAACTGCAATCAAATTTACAGACAAAAGCTACCCGTTCAACTGGAAAAAAAGATATTAAAAAACCTGCCCGTAAGTCAAAGACGGCTGCTGCAAATGCTGCAATTATAAAATCTTCTTCATCAAAAAAAACAACAAAGCCGGTTAAGGTTTCTAATTTAAAAACGGCCGTAAAAAAAAAACCTGATGCGGTTAAACCGAAAACCAGGAAAGGAAAAACCAGTGTATTAAAAAAACGTAACCAGAAAAATAAAAACTCTTGAAATAACCATATCCACTAAAGAAATCACTTATTTTCAAGCCTTTCCGGAGTTTATAGCTAATCGGGGCAATATTTAAACCTTACCCTAAATAATGTTTTATTTTTATCTGGCTTTATTGGTATGAAGGTTGATTTGATTTAGTTATAAGTTAAGCATACCATGAATTTGTTAATTTTGCATTATATGTGTTCAACAACAATATTAATATTATAAAAAAATTAATTTAACTATTTTAAATTTATATGTTTTTCAATGATTAAGAACCAATAAATTTGAACAAAATTTCATTATGGTTATAAAACAATCCGATTAAATAAAATTACTTTATTTATAAAACATCGTCAAATGGCAGAAAATATAATAAAACCGGATTATATATTTGAAATAAGTTGGGAAGTTTGTAATAAAGTTGGGGGAATATATACCGTCATATCAACTAAAGCGCAAACATTGGTTGAAGAATTTGGCAGCAATTATTTATTAATTGGCCCCGATGTTTGGCGCGATGCAACAGTTAATCCCGAATTTATTGAAGACAAAAAACTTTTCAAATCGTGGAGGGATAAAGCAGCAGATGAAGGCTTACATATAAAAATTGGCAGATGGAACATAAATGGAAACCCTATTGTTATAATTGTTGATTACGCAACATTTATAAACCAGAAGGACGCTATTTTTTCCACATTCTGGGAAACCTATAAACTTGATTCTATATCCGGCCAATGGGATTATGTTGAACCTGCGCTTTTTGGTTATGCGGCTGCAAGAGTGATAGAAAGCTTTACAAAATTTAACCTGAGCATACGGGAGAAAGTTGTTGCACAATTCCATGAATGGATGACCGGTTCTGGTATTTTATACCTGAAAATTAATATGCCGCAGGTTGCAACTGTTTTTACCACGCATGCCACGGTTCTTGGCCGGGCAATCGCCGGCAACAACCAATCTCTTTACGAACATTTGAATGAATTTAATGTCAATGCAAAAGCTTCGGAATTTAATGTTGTTTCCAAACAATCGCTGGAAAAAAATTCGGCACAATATGCCGATTGCTTTACCACAGTAAGCGAAATAACGGGCAAAGAATGTACGAAATTTCTCGATAAAGATATAGATATTATTACTCCGAATGGTTTTGAAGATACCCTTGTCCCTTCAGGCGAAAGTTTTGAACTAAATCGCCAAAAAGCGCGAAACAAATTAATTGAAGTTACGGAAGCCCTTACAAATAAAAAACTCTCCGACAATCCCTTTTTAATAGCGACTTCAGGACGATATGAATTCAGGAATAAAGGAATTGACCTGTTTATAAATTCATTGGCTGAACTTGATAAATCGCCCGATTTAAAGCGCCAGGTAGTGGCTTTTATTCTCATTCCCGCAAACCATTACGGCCCCCGAAAGGATTTAATAAGCAAACTAAAAAAAGAAACCGATTCTCAAATAAACAATTGTGTTCTTACCCATAACTTGCATTACGAGGAACATGACAGCATCCTGGAACGCATCCGGCAATTTAATCTTTCAAATACTGAAAACAACAAAGTTATAGTGGTTTTCGTCCCCTCTTATCTTAACGGCGACGACGGTATTTTTAATATGCCATACTACGATTTGTTGATAGGATTTGATTTAACCGTTTTTCCTTCATATTATGAGCCCTGGGGCTATACCCCGCTTGAAAGCCTCGCTTTTCATGTTCCTACCGTAACAACAAGCCTTACCGGTTTTGGATATTGGGTAAGCAAGTTATTCAAAAACCCGGGAAATGGTATAACTATTATTGAACGCACCGACTCCAACGATTTAGAAGTTGTTGGTGAAATAACCAAATCCGTTCTCAGGATAGCTTCATTGGATCAAAAACACACAATGGAAGCCAAAGAAAAAGCATTGGAAATTTCAAAATCAGCGCTTTGGAAAAATCAGATCAAGTATTACAATATGGCATTTAATATTGCTATTTCAAAAATTTCTGAACGATCCGAAACAATTGTTGAAACAGAGAAAATTGAAACTCTTTCCCAGTCTGAAAAATTCATTGTTGCAAATACGCCTGTTTGGAAACGTTTACTTGTTCAGAAAAACATTCCTGAAAAACTTCATGCCCTTGAAGAATTATCTAAAAATTTATGGTGGTCGTGGAATTATGATGCTATTGAATTATTCAGGTCTATTGACCCCAATCTTTGGGAGGGTTGTGAGGAAAACCCGATTGCCTTCTTTGATATGATTTCGTTCGACCGCTTTTTAAGGCTTGAAAAAGATAAAAATTTCCTGAAAAAATTAAATGATATTTATAACAGGTTTATGGCATATATGCAAAAACCTTTGAAACAAGGGCCTAAAATCGGATATTTCAGCATGGAATATGGGTTGCATGATTCAATTAAATTATATTCTGGAGGTTTGGGGGTTTTGGCAGGCGACTATCTTAAAGAAGCCAGCGATGCAAGTTGCAATATTATTGCAGTTGGTTTATTATACCGATATGGCTATTTTAAACAGATAATTTCTGCTTACGGCGACCAAATTGCTCAATACGACTCACAAAAATTTTCAAAAACACCTGCCCAGCCCGTTCGCGATGAAAAAGGCAATTGGATGTCAATACAAATTGTTTTGCCGGGGCGGACTGTTAAAGCACGCATTTGGCGTTTAAATGTAGGACGAATTCCGTTGTTCCTTCTCGATACTGATTTTGAGGACAACATTGAACAAGACCGCAGCATTACCCATTATTTATATGGCGGCGATTGGGAAAACCGGTTTAAACAGGAATTGCTGCTTGGTATCGGTGGAATCCGGCTTCTTGAAACCCTGGGAATTGAATGCGATATTTACCATTCGAATGAAGGCCATGCCGCATTTATAGGAATTGAGAGATTGAGAAAATACATAGTTGACGAAAACCTCACATTTGCCGAAGCTTTAGAAATAGTAAGGGCATCGCAACTTTTTACTACACATACACCGGTTCCTGCCGGCCATGATGCTTTCGAAGAAGGTTTGGTGCGCACATATATCGGTCATTATCCAAACAGGTTGAAAATTTCATGGGCACAATTTATGGCGCTGGGCAAATCAAATCCCGACGACCCATCGGAAAAGTTCTCGATGAGTTTTCTTGCTGCAAATCTTTCACAGGAAATTAATGGCGTTAGCCGTTTGCACGGCAAAGTAAGCCAGAATATTTTTCATGCCTTGTATAAAGGCTATGCTCCTGAAGAGCTACATATCGGGTACGTTACAAATGGAGTTCATTTACCAACATGGTCTGCTGAGGATTGGATCGGCCCTTTATGAAAAGGCCTTTGGAAAAGATTTCTTATCAAACCAGACTAATAAAGAAGTGTGGAAAAAAATACAGGACGTTCCCGATGTTCAGATTTGGAAAATCCGTAACCATCAAAGGCATTTGTTAATCGAGTACATTAAGGATCGTTTAAAAGAAGCAGGTGTTAGGCGTCTTGAAAATCCTAAAATGATTGTTGAAATGAGTGAAAAACTCAACAAGCACACGCTAACTGTTGGATTTGCCCGCAGGTTTGCTACGTATAAGAGGGCACACCTCTTATTTACCGATATAGAAAGGCTTTCACGTATTGTTAACAACCCGTCAATGCCTGTGCAATTTATTTTTGCAGGTAAGGCACATCCTTCTGATAAAGCAGGACAGGATTTGATTAAAACAATATCTGAAGTTTCCAAGCGTCCTGAATTTATCGGAAAAATAATTTTCCTGCCAAATTATGAAATAAAACTTGCCAAAGTTCTTGTTCAGGGCGTTGATGTTTGGCTTAACACGCCAACACGGCCGCTTGAAGCGTCAGGCACAAGTGGCGAAAAAGCTGTTATGAACGGTGTATTGCACCTGAGCGTATTGGATGGCTGGTGGGCTGAAGGCTTTCGTGAAGGCGCCGGCTGGTCGTTGCCTGAAGAAAATACTTACGATAACCAGGAAGTACCAGGATCAACTCGATGCTGAAACTTTGTACAACTTGTTTGAAAACGAAATCACACCATTATTTTATTTTCGCGATGAAGACGGTTTGCCGGTTGGCTGGGTTAAATATATTAAAAACTCCATTGAAAAAATTGCATCGAATTTCACTATGAGCAGGCAGCTTGCAGACTATGAAAACAAATATTATTTTAAGCTTTTCGACAGAACAATACAAATGAAGGCCGACGAATATAAAATGGCCAAAGAAATCGCTGCCTGGAAAAAACGTGTAAAAAGAAGCTGGGAAAGTATAGAAATTGTTTCGCTCAACCATCTCGATGTAAGCCATGAATCTGTTACATTGGGCATGAGTTATAGTGGTGAAATTGTTTTAGACCTGAACGAATTGTCGCCCGATGATATTGGCGTTGAAATTGTAATTGCCGATTTCGTTGATGGGGAAAATATCCCAAGAGTAACCTACAAGCAGGAGTTTGTTCTTGATAAAATTGAAAACAGGCTGGCATATTATAAAATTGAAATTACGCCAAAACGTCCGGGGATTTTCGATTTTGGTATCCGAATTTTTCCAAAGCACCCGGCATTGCCTCACAGGCAGGATTTCAATTATCTTAAATGGGTTGAATAATTCTAAATATCATATATTGTTTTGGTAGGAAGCAGTTTAAGCACCAATGCAGTTCTTGCAGGTATATATAATGATATGTAGTTTGCTTTTAACGTTGTAAAGTTGCCTTCATAAGTTGAATAGTAAATAAGCGATTTGTCAATTCTGTTCTGACCGCCAAATTCCGCATCGTCAGTAGTAAGCATAATTTTATATTTACCGGGATCGAAGGTAATTTTATAATCGGTAAATGAAACCTGCGGGTTAAAGTTGAAAACAAAATGCCATCCATTTCTTTTATATGACAGCACCAGGCTTTTTTCTACCGAATGCAGCAATGTTGGAAATAACACATCAAAGCAATCGGAATTACCGAGCAATTCAATCATTGCCTTATCAAAATCCTGCAACCAATGGTATCGGAGATTTGTGTCGTCAGCAAGGTTCCATTGCCGCCTTGCATATTTAAACGACCAGTTGTTTCCTTCTCTTGGAAAATCGATCCATTCAGGATGGCCAAACTCATTTCCCATAAAATTCAGATAACCTGCGCCAGCTGTTGTAAATGTTATCAGTCTTATAATTTTATGAAGCGCAAGGCCGCGATCGATTAACAAACTCTGAACGTTTTTGGCCATGTTATAGTACATTTCCTTATCGGTAAGCCTGAAGAATATGGTTTTATCGCCGACTAAAGCCTGGTCGTGCGATTCGGAATATGAAATTGTTTTTTCATCGGCGCGGTGGCTGATTAATTCATTGTATAATTTGTTTAAATCCCATCTCTCATCCGGAAGTTCTTTTATAATTTTAATCCAATAGTCAGGGATTCCCATTGCGAGACGGTAATCAAAACCAATGCCGCCATGATCAACAGGCGCTGCCAATCCCGGCATGCCGCTCATTTCCTCAGCGATTGTTATGGCTTTCGGATGGCGCTCATGGATAAGCTTGTTTGCCAGGATAAGATAAACAATAGCATCTTCGTCTTCACCCTCGTCAAAATAAAAACTATAATTGGTGAAATCGCGGCTTAGCCCATGATCGAGGTAAAGCATGCTTGTTATTCCATCGAAGCGGAAACCGTCGAATTTATATTCATCAAGCCAGAATTGGCAGTTCGAAAGTAGAAAGTGGATAACTTCGGGCTTGGCATAATCGAAACACAACGAATCCCAGGCTACGTGCATCCTTCTTTCGTTTGCATGGAAATATTGATAAGGCGTGCCATCGAATAATCCCAATCCTTCCGCTACATTTTTCACCGAATGTGAATGTACCAAATCCATAATTACAGAAATACCCATTTCATGGGCGGTATCGATTAATGATTTCAAATCGTCGGGTGTGCCGAACCTGGAAGAAGCGGCAAAAAAATTTGAAACATGATAGCCAAATGAACCGTAATACGGATGTTCCTGGATTGCCATGAACTGAATGGTATTGTAGCCGAGCCTTTTTATCCGCGGAAGCACATTATCCCTGAATTCAGAATAGCTGCCAACTTTCTCTTCAGGTGTTGCCATGCCAATATGCGATTCATATATGATAGGGATTTTAGAAGTTGGGATAAAATTTTGAATTTTCCAGTTATAAGGATTTTCAGGCGCCCATATTTCGGCATCGAAAACAAGAGTTTGCTTATCCTGCACCATTCTTTTACCCCAGGCTGGCAACCTGTATGCTTCGCCGCCATCCCAAATTGCCAGGAGCTTATAATGTTGCCCGTGTTTAAGCGCATCGGGTGGTAATTCTATTTCCCAGTTTCCAAATTGCAATTTTGTTAATGCAAATTTTTTATCTTTTTTCCATGACGAAAAATCACCTATCAAAAACAATTCGGTTGCATTCGGCGCCCATTCACGGAATACCCATCCGCGAGGTTCCCTGTGAAGCCCAAAATATAAATGTCCTGTCGCAAAATCCTGCAAACGTTTGCCTTTGCATAAAAAGCGTTCCTTTGCCATAGCTGCCTTTTGACGCCGTATAATAACTTCCTTAAAAGGCTCTAACCACGGATCGCTTTGTATAATTAGGGGTAGATCGGCATTCATGTTACTTAGCTTCTACTAAATTATTCAACATAAGGCAAAAAACATTTTTAATTTTAATATGTAATGATTATTAATCCATTTCAACTTCTGGTAAATTATTATCAAATATTTTTAAAGATAATAAAATGAAGTGATATGAACTTGGAAAATCTTTTCCGGGAAGAATTTATTTTTCAGAAAACAAGGTATAAAAAAATTAATATTTTTATTTTGTCCGTTAAATGATAAAGCTAAAAATTAAATTTTTCTCAATCGCAATAATTGAGATTTTGTTCGTTTGAACAATTTGGGTTAATTTTATTAATTTAGCATTTCAACTAATTTACAATAAAAATAATTTACGTAATAATTTATAAACGTAGCATATACAATGAGATTGGCGATATTAATTGTGGTTTTTTTTGGTGCCAGGTTATTGATTTTTTCGCAAAGCGTTGAAATTATGGATAAGGCACGCGTTAGTAAAAATAAAATCAGGACACAAACACTTTACGAATACGATTATGTTAAAGGGAAACCGGAAAATAAAGGGACTAAAGCCCGTATCGATAGTTTTGATATGCAGGGAAACCGGGTAGAACAAATTAATTTTCGTGCCAGCGGATCGGTGCATTATATTATGTCGTTTAAATACGACGGCTATGGTAACAAAACTGAATATGCGAAATATTCAGGCGATGACAAAAAGTTAAATTACAAACAAAACATTAAATTCGATTCGAAAGGCAATAAACTCATGGAAACCGGATTTAACGGGGTAGACAGTTTTAAAATTGTTTATAATTATAATAAGTCTGGCCGGATGGCTGAGGTTAATTTTTTTATACAAAAAAAACTCGATGAAAAACGTTCCTTTACTTATAACGGCAATAATGCCGATTTAAAGGTTAGCGATGGTAATGGCAATTTAAAATTTACACAAAAAAATACATATAGCGCTTCCGGCAAATTACTCGAAGAAATTTGCTATGAACCCGATAATACAATTTCCCGAAAGGTTGAATATACTTACGATTCGAAAGATAATTTGACTTCGGAAACCAAGTTTATTAATGGAAAAATGGCAGGGAAAATTAGCCGTATTTATAACGATCAGGGCTTATTGTCTGAAGTTTACCAGGAAAGCGCCGATGGTAAAAAATATCTTGCCAATAAATATACTTATAACAACAAAAACTGGCTTATAGAAGAGCAGTCGCGTAGCGAACAGGACAAAGAATATTCAAAAAACACATATACTTATGACGAAAATGGCATTTGCAAAACAATCGACAGTTATTATTCGCAATACAAAAAACAGTTGATGAGTGTATATGTGTATGATTTCTATTAAAATATTTTGAATTTGTTTAAGAAAATAAATACTTGTAGGATATCCATTTGAATTATAATTCCATCCTGTTAAATAATAATTTTTAAAATATAACTTATTTGGTTAGGTTTTTGAGTTTAGGTAGCAGAATTGCCATAATTGAATAATTTCTTTCTTTAAATTACAGAAAATATAAAAAAGTAATTATTTTCGTAAGACTATAATTTGAGAATTCTAAATACAATAATTTATATAATTAAATAATGGGGAAAGGTGATAAAAAATCCAGAAGAGGCAAGCTTTTTTCAGGTAGTTTCGGAGTAAGACGGCCAAGAAAGAAAAAAAAGGTAATTGCCCCGGTAATCAAAGTTGCTCCTGTTGAAGTGGAAGAAAAAAAAGTTAAGAAAACAACCAGGAAAAAGGCAGATTCTTCTAAAAAGGAGAAGTAATTTAAAAACCAGTTTTATCGAATAGTTATTACTGAAATTTTATTAAATATTTACGGTATAATATTTTATTGATTTTTTTTGAGGAATTGGGGCGATAAAACGATTTCATTTGATTGCCGGAAAATATTTTATATAAAAACAATTAGCCCAAGGAAAGTTATAATCAGTTAAGCAATATTGTACCGATATTATTAATTTCTCCTAAATTAACTTCCACATTTTTCAATGAATCTACGAGCATGCCGCTTAATTGCGGAACAAATACTATATTATAATTTCCGGTTGGTACGCCTCGTATCATAAAATAACCATCATCATTAGGTATTGTTCCAATTGTATCAATAGCCGACATGGCAATAATAAGAGGCTTTGCCTCTTTTGGGCTGATTATACCTTTAATTGTTCCTCCGGTAGCATCGCTAAACATCCTTAAAACAGGGTTCAGCTTATATGATTCATCGTTTATTTTAATTATCGAACGCGAAGCATCAAAATCAATGTAAAAAGTATACATTTTACCTCCATCAATCTTTTGATTAACGTTAAATTTTACTCCCGGTTCAATTTCAGGAGGCACATAAAGTAAAATACTGTTTTCACCAGTAACTAAATAATTGTTTGCCCCAAGTATAAACCGTATTTGTTTTATATTACATGAAGGCAAAGCAATACTTCCAAGCAATGTATCGAGCCCGTTTGAAAACTTAAGAACATCGTAAGGCCCGGTGCGGCTTAATTTAACCAGTTCTTCATTATTTGAATTATCAGTAGTAATTAGCATTGATTTAATATCAATAAAAACTGATTTGTAGGGAGCCGGCATATCCGTAAGGTATATTTTAATTTCAGCATCGTCAGGTTTGTGTTTCCTGCATGAAATTATTATTAAATTAAACACGATAAATGCAGCAAAGAATATTACATTTGGTTTCATCGTAGTGTTCATGTTATTGAAAATTCTGTATTATTATTTGTGAGTTTTGATTTGTTTAAAAAATGGAAAAATAAAAATATCATAATTATTCTGTAATAAAAATTATACGCATTAGTTTTCGGAATTGTTATATACATTAAATTTTTATGCTAATACAAAATAATTTTACCTTTATAATTTCAATATATTAAATGAAGACAAAAGCGATTACAAAATATATATTGCCAATAACCTTGATTTCGGCGTTATTGGCAATATTTTCATTAAATGTATATTGCCAGCAGAAAAAAGAAATAAAACAACCAACAACCAATATTTTATTTGTTTTCGATGCATCAAACAGCATGTCGGGATTGTGGGAAAGCGATATAAAAGTAAATATAGCCAGGCGGATACTCATCAACATGATCGATAGTTTGCAAAATTTCGAAAATATTCAAATGGCCCTCCGGATATTCGGCCATCAAAGTCCAGTCCCGCCGCAGGATTGTTCCGATACAAAATTAGAAGTGCCTTTTCAAAAGAATAATGCTTCCATTATTCGGCAGCGCTTGCGGTATATTACTCCCAAAGGCACAACTCCCATAGCCGGTTCTTTGGCGCAATGCCCGAACGATTTTCCGCCTTGTTCCGATTGCCGCAATATAGTTGTTTTAATAACCGATGGCATTGAAGCCTGCGATGGAGACCCGTGTGCAGTTTCGGAGGATTTGCAGCGAAAAGGTATCATTTTAAAACCTTTCATTATTGGCATAGGCGTTGATGAAGGTTTCCATGAATCGTTCCAATGCATAGGGCATTTTTATAATGCCGTTCACGAAGAAACATTTAAAGAACTTTTAAATGTTGTTATCACGCAGGTTTTGAATTCCACAACTGCGCAGGTTAACCTGCTTGATGAAAATGGCCTGCCAACCGAAACAAATGTAAACATGACATTTTACGATCGTTATTCCAATAAAATGCTTCATAACTATGTGCATACAATCAATAACCGGGGCAACCCCGATACTTTAGTCCTTGACCCGCTGGTTACTTACCGGATTAAAATACACACTTTGCCCCCTGTTTATATTGATAGCGCTAAGGTAGTGCCTGGCAAACATACAATTTTTTCTGCCGATGCCCCCCAGGTACATTGGTTCTTACATCGCCCGGTTTGGGAAACCCTTACCGCGATATTTTATTTTTAGTAAGAAAAGCAGGTGAAGCGGAAACGTTGAACATTCAAAAACTCGGGGAAGCCACAAAATATATTAAAGGCAAATATGAACTTGAAATTCCGGTATTGCCGAGGATTGTATTAAATAATGTTGAGATTAGCCAAAGTACAACAACTACTGTTGAAATAGCAAGGCCAGGAATCCTCACTGTTTTGGTTTCCACTACCGGGTATGGCAGTCTTTACGTCCATAGAGAAAATGGGTTGGAATGGATTTATAATTTTAATGGAAACCTGAAAAATGAATCGGTAATATTGCAACCTGGAAAGTACACCGTTGTTTTTCGCGCCCAAAATGCCAAAGAAAGTATTTATACCGTTTCCAAAACTTTCGAAATTAAGTCGGGAAGCTCATTGGCGCTGGAGCTATATTAGTTTTTTATTTTCAAATTACCCGGAACTTTTAACGGTTCAACAATTATATGAGGATTGTCGCATTTTATAATATTGAAAATAATGCGGCGGTTGAAAGCCCTGCCTTCGGGATTATCGCTTCCATCGGGATTTTCATTTATTGCAACAGGATTTGATTTGCCCATTCCTTTTGTTGTTATCCTTTTTGACGCAATACCGGCATCGGTTAATATATCCTTAATTTTTTTAGCGCGCTTATGCGATAGTCTTTGGTTGTATCCATCCTTTCCCTGTGAATCGGTATAGCCGGTAATTTCAATCATGAGGGAAGGATTATCGTTCATTATTTTTATAACATGTTGAACATCTTTTTCAGACTGCCTTGCTTAAATTGTAATCGTCAAAGGCAAACAGCAAGTTGCGGATTGTATCGGGTTTTTCAGATAAAACCCCGTGCTGATTTTTTGCTTTTCCTTCTGAAATATTTTGCGAAATTTCAGGTTGCTTTTTCGGCGCCCGTTTCAGCGCTAAATATTCATCGTATTTTGCGCCAACTTTCAAAATATCGGGAGTTAAAATAAATTTGTCGGATTGATAATCTTCAGGTATAGAAAATTTATCGCTGGTGATATTCAGGTCGCCCGATATAAATTGCGCCTGGTAATTGCCGGCAACCCGGTTGAAAGAAAACGCCCCTGCTGATGAAGGCTTAATGCTATCGCACAATTGCATGGTATCGGGCTTTACAAGATAAACAATAAAAGTTTCAGGTTTGGCTTTTTTAAATAATTCGGTAATGTTCCCGGATATATTGTATTTAAACGGATGGCGTTTGGAAAATATTTCCAGTTTCACAATACTTAAATCTTTTGAAACATTTTTTAAATACTTCGCCTGGTAAGCAAAATCGCCATTCTGGACCGGCACAAAAAATAAATCGTCATCTGTTGTGTTTATAGGATAGCCAACGTTCACTGGCTTAGACCAGTTGCCTTTGTCGTCTTTTACTGAACAAAAAATGTCGTAACCGCCAATGCTTCCATGTCCCTGTGATGAGAAATAAAGGGTTTTACCATCCTCGCAAATAAATGGGGTTTCTTCATTAAAAGGTGTGTTGATAACATCCCCAATGTTTTTAGCCGGTCCCCAGTCGTTATTTTTATCCAACTCCGAAACGAAAATATCAGTCCCTCCAAGGCTCTGCGGCCTGTTACTTACAAAGTAAAGGGTTTTTCCATCGGGCGAAACACAAGCATGCGATTCCCAATATTTTGTGTTTATTTCATTATTTAACGGTTTTGAAGGCGACCACGTATTTCCATCTAAGTGTGAAACATAAATGTCGCTGTTATCATTATCCTGCTTGCATAAGTATAATGTTTTGCCATCCTGCGAAATCGAGCATGGATATTGGTCGCCGTCGCTTTGAATATTGGGGGTTATATTTACAGGGCTTTTCCATGTATCGTTTATTTTTTTCGAAACCATAATGGCTTCATAAAACGCCGTATGAGAAGTATATACTAAATAATCTTCGCCTGGCGAAATTACCGGGTTATAGTTAGCCCTGATTGTGTTTATGGTACTTCCTATAGGTGTAATTTTTATTCTCACAGGTTTTAATATTGCCACTTTTGCCCTTTTACATGCTTCAATTTGTTCCAAAGCCCAGTTTTTATTAACATCGTTCCGCTTTCCCTTGGGCGTTTCTGCATAACTGACATATTTCTTATATGCTTCAATGGCCTTATCCAAATCGGAATTGATGCGATACGCATTTCCCATAAACAGAAAGGCGTCATAAGGTGCGTTGACTTCTTTTATTGAACCTTCATTGTATTTTTCACTGACTCTTTTAACAGCCTGCTCGAGGTATTTAACCGCTTTATCTTTTTCATTATTGGTATGCAGGTAACAAATACCCAAGCGGTAATTAATGTTTGCATTGTCGTGAAAACTTCTTTTATATAGTTGCAGAAACGATGATAATGCTTCCGAATAATCTTCTTTGGCAAAAAAGTATTCGGCATTTTCAAATGTTTCCTTTTCCGATGTATTTTGTGAAAAGCCTGGCACAGCGCAAATAAGAAAAACCCCTGCTATAATTAGGATAGTCTTCATTTTCTTTGGCAAATGATGGTTAGAAGATTTTAAGCAAATTTAACAAATATATTTTTTGATTTGAAATTTATTTTCGTGGGTTGCAAACAGGCTTATCTATATTAATGTTCTATGGCAGCGGAACTGTATCCGGTTCGTAAGGATTTAAAGGTAGCTTAATCTATGAAAATACATGTTGGTATCGCTAATTGTGAATACATAATTTGCTTTCCCATTCTATAAAAATTATTCCCTCAAAAATATTTTCACTTTTAATGGTTACATTTTTGAGAGTGTCCAACAAACTGTGTAAAAGACTATTTCATTTTAAAATAATTAATGTAATTTTAAAACAGAAATAAATATATTTTTGGTAAAAATATTCGCCAACAAAAACATGACTTTTTTGATAAACAATAAGTTATGATTAAGGGAAGGCATTGAAATATTAGGTTGTTGGCGTTAATATGTGTGTATATCCGGTAGTTGGCAACCATATAAACAAATTACGCGAGTTTTATATCTCAAGATTTCATTGATTAAAATAACATCATTAACTAATATTTAAGGAGGCCTGTTATGTTAAAAAAATTATCCTTCCTCGTTATCTTTCAGATAAGTGTAATTGGTTACAGTAAATCGGGTAAAGATATTTCGAATGACATGGCCAGTGATTGGGATGTTATGGTAGTAGATACCCTGACCCGAACACGTTCTGAAATTGTTTTGAATGATACTGCCTGGCTGTTTCATCCCGGTTGGCAAACAAACGTAGATATTAATTCAACGGAATGGGGCACTGCCCAGGGCACCTGGCTCATGGAAAAGAACCTTTCCAAATTTGATTCCTCAGAATATAAAAAAAGGTGTAGGCTCATGCTGGAGTTGGGATATAGATACCCTGACTGCTGCATTATATGAACGAACCTTTACAATACCTGCTGATTGGCAAGGCAGTGAAATAATTTTAAAACTTGCAAGAGTAAGCACGGAAGCAACTATATATGTTAATAATAATAAATATGGAAAGGTAACATGGCCTTCCGGTGAAGTAGTTATTACTTCGCAGGAAATATTCAATCAAAAGAATACATTACAAATATTTGTCAGTGCAAATGATATACAAAATTATCCTTTATCTGATCCCATACGCCATGGTCGGATAAACACGTCTATTTATGAAGCCAAAGGGTTAATTGGCGATGTAATATTGGCCAAACGGCCTAATGAACCTCATATTTCTGATGTTTTTGTTCAAACATCAGTTCGGGAAAAAACTATAAAGGTGGATGTTGAGCTAACCGGCGTTTTACAGCCAGGAGAATTTATAATTACAGATTCAATTTTTGATAAATCCAACGGTCAGATTGCTATTACTTTTAGTAAGAGATTCACCATTTTTCAAAATATTTTACATCCCAATGATCCCATACCCCCTCATTATAAAACTTCCGTATTTCATTTAGTTTCACAATGGACGGATGGAGAAGTCAATTTATGGGATTTGGATAACCCGAATTTATATACATCATTAGTTACAGTGAAAGGGGCCGGATTGGATGATGAATATGCCCAGGATTTTGGGTTTCGTGAATTTTGGATTGATGGTCAAAATTTTTTCTTAAATGGAAAAATAATACACTTGCGCCCAAATGAAGCTATAGAAAAGAATAATAGAATTGGCGGGGCCCGTGTTTCAATAGATTCAATGTACAAGGCGATGAGGTATTTTCATTTTAATCAAAAGAATTCCTCGTAGCTCTGCTACGGGGTAAAATCAAATAATAGGTTTGCTATGCAAACTCCATTGTTGTATTTTCTTTGATACCTCGCAGCTCTGCTGCGGGGTAGTTCATTATCCTTGAATTATGGCCTTATGATTTAATGGACACTGGAACTGTTTCCTGGCGCACTATATATTATACTGAGGCCGACAGGTTAGGTATGCCGCTAATTGGTTCATGTGGTAATATAGACCGGTATTATAAAGATATTATTTTTGGCTGTGGCGGTCCCATTGAAAATAATAAGAATTATAAGAAGGAAGTTACAATCCAATTAAGGGAGATACGCAATCATCCTTCTGTATTAATGTGGTCTACATCAGGAAATCAGTATGGATTTCATCAGAATTATGATCCACGCGTTATAGGTTTTGACCCATTTGTGAACGTTCTTTGGGATAAAAAGAGAACATGCATTAATACATCAATACAAATTATTAAGGAAAATGACCCGACACGTCCTGTTTTCGTTCATGAATCAACCCTGGGAGATGCGGATGGGGTTGGCTTATATTTAAATTTTGTTCCCCTGCAGGAGAGAGAGGATTGGTTAATCAGGGATAATTTCATTGATCCTCAATTAAGCTCTAAATTATACTGCAAAACATGTGGCCCCAAACCATTTATATGTTGTGAATTCGGCACTCCATACTGGAATGCGTATATGCGTGGTAGGACAGGGGCATTTATGCCATCTTTTACTGAACCCCTGTTAACTGAATATGCCGCTATCTATTTTGGGCCACAAGCATATAATAATGAATCGCGAGCATATCGGGACAGCATGCGCACAAAATTTGAACATGATCAAGTATATACCAGTTTTATGAACGATGAAGGACTTCTCAGAGACCCCAATGGTATTGCTATCCAGGAATTGTTTATCAAAAATACATGGCGTTCATGGCGCGCTACCGGCTGCACTGGCGGGATAGAACCCCAGGATTTTGGTTTGAATTATTATTTCAAATATTTTTCAGGAGAGGATTATCCTGATCCAAAGGATACAATAAATAAAGTTGCTCCATTTGTTCCCGGAACAAGGGGCCCTTATTATAAAACATTATTAAGCCAATATTTGCATATGTTCAGGGATATTCATTCTTACCCATATGTTTCATATGGTTATGGTTACACTTCATACACTTGGACCAACGCCAGCAAAAGCATGTATGAAAACAATGGGCCCACCCTGGCATATATTGCAGGCAAACTGGGCGATCCTACCGATAAAACACACAATTTTTATGCTGGAAAAGTTGTGAAAAAGCAAATAGCATTATTTAACGATACTACTATTGACTGCGAGTATTCAGCTAACTGGAAAGTTATTGATGGATCCCACCAGATTAACAGATGTGAATGCGGAGTTCTGGCCGTTTCAGAAAAAAAATTAATACCTATAGAATTCACCATTCCATGGGTTACAAAAAAAACTGATGGAAAGATAATTCTGGAAGCGAACATTGACAACCATGTCCATCGTGATACTTTTTTGTTTCGGGAGTTCCCTCCAATTCAAAATAATGCACAAAACAGCCAATCAGTTATGATATATCCATATGATTCCGCAAAGTATTACCCAGAAAATGCTTAATACATTACATATTTCAATCACAAGTTGGAATAATACTGCCACGCAAGGAGTACTTATCATTGGTAGGAAAGCATTCTCAATGCCATCCACACACTGGGCTCATAGTATGCAGGATTTTGAATTATTTGCAAAAGGAGGTGGGACAGTCCTTGTTTTTGTGCAGGATAGTAGTTGGCTGCAAAAGTATTGTGGATTTCGCGTTGCAAAAAACCTTACCCGCTATGTGTTTCCGGTGATAAAAAATTCTCCTATATTAGATACACTGGATGCATTTGATTTATGTAACTGGTCAGGAAGTGGAAATATGATTGACAGTGTTAATCCTCTGCCTGATTATTTAGGGTCACGACCAGTTTATGAATGGCATTGGTATAACAGGGGAAGCGTGGCTTCCTGGGCCATAGAAAAGCCCCATTACGGCAGTTGGCGCCCGATACTCGAATGTGAGTTCGACGGCGCCTATACACCGCTGATGGAAATGGATTACGGTAAAGGGCGCGTAATACTTTGCCAGCTCGATTTGGAAAACAGGGTTGACGGTTCTGATGCAGATCCTGCAGCAAGACAACTTGCTCATAATTTGATCCGGTACGCACAAACTCCCAAGCCAGTCAGAAATACTTCGGGTGTATTTTTATTGGATGATAGAAATAGCAAAGGTGCTAAAATATTGTTCTCACTTGGAATAAAATTTCAGATGTATGATCCGAACAATAATCCAAATGCACCAGTAATTGTCGGGCCAGAAATACCATGGAATGATAGCCGCTTGAATAAATTAAGACGTGTTGGTAATGTAATTATTTATTTACACCGAACTAATGACCAATTTAATCCTTTAAATATTTTTTCCGATCACCTTCCTCTCATACCAACAGATTGCATAGGATCAACCGATGTTCCTGATTGGCCTTTTACAAAGGGCCTGTCTCCATCTGATTTAAGATGGCGTAATACTTGCAGTGCTTATCTGCTTGATGAAAATTGAGGTTGGACCACTGGAGCAGGTGGTCAAATAGGTTATAGAAAATTAGGAAATGCGCTTGAAGTAGCCTTGCAGATTGATCCGGATCGGTTTAATGCCGACACATACACATATTTTCGTTTTACCCGTTGGCGCCAGACCAGGGCGCTTTCCCAGATACTTACCAATTTAGGTGCGAATTGCTGGGCTGATACATGCTTCTTTTCAGGTAAATTCAAGGGAACCATATACCGCTTGTACCATAGGGATTACAGGTCGTTTAATCCCAACCCAGTTAATTACTGTAATTCTATATGTAATCAATGTAATAATTGTTGTAGTAATTCTATATGTAGTAATTCTATATGTAATAATTGTTGCAATCCCGCCGATACTTTTCCTGATATAAATTATGGGCTGGCAGATGACCCGTATCGTTATGGGCGCTGGTAGGTTAATAAATTGATAATCTTTAATACGAAGAATTATGTAAGAAAGTAAAATTGGAGTATCACCGAGTGACAATATCAAAAGAGGGATTAGAATTATATTTGAAACGGATTGAAAAACAATACGGTTGCCAACACGCGATCATAAGCAATGGCGGGGTTTATACGGTTATTCGGCTTTCAATCTCGCATCAAGTTTTGGTGTAGTTTGATAGTGAAGCGCTCCGAAACCCGCCACATGCTCATAGCGCAAAACGTTGTAGACCATGCTGAACCACAAAAACATTTGTTGAAAATTTAAATATTTCTATTTTGATATAATAATTTATGATTATGAAACCCACATGTTAAATAAGTGTAACACAAAGAACGGATGAATAAAATCTTAGCAAACAACACAAATAGTTTGAATGCTGAGCATGTGGGTTCCATCCGACCTTTGAAAATTAAATTTTATACGGATGAAAGAAGCATATTTATTTGATTGGGGAGATACTATAATGAAAGATTTCCCAAATGAAAAAGGTGCAATGTACACTTGGGATAAAGTCGAAATAATGCCTTATGCTGATAAAATGTTAGAAGGTTTGTCCAAAAAAACTAATTGTTATTTGGCGACAAATGCCAAAGACTCGACAAAAGCCGATATTATAAAAGCTCTAAAACGAGTTCAGTTAGACACATATTTCAAAGATATATTTTGTTTCAGGGAACTTGGATTTAGCAAACCATCTAAAGAATATTTTGATTTAATAATAAAAAAGTTAGGCATAGATAAAGAAAATATTGTAATGGTTGGAGACAATATTGATTCAGATATATATGGAGTTCAAAAAAATAATATTGATACGATATTGTATGACCCAGAGGATAAATTTAAAAATTATAAAGGACATAAAATATCAAATTTAATGATGTTATTGGAATAAAATAACACACTGTACCCAACATCAGCTCAAATTCCATGCGGGTTTCAGAGGGTTTCCAAATGTAATGCTTTTTAATTATATTTGGTTGTATTTTGATAAAGATGTGCAGGTAAATTTTGTTACGTTTCATAGCTGCGAACATTGACAATAACTATTGGAACATAAAATAACCTTATAATGCTAAAAAATTAGTAATAATTAATAAAAGCTTAAAATTATGGAAACAAGTAATCAAAACCCAAACATTGAAATGAACCAGTTAAAAATTGAGTTGACAAAAGAATCTCTTTTTTATTTTGACCAAATAAGAAAATGGACTACTTTTTTCTCTATTTTGGGGTTTATTATTATAGGAACACTAATAATATTTGAAATATTTGCAGGTACTATATTTGCAAAGTTTGGACATATTAATTCTAATTCCCGTGTAATATTTCTTGGGCTTATATATATTGTTTTAGCAGTACTATACTTTTTCCCGGTATTATATCTTTATAGATTTTCGATTAATTCAGGCATGGCATTAAAAAACAATGATTCAAATAAAATTGAAAAGGCATTTAAAAATCTGAAATCGCATTATGAATTTTCAGGTATATTAACAATAATTGTTTTATCTATGTATTTACTTATTATCATAGGATTTCTTATTGTTAAATTATTAAGATAATTTTTATCCGCAAAGAGAAAATTAAAATAGCGACAACCAGATTAACACTTAAATGGTAATTGAATATGGAAAAACTTATTGCATGTTGTGGATTAAATTGTGCTACTTGCGATGCAAGAATAGCAACGATAGCAAATGACAATGAATTAAGGGCCAAAACAGCGGAAAAATGGAAAGTACAATATAATGTACCTGACATGTCGCCCGAAATGATTAACTGCACAGGTTGCAGAGAACCCGGAGTTAAAATTGGGCATTATAATCAATGTGAAATAAGGAATTGTGTACAATCGAAAAACTTTCAAACCTGTGCTGATTGTAACAAAATGGAAAGTTGCCCAATAGTAGGAAATGTTCTCAAATATGTTCCCGACGCATTAGAAAATCTTAAATCATTAATTTAATTGTATTTCTGTTTTGGCAAATAATTTCTTTGTTTACCTCGTTCGGCGGATGGTGCATATAGCATTGTGGATTGGTTAGCAGCCATACAATCCGATACGTTTCATACCCGCGAACGTTGCCACATGCAAAGAGGCTGCTCTGAATTTAGTAACTTAACAAACAAAACAGGATATATACCAATTCAGTTTTGTAAGAATATAAAGCATATAAGCATTAATATTTATAAAAATGGAAACGGTTATTGCATATTGCGGCTTAACATGTGATAATTGTCCTATTCATTTGGCAACATTAGAAAAGGATAAATATAACCAACAAAAAATGAGAGAATCGATAGCCGAACAGTGTTCTAAACTTTATGGAATGGATATACAACCTAAAGATATTACAGACTGTGATGGATGCCGGGCCAATACCGGGAGACTGTTTTCAGGATGTTTGAATTGCGAGATTAGAAAATGTGCAATCCGGAAAAATATAGATAGCTGTGCAAATTGTAATGATTATGCTTGTGAAAAACTTATGCAACATTTTTTGCTTGATCCTACTGCGCAGGTAAGACTTGATGAAATTAGAAAGATAAATAATAATACACGACGGCACAACATCG
>CAWEFA010000121.1:0-4224 GCA_963808135.1 uncultured Bacteroidota bacterium
GTATGTATTTGTATTTTTTTCTCTGAATGTGGTATGTTTCTAATACTAGGTCACTAACATTATGAGAATAAAATATATAGAAGGTATGCGCGGATTGGCGGCGCTAATTGTAGTCTTTGGACATACCATAGCCGCATTCTATCCTGTATTGTTTCCATATCCTGCCGTGTTGCCATTATCATTGGACGATTTGACTACACAACCTATTCTTGTAAAGGCATTTGTTTTCTCACCTTTAACTATTTTTTATAATGGTATTTCTGCAGTAATGATTTTTATGATCGTAAGTGGTTATGTGGTCAGTTATAATTGTTTTCACAACAAAGATGAGAACTACATTACAGCAAGTTTTTTTAAAAGATATTTCAGATTGACAATCCCCGTTCTATTTTCATGTATTATTTCATATTTTTTATTAAAAGTGGGGGCGTTTTCCAACATAAAGGCATCTTGGGCATCACATTCTCCTTGGTTGACCCAATTTTACAATTGCGATGCAGATTTTTTCAATATGGTGAAATTTGTTTTATATGATGAATACGCAGCTCATTACGAACAACTGCTTTGCTATGGCACTATATTATGGATGATGTATGCTTTACTGCTAGGGTCATTTCTCATTTACGCATTTTACGCATTATTTGCTCGAGCCAGCAGCAGGTTAAGAATATTTATTTACATAGCTTTAATAATTATTTTCAACAAATCATTATTATTAGCCGTAATTTTAGGAATGATATTATTCGATATGGATGCACACAATGTTTTCCAAAATGTTAACAAATTTATTCTTTTAATTATGCTTTTATTAGGAACATATCTTGCTTCATATATTAGGGCTGATTTTCCTTTTTATACAATCCTCGATATAGATTTTATGAAAAAATATTTTGGTGATTGGGGTTCTTTGTTAGGATTTTATTATATCATTGGAGCATTTCTATTGTTCTTTGCACTTTCAAGGTTATCATTATCGAGAAAAGTTTTTTCAAGCAAAGTGGCTGTTTACCTAGGTAAGATTTCTTTCTCCCTATATTTACTGCATTTTATAGTAATATGTTCCTTATCAAGTTATATTTTTAGATGGCTTAAGAATGTTATTAATGCTTCTAACGAATTATCTTTTATTGTTACCTTTGTAATGACTATAGTAGTGACAATATTATTGTCTCATATATTTCATCATTATGTAGAGTTGAAAAGCATAAAGTGGTCACAATCGTTGTATAATTTTGTTAGTAGGCAGAAGTGAACTCCCCCCTGAACAAGCGGATTTTAAGTTAGAGTTTAGTCAATTTTTGATTATTTCCGATTGAAATATTGCATGAATTAGGAAAACAAGGGAAACAACATTAACAGTTTAAAAGAGAGTAATACTTAACAATCAACGGCAGTATCCTTTTGATTTAGCGGCATCGAGTATTTCGCAGATTCCCATCAGGCAGGCTTTTTGTGCGTCGCTGCAACCGGACTTTACGTTTCCCTGATTTAAATAAATAAAAGCCCTTTTGTAGTAAGCATCAATACAGTTCGGTCTTAGACGAATAGCCTCATTAAAATCCTCAATGGCACGTTGATACTGTCTTAGATTATAGTAAATAGTTCCCCTGTTAACATAAGATTCGGCAATATTGTCACTCAGGCGTATAGCTTTATTAAAATCCTCAACGGCAAGCTGATATTGACTAAGATTCGCGTAAGCGACTCCTCTGTTATTATAGAAATCAGCATCATTGGGTTTTATTTGTATGGCTCTGTTATAATGACTAATCGCTTCGCGAATCTTTCCTTCAGCAAATAGAGCAAGGCCTAGATTCATATGCGCCACATCGTTATCTTCACTTACAAACAAAGCATGTCTAAAGAGTGTTTCGCTGTTTTTCCAATAGCCGCATTGCTGCCATGTTAACAAGGATAATGTAATAATGAAGATCACTCCCGTCGGGAATAAAATCTTTTTACGGATATGCGCACTCTTAATCAAAAACTGAATGCCCCATGCCACCATAACGGCAATCCCGATTGAAGGCAAATAAGTATAGCGGTCTGCGATCGCCTGAGAGCCGACTTGTACCAGACCGATTAAAGGTATGAGCGTACCCAAATACCAGAACCAGCCCACAAACAGGAAAGGCAGTTTTTTAAGGTAATAAATAACAGCAAAGGTAATTAATACAAGGATGATACCGGAAATTAAAATTTTCCATGGTGGCAGTGAATATTGATAAGGATAAAAAAAGGATAGATTAAACGGACAAAAGATTTTTTCCAGGTAAACGAGATAGGAAAAAATGGCATTATCGGCTCGATCGATAAAGGATAAACTTTTGAAGGAAGCAACAGCACCTCCCTTATTTTGCGCCCAAACAGTCAGGATACTGGAAGCAATGGTTATGCAAATAAAGGGAACTTTTTCCCATACAAGTCTGCCTTTTGAAAAGAAGCCCTTCTGCGATTCATTAAGATCTTTCTGCCAGCGCTGGAGTGGCCAGTAATCCAGAAGCATCAATACAAAAGGTAGCGTGACCAGCATTGGTTTGGACATCAGAGACAACATAAATAATATCAGGCAGAGAAAATAGCGGGATGGTTTGGAACTTTCAGTATAAAAAGTATAGGTGAATAGGCAAGCCATACCGAAAAACATGCTTAAAACATCTTTGCGTTCGGCAATCCAGGCGACTGATTCCACCCGCAGGGGATGGAGGGCGAAAAGAGCGGCGGCAAAAGCTGCGGGCCAGAGATTGTTGGTCGTTTTATTTAAAAAGAGGAACAAAAAAATAACCGCACCAATATGTAAAAGCAAACTGACAATATGATGGCCGGCCGCGTCTGCACCAAACAAACGCCAGTCGATCATATGTGAAATCCAAGTTAATGGATGCCAATTGCTTGCAATAACGGCGGTCGCCGCCCATTTGATGCTTTCCGGATTAACTCCCGTTTTAATATAATTATTTTCTGTGACATATGTGTCGTCATCAAAATTAATAAAATCATTCCTTGCAATCCGACCAAAGGCGATGCAAGAAGAGACAATTAAAAATATAATGATGAAATAAGTATAATTTTTCTTCATAAGCAAAAGTAACCAATTCTTTTATTATTTATGTATCATAGAATTAGTTAGGCGAAAATGTGTTTATTACTTATTAAAAGTTAGCAGTTTCAAAGAAGCTAAAGTTTTATGGATACAGGAGAAAGAAACGGCATATTCAAAGGTGTGTCCCTAAGATTTGACCTTTTCATTGAAAATGAATGCAAATGGATGCACACCATTATAAATGAAGACACATAGATGTTAATGAAATCAATTAATTGTAATAAAACTGGTGACTTAAATATCTTTCAGATTCTCCGATAAGGCCGGAGATTCGTTTCTCGAATTCCTGAACGAAGGGACCATTGTTCGTTAGCCATTGGTTATCGAGAATCGTATTCACACGATCAAGAAAACCTTTTCTGTTTACGATATTCGGGCGGCCAACGTGGATTTTTTCAGGAAAGGCCGGTTTCCCGCTAAATATACCAAGGTCCGATATCTTTTGTTTTTTACCGTTTATTCTGGTGATAGGTTTTTCCTTCATTGTTTTTGAAATATAAGGAAGTTCCGTTTGTATGTCAATTTTTTTTTCCCACAAGATGCCAGACATGGAGGCATCCGCAAAATATTTCTCGTTTTTTTTGCAAAGAGTAACCGTAATTTTGTTAATTGCGCTTCCTGCTTCTAATATTGGATTGTTTTTCAGATAATTTTTTTGGCTCTAAGTGGTGCAGGAGAAAAAAGGCATTAACTACTGTCGGTCGGGGGCAGGCTGACAATTTTGGATTGATTTTGCCGCCGAATGTATATAATAGTTTCTCTCATTATCATGGGGAAGGGGGGCTGTTGAAAAATGCTCATTTGCTGTGTTGCGCTGCAAACCGCACCGTTCAACGTATATCTATATACGCCTCGCGGTTCGGTTTTTTGCGCGCCTTGCACCTGAGCATTTTTAAACAGCCCCAGAACATGGGGTTTTGAACAACCGTCTATGGAGATCATTTGGAGGAATGAATAAAAAATACACCCATCTGATCATCGTTTTATTAGTTATTGCCTGTTTGGCGGCATATGGCCGGATATTGGGCAATGATTTTGTTAATTATGATGATTACAGATTAATTACTGAAAATAATTATGTCCAAACAGGATTTGATGCCCAAAGCGTTAAATGGGCATTT
>CAWEFA010000122.1:0-34190 GCA_963808135.1 uncultured Bacteroidota bacterium
ATAAAACAGCTGGAGTGATTCCAAGATTCTTTGCCCTATTTTGCAGTATATTCCATTCTTCAATTGGCATAAACGTCTTATGCCGCTCAAAATGTGGCTTCTCTGTATTGTTTTGCTTTGATTGGATGGGCAGATTGGGGGCTAAAGGAAATTCTGCCAGCCGGTCTAACCAATATCTTTTTGATTTTTCAAATATTTTCGTTTTTCTTAATTCCTGTTCTGCCAATACATAATCCCGGAAAGATATTTCAATAGGAGGAAGTACTGAATTAGGGTTTGAATACAGGTGTGTAAACTCTTCAAGAAACATTATGGAGCTTCCGCATCCATAATCAAAAGCATCCATACTGTAATGAACTTTGAAAGTATTGTCCCTGAATATTGTTAACCGGATATCAAACAGTGGCCATTGGTGGCTCACGAATGTCTGATGGGAAAGCTCATTTCTTAGTTCATAAAACAGTTTTTCCGCCGCCTTATCCGATTTTTCACTTAAATCAAGTATCTTGACTTCGTATAATGGTATTTCTTCCAATATGCATTGTTTCCCTTCTTCTGTAACTATCATACGGAGCATTTCATGACGCTGTATCAGACTCTGAAGAACTTTGTTAAAATGTTCGATATTCAGTATAGGCGCAGAAAACTCCATGTAACTATGTGTCCCTATGATTGCCATAATCGAACAGATTCTTTTGTCGATTCCAATAAGCCTGTTGTACATCCGTCAATGGGAACGGTTTATACCTGTTGGCCTTATCAATAGCCATCTCAGGAAAAATTATTCCACTATCTTGTTCATTTTTAGTTATTAACGACAAAGCTTTGATGGTTGGATCCTTAAAAAAGTCTGGTAATCCTATTTTTATCCCCATTCTTTTCTGGATTTGGGTTACCAAATTCATAGCCAGGATGGAATGTCCGCCCAGTTCGAAGAAACTCCTGTTCACGCTGATTACCTCTTTCTAATTCTTAATACTCCTGACCATATCTCTACAAGTTTTTCTTCAATTTCACCGGATGGCGCCACATATTTGTCCTCAACTTTAAACTCGGGGTTAGGTAAGGCTTTCTTGTTTATTTTACCATTTGATGTTAACGGTATGCTATCTAATTGAACAAAATAGGCAGGCACCATGTAATTGGGAAGTCTTTCCCTCAAAAACTTCCTTAGCATTTCTGCAGGATCAACTGGTTTATCGGCTACATATTGCTCTATACTCTCAATTTGCTCCGTACTTATCCTGCCCCCGAGAAGACTATGTAATACTTCTTCTGTTTCTGACAACCTTAACATTTCCCTGGAGCCTTCCTGGTTGACTGCGCCTATGGCACAAAGGCCTATTAAATTTTTAACTGATATATTCATTATGTTTTGCCCTATATATCCTGTCTGGTACAATACTGATCCCCTGCTTTCTTTATTCTCTGTTCCTTCCTTCTGGCCCGTTAGTATTATGGCAAAACCTGATGAATGATAAATGCTCTCATTCCCATTGAATATTGGACTGGCATCCAGCTCATTGTTTATTAATTTTAGTTGCTTTCCCTGTGGATCGAAGTGGTATACCCCTTTTTCCAAACCTTCTATTCTGTTTTCTTTTGCGTATAGGTATATATTTAAAGCCTTTTGATCAAATATTGTTGAATGCCCTTTTAAAACCATACTATTCAATAGCTCATCCAGCTCTTTCCGTTTTATTGGCGTTTCCTTATAATTCCTGTAGCTCTTTCTCCCAAGGCGGGTTATTTGTACCTTGTTTTTTTCCTCTCCGTTATACTCAATTATTGCCATGCCTCCTGCAAATGACAGGAGACATAAATGATCGGGGCTGAGACTAAAATATTTTGATATATCTTCTTTATCTGCTCCTGTTTCTGCAGTCAAGGCAATATTTGGATGACAGGTGTTCAATAACAAGTTGGCCATATAGCCGGCTTCCTGGTAGCAAAATATTTCTGACAGGTTGCCATATAAGGGAACTATAGCTTTTAAATCTGAGACCAGTGCAGGGCAAAGGAACTTTGATCCGACTCTTTGTTTGTCGCAGCATGGTTTTTTATCTCTTCATACTCGTTTAATAATTCCAGGCAATGTTCCTGGGGATTGTAATAATAATGGCCTCCTGCTACCCCTTCTATCATTGCCGGTTTTACGCTAACATATGCCTGAACCGGGTAAAGGCTCCCTGCTGATGGATAATAGTATTTTGGCAGCGGTTGCCCTTCGATTGTCTTGGGCGATAAACTGTCAAAAATCCTGCTAAATTCTGTAAATGTCATCCGCTCTTTAATGAGCCGGGGGCTTAAGCTCATTGTATCCACCAGCGTAATATCTCTTTCTTCTGATCTTTCCAGTGGTATCCGTAATAAAGATGTTGATATCTTTCTTATACCATGTCTTGCTAACTTGAATAATGTCCTTTCTCTTTTGTCTATAATAGTATTTTCTGCATGTGCCAATTCACCTACATTATCTCCATCTGTCTTCTCTTTTGATAATGCTTTTGCTATTTCTCCATCCGGAACGACATAAGCTACGAGGGCTTTGGCTTCTCCTGTAGCCCCTGTGGCTATTACTACCGCGTCTTTTATATATTCATTCTGTTTTATCGCTGATTCTATCTCTCCGAGTTCTATCCGGTACCCTTGTATCTTCACCTGGGTATCTTCACGTCCTAAAAACTCTATATTACCATCGGGCATATACCGGCCCAGATCCCCTGTCTTATAAATCCGTTCTCCTGTTCGATGATTTAATATAAAACTCAGGTTGGTTTTCTTTTCATCTCTCCAGTAGCCTTTGGCAAGGCCAATGCCTCCTATATACAAATCTCCCGGTACATAATCCGGACATGGCCCCATATCGGGCTTTAATACATAAAACCTCTGGTTCTTCAACGGTTTGCCATATGGGATGCTTTTCCATTCCGGGTTTACTTCTTCTATCTTATAGTAAATTGACCATATGGAGGCTTCTGTTGCCCCTCCTAAACTAATCATCTCAACTTTATTGTTCTGTCTCCTTATCCTGGAAGGCAAATCTACCGGTATCCAGTCGCCACTCATCAGAACGATACGCAGGCTTTCTATGCCCCCACCCTGTTCTTCTGCATAATCTGTCAGCATTTTCATAAGGGCTGGTACCGTATTCCATATGGTAATGGTATAATCTTTTACATAACCGGCCCATGCTTCAGGATCTTTTATCTCACTTTGTTCCGGGAATTACGATGGAACCTCCGGCTGCGAGAATCCCGAATATATCGTATACTGAAAGATCGAAACTTAATGAGGATATGGCAAAACATTTGTCCTTTTCACCAATATTAAACCTGTTGTTTATATCGAGAATTGTATTTACCGCACCCTGGTGATCTATCACAACACCCTTTGGAATGCCTGTGGACCCTGAGGTAAAGATTACATAGGCAAGATCCTGAGGTTGTTGTATTATTTCTAACCTGACATGTTGCTTATCATTTAACATGCCATCTTCGATTACAATAAGCTTTTTATCTTCGGGGAAATGAATTCGTTTTGCAACAGGCGGAGTTGTCAGTACAATATCGACTTCTCCCTGCTCTAGTAATAGCATTATTCTTTCCTGGGGTAGTTCAGCATCAATAGGCAAATAAGCAGCTCCTGATGTCAGGATACCTAAACTGCCAGCAACCTGCTCCCAACATTTTTCCATAACTATACCTACCAACTTATTAGGAGATGCTCCTGATTTCCTAAGTTGATAGCCTATCGAGTTACTCAACCGATTCAGTTCTTCATAGGAGATTTTTTTACTTCTTGTTTCTATGGCCATTGCCTCTGGCCTTTTTATCGCTTGTTCCCTGAATAACTCATGTAGCAAGTTTGTGGATACGCCGCCTGGGTTGCATTGGTTTCAACCCCAATTCATTTTGGCTCTCTGGCAGGAACACAAGTCTTTGGATGCCAAAAGTTTTCGTCATGTACAAGTGAGCATAATATGTTTTTAAAGGAAAGAAACATTTCATTAAGCATATCTCGCGGGAAAAGTCCTTCGATTGAGTCCCAATTCAGGAAAAGGCCATTAATGTTATCTCCTAATTGAAAATCTATCCACACCTGCGGGGTTTGGGATATTGAATAATCGTTCTTTTTTTCATCAGCAATATGGTAATAACTTCAGCCTCGCTTGATGCTTCATCATCATTTCTTGATCATTCCAAGAGTACTGGTGATAACAATTGGCATAATAACGGAACTGCCCTTTTGCCTTGATAGTTCCCGTTGAACCTCTACCCCACTAAAATATTTATGCTCCAAATCCTCCCACATGCGCTGTTGGATTTCTTTTAACTTGTCTGAAAATGATTTGTCATCTCTGAAATCTATTTCCAGTAAGGTGAGCGAGGTAAAATCCCCTATTATCTTATCTACATCTTTATGGAAGGGTATCCTGTTAAACAAGGTAAGGTTAAGAGTAAAATGGGCCGATTTGCTCCAACAATTTAATACTTCTGCAAAACAACCTATTAACAATACGGTTGGAGTAATCCCAAGAGTTTTGGCACGGTTTTGTAATATGAAGCCATTCTCCTATAGGCATAGAAGTGCACTATGCCGCTCAAAGTGTGGCTTCTCTATGTTCTCTTGTTTTGATTTGATAGGAAGCTCAGGAGCTAATGGAAATTGAGATAGCCTATCTAACCAATATCTGTTTTGATTTCTCATATAATTTTGGTCTCTCTTAATGCTAAGCTCTGCTCAGGACATAATCCCGGAAAGATATTTCAATAGCGGGTAGTTTTGCTTCGGGATTTAAATATAAATGTAAAAACTCTTCGAAAAATATGATAGAGCTTCCTGCATCCATAATTAAGACATCCATACTGTAATTGATCTTGTATGTATGATCACTGAAGATGGTTACCCGGATGTCAAATAACGGCCATTGATGGCTCGTAAATACTTGATGGGAAAGTTCATTTCGTAGCTCATAAAACAGTTTCTCTCCTTCCTCTTCCGATTTTCCTCTTAAGTCAAGTACTTTAGCTTCATATAATGGTACTTCTTCTAATATGCATTGTTCCCCATCTTCTGATACTATCATACGGAGCATTTCATGGCGCTGTATCAGACTCTGAAGAACTTTGTTAAAATGTTCGATATCCAGCTCTGGTGTATAAATCTCAGAATAAGTATGTGTTCCTACGTTGCCATAATCAAATACATTTTTTTGTCCTATCCAGTATGCCTGTTGCACATCTGTTAATGGGAATGGCTTATACCTGTTGACTTTATCATTCAGTATTTCAGGAAAAGTTTGTCCGCATCTTCTTTCATTTTTGGTTATTTCTGATAACCCTTTAATAGTAGGATTGCGAAAAAGTTCGGGTAACCCTAATTTTACCTCCAGCTTTTTTTGGATTTGGTTTACTAAATTCATAGCCAGGATAGAATGTCCCCCCAGTTCGAAGAAGCTCCTGTTCACACTAATTAATTCCTTATCTATTTTTAATACTTCAGACCAAATCGCTACAAGAGTTTCTTCAGTTTCATTTGATGGTGGAATATATCCATTGCCTGCATTAATCTCAGTATCTGGTAAAGCTTTAAGATTTACCTTACCATTTGGTGTTAATGGAAGGCTTTCTAAATGAACATAAAAAGCCGGTACCATATAATCTGGTAACTTCTGTGATAAGTAATTTCTTAATTCGACTTCCTTTTCTGACACATAGTATGCTACAAGATATTTGTCGCCCTCCTTCTCTTTAACATATACCACTGCTTCTTTTATTTCGCTATGTGATAATAGCTGACTTTCTATTTCTCCTAATTCTATTCCTAACCCTCTTATTTTTACCTGGGTATCTGTTCGACCCAGACATTCAATGCTGCCATCGGGCAACCATCGGGCTAAATCACCAGTTCGAAAGACTTTGCCATCTTTTGTTATAGGATCTACAATAAATTTTTCGCTTGTTAATTGGTCATTCTTCCAATAACCCCTGGCTATTCCTTCTCCTCCAATACATAATTCACCAGCAATCCCTATCGGTTGTAACTTATTATTATTATCAATGATACGTATAACAGTATTTGCAATGGGTACTCCAATATTTATCGAATTTGCAAAAGTTAATTCTTTGATTGTTGACCAAACCGTTGTTTCTGTAGGCCCGTACATGTTATAAACTTTACCGCTATACTTGTTTTTTCTTAGTTCATTCAATAATTCGACTGGAAAAGCTTCGCCCCCTACCATCAAAACCTTAATTTTCTTTAATAAATTCTCTCCACTGCCGTTTGATAATAAAATTTTTAAATGCGAAGGAGTTATTTGCAAGAAATCAACGCTTTGCTCGCTTATCAGACTGGCTAATGCGTATAAATCTTTCTGTTCTGTTGAATCTGCCAATATTATTTTTAATCCATTTAATAAAGGTAATATTGATTCTAAAACAAAAATATCAAATGATATTGTTGTTAAGCATAATATAGTGTTATCCTGTGCAAAATGAATCTTGTCTGTTACTCCTTTTATGAAGTTGATAACACTTTTATGCTCAATCATGATACCTTTAGGTCTTCCTGTTGAACCAGAAGTGTATATCAGATATGCTAAAGCAGATGAAAGAAAATTATCTCGTAGATTTTCTTTGTCGTATGTATAGATATCTTCTGAGGTAGCATCCAGTAATGTGATGGTTTTGTCAAGTTGGCTATAGATATTATTTAATGAAGGCTGAGTCAATAGTAGATTTAATTCACTATCTTCCACTATGTATTTTATTCTCTCGATAGGATATTCCAGAATCTATTGGAATATAGGCACAACCCGTCTTTAATACTCCTAATATGCCAATAAACATTTCAATCGATCGAGGCAGCATTATGCCAATTGTGCTACCTTGCTTTATCCCTTCTGCAATTATTCTTTTAGCTAATTGATTGCTTCTTTCGTTTAACTCTTTGTATGTTATAGATTTCCCTTTGCAAACTATTGCATCAGAATGGCTATTTAAAGCTACTATTTCTTCAAAAAGAGTAATTATGGTTTTTTCTCTTGGATAATCGACCTTGGTATTGTTAAATTCGTGCAATAGCTGATGCTTCTCTTCTTCAGAGATAATAACAATCTCTGAAATTTTTATTTCTATGTCTGTAACTATTATTGATACAATTCTTTTGAAATATAACAGGAACCTTTCAATAGTTTCTTTTTTGAAGATTGCAGTTGAATAATCACAACTCAGATAGATTTGCTCATCACGCTCATAAGCAGTTAAGGTAATATCAAACTTGATAACCCTGGTCCAATGTTATTAAAAGGTTTAATTGTCAGTTCTGATAATGTAAATTCTGAAAGTTCCTGATTCTGAAATACCAACATTACATCAAATAGTGGGTTACGACTTGTATCCCTAGTTACGTGCAATTCATCGATCAATTCTTCGTAAGGGAAAGCCTGATTGTCAAAACAGGCCAGGGTACGTGCTTTCAAAGTTGATAAAAACTCCTTAAAACTCAATTCCCCTTTTGGATAATTACGTAGCGGTAATGTATTTACAAACATGCCTATGATGTTTTCCAAATCAGCATGTTGACGACCTGCGGTTACAGTGCCTATGATTATATCTTCCTGATTGCTTAGTTTACTTAATAAAATATTATAAATGGATAATAGTACCATAAACAAAGAGACCCCTTCTCTTTCCGTTATCGCCTTTAGTTCTCTGGTATCCTTTTGGCCTATCTCAAAATTTACTTGGTTTCCTTCATAACTTTTCATAAGTGGCCTTGGAAAATCAATAGGCAAATCAAGAACAGTTGCTTCTTCAGCAAAATTATTTAACCAGAAACTTTTCTGCTTTGCTTTTTGTTTTTGTTGTTCCTCTCCTTCCAACCAATCGGAATAATCTTTATATTGTATATTTAATGTAGGCAGCTCTTCCCTATTATACAATTTTATAAGCTCACTTATAAATATTACGGTTGAAGCAACATCAGTAATAATGTGATGGATATCAATCATTATAAGATGCTCATCAGTGCTTTTTTCTACTATGCCAACTCTGCATAATGGGGCTTTACTTAAATCAAACGGCCTAATAAAAGATTTAATGATTTCATTTAACTTTTTTTCATTGTATGTAAAGTGTTCTAATTTAAAAGCAAATTCATCTAATATAAATTGTCTGGGCAATTCATCCTAAAAATAAATGCAGTTCGTAAACTTTCATGTCTCTTTATTAATTGTTCAAATGCAACTTCCAGTTTATTCTTATCTAAGACTCCCACTATCCAGAATAATTTCACTTCGTTATATGCAGTACTTTGTTTATCCAACATTTGTAAAAAGTACATTCGCCTTTGTGTGGGAGACAATGGATAATATTTCTTTAAGGAGGCTTTGGGTATTTCTTTTGTTTCAGAATTTAAAGAACCCTTTAGCAACTTATTAATTAATTCTTTAATTGTTGGATATTTATAAATATCACCAATTGAAAGATTTACGCCAATTTTTTGATTTATTCGCGCAATTAAAGTCATCGCTTTCAAGGAGTCTCCACCAAGTTCGAAAAAATCATCGTTGGGTGCAATATCTTCTTTACCAAAAAAGTGAGAAAATATTTCAATTAAATTCTCCTCTAAATTATTTTTTGATTCATTTGAATCCTCTATAAGTCCTATAGAGGATATATATGGGTTCGTGATTTTATCATATTCTATTCTATAATAATTAATTACTTCTAGAATATTTTTATTATATATGGTTGATACATGGGATTTACTTTGCAAACATTTATGAAATATATTTACTCCTTCACTTGGGTAAATGCCGTCAGAAATACTGGAATTGACCAAATTAATATCTTTAGTTTTATTTTCCCTCATGTAGGTTTTAACCGACATCCCAACATCTAACCAATCACACCAATTTATTGTAAATGCATGGACGCCGGTTATTTTACTGATGTAATAAGGAAAATTTTCTAAATTCATTTGCGGCATTATAAGCTACTTGACCAAACTTAGCTTGATATAATACATTCCCAACAGAAGAAAATAAAGCAATAAAATCTAACGCCTTTAGTTCAATATATTTATCAAATAAAAGTAATCCATGAACTTTAGAAGAAATATATTTAGTAAAATCTTTTTTTGTCCTATTTAAAATTATCCCTCCAAAATCAACTTCTCCTGCAGCCCAAATTAATCCGTTTATTTTTAAATTCTTACTTTTGATATCCAGCATAAAATATTTAACTTGTTCTTCAACAGAAAGATCCATCTGATATAAATTTATATTGCAACCAGTACTCTCCATTTTAAGTACCTGTTGGATTTTTATACTTATTGAGTCTTCTGTACCTTTTGTTGATAACCAGTTATCCCAATCTCTTCTTTCAGGGAAATATGAGCGATATACAATGATAACATTTGCTTCGTGTTGATGTACCAAATTATTTGCTATGGTAAAACCCATACCACCAAAACCTCCTGTTATAATATAGGTTCCATTATTAACAATTTTTATCCCTGATTTTAATTTTTCATTTTCCTTAAAAGATTGGAAAGATGGCACCCATCTTTCTTTGAGTCTATAAGCGACATAGGGATTGTCTGATTCATAAAACATTTCATTTATTAACTTAGGCAAATAATCATTCAATTCGGCATCATTTTGAAAAGGATATGGGATATTGATAACCTTACATTTGACGTTAATTACTTCCAAAGGAATTATTTTTGCGGGCCCATGAATAGTGGTTTTTAATGGGTCTACCTTATCTTCTTCTGTTACATTTGCCAAATGGTTATTGATAACAGTCAAATTTAATTTTTGGGCTTGTTTTGTTTCGGCAATTGATTTAGATAAATAAGATAAACCTAAATAACCAGCGTTCAGTTTTTCTTCGATATCTTCGTATCTTATTGTAACCGAATCATTGTTCAGTGCGGTACAATAAATAATATTATTTACAATAATACCTGATTGATCCAAATGTTTCCAAAGCTCTATTAATTCATCAGGTTCTAAATGGTTTAATTCGAATAAATCATTTTCAATTTTCTTAAATATTTTACCATGTTTTATTTCTATTACTTTTTGTCCTAATAAAATAAGGTATTTTGCTAAAAAATCGCTGAATCCACCTTTATCGCAGAATATTAAAAAAACAAATTTATTTTCAACCAGCTCAGTAGCATTATTGGGAGATATAGCTTGTTGCCAGTTAGATACGTGAATAAAATTTTCAATGTTCTTATCAATCTTTTGAGGATTTTTGATTTGGCTTTCGATTAACTTATTTATATCAAAATCTGTTGTATAAGGAATTTGATCAAATGAATATGTTGGCAATGAAACCCTACTTCTTTTTTCTTCGGAATAATAACTATTCCAGTCAATATTAATACCCCTTAACCAAAGATGACCAAGTTTTTCAACTAAATATTTTTGGTCATTAACTACTTGTTTAGGATGTCGAATAGTATTTATTAAATGATGCCTTTCCTTTTTTAAGCTGCTTTCACTAACATAATTTGATAAGGTTTTCCCGGGGCCAATTTCAACAATAGTAGCATCACCTTTATTCAACAGTGTTTCGGTTCCTTTCAAGAAAAGGACAGTATTTCGTAAATGCTCACTCCAATAAGAAGATTGTTTGATTTGATCATGTGTTACAAGTTCACCGGTAATATTTGAAACATAAGGAATTTTAGGTTCATTGATTTTAATTAAAGAAACTTCCTGCTCAAATTTATTCAATATTACATCCATCATATATGAATGAAAGGCATGTGAAGTTTGTATTTTTTTTGCTTGATACCCCAGCTTTGTAATATGTTGTTCAAATTCGTTAATGTCGATTTTTTTTCCTGAGACAACAAGTGATGTTGCACTATTTATAGCAGCCAAATCAATCCTATTGTAATCACTGATTAAAGGCATTAATTGTTCCTTACTTATATTAATGCTAAGCATACTTCCCTTTTCAGCCTTGCTCATCAATTCTCCTCTTCGGATAACAAGTTTGAGAGCATCATTAAGAGTAAAAACGCCACTAATACATGCAGCAACATACTCTCCAATACTATGGCCTATCATATAGTGAGGTTTTATACCCCATCTAATAAAAAGATTTGCAAGTGAGTACTCTATAATAAACAATAAGGGTTGTGCATGTTGAGTATTATCAATATTGATGTCAGAATCTGAACTATTTCCTTCTTCCGGAAATAAAATAGAATGAAAATTCTTTCTTGAATATAGTTTAGTAATTGCTATGCACTCGTCGACTTTTTCTTTAAATGCTTTTTCATTTAAGTACAAATCTTTGCACATACCAATATACTGAGCCCCTTGGCCTGGAAACATGAATATGATATTTTGTGTATTTTCATGTAAATTGGTGGATTCGTATTCAATTGATTCATTGCTATGTAAAATATCAACTGCCTGTCCCTTGTTTTCACAAATTAAAAACTTTCTATATTTAAAACGTTCTCTGCCAATTTTTAAGGAATAAGCTATATCAGGTAGTTTGACATTATTATTCTTTCCAAAATATTCAATCAATCGAACCGTATTCTTTTGAAGACTGGTTTTGGTTTTTGCTGATAATACGATTAATTGATATTTTCTACCATTATCTGATGATTCAATTATCGGGGCTTCTTCCAAAACAACATGAACATTTGTACCGCCAATACCAAATGAACTAACACCCGCTCTTATAGGATTTGTATAATTCTTTAAATCAATCAAAGAGTTATTTACATAAAATGGGCCATTCTCAAAATTAATTTTTGGATTAGGTTTAATAAAATTCAACGTAGCTGGGATTTGCTTGTTTTTAATTGCCAATACCGCTTTTATAAAACCAGCTACTCCAGCAGCACTATCTAAATGGCCCATATTGGATTTTACAGAACCTACACAACAACTATTAGGGTTACAACCATCAAACGCTACATTGAGGGCTTCAATTTCAATTGGGTCTCCTAATTCAGTGGCTGTTCCATGCGCTTCAATAAAACTAATACTATTAGGTTCTATTCGTGCCATTTTATGCGCCTTCTTTATTACATCCAATTGCCCTTGCACACTTGGCGCAGTATAACCGACTTTATTCTTGCCATCATTGTTAATTGCACTTCCTTTAATAATAGCATAAATGTTGTCCCTATCACGAATAGCATCATTTAACCGTTTTAACACAACAACTCCTGCTCCCTCGCTACCTATGGTACCACTGGCATTACTATCAAAGGGACTACATTTTCCATCTTTGGAAAAAATCATGCCTTCTTTATAAATATACCCCTTTTTTGAGAAGTTTTTAATAGTAACGCCGCCGGCTAAAGCCATTGTGCATTCTCCCAACAATAAACTATTGCAAGCTTCGTGTATGGCAACAAGAGATGAAGAACATGCAGTTTGTATAAAAATTGCAGGTCCTTTTAAGGTTAAATAAATATGAAATTTGTGAACTTAAAAAGGTGATATCCCTTAAATAAGAAACAGTAAAGTCATCGACCAAATGCTGTTGATTTTTAAAAGTTGAATATACTAGCCAAGGAAAATTTGATGTTCCGGCTGCAAAAATTCCAATTTTTTCATTATGATCCTTATTGCTATAGCCACAATCTTCAAGGGCTTCCCAACAGCATTCATGATACACCCTTGTTTGAGGATCCATTAATTCAGCTTCATCAGGTCTATAATTAAAAAATGCCGAATCAAAATATTTTTTACTTTCTATAAAAGCACTTGATTTAATATATGAAGGATCATTTACTAACGCTTCAGATTCGCCTTCTTCTATGGCTTCTTTATCGCTGAAATAGCTAATACAATTTCTTCCATTTTGTAAATTTTCCCAATATTGCTCTATATTATCAGCTTTTGGAAATCTTCCGGCCAAACCAATCACAGCTATTTCTAAACCTGTAAATTTTGCCATTTTTTAATTATTATTTGATTTAATAAATTTAAGCTTTTCCTTCAACTGTTCTAAACCATCTTCAGTTTCAGTCTCCATTGTATCAGAACCTAATTCATTTAAATTTTTCAGATATTCTGATAACAAAGCAATCTCTGGATATTGAAATAATTTTGCCGCCGTTAAATTCACTTTAAAATGCCGGTTTATTTGATCTACCAAGGTTATCAATCTTATTGAATTTCCGCCCATTTCAAAGAAATTAACATTTACACCAATTTTATCCTCCTCGATACCGAGTATATCGGCCCACATTTTAACAAGCTCCCTTTGCATCTGATTTATTGGTTTGGCAGATTCTTCAATAGCTTTTAACTCAGGAACGGGTAAGGCCTTTCGATCCATTTTTCCATTGGATGTATATGGTAAGCTTTCTAAGTGAATATAATAAGTCGGTATCATATAATCTGGTAATCGCTCAAACAAGAAACTCCTCAGCTCTGATACCGAAATCTCAATTTCTGAAACATAATAGGCTATGAGTTGTTTGTCTCCTCCTTCTTTTCCTTTTGCCAAAACAACGGCTTCATTTACCCGTTCATGCTCTAATAATTGGTTTTCTATTTCTCCTAGTTCAACTCTGAAACCCCTTATTTTGACTTGGTAGTCTATCCTACCTAGAAACTCAATATTACCATCTGGTAGCCAACGTGCCAAATCACCAGTTTTATACATTCTTTCACCTGGCATAAAAGGATTGTCAACAAATTTTTCTTCTGTTTGTTTTGCTTTATTAAGATAACCCTTGGCCAATCCATCTCCTGAAATGCATAATTCCCCTGGTACTTTCAAAGGTTGTAGTTTATTATGTTTATTAATAATGAATATTTTTTTGTTTGAAATTGGTTTCCCAATGCTATAATTTATACTTGATTTATTATATTTTAACTCAGTCCACGTCGACCAAATAGAATCCTCTGTGGGACCATATAAATTATATAATTTAAAAGGTATTTTTTCTTCGGGAAAATAATTAAATCTGTCTCCAGCCACATTTATTATTTTCAAAGAACTTTCATTTATATTCCATTGCTTCCTTAACAAATATTCTGCAATTGCAGTGGGTTGAAAGGTGATTTCAATCTTGTTTTCAATTAGCCACGATCTCATTAATTCAGGATCGTGTCTTATGTGGTCAGGTGCAATGTACAAACATCCTCCATGTATTAAACTTGGCCAAATTTCAAATGCAGAAGCATCAAAAATAATGTTAGCAACATGACTCATTTTCATGCCTTTTTTGACCTTGAATAGATGTTTATAAAAGCTTAGCATATTCAATATTCCAAGGTTTTTTACCTCTACCCCTTTAGGGTTACCAGTAGTACCAGAGGTATATATTACATATATAGGATCCTCTGCTGAAGTTTTATTTGATTGGTTTTCAGTTTGTTTTAGTATGTATTCGCCTTCTTTAATAAGTATTAATTGGCTTTCTTTCGCAAAGGAGGCAATATTAGGATCGACCTTTAAAAGACCTTCTTGGACAAGTAAAGCTTTTGCTTCACAATCTATGAATATATGTTTATTTCTATTTTCTGGTACATTCGGAGATAAAGAGACATAGGAGCAACCTGATTTCAATATTCCCAGAATACTGGCAATCATCTCCGTTGAGGGATTAAAAAGCAGGCATATTTTATTATTTACTCCTTCTGTGATTGTTCCATTAATTTGGCGAGCAATTGCATTTGCCTTATTATTTAATTGTTCATAACTGATATTTTCTTCCCCAAAAACCAATGCAATATTATTCGGCACCTTTTCAACCTGCTCCTCAAACAATTCTATGACTGTTTTATTTTTTGGGTATTTCGCCTCTGTATCATTAAATTTATGCAAGAGTTGATGCTTTTCGGTGTCTGTTATAATTTCAATTTCTGAGATTTTTTTATTTTTATCATTAACTATTATTGATACTATTTTCTTGAAGTATCCTACAAACCTTTCAATAGTCTCTTTCTTAAATAATTTGGTAGAGTATTCGAAGTTCAAAAATAGCAGTCCTCCATATTCAGTGGCTGATAAGGTAGAATCAAACTTTGATACTTTGTGTACATTGTCATAAGGTTTGAGGGTTAATCCAGGTATGCTTAATACTTTTGATTCAAAATTCTGAAACACTAGCATTGTTTCGAACAATGGGTTCCGACTTTTGTCCCTTTTTATTTTTAAGTTATCAATGAGGTCTTCGTATTGATAGGTCTGATTATCAAAATAAGCTGAAGTTGTGGTCTTTACATCTAATAAAAATTCTTTGAAGCTTAATTCTGCTTTGGGATAATTTCGTAATGCAAGGGTATTTACAAACATGCCTATCATATTTTCAAAATCGACATGATGTCTCCCGGCTACAGGCGTGCCAATTACAATATCTTCCTGATTACATAGTTTGCTTATGAAAATATTAAAGATAGATAAAAGAACCATATACAAAGTTGTTCCTTCTTGTTCCGAGAAAGACTTTAAAGCTTTGGTTTCTTCTGCATTTATCTCAAAAAATGTGGCACTGCCTTCAAAACTTTTTATAGATGGTCTCAAAAAATCTGTTGGTAATTCAAGAATATTTAATTCATCTGAGTATTTATTAATCCAAAAATCTTTCTGCTTGGCTATTTTTGATTGTTGTTCAGATCCTCTCTGCCATTCTGCGTAATCTTTATATTGTAATCTCAATGCGGGTAATTCTTCATTGTCATATAAAGCCATGAAGTCTTTTATTAGTAACCCATGCGAGGTGCCATCGGTTATGATATGGTGCATATCTACCATTAAAATATGTTCCAGCGCCGAAGTTTCAATAATACCTGCCCGTATCAATGGGGCTTTGCTTAAATCAAAGGGTTTTATAAATTTAGTTACAATAGATTCTACTCCTTCTTCACTTGAGTGAAAATATTCAATTTCAAAATTAACTTGATCTGATATTTTCTGAACTGGTTCATTATTTATTACTTCAAAAGCAGTACGCAAACTTTCATGGCGAATGATGAGTTTATTAAATGCATTGTTTAGTTTCTCTTTATCCAGATTTCCCTCAAGTTTAACAACTTGTGGTACATTATAAGCTAAAGAAGTCTTGTCAAATTTATATAAAAAATATAAAGGTCTTTGGGCGAAAGACAGAGGATAATAATTCTTTTCTTCGCCTTGTCTAATAGATAAATAGGCTTCCTTTTTCGAACTTTTAATACAAGAAGATATTGTCTCGATGGTATTTTCCCTTAAAATGTCGCTTAAGGTTATGTTTACTTCGAATTCTCTTTTTATCCTCGATATTAAGGCCATTATATTTAGAGAGTTACCACCCATAGAAGTAAATTTTTCTTTCACCCCTATTTTTTCAATATCCAATGATAGTATTTCTGACCAGTATTTTAGCTAAACGTTTTTCTGTTTCGTTTCTTGGTAAAATAATATCCTCAACATAAATCTGAGGTTCAGGTAATAAATCATAATCTACCTTTCCATTAATAGTTAAGGGTATCTTATCAATTTGCATGATACATTTTGGGATCATATATTGAGGAAGACCACCTGAAACAAATTCTTTTAATTCAGATAGCACAACTTTTTGGCTCGATACCACATATAAACACAAGTTCGACTCTTCGGCCTCCACTTTTACATTTACAACACATCCTTGAATCTGTGGATAATTGTATACGTAATTCTCAATTTCGCCCAATTCAACTCTGTTTCCACGTATCTTCAATTGACGATCTATCCGACCTAAAAATTCTAATTCTCCATTAACCAGAAACCGTCCTAAATCGCCTGTCTTATATAATAAATCTTGTGGGTCATTTGAAAGGGGGTTGGAAATAAATTTCTCGCTATTTAATTTATCATCGCCATAGTAACCTAAACTCATATAAGGGGTTTGAATATAAATATGTCCTATTTGCATAACCCCACATTTACGCAATTCTTCATTAAGTATTATTATAGCTGAACCCTTCATTGCTTTTCCAACCGGAATCCTTTGCTTTTGAACATCGGATGGTTTTACTAAATAGAATGTTTTAGCCATCGTTACCTCCGTAGCGCCATAAAGGTTTATCAGTTGTATTCTTTGACCAAAAATTTCAAACCATTTATTTAATTCATTTGGAACAATGGTTTCTCCAGCCATTAAAATATATTTCAGAGAACTAAAATTAGTGGAACTAATATTACTTAAGTTTAATATTCTAAATACTGACGGTACGCAATGTATCAAGTTAATTTTGCTATCTTCTATCCAATTTTTCAACAATTCCGGATTCAAAATAGTTTCACGGTTGTGTGGTATGCAAATAGTTCCTCCAGCGCAAAGCGGAACAAAGACATCTCTTAAAAATGCATCGAACCCAATGGAAGGAATCTGACTTACTTTTGTTCCATTTTGAATCTTTAGTGTTTCTATTTCCCAATCAACAAAATGAGATAGTCCCACATTTCTTCCTATGATACCCTTGGGTTTTCCTTCAGTTCCTGAAGTAAAATATATATATATCTGATCATCATTTTCATATTCATATCTTTTTTCCTCATTCTTTTCATTGATTTTGAAGTTGGAATCAAAAACATCTTCAACTTTATGTAAATGAATATTTATTTTTTGTTCTTGTATATAATCTTGAAACTCTTTGTTTTCCCCATGGACAAAAATATGTCTACAGTCGACAGAATTTAATTGAGATACAATACGTCCCGCAGGTAATTCAATATCAATTGGAACAAAAATACACCTGCATTTTAGTATAGCTAAAATAGAGGCTATGGCATCAATTTTATTTGATAATAAAACGCCAATATACTGTTTAGCAGGAATTCTATTTTGAGATAAATAGCTAACAAAAAGCTCACTTTTTATATTCAATTCATGATAGGTAATTTGATTGTTATCATGTTCGATTGCAATATTATCTTTATATTCTACAAAGCTTTTCTCAATTTTGTTTTGTATGCAATTTAATTCCTTTTTCATTTCAAAATGATTTTAAAATATTTATATAACAGTATTATGAAATTTGACTTTTAGTATTATTTTGTCCTCTCCAGATTAAATAAAAATACTTCACCATAAGTGGGATCAAGGTTTCTTAGAATTTGTTTGGGAGTATTACTAATGTTTTCTTTCTTGAATTTTATTTCGTTAAAATAAGGCCACTTAATTTTGATGATGTTAATGTCGTCATTAGTAAACCAATCTTTTTTTATCTCAAATTGATGTGTACTCCATTTATCATTAACTTTAATTGTCATAATAATTTTATCATTAACGCTAATCAAAACATCTTCTTCGAAATTTAATTCTTTAATTCTTAACGTAAGGGTTACTTTAAACTCTGCATTATGATTAGATATGACAAAAAACTTTGATTCGTTAAAGAAGGCTTGATAATACAGGGTTTTTTTAACATCACTAAAAAACGAAATAAACTTATATGAATCATGGCAAAATTTATTTTCCAATAGATCAATAGTTTCCTGTACCTCAACATCATACTCATGTTTCCTTAGACTGCTGACTTTTGCCTCAATATCTATACCTACGTCTTTTAAACTTTCAACAATTGCATTTACTAAATTTATATCCAAGATCTTAAGTGATCCCATATCAAACAACCCAGTGTATTGCTTATATATTCCAGCCTCACATAATTTTAAAAAATTCTTATTCAATCCTCCAGATGCATTTCTCAAAACAATATCTACGAATTGCTCCATTAATGAAGCTATATTTTTATCTATATATAGTGCCTTTTTGCATAAAAATTTTAAAAGCTCAAATGGTTGATTTCCTCTATGATCATTATGAATAGCGGCTAGAAAATAAGACCGTGCGTGAAAGATGTTGTTTGGAACAATTGATTTGTTAAATAAATCGTCTAATATCAAATTTGAATTATTAATCTTACCTATGATTACTTTTGCTGCAGCAGACATAGCAATTCTAATTCCTTCTGCATTGTGATGACAATAATCTAGGAAAAAATTCTTGCCAATACCATCCTTAGAATAATCATCAAATGCCTCCGATAAGTCTATAACTGTAATATCGTTTTTGTTTGCTTCTTCAATAAATATTTCTTTTACAAATGAAGGCAAATATGGCAGATCCGGTTTTCTAAAAATTTGAGTATCTCTTGCCATTTCAAAATATGATTTTGCTAATTTAATGTCTCCAATATTTAATGCATATTTTGCCATCAAATCATATCCCACAGGATTATATTCATTGTAATCTATTAACTTTTGAATTTTAACCTTGATGTCATGATAATGCTTTTTCTCCAGGTTATCCTCAATTTCTTTTCTTAAACATGTCCAATTTTCATGATTATTATTTGGGAAGGTGTATCTTGCTTCTGCCTCTGAGACATGCCAATCAAATAAATTGTTTTCGGGTATTATAAGTATTGGAATAGATTTTAACTTTATTAATTTTTCAATAAAAGATGTAATTAGCTTACGATATTCTTCTTCAAAAATCTGCCGTCCCTTAAGAAAAGAGCCATTGTTTATTATAGAGTAGTACTTTTCAAAATTGTTCTGTAGCGAATTAAATATTGTGGTTGCCCAGTTATTTCCTGCCCATATTAGAACAATATCTGGTTCTAATCTTTCGCTCCATAAGACCATTTCCACCAATTCCTCAAATTTCAGATTTGATTTTGCTAAATCAATAACCTCAACTTCAGATTGTATTGAAGTATTAATTATTTTCTCCAATACAATCGTTGGTGTGTACTCTGAACTAAAAGAATATCCGCGTGCGACAGATTCTCCCAATAAAATGATACGTTTTTTCTGTTTTTTAGCCCTGAATTTTTGAGTATCTGCCCATAAATCAAATTCAGGCATAAGTTCGAAATTTTTAACAAACCAGCTCTCACCGCTAATCGTTTGACGTTTCCAAATACCGATATCTTCATTATTTTTGATTTGTTTACTTTTATCCAAACCCCTTTCTGATTCAACATCTCCATTTAATCCCAGATCATGTCTTAATTTGTTTTCTAACCCATTATCCTTAGATAGCGAGGACACTAAATGTGCTAAAATATGTGCCGATTTCTTTTTTGAACCATTAGTCATAGTATATTTTTTTGAAATTATTGTTTTTTTTAAAATAAGAAGTTAAAACAAATACGTTTTCATTACAATGCATTAAGCTTTTCCAAATTATAAAAAAGTGTATACGTCTTCGTTAATTATTCTAGAATTCGTAATGCCCGCTAAAACAGTGAGGATGGTTCTTAATACATCAATTGAATTGTTATGCTTATTAACATAATAATTACCCATTACCAGACCATCAATATCTGTTGTGATAAAACATTTTAATGCATCTTCCGGACTACAAACTATGGGTTCTCCTTTTATGTTAAAAGATGTATTTAAAACAATGGGACACCCTGTTAAAATTTCAAAATCAATTAATAATTGTCTATAAACAGGTAGTCCTGTATGGTCAACAGTTTGAACCCTCGCAGAACCGTTTACATGGGTTATGGCTGGGAGACTAATTGGAGAAATAACATTACACGTTTCAAGCATGAATGGAGAAGGATGATCCAAGTCAAAATAATTGTTCGTTTTTTCAAGTAATATAGAAGGCGCAAAAGGTCTAAATGCTTCTCTTTTTTTCACCATTTTATTTATTCTATCCCGCATTTCAGGATTTCGTGGATCGCCTAATATAGATCTGGCACCTAAGGCACGAGGTCCAAATTCCATTTGACCTTGAAACCAACCAATAACTTTTCCATCCGCTAATAACTTTGCTGTTTTCTTTGTTAGATCATTCACATTTTCAAATTTTTCATATTGAAGTGAAGTCGCTTCAAGCAATTTTTCAATGGATTTATTTGTATAAGATGGCCCATAGTATACATGGCTCATCTTTTGAATTTTAATATCTTTATTTAATTTTATAGTAGCTAGGGCGGCAGCGCCAAGAGCATTACCTGCATCATTTGCTGCAGGTTGAACATATAAATTTTCAAACGGGCTTTGTTTTAAAACCTTGCTGTTTGCGACACAGTTAAGTGCAACCCCTCCTGCCATACAAAGATTTTTTAACCCGGTCAGGTTATATAAATATTTCGCTTTCTTGATTAAGATTTCCTCTAATACGATCTGTAAGCTACATGCAATATCTTCATAAACTTTGGTAATCGGGCCATCCTTTTCCCGTGGCGCCTGGCCCAGTAGTTCTACTAATCTTTCATTGAACATTTTTTCCCCATTGAAATCAAAATAATCCATATTCAATGTATACTGTCCTTCTTCTCCTAAATCAATTAATTTATATAATTTATCTACATAAGTTGCGTTACCATATGGAGCTAACCCCATTACTTTATATTCATCACTGTTTACACTGAAACCTAAATAATTTGTGATAGTCCCATACAAAAGGCCTAAAGAATTTGGGAAATGAACTTCTTCAAAAATGTTTATTAGATTGTTAGTGCCTATAGCATAAGTAGTTGTAGCCCATTCACCAACACCATCTACCGTTAAAATAGCTGCATTTTCAAAACCAGAATAATAAAAACTACTTGCTGCATGGCACATATGATGATCAAAAAATAATACTTTACCCTCAAATCCTAAAATTTCCCTGATTTCATTTATTGGCCTGTTTGGATTTAATTTATCTTTAAATCTGGCAGACTTATAATCATAACCGGAACATAATTGTCGTTCTAATTTTTTTACAGGGTTTTCGTAATACGCAATACAATCCACGTCATTAATTGAGCATCCTGCTTTGCTTAAGCAATATTTGAAAGCTTTTTGCGGTAAAGACGAGTCAAATTTAATCCTGGAAAAACGTTCTTCTTCAGCTACTGCTATAATTTTTCCGTCTTTTAAAACGCAACAAGCTGAATCGTGATAATAAGATGAAATACCTACTACAATCATATTTTTAAATTGTTGGTTGAACACTTTAGTGAATAATTCTATAATCGTTTTTGAATTTTAAATCAAACATTTACATAACATTCAAGAAGCGCAAAACTTTTTTGATTGCCTTTATATTCTATTACTGTTTCGAACTTCTTCTCCAATATTTAGTTAGTTTTTCTGGGACCTGTCAGCTTAAAGATTCAAAATCCAATGGCCAATACTTGTAATTGCAGTTCCAAATTCTCATTACATCATTCTGAACTATCCTGGATAGTTCAGATTCTTTATCATATAGCTTTTTAATGTGAAGTTCATTATTATGAAATTCTTTTACCCATTCAGGAAAAGGCATTAGCTCAGGATTGGCGAATCGGATTGCGCCATCTATATTTCTAAAAGTAATAAGCTTGCCATTGTTGTAATTGTTTGGAGAAAATGGAATATCAAACAGACCAAATTCAAAGGCCTTGATGATTCCTTTCGAATATTCCCCATGACCAAGCTTTTCTATCATTTCTAAAATACTTATTACCTCGGCCTCAATTAGCTTAACTTCTTTTTCAACTAAAGGATAATTTACATTTATAGAGCTGGCTTGCTTTATTGCTTCCTTTGTTATAGAAACTCCTCTTCCGTTTTCTTCAACACTGGGGATTTTAAAAGACTCAACGGGAGTTTTTGTCATAATTTTTGTTGCTCCTGCTAAAGTAGCCGTAATAGCACTCTCGTGAATAAGTCTTTCTGAAAGTATTTCATCTTTTGGAAAACAAGACATGTACTGATGAAAAACCGTTGTTAAGTGGTAATTAGAAAAGCCATTTTTATGTAAATAACAGTGCGTCAACTTTTCCAAAACAACCATTGCTGCAATATCCTGAATTCTATTACCTTGCTCTGCTATTCCAACTGTTATGCTTTTTACATTGTTTTTTAAGCTAATAATCGATTGTACTATATTAACGACAATAGCTATGGAAGGCTCAATCAAAGCTGCTGTAAGTGTGCCAAAAAACTCCCTGTTAATAACAATGTTATATCTTCTGTAATATTCGCCGGCAAGCGCATCAACATATTTCCAGTAATGTAATGATTTAGACGGACTCGTTTTTTTATCGTAAGGGAACAGGTAACAAATGAATCCTCCTTCTACTCCCGTTGTGCCACCTGCAATTCCAATTTCATATGTCAACCTGTGATCAGGTGAGCCACCACGTATCTGGAAAGGTTTCTCCGTGCTCTCTATTAATTTCATTATACCCTTAACTCCATGAATAGGAACCGGGAAACCATTCAACAGTGATTCTTTATGAATTAAACTTTCTTCAACATACCGTGCTGCATCTTTGTAGTTATTATTGCGACATGCTGCATCTAATTGAACAGAAGTAATATCAATGGGAAATTTCTCAAGTTTTTTAAATAACTCGACTTGTTTTTCTAAAGTGGCAACCCCAGTTCTGGGCTGAATAAGAGGTGGACTACCCTTAACCTTATTGCTCCAAAGTAAGTGATCCAGGTTATTGCTCTTTTTTAAATTCTGATAAGCAATCTCATAATTAACCTCATTTCCTGTTTTCCAGTGAGTTAATACTTCTTTCCTATCTGCTTCGAAATTATCTAAGTAATATTCATCAGTGGCATGATCTGCCTCGGTGTCAACCAAAACAGGCCTGTTTAACTGGTTACTGAATAATTCATGCTTTTTTATGTTATACCTATGAATATCCTTTTTTAAGGTTTCAATAATTACGTCAGTTGAAACGGGCTTTGGAAATACCCGGGTTAGGCCTTGATCTAAATAATACTTTACAACCCCGTCGCTATCCCTATTAATGGCTATATTGCCACCTAAGTACCACAATTTGGTTTCGTTGGTGCGCAAATCAAGGGTTTCTTTTAACGCTTTAAAATTTTGCATATGTATAAAAGAATGCCCATTGATGGATGAAATTAAAATAATTTCATGATTCATCGCCTCTTCAAAGAAATCTTCAAGTTTGTTTTGAATTCCTATTGAGGTTACGAAAAAGCCATGATCCTGTAAAGAAAGTTGAATTATTTTCAGGCCGATGGAATGGGCATCATCTCCTATTCCACCCAGAAGTAGCCTATAGTTACGTGGCATTAGTTTTTAATTTATAAGAATTAAAGAACCAATATTTTTATGCTATTTGTATGAACAATAACGTATTATACGTTTGATTTTCAATTTACTAATTATAGAAGATTCAGGCTTTTGTGGCAAACAAATCTTTAACTATAACTGTGGATTCAATATTCATTTTAGTGAAAACACCTTTTACTAATTCCTCATAGCAATCGATGAAAGGTACGGGAACTTCTTTCTTATTAACAATCATCGGAATTTCCGAACAACCTCCAAGTATTGAATCTGCCCCATTGTCCATCATCATTGATATTGCCAATAATATTTTGCCTTTAGGAACTCCCTCAGTATGACCGCTTTTGAGCCCTTTTTCACCATAAATTGCTTCCATAAAATATTCATGCTGGGATCGATCGGAAAGTATTGTGCTGTTAATACCGGCATTTGCCAGCTTATCCTGCCATAACCTGGTTTTTATCGCTCCGGTTGAAGCCAGGATACCAATATTATTACAATTAACAAGATTCTTTTTAATGCACTCTACAGTCTCATCAATTACACTTATTATGCGTGCATGGCTTAATTTTTCCTGTAGCCTTTCAATATAATAATGAGCAGTAACACATGCCATCACTATGTAGTCGGCCCCGGAGTTTTCTAAAATAGTCGCAGATCTTAATAATTCAGGAAATGCATCTTCTCCTCCGTAGAGCAATGCTTCTGTCCTATCGGGTACTCTTGAATTATTATGAACTATAATTTCAGGATAATCCCTATCGTTATTCGAGGGTGAGAATTCGATAAACTTCTTAAATAATGATAACGTTGCCATGGAGCCCATACCTCCTATTATTCCTATAACTTTTTTCTTCATAAAAGAGATTTAAAAAGTATTTTATGATAGACTTTCACTATAATGAAGGCATTTGAAACTGATCCAGAAATATACCATGCGTCAATACAATTAATAATAAATCACTGTCAAACGGAATATTAATATGAAATCCTTCCTTCATGTACTCTTTTTTCATTTTTTCTACTTCATCTGCGTTAAAATATCCCTGTTTTTTGATCGTATCATATGAAAGAATATCATTTATATATTCAATGTTCCTTTTTAATAAATAAGGACTACCTGGTGCCACAAAACCAAATTTTTCCCTGGTTACAATTTCTTCCGGAATCTGCCCTTTAGCTATTTTTTTAACAATGTACTTTTCTTCGAAATTGTTAAGCTTTAATGTTGGAGGTATGGTACATGCAAAATTTACTAAATCCTTATCCAGAAATGGGTATCTGGCTTCCACAGAATTAGCTAAAGCCATCTTGTCCCCGTGATCGGTTACCAAGTGATCTACTAACCTGAGCTTGAAGTCTGAGTATGAACGTTGATGAATAACGTCCCTATTCACAATACGTTTTGAATTTACAATAAAATGATTATAGCAGTCGAATTCTTCATATTTATCGCTGATTTTTTTAGAAAAAACACTTTGTTTAACTTTACGAAAATGATGTTTGTTTTTCTCGTAAAAGAAATCTCCATCTCCCCAAATTTTCTTCCTGAAATATTTTTCCTCCGGCTTATTGCTTTCTTCACTAAGCCCGTTAATTTTACGAATAACATCAAATCGGTATCCTACATAGCCTGCAAAAAGTTCATCTGCACCTTCGCCAGTCAGCACTACCTTGAGATTACTTTCTTTAACGCTCTCCGATAAAGCAAGAGAAGCAGTATTGTATGTTTCCTTTAAAGCACATTCACTATGATATATTGCTTGTGGTAACCTGGAAGAAATGTCGGAATACAGAAAAAGATGACTTTTATGATCTAAATTCAAATAATTTGCTACGATCCGTTGATATTTGTCCTCATTTATATCATTTTCTTTAAAAATGATTGAAAACGATTGTTTTATATTTCCATTACTAATTTCATGTGCTTTACAACCAATCAGCGTTGAATCTAATCCTCCGCTTAAATAGAAACCCACAGGGACATCTGATCTTAGCCTAAGCCTGATTGATTCATCTATCAAGTCGTTCAGCGCTTCGGCATAATAATCTTCATTTTTAGAATCTGAAACATCTGTCAATTCAGGATAGACAAGATCCCAGTATTCCTGATCTTTTATGGAAATACCATCATATAATAAAGCATAACCGCTTCTTAAACTTAAAATATTATCAAACATAGTCCTGGGACTAATAAGGCCGGGAAAAGAGAAAACCTGATCCAGTCCAACTACATCGACCTTTTTATTATAAAACGGGAATTGCAGGATAGCTTTAATTTCCGATCCGAATACAAAATAATCATCGACAACAGTATAATAAAAAGGGATTATTCCAAACTGATCCCGGGCACAAATAAAAGTTCCTTTATTAATATCGTAAATGAAGAAGCCGAATTGGCCATTTAATTCATCTATAGAACAGAAATTCCTTTTTCTTCATATAAATGAAGAATAACTTCGACATCAGAATCTGTTTTAAATTTGTGGCCCTTTGTTTTCAAATATTCCCTGAGTTCTATATAATTGAATATTTCTCCATTACATACCAGTACTAAAGATTCGTCTTCGTTAGTAATTGGCTGCCTTCCATTCTGCAACCCAATTATGCTGAGCCTTCTGAAACCAATAGAAATATTTTCCCCTTCATAATAGCTTTCTTCATCAGGCCCTCTGTGTACAAGGGTATTTGCCATATTTCTGATGATGGCCTTATCCTGAATCCTTTGGCTTCTTTTTAAATCTATTATTCCGCAAATTCCGCACATACTTTGATTTGATCTGGCATATATTTTTTATTTAGAAGCTGATCATATATAATTATAAACAGTTTAACTATTTTGTTTTAGCCTATCTATAATGTATTAATATTTAATTTGTAGAATCTCATAAAGATTTGATCCTGTTTTTTACTACTAAAATGAAATAATAAATTAAAATCAGTTAGGTCTCATTTTATTAATTACTAATGATAGAATCCTGTTATTCTCTTTGAGTAACCACTTTTTACACACAAAGTCATCAATTACATGATCAATTTCTTCTTTTGAGAGATTCGCTAAATTGGGAGAAGATGTAATTTTATTTATAAGAATAGGCTGATCACAAGTATCCAGCAATAATTTCTCCATTTCATTCAAATGGTATTCCTGTACATTATTTTCTCTGGAATCATAAACATAAAAGTCATTCTTAGAATTTTTTCTAATTTCTAAGAAAGGAGCTTTACTGTTCCAGGAACTCTTCCATTTATTGATTATTTGCGACATTATTGGCAACCACTTTTGCAAATTAAAAGCATTTTCATTAGTATTCATATTCAAAAAGAAATAAGCAATATTTTTTAAAGCCTGTTTATCAAAAGGATAAACGAAACTATAGGTAAGATTAGGTTCAAGTTTTAAATTATACTTCTCTGGATTTGTAAAGTATTTACTGTATCTGTCAAATCTAATGGTTATAATATTATTCGGGGGATAAAAATGTTTCAAAGCAGGAAGAAGATTCTCGTAGTTTTCGAAAACGCAGGCCTCTTCAAAAGGAGACCCTACCAACAAATTCCAGGAGGGTTTAATGTTAAACAACAAACATCTTTTAAGAAAAGTAATATTGTCAATAGCTGTCGTTCCCTTAGACATAAGTTTTAATGTTGAGTTGTCCAATGCTTCAATTCCAGGCTGAAGAATTTCTACGTTAAAATCTTTTAAAACCTTAAAATCATTTTCGTCCAGATTGACCCTTACAACCCATACAAAAGATACATTTGAAGGAACATTTATAAAAGGAAACACCTCTTTTATATAATTTTTCGGTAAAACATTATCAACAAAATGAAACTTTTTTACTTTGCTGCCATATTTCTCAAGATGTTTTGAAATATATTGACGGGCCTTTTCTTCATTCATATAACAATAACCAGAATGATTTCCATGCAACCCACAAAAAGTACATCTGACCGATTCTGCCCACCAGCACCCTTTTGAAGTTTCGAGGAATAATGTAATATCTTTCAGATCAGGAATGTGATGAGAAATTGATTCTAAGTAAGAATCGTAATTCAATATTTCAAAATCATTAATATTATCTATTTCACCATATGGCTTTATTTTATTATTATTTGAATCAGTCGCCATGTCAGTATCCAAGACATCATTACAATTCCTTTTGCTAAAAATACCGTCAATATGATCATTAGAAATTTCGTTTCCGGCATTAATATTTTCAATAAATTTCAACAGGCTAGTAATAGAATTACCAGAAAATATATAGTCGACATGATCGATTCTTTTAATTAATTCCAATCCCATAGGATATTCGCAATTTGAACCTCCCATAACTATGATGACGTTTGGATTTAATTCTTTTATTTTTTTAGCAAAAGCAAAACAGGCCAAATTCTGGCTAAAATATGATGAAAATCCAATCATATCCTTTTTATGTAGTTCATTTTCGATAATTAAATCATATATGATCTTGTCTATCTTCTTTCTTAATGGTTCAATGAAATTTTGAAATATGGTCATTTTTTCCTGATCGTAATGGAGTTTTAAATAAGTCAGGAAAGTATTAAGATTATCTTTTTCATTTGGAAAAACTATGTGTCTAAAGAGCCAGTCTCCAATTTGTGTAGTATCGTTTTGACCTATATATCGATAAACATCAGGAGTGAATATTTTGCCAAATACATGGTTTAAGTACAAAACGTCCACGGAAATTTCCTTGTCAAATCTTTTTTCTACAGCCATCTTAAGCTGAGTTAATGATATTGAAGGATATATTAATTCATGAAATGGAAGACATAAAAAACCTATATTATTAATCATCTTTTTAAAATTTTAAATTTATAATATTGAAGTGCTTAGTATGAATATTTTATAATGTTAAAGCTATTTTTCTATTTTGAAATTAACCTGACTTCAATGACTGGAAATCTCATTCAATGCAGGACATTTCATTAATTAGCGTCAAATCTTACTTAAGAATGTCTTCTTAATTGGAAGCATCGACCAAAGTAATCTTATGTAATTCTACATTTAAATTACTGCAAACTTGCTGTATTAGTGTCCGATATGAGCTTATTACAAACTTTATTGTTTCTTCATTAAATAGTCTAGAATCATATTCAATATCAAACATAATGTTATTAGTACTTTCTGTGGCAGTAATTAAAATGTCAACTTTTGAAGTATTCCTAAGCAATCGGTTCATTTCCATCAATTGGCTTTCCGGAAGATTTGTGACTTCTCCGATATTTACAAAATTGAAAACTACATCAAACAAAGGATTTCTTCCTGGATTATTCTTTTTAACAACTTTTTCAACTAATTCATCATATTGATAATCTTGATTGTCGAATGTTTTTAATATCTCAGCTTTTACTTCAAGTAAATAATCCTGGAAATGTTTATCCGCAACAGGATAGCTTCTCAGGGGCAAATAATTTACAAACATTCCAACAACATCTTTTAGTTTGGGGTGAGTTCTACCTGCAACCGGCACGCCAACAATGATATCCTGTTGCCCACTCAATTTGGAGAGGAATATTTTAAAAATAGAAACCAGCATCATAAACAAGGTAACATCCCCTTCTTTGCATTTTTGACGAATTAAATTTGTAAGACTTTCATCCGTAATAAACGCCATACTATTTCCGTTGTACTTTTTGTCATTTCTCGCGAAGTCTGTGGGTAAATTTAAAACCGGCAAATCATCCGAGAATTTCCCTAACCAATATTTTTCCTGTTGATTTATTTTCTTCCTAAACCATTCGCTTTTTTGCCAATTAACGAAATCTTTATATTGAATTTCTACTTTTTTTAATTCTTCTCCATTTTGAAACTTCATGAATTCATTTTCAATAATCCCCTGCGATATGCCATCGCTGATAATATGATGAATATCAAACATTAAATATTTTTGTCCGTTGTACAATAGGATTCCAATTTTAAATAATGGCGCTTTAGACAAATCAAATTGTTCTGAGAAATTACTTATGGTCTCTTGTAAATTCGATTTAATTTCTAAAACTTCTACTTGAAATTCTATGCTTTTATGAACCTTTTGCACCATCTCATTATCTATAAGATGGAATGTCGTTCTTAAGCTTTCATGTCTTCTTACCAATATTCTTACAAATTCTTCGATTCTTGTTTTACCTGTATTTTCAGGAAGTTTAAATATAAAAGGCATATTATATGCCGTCTTAACCTCATTAAACAGATAGTTTGCAAATAACCTGATTTGCGATGAAGATAACGGATAATATTCCTTTCGTTCAACCCGTTTTATAGGGCTGTATTTTCCATAATTGGAATTATCGGCAATATAATCTGAAATATTCTTAACCGTTTCCAGTTCAAAAACCCTTGATACCGGAAATTCCACATTGAAATCTTTGTATATTTCGTTTACCAGTGCAATTGAAGTTATTGAATTGCCTCCGAATTCAAAAAAATTACTACTTACACTAATCTCTTCTTTTTTAATTTTTAATACATCTGACCAGATTTTTATAAGTTTCTCCTCTATTTCGTTTGACGGGGGCCTGAATTCTTTGCCGGCTTCCGTCTCAGGTTTGGGAAGCTTTTTCCTGTCTATCTTACCATTAACTGTCAGTGGCATGCTTTCGAGCGATATAAAATACGAAGGCACCATATAGGCAGGTAACTTTTCTAATAAATAACCCTTTAATTCTGTATGGTCTATTGTTTCGGTTGACACATAATAAGCGATCAGTGTTTTGTTTCCTTCCCTCTCATCAACTAATATTATAACTTCTTTTATCGATTTATAATTCGATAATTGATGCTCTATTTCGCCAAGTTCTATCCTAAATCCTCTTATTTTCACCTGATTGTCTATTCTTCCTAAGAATTCTATATTCCCATCCGGCAACCATCTGACAAGGTCTCCAGTTCTGTATAACTTTTCTCCACCCGAATAAGGATTATCAATAAACTTTTCTTTTGTTAATTCTTCTCTTCCTAAATATCCACAGGAATTGCCATCACCTGATATACATAACTCACCAGATACATCAATCGGGAGAAGGTTTAGTTCTTTATCCAAAACATAGACACTTTTATTTGATAATGGCTTTCCAATAGGAATTGTTCCAAGCGAATCGTCTATGTTGTCGACAGGGTAATAAGTTGCATAAACAGTAGTTTCGGTTGGTCCATATACATGAATGATTTTATCTTTTCCCAGAGTTTGGAACGCTTTTTTAACATGTTTAAACGATACCCGTTCTCCTCCAAATAAAAGTTTTTTCAATCCAACTAAATAATCTATTCCATAATCAACGAGCGAGTTAAACAAAGCTGTTGTCACGAACAATACTGAAATTTCTTCCTTCTTTATTATATTCCCAAGTTGATTTATTTCTGAAATATTGTCTTTTTTTATAAGTGCCAGAGTAGCCCCATTTAAGATAGCACCGAATATGTCGAAAACAGAACCGTCAAATGCATAATTTGACAATTGTAATATTTTATCGTTTTCATTTATACTAATATAATTTGTATCCTTCACCACACTGGTTACATTATATTGTTTTATCATTACACCTTTTGGTTTTCCTGTAGTACCAGATGTGTAGATTATATAAGATAAATCTGAAGAATTAACAGAAACATTTAAATTACCGGACGGATATTTTAAAATATTATCATTTATTTCATCGAGTAATACAACTTCTCTTCCCGTTTTTTTGCCAGAATCTTTTTGGACAGGCGAAAATGCTAATCCCGGAATTTGGCTCAATATATCAACGTGCGGCAATTTTTTGTTGTTTTTAATAATAGCTTCGATGAGTTCGGAAAAAGTAATTTCTCCTTCGCCCAAAACAACAACATTTATATTTTTATCCAGTAATATCCTGTTATAATCAGTTGTTGCATAAGGACCACCCGCAATAATCGGAATATCGTACCCCCAGTTTCTTATTTTCGAAACAGTTTTGTGGAAAAATTCTTTATAAAAAGATAATGACCTGATTCCAATCACATCAGGATTAAAATCTTTTAATAAATCTTTTAATTCCTGGTGACTATCAAAATCTACACGCGATTTTGCAATCTTACCATTGATATTATCCTCGAACTTTTTATTTAAATATGTCATCAAATACATGAGTCCCAATGGCTGTTCCACGACATCATATAACATATCTGCATCATTGCTGTAATATTGCGATAAGTCAAGAAGTAATACTTTCAACGCGCCATCTTTAGGTGTTTTTCTTTTAAAATGTTCCTGAACATTTTTATTGAAATTTGTAACTTTGATTTCTTCTTCGCTTAAACATTCTTTTACTGGTAATTCATTTAAAGAAATATTTAGTTGGTCTAATAATTCATTAAAGGTTCTTATTTTAACCGGCAAGTATGAATTATATTTTTGCACCAATTCATCCTCAGTTAAAACTCTCATTTGATGAGACAGAACTTGTATAAGGCGTTCCTTATTTAAAAAATATTCATTTAAAAATTCTGTTTGATAACTTAACGTGAAGTTTTTATTAAATGGCAATGAATCTGGCAATATATGGTAGGCTAAAGTTTGAGAACGCATTATTTGTTCCTCGGTTATTCCATTTTCCATTGCAATCTTTACCATATCTGTATTAGAATGTATTTTTAATATATGGATGTATGGAAAATGAATGAATTTATGGCTTTTAATGAAATTTAAAGTCATCAGCGCTTCTTCTTTTGTTTCAGTAGGGAAGCCATGCATTGTGTTTAATTCAACAATAATCTGGGGATATTTTTCTAATATGTATTCCAAATTACTTTGAAATGTTTCAATCTTTAAATTCTTTTTTATTAATTTTTGTAACCTGGGTGAAGCTGTTTCAAGGGAAAGGGGAAAGCTTATTACACCTGCTTTCACCATCATATCAATATATTCTTTAGTCAGGATATTGCCCCTGAGGCCACTGGGGAAAAGAATATTTATTTTTAATCCGTTTTCTATTACTAATTTAAAAAAACGTATACTGTTTTCTTTATTTAAGTTAAAAATGTCATCAATAAAAACGAATCGTTTTATTCCCATTTTATAATAAATCATCACCTCTGCAAATATATTTTCAGCAGAACGCATAACGGTTTTTCTGGGCCACATCCTGCAGCAATAAGCACAATCATACGGACAACCTCTTGTAGCTTGCAAAGTGACACTATATTTAACCATTCCCTGGCCAATATGCTTGAAATATTTCTCATAGTTAATTAAGCTTCTGTCAGGAAAAGGTATATTATCAAATTTTTCATTTAATGGACGATTAGGTGTTTTTATTGCACCTGTTATATTTTCGCTGTATCCCAGAATATTTGTGACAGAGTAATTGTCTATTATTTCACTTTTAGTTAATAATAGTTCGGCGCCACAATCATCTAACATATATTTGACACGTTCTTCAGGCAAACCCATATCCAGGGGAAAAATATGCGCCTCCGGCTTTCAGAATTCCCAATATTCCTATTATCATCTCGAAAGATTCTGTCAACCATTAAGCCAACAATCTTATTAGGCTTAACTCCTTTCTGAATAAGCGCTCTGGCTAACCTGTTAGATGCTTCATTAAGATTTTCATAACTTAAACTTTTATTCTCAAATACCAGGGCTATTTTTTCAGGATCTTTTTTCACCTGCTCTTCGAATAGTCGAACCCGGCCACGCGGGCCATGTGCTCATTGGTGCGGATAGTGGGCCAGGCGGACAAAATTGCAGCCCAGCTCCTTCGCCCACCCGAGGAGGAGGCGCGCCTCGTCCTCGGACGTGGCGCGCGCCCCCCGTAGCGGGTTCTCCTCGTGGAGGCTGATTCCCCGCAGGAAGACCGGCCGGCCGTTCAGCAGGCATGTCGCTACCCCGGGTCGAAATCGTGCGAAAGCCGATCCTCTCCGCGACCCGGTCGCGGAGAGGATCGGCTTTCGAACGATTTCGACCCGGGGTAGCGACATCCTGCTGAACCGCCGGCCGCTTCCTGCGGGAATCAGCCTCCACGAGGAGAACCCGCTACGGGGGGCGCGCGCCACGTCCGAGGACGAGCGCGCCTCCTAGCTCGGGTGGGCGAAGGAGCTGGGCTGCAATTTTGTCCGCCTGGCCCACTATCCGCCACAATGAGCACATGGCCCGCGTGGCCGTGTTCAACTATTCGAA
>CAWEFA010000123.1:0-28806 GCA_963808135.1 uncultured Bacteroidota bacterium
ATTATTTTTTAAGTTTTTTTAGATGTTTGAAAGATTTATCAGATTTAATTTAAAAAACCGAAAAATGGACATAACGTTTCGGGTTCTTTTTTAAATCGTTGATTAAAGTATCGAGATCCGACAAGCTTTTATGAAGATTAAGGTATAATGTATCGTTCGTTATTAATTTTCCAAGGGTTCCCTTTCCCTGATTAATATTGACAAGTATTTTCCGGGTTTCCATAAGTGTTTGGTTTAATTCTGCAACACTGCTTTTTAGTTTTAAATTTGATAATGTATCTGAAAATGTTTCCAGGTTTTTAATTATAACGCTTACTTTTTTATTGTTTTCTTTTAAGTTTTGCGTCATCGATTCAATATTTTCAAAAGAAGTTTTAATTGGATCAATACTTGATTCTATAATTTCTGTAGTCATCCTTGCATTTTTAAAAGTTGTACGCAGGTTATGGATTGCCTCTGAATCAAATATTTTTAATATAGCGTTTGACAATGAATCCATTGAATTAAGCAAATGATAAGCTTGTACCTTATAAGGTTCTAATTGCTTGGCAACTGAAATTTCTATATCGCTCTTTAGCGTATCGCCTCCCCGTAAATTATTATTGTTATCGGAAAATAATATTTCCACTGCCTTTGTGCCTAACAAATCAACACTATATATTCGTGCTGTACTCCCTTTTGGAATTTTAACATTGCTTTGAATTGCTAAAATAACACGCAGTTTTTTCATCGACTTATCTGAAAAGCCAATGCTTCCAACATGGCCTATTTTATAACCTTTAATGAACACTCCGTTTGCCTCTAATAAACCATTTACCTCATCATAAATTACATAGTAATTTTTTGTAGAACTGAAGAAGTTTTTTCCTTTTAAAAAGTTTACCCCCCAGATAACGAAACCTAAAGCCAGAACTATTATTACACCTATCTTGAGTTCTTTTTTCATACAAAAGGCAATTTATTAAAATAATATTGTTGCGTTAATAATTATTCAGTTGTTTTTTTGTTTTATATATGATTTAATTGCAAATATAGAACAAAAAGACTTTCATTCAAATTGTTAAAAAAACAAGATAAATAACTCGTTATTTCAATTGTATATTTAAAATAAGAAGAGTTTCCGGATATTGATTTATTATTCAATGAATGATTATAAAATTAGTTTTCTTTGTATTTCAATAATAAACCCTGAAGAGCTAAAATACATTATATTAACCTATTATTAATTTTTTATATTTCGTAGCTCCAAAATAAATTAATGAAAAAATTTATAATTATAACTATATTATTCATTAAACCAATTATAGCATCCTTTGCACAGTTAAATATTGATTACTGGATGAATACTGGTATTGAAAAAATTAATAAAAATGATAATTTATCTGCATTGGATTGTTTCAATACATTAATCAGGTTTGTGCCTGATTTGTCCGATGCATATTGTTTCAGGGCTATTTCAAAGTATAACCTGGGCGATTACAGGGGGGCAATTAACGATTTCACGGCAGCAATTAAAATAAATCCTGTTTATTCAAATTATTATTTAAACCGTGGCAGGGCAAAGGAAAAGCTTTTCGATTTCTGGGGAGCAAGGGAAGATTACAACCAGGCTTTAGATATACGGCCAATAAATATGGATGCATATTTATTCAGGGGAATCAACTCAATTATTTTAAAAAAATACGACGATGCTGTCAATGATTTTAATTTTGCTTTAGCCTTGGACAAGAGTAATGCTGACGCTTATCTCATGCGCGCGATTGGCAAACAATATAAAACATTATATGCCGATGCAATGATTGACTTTACAAAAGCAATCCAGTTAAACCCCCAAAATGAAGAAGCTTATGTTAGACGAGGAAGAAATCGTTGTGAAATGAAAGATTTCAAAAGCGCCATTAAAGATTTCGATTATGTATTAGAAATTGATTCTGTGAATTCATTTGCATATTTTAACCGTGCATTAGCCAGGTATGAAATGCAGGAATATGCCGGCGCAATGGATGATTATACAAAAGTTATAGAATTAGACCCTGAAAATGACCTGACTTATTACAACAGAGCAGAGCTAAAAGCAAAAGAAGGAGATTATAAAGGAGCGCTTGAAGATTATAATAAAGTTATAAGGATTAACCCAAACAATGTTTTTACATATTTTAACAGGGCTATTGTTTGGCAGGAGCTGAATAATAATTATAAGGCTATAGCTGATTATACAACTGCAATAAATTTATACCCTGAGTTTGCAAAAGCCTATCATAACAGGGCAATTGCAAGAAGAAACATAAATGATTTCATCGGGGCAAATAAAGATTATGAAACAGCTTTAAAGCTTGGAACAAATTACGATAGTACCAGCAAAACAAACAAATTGGATTCAGCAGAACTTATAAAGCGAATTGAATTTAAAGCTGATTTTACTGGAGAAAATCCACAAATTGCCAAAATCAGTGAACGTGGTATTTCACCTTGTTTAAATTTCAGGATCAATTTTATTCAGAACGATTCTGTAAAAATATTTCAATTTCCATTTGTTGAAAATATGCTTAATTTGAATAAACTAAATCTATTAAATGGAAAATTTGCCCTAACCTGCACCGATGAGAATCTTCTGCAGGATACGGCTTCATATCTGTCTGATGAATTGCTCAATGTTCCGGTGTTAAAGATTAATGAAACAAAACTATTTTTAAGGGCAATAATTCATGCCCAATACAAACATTTCGCAGAAGCTTTGGATGATTATAATAATATTATAAAACTGCAACCTGACTTTATTCTTGCCTATTTCAACAGGGCGAACACATGTTTTGATATGATTTCATTAATGAACTCGATAAACGAATGTTATAATACCATTTATTTAAATAATAATAACCGGCTTCAGAATATAAAGAAAATTACTGTGCCTGATTATAATGTAGTGATATCAGATTATTTGAAGTGTATACAATTAGACTCGACATTTTATTACGCTTATTTTAATTTGGCAAATGCAAAAATTGAATCAAGAGATTTTGCCGGGGCTATACTGGCCTTTAATAAAGCGCTGGAAATTGAGCCTAAATTTGCAGAAGCTTATTACAATAGAGGCTTGACATATATTTACATTAACGAAAAAGAAAAAGGCTGTCTCGATTTAAGCAAAGCAGGCGAATTAGGCATTCAAAAAGCTTATGCAGCTATAAAAAAGCTTTGTAATTATTGAAAAATAAATGTTAAATAGTATTTAGAAATTTAGTGGAAATTATTCAAAGATAGTTTGCAAAACATTTAAAACTTAAAGATACAAAAGAAAAAACTTTTTCAATAGGTAAATATTGACTAATAATTGTTCAGGGGAAAGTATAAGGGTTATCAGAAATTACTTTAAATTTTTTCAGGTTTAGCTTATTTAAAAACATTTTTACTTTTATTAATCTTTTCGCTAAGGTCAAAATTTTCTTTACTATTTGTATTAAACAAGTCACTGATAGAGGCTAAGTCAAGACTTGCTATTCTATCTATAAAGCTTATCGTATCGGCAGTTTTGATCCATTTATAATAAGATTCTATTTTGTTAATATTTATCAACATTTTAACTGAGCCATCTGCAGAATAGAATATTCCTTTGTTAAGTTTAGCTTTTTCAATATTGTTTTTAATTCTCTCATCTTGTGAATATAGTGAAAGATTAAAAACATATATGCTTAGAATAAATATTAAAATCTTTTTCATTTTATTTATGGTTTATTAATTTTTACTTTAAACTAAATAAAAGGTTAGATATATTTGACTATCTAACTATTTTTATTTATTAACGTTTAAAAAATGATGATAAATATCATTTGCTTAAATGAGGGATATTATTAATTGACATGATTTTTTAAAGATAATTAATGATAATGGAAACGTGATAACGAGGAATTTTTATATAGAATGAAATAGTCCCAAAAAAATAAAGCCTCGAATTTCTTCGAGGCTTTAAAGCGGTCCGGACGGGACTCGAACCCGCGACCCCGTGCGTGACAGGCACGTATTCTAACCAACTGAACTACCGAACCTTTTTAATTGATTGTTGTCAACTTTAATTTGAATAATAATATCCGATTGTCAACCATCAATCGTTTTATAGCGGAGCAAAAGTAATTTTATTTTTATTTCTTACAAAATGTAATAATGAAATATTATAAAACATTCTTTTTAAATCTTTTAATTTGCAGTTTTTATATTTATTAATATGTAATAACAAAGTGATAAAGCTCTTAACTTTTTGATTGAAAGTATAGATTGCCTATTTTGTAACAAGGTTAATACTTTTTATTTTATAGCTTGTTTAAACTCTTCATATCCTTTAACTCTCAATTTACAAGCTGGGCAGTCGCCGCATCCCCTTCCCCATTCAAATAACGATTCTATTCCATTATAACAGCTAAGAGTAAGTTTAATAAGTTCTTTTAACTTACCGGCATCATGTGCCATTTCAAAAACCTGGACTTTGTTTTTCCACATCAAAGGAGTATGTATGGTAACAGGTCTGTCCAATCCAAGAGACAATTCCAATTGCTTGGCTTTTATATAATTATCCCTGCAATCGGGATAACCGGAATAATCGGTTTCGCAAGCGCCAATGACAAGGTGTATGTTCTTTTCGCCGTTTCTAAAAGCATGGTTTGAAATTATTGTAAGGAATATCCCATTTCTGTTCGGGACAAAACTGGCAGGCAAGTGCCCGGCAAGCTGATGCTTCAGATTATGATCGCCTTTATTAATAAGTGTGCTTATTGTTGTGGAACTGAAAAAATTACCTATATCGTAAATAATATGCTTAATTTTAAAATGTTTTGCAATTTTTAAAGCATACGATAATTCATTTTTATGACTTTGGCCATAATCAATACTTATAGCTTCAACATTTTCAAAATTCTGTAGCGCCCATATTAGTGAAACAAAAGAATCCTGACCACCTGATAGAAGAACATAAGCTTTTTCCGCCAGCTTTTTATCCATTTTTATTATAAGTTTTTAAAAGGCAAAGTTAATATTACCTTTTAAAGCAGGCAATATTTTAGGGTTTGTAATGATGTCATAAAACAATCTACTGATAAGATAAGCTTTTATAGTTGGCAAATTAATTATTATAAATACAGATTGGACAAGATTTAAGAACTTTATAAATAATAATAGGCTTTAAATGCCATATAAATTTCAAGCTTAAATTTAAAATTAACTTCTACATTTGCCGGCTATGAAAGCACAAATTTATCGTGGTATTTTTCTTCTTATGCTTGCTGAATTATTCTTTGCAGGAGCAACTGTATTTGTAAAATTTGCATGCACAAATACTAATATTCCAGCAATAGAAGTTACATTTTCCAGGTTTCTTTTAGGTTTTATAGTTTCAGGGATTGTAATGTATAAAACAAAAAATTCATTTAAACCGAATAAAACAAAATTGGTAATCTGGAGGGCTGTATTGAACACTGCTGCGCTTATTTTCTTTTTTCTATCGGTGAAACTCACAACCATTACAAATTCGAATATGCTAAATATGACATACCCAATGTTTATTTTCCTTTTCACGCCGTTCATTACCAAAGAAAAAATATCAATACTTCATGGATTATATCTGTTTATAACCATGACAGGAATTTACCTGATAATCCATCCCGATTTTTCGCATATTAACATGGGCGATTGGTATGGCTTATTGTCTGGTATTTTTGCAGCTTTGGCAGTGATGACCCTGCGTATGGCACGGGAATTTGATTCTACAATACTTATACTTTTTTATTTAATGGCTATTGGCATGGTAATAAATGGTATTTTATTGATACCATTATTTGTATTGCCCAACCAAAAAGAATTCATTTATATAATTATTTCAGCAGTTTTAGGATATACAGGCCAGGTATGCATTACCGCCGGTTACAAATACATTGAAGCTGCCAAAGGTTCGCTTATTTCATCTTCGAGGATATTATTTGCAGTTGTTTTGGGAATTGCAGTTTTCTCAGAAAGCTTAACTTTTAAATGGATAATCGGAGGAATGCTCATAATAATTTCTTTGATTGGAATATCATGGCCAACGATTAAAACAACGAAACAACAGACAGGGATATAATAGTGAAACTTTTGGCCGGCTTTTAAAACCAATTTTTATTGAAAAGCAATTCCGATATTAAAAAAACAAATCTATAAATCCCTGATTTCAAGATATACCAAAGTCTGGTTCAGCAACTGGTATGCAATTTCACCAAAAGTAATAGGCCCGGTAATATTCCCTGTTTTTTTATTTTCCAATTCCGAATAAAGATAATTCAGGATACAATTGCATGAAAAAAGAATATTTTGAGTTCCCTCATCAGGGATTAACTCATTAAATTGTTTTATGTAATCGCTCACAGGCGCTGCATGTTTATATTTTATTCCCTCAAAAACAGGAGCATAAAAGTTTACTTTTTTTTCTTCTTTGTTTATGCTTTGGAAACTAATATTTATCATAGCCCCGCTATAGTCAGCCACTAATGGCAATCTAATATCGAGGTTCTTTTTTGTAATATATTCGGCAAAATTTTGTTTTCCACCGTTAATATTAGCGAAAACCGCCTGAAACCCGCTTTCGGGAAATTCAATAATATCGGCTTCTCCCTGTGAAAATATGTTGATAATATTTATTTCTGCATATTTTTCAACAGGTAATTCTACATGCATTACTACAGCATTACTATCGCTCATTTTTTTCCCTGAACCATTAAAAGATTTTGCTGTTTTTTTGCCAATATCGTCTAATAAAGTACCCAATATCCAGCCAATTATGGGCTTTGTCGCGAAACCATTATAATCAGGAGCATTTAATGCAAATGATAAATGTGCATCGCTCATCGCAGGGATAATCAACACACTAAACCCATTATCAAATCCATCATTATAAATATTTTCTATTGTTGATTTATCATAGCTCATTAGTTTAATATTTTTAACAAAATCGGGTAATTCATTAATTAAAATATTATTGCTGGATGACAAACCACCTTTATCGGTCATGAAATAAGGAATTGACCCTCCTATCCAATTACCTTCAGGAAGCTGTTTTAATAATTCTTCATCGCCGGCAAGCAATAATTTTTTGCCTTTATTAATAAGGCTGGCAACCTCGTTTAAAGAAAACATTACATTTTTCATCTTTAAAAATTTAAATTATTTATATTGAAATATTCATTTTGCTTTACATGTCATTTTATTTTTCAAAACACCAGATGTTTCATCCGATTATTGTTTACTTTTCAAAGACCAGATATATTTATCCGAATAACTTATATGAAGCCATTTTTAAGTAATGCTTATTCCCTTTTTATTTTCCTGAAAGAATTAATATATCTTTTTGGGCATTTGGCAAATCTTTATATTTTTGATACAAATCATAAATTTCTTTAATAGCATCTTCAACCGTTTCATTTGAAGGAGAAAGTTTTAAAGAAACACGCAATTTTGAAATCAGCATCTTTGCCCCTAAGAAATTAAGATCAACTTGTAATTGGTTTGTAAGAAGATTTCTCCAAACAGGATTATTAACATTAGGTAATTCCATAATAATTAAATTTATTTATTTTCATATTTTAAAGTTACAGACTTTATTTTAAATTTATAAAAGGATTATCTCACTAACAATATTGATTTATATCATACTATAAATCAAATAGTATAAAATCAGCCGATTATATTTAATTAATTATTTTTCCTGTGTTTGTTGTCAATTGCATTGCTCCGTAATTATTGTACAATATATGTGGATTTGCTTTTTCCAAGTGATAGCAATGCTTTCAATTACTTCAGAAGTTTAAGAAAAAGTTTGAAAAATTTTAAAAAAAAGTATTAATAAAGGTTTAAAAATATTATGGCTTATTGGCAAAAGCAAACCTTGATGCTGCCAGTGTTCCCATTCCAGATGTCATATAAGCAATTCTTATAGCTTCAGCAATTTGGGCATCTGTAGCGCCTAACTTTCTTGCTGAATCAGAAAGCGATTTAACCCCGGCCGAAGCGCCATGCAATGCGTCCAAAGCCAGTGCAATGAGAACTTTTGTTTTCATATCGAGTTCGCCCGGCTCAAAAGCCAAATCATAAACAACTTTAGCTGCTTCAAATAATTGTTTGTCCGATTTTTCAATTTCAGCAATTGGCATAGGATAATTTTTTCCATTTTATTTTTATGCTATTAGAATGTTTTAATTACAAATTTTAAAGTTATATCTTTTTTGAAAATTCCAGAATGACTATCGAATTCGGTAATTAAGAAATGAACAGAAATTAGTATTATTTCACACGTAGATAATTTTATTTTTTATGGTCGTATGGAAGACCCACATTATCTTCATTCGTGTTTGCGAACGACAGAATCATGGGTGTTTCATAAAAGAAAGCGGCATTTGAACTGGTCTCTTGGACTATTCTGTTCAAATGTCGCCTTGTAAGTTTCGGTATAATTTATCTGTGAAAATGCTAATTTTCCATTATGAAAATTTAATCCGAAATAATAATTTGCTTATTATTTTTTTATTACAGTTGTTACTGAACGTTGTTGTTCATTTATAATTTCAATTAAATATATCCCTGATGGGACTTTCCTGGAAAGCATATCAGTTCCATCCCATTTTAAACTAACGGTTGATCCATCGTTATTAGAATAATTTAGAATTTTTAAAAGTTTTCCATCAACAGAATAAATATCCACTAATCCTTTATCGCCGGTGAACTTTAAATTTGTTATAGTAAGTTCATCGGAAAATGGATTGGGAAATACTGAAATTTCTGATGATTGAATAGTTTTTGTATCAATACCTGCTACAACAGGTTCAATATAATATTTTGATGAATCTGAAATAATTTCAGCAGTATCATAAAATAAATCTGTACAAATAATAAAAGGATTTGCGTTTAAATGATGCATTTTAAAATTAATAGTAGCGCTTGTATCGTGCGATAACACCTGCAATATAACTCCCGTTTTGCTTGAAGTATATAATGAAAATTGGGCACAAGCTATGTCGGGTTTAGTATATGAGTAAGCTATTGTCCCGGGACTGGTTAATTTAACATAATAGGGTGATGCGTGTTTAAAACCGGTATATTTTAATGCTTTAAACTCATATAAACTAACAGTGTCTGAAGCGCTGTTCATAAAGCCAGTAATGGTAAGTTTAATATAGCGCATCAATTTTGGAACAATTGTGTCCTTGCTAAATGCTGAAGTTGTATCTATCCTGGTTGTTTGATCAACTATTGGATCCCAGCTTGATGAATCTGTTGAGCTTTCAATCTTATATTGATAGCCTTTTTTCATATCGACAAATGATAGCTGAAATGCATCTATGGTTTGGCTCGAATTCAAATCAATAACAGCTGTTGCCGGTAATCCTTTTGCTTTCCATTTAGTATTTAAATAACCGTCGTTTAATAAATCAGGCGAGTACTTATTTACTCCTTCCTGTATAAAAGTACTTGCATTTATTGGTTTATTAAAATTAACGTTTTCATCATTAATTGTAGTCAATTTAGTTTTAAATATGGTTTCATATATTTTCTTCGACACCATGTAACATCCTCCTTTGGCAAAATGGATACCATCGGCACTTAATTCAGGGTGACCGGTTGTTATAGCATAAAAATCAATAACCTCAAGGCCTTTATCTGCAGCTATTTTTTTAACAAGCGGTACAATCTGGTTGCCAATGATCGTATCCGTAATTCCACCCGATTGGATGAATACTTTAGGAGGACACCAAAGAATTATCCTCGGATGGGTATCTAAATTAGCAAAGGTGTCTATCATAGAAACATAATCATTATAAAAATTGCTTTTGTATTTCCAGTTCTGCGGTTTGCTATCATTAGTCCCCAGTTCGATAATTACAATATTGGGTTTCGAAACCATAACCTTCGGAAATAATCCACTATTCCAATAGGGAGAGTCACCTTTTTTTAGCATTGTCGTGCCGGAAACCCCATAATTACTTACCACGCATTTAATTCCCGATAATGCATATCTGCTGCCGAGTAATGCATTAAGCTGGGCAGGATAATCTTCAAGTCCCCTTGTCATGCCAGGCCCGTCAGTTATACTGTTGCCAACACATGATACTTTAATTGTATCTTGTGCAAGAATATTTATGCTTTGCATTGAAATAATAAAGAAAGCCAGAATTAGTAATTTTTTTTTCATTTGAAAATATTATTATTCAAAAACCGGATGGGACCTACATGTTGCAGATAATATTTCTTAGAAAATAAACTCTGCATTTTATTTCATCCGATTTTAGGGTTACACATTATTTCATGTAGGTTTCATGAGTAAATTTAATTATTTAAAATTACAACCTTTATTTTAAAGTATTCTAATTTTGATATTATAAACATTTAATAATCTTATACAAATCGGTCAAATATATTAAAGTATAAAACTTTTTATTGGTATTATTGTGTCAAAATAATGGATTGATATTGCTATCATTCATAATAAATGCTTATCCAGGGTTTAACAGGTTTACTTATTTAAAATAGAAAGTTTAAAAAGAAATTAATCAAAGCTTGGGCAATTATCTTGTATATTCGTTTGCCCAATATTATTTAATAATCCTTTAAAATTATTACTTTTGCTTAGGCTAAATTTAATTTAAACTACTCAAATGATAGATGACTTAAAGACATTTGCACAAAACGAACTTTACAAAAACATTTTACCTTTCTGGTCAAATAATACAGTTGATGAAAAAAATGGTGGGTTCGTTGGAAAGATTGACGAAGATAAGCATATCGACTTTAATTCCGACAAAGGCTTAATTTTGAATGCACGTATTTTATGGACTTTTTCAGCAGCATGTCGGAGAAACAATGATGAAATATTCAGAAAACTTGCTGACAGGGCTTATAATTATATTATACATTTTTTTTACGACAAAGAATATAAAGGATTTTTCTGGAAACTTGACTATAAAGGCAACCCTGCAGATACTAAAAAGCAGGTTTATGCCGAAGCATTTGTTATTTATGCATTATCGGAATATTATTTGCTAACCGGGTTAAAAGAATGTTTGGATAAGGCTATTGAAACATTCGAATTGATTGAAAAATATTCTTTTGATCCTTTAAAGAAAGGCTATTTCGAAGCATTCGACAGAAAATGGCAGGAAATAGGCGACCTTAGGTTAAGTACAAAAGACATGAACGAAAAAAAGACGATGAATACACATCTTCATGTTCTTGAAGCTTATACAAATTTTTACAGGATATATAAAAACGAAAAGTTAAAAAATAAAATAATTTCCCTTCTAGAAGTTTTTTATGATTGTATTTTAGATAAGGCTGATTTTCATTACAACCTGTTTTTTGATGAGAACTGGAATTTAAAGTCCGATAATATTTCATACGGACATGATATTGAAGGCAGTTGGCTTATGCTTGAAGCAGCCGAGGTTATTGAAGATGAAGAACTGATAAACAAATTTAAACAAGTAGCTATAAATATGGCGCAAGCTTGTTTAGAAGGTATTCATCCATCAGGTTCGCTCTCTCACGATGTTAAAAGAAATTCGGAAAAATTCTCAAAGGATACGGAGTGGTGGGTACAAGCCGAGGCTGTTGTCGGTTTTCATAATGCTTACAAGCTTTCAGGGAAACAAGTGTTTTTAAATACTTCAATCAATACTGCAAATTTCATACAGAAATATATTATTGACCCTGTTAATGGCGAATGGTTTGGTTTGGTAACTGTAAGCGGCGAACGTATTAAAGGCCAGGACAAAGCTGGTTTTTGGAAGTGTCCTTACCACAATGCCAGGATGTGCCTTGAAATATTAGAGCGTGCATAAAAAGAATTGTAAGTTCAAAAAAATATTAATTATTTTGAAACCTACAGATTAATAAACATGTTTAATATAAAATTCGAATGGATAGAATCTTAACATAATTAAGCATGATGCTAAGATGTTAAGGAATTATCGGTTTACCGGTACAGCTATTCGAGCTCTAAACATTAAATTTTAATAATATGAAACCCACATGTTAAACAAGTGTAACACAAAGAACGGATGAATAAAATCTTAGCAAACAACACAAATAGTTTGAAAGCTGAGACATGTGGGTTCCATTCGACCTTTGAAAATTAAATTTTATACGGATGAAAACTTTTACATTTTCTTTAATCCTGATTGCTTTTTCAATTAATATCATTGCAGCAGGGCCCAACTATATTAAAAAAGACACCCAGCAAATTTATATAAATGGGATAAACCTTGCATATATGAACTGGCCTGGCGACCTTGGCAGCTTTGATGAAAATAATTTCACCAATGCAGTAAAAGGGATCAGGGCTGCCGGTGGAAATGCCATTCGCTGGTGGCTGCATATTAACGGCACGGGTAGCCCCATATTCACAAATGGAAAAGTATCGGGTATTAGTTTAACGGATTTGAAAAACTTAAGGAAAGCCTTAGACATTGCATATTCAAATGGAGTATTGTTAGACCTTAGTTTATGGTCTTTCGATATGTTGACAACGACTTTAAGCACAACTGTCAAAAATCAGAATAAAGCATTACTAACCGATTCGGCAAGTATGCAGGCATATATTGACAGCGCATTGATACCGATGGTAAAATATGTAAAATCGCACCCTGGCATACTTAGCTGGGAAATTTTTAATGAACCGGAAGGGATGTGCAGCGATGTATCAAATGCTAACTGGAATAGTGTTATACATGTAAAAATAAAGAACGTTCAAACATTTGTTAACCGTTGTGCCGGCGCAATACATAGAACCGATCCCAATGCTATGGTTACAAATGGTTCCTGGAGTTTTATCGCTTGTAATAATAATAGCCCTTATAAAAATTATTATTCTGATGCCGCTTTAATAGCCAGTGGAGGAGACTCATTGGGTACATTGGATTTTTATTCGGTTCATTACTATAATTGGGCTGGAAGCGATTTAAACCCTTTTATTCATCCGGCTTCTTATTGGCACCTTGACAAAAAGATTGTTATTGGCGAATTTGCCGCAAAAGGGCCAACTACAACAGTTAATCCAATGAAAGCCTATACTTACCTCTATCATAATGGTTATGCTGGAGGATTACCTGGAAATGGACCGACGATGACGGTAATGGTGGTTTACCAGATTGTGCAGGTGCAATGGATAGCATTCAACGCACCGATCCTTCTCATGTTAATATTGCACTCTCAGATTCATTTGACTATCCGCCAATCCTTAAAAACCCAATACCGGGCGCTTTTGTATATAAAGGATATTCAGCAACAGATACAATAACTTTAGGAAAGTTATCAAATTGGATTATTAAAAAGGACAGTTCAGCTTTGGTTTTTAAAGTTGACAGTTTATCAAAAATCGCAAAATATTTTATTACAGATTCCGGCTATGTTAAAATTGTGCCGCTTCCAAACAAATTAGGAATATCTGACGTGAAAGTTACTGCTACCGATACTTCTGGAAGAACTTTAACTACTTATTTTGTTTTTTCAATTATAGATAGCGTTGTTTCTAACAAATTTAAATTCCGAAATGTTTATGCATCAACATTTTCAAATATTTTAGGATTTCCTGTAAATGCGGTTGATAACAGTTTAACAACAGGCTGGACATCGGGCTTAGGCCAGGATAATGAATGGTTTCTTATAAAACTGGATTCGTTATATACGCTTCAGGAAATGCTATTAAATTGGGGTGGCGTCTATGGCAAAAAATATGATATTCTGGTATCAACAGATAGTATTCATTGGCAGACGGTTTATGCAGAATCCAATGGTAATGGAAACTATGACAAAATTGTTTTTGATCCTGTTCAGGCAAAGTATGTGCTTATACAAGGTTTATTGAGGTCTGATGCCACACAAGGTTATTCAATTAATGAAATTTACGGGTATTCTGTGCTGCAACTCAACCATCCACCTCATTTTGCTAAGCTAAACCAGACAGATACTGTAACGGTTAATACATCTACTAATTATACAATAAGTGGGTTAGCTACTGATCAGGATCAAGGTGACAAGGTTTCTTACACTTTAACATTGCTTGGTGGTTCGGAACTGCCATCGTGGTTGGTTTATAATGATTCAACCCAAATATTGAAAATAACCCCGACAGAACCAAATTTAGGTTCAACCCAATTATTAGTTACTGCCTCAGATGTTCAAAACGCCCAAGCCTCGGATACGTTAACTATTACAGTTATAAATAATACTTTAGTTGCTACTGTTGAAAACAAAAATATTTTCAATATTTATCCCAATCCAACTAAAGGCTTAGTTTATCTTAGCTGGAATTTACAAAGCAACAAACCATCGGAACTTTCGGTTATTGATATTTTAGGAAAAGTTGTAACTAAAGTTAAGCTTCAACCAAATATAAATTTCTATTCATTGAACCTTAGTAATTTGAGAGAAGGAAATTATTTTATTAAACTTACAACTTCCGAAAATGTTTATACAAAAAATATCCTTTTAATAAAATAAATTTATAACTGGTATTTAATTTTAAACAGTACGAAAAACCGAGTATAATAAAAATTACCCGGTTTTTTTATTTTGGGATATATTTTAATCGTTGATTTTTAGATTTTAATTATCGGTATAAAATAAAAAATCTGCCGATGATTTTTTGTTTTCAAATCCCTACAAAATCATAGAATAAATTTATTCCGGGTTAAGAGTATTGAAAATTATTTTTTTTAATGAACAAACTGAAGGATATTTCTGTTTAACACAACACAAACAATTAATACGTTTTAGAAAACGATCAAGTTAAAAAGCTTAAAAAATTTTCAGATAAGAATAGAATATCTTAACTTTAAAGTAAAATTTTCACATTAGTGTTTAATCTAAATCCAACATTATGAAAAGCCTATTCTCCTTAATTGCTGTTGTCATTATATTTGGCATGCAACCGGTTTTTGCGACTAACGTTTCGGGAACCATTTCAACCGACTCAACATGGAATATTGCCGGCAGCCCATATATCATAACTAATAACCTCACGATTAATCATGGTGTTACCCTTACTATTGATTCGGGAGTAGTGGTAAAGTTTGATGATTATCAGAACTTGTATGTGAATGGTAAGCTGAAAGCTGACACTGTAGTTTTCACTTCAAACAATGCAAGTCCTACTCCGGGAATTTGGAATGCTATCCAGGTTGGAGATGGAACTATTTCAGATTCAGGAAATGTAATCTTAAACTCGTGTCAGATTCAATATGCAAACCAACTATACATATATAATGGTAAAGCAACTTTAACAAATACTGACCTGACCAATATTAGCAATTATGGCGTTCATCTTGAGGCAATGGGAACTCTTATTATGACAGGAGGCAATATAAATGGTAATGGTTCGTGGGCTACTTCATATGGCAGTGGTATCTATGCCAGTCAAAATTCTCATTCAACTTTATCCGGGGTGAATATCCAGCATTTTCAAAATGGGGTTTCATTATTTAATAAATCATCTGTAAATATTTCAAATATAAATATTACCAGTTGCAATTGGCCAATTATATATAATGCATCTGCAAATTTAATGGTTAGCGGCACCAATTCTTTTCTGGGAAATACGAATAGTGTAGTCTATATGTATTTTAGCAGTTTTTCAGACACTCTGACTCTTCCCGTTATCAATATTCCATATTATTTCCCTTATGGAATGACGATTAATAATGGAGCTCTTATGGTGATTGGTTCAAATAATATTTTGAAATTCAATTACTACTCTCTTGATGTGCAAGGTAGCCTGAAAGCTATAGCCAAACCGGGAGAGAATATTTATTTTACTTCGTATTTGGATGATAACTGGGGAGGCGATTCAAATAATGATGGGACAACCACCGCACCTTCATCAGGAAACTGGTACGGAATACAATTTGAAGATCAAAGCAATGATGCGAATTGTGTGATGCGCCGTTGCCAGGTACGATATGCCGGATATGGTAATACCGGTGGAATAAACATGACTAACGCGAGCCCTACTATTGATTCATGTAATCTTTCAAATAATTATTTTGGGGTTTATATGTTGTATGCATCAAATCCTGTATTAACTAACAATACCATCGGTTCAAGCCAGATGACCCCGATTGCCATGTCGTTTGAGGCAAATCCAACCATGTCAAACAATGTTTTATCTTTTTCCGATAATACTTATGACGCCATTGGTTTAATAGGGAATACCCTTACAGCAAATGCAACCATAACAACCCGTTCTTTTACAAACGTTCAGAATATTACTTACCTGTTGTTAAATCAGGTTACTATTCCCAGTAGTATCAAATTAACCATTAATAAAGGAGTAGTAATTAAATCATATTCCTATTACCAGCAGATAATTGTCAACGGGACACTAATAGCCAATGCAAGCGCTGACAGTATGATTACGTTTACTTCGGCAAAAGATGATAATTTTGGAAAGCCTGGCGATACAAACAAAGATGGCACTTTAACTTCTCCGGCAATTGGCGATTGGGGCGGTATTTTATTTAACCCTGGAAGCGCCGGCACTTTGAACTATTGCCGGATAAAATATGGAGCAATTCAGTATTATAATAATTTTACTAACTGTAGTACAACTGAATATTTAAACGATGCAGGAGTTGCCATGATTGATGCCAGCCCTACAATTTCAAACTGCGATTTTGAAAATCTTGATTATGGTATTTCATGTTACAGGGCATCAAATCCCACCATATCAAACGATAGCATGATTAATATTAAATATACGCCTATTTGTATTTCCGGCTCATCCAATCCTACATTTTCGGGGATAACGTTTACCAATGTTGGCTGGCGTGCAATTGGATTATTAGGAGGAAATGTTTGCGAGAACGGTACGATAAAAAAACGCGATATGGCAGGTTATTCTAATATTTCCTATGTGTTGCTATCTGATATGACTATAAACTCCGGAACCAATGTAAATGTAGAACCCGGTGTTGTTATTAAAATGAATAATACCTATAATGGAACCAACATATTTGTGGACGGTGGGTTTAAGACCGATGGAACCTCAAGCCAGCATGTTGTGTTTACTTCAATTAAAGACGACAACCAAGGCAACCCGGGCGATTCAAATGGAGATGGAAATGGTTCAACGCCGGCTGCCGGCGACTGGGGTTCAATAAAATTTCGGTCTACCAGCGATGATGCTTATTGTTTATTAAATTATACCATTATTAATTATGCCGGTAACACAAGCGAAGGGGGAGTTACTTTTGAAAATGCTGGCGGCCAATTAAAAAATTCTAACATAACAAATAGTTTGAACTATGGTGTTTATTCAAATGGAAATTCAACCCCGAATATTGATTCTGTTACCATTCAAAATTGCAACCTCGACCCGATTGCAATTTCTCTTACATCGAATCCAACTTTAAACAATATTACCTTTGTTTCAAATAAAAGCCAGGCAATTAAAATAATTGAGGGAACGCTTTCATCCGATGCTAATCTTATTTCCCGCGATGTGGCAGGTATAACAAACATTGCATATATTATCAGCAACCTTACTATTTCAAGTAATGCCAAGTTAACCATACAACCGGGTGTAGTAATTAAATTCAGGGGAGATAATTATTGTCAAAGCCCTCGTATTGATGTTAATGGTAATTTAATTGCTAATGGCACTGCTTCCAATAAAATATATTTTACTTCCTATGCAGATGATTCTAAGGGAGGTGATTCCAACAATAACGGCAATACAACATTCCCGGCAAAAGGTGATTGGGGTGCGTGGGATTGTTATAATAATTATGGCGGTATAAGGTTTTTAAATAACAGTTACGATGCTGACACGGTGAATTCATTGAGAAATTGTGAGATATCCTATGCAGGATCGGGTTTGTATATTGCCAATTCTCATGTAACTATTGACAGTTGTCTTATACAATTGTCTTCCTTTTTTGGAGCTTCAGTTATAGGTTCTGCCAATCCTGATTTCAAAAATTGCCAGTTTTATAATATTACTTATTCTCCTATAGAATTGAGCATGTTTTCAAAACCTACATTTTCAAACTGTACAGCTCTTAATGTCGGTATCATGGCTTTGTCAGTTTATCCTGAAACTTATTCACAAACAGATACGGTTCCTGTAAGAAATTTTGCCGGATACAACAATATTTCTTATTTTATGGAAGGAAATTGTACAATTAATTCAGGAACTACAATTACCATTCCGGCGGGAATAGTGTTTAAATCAACAACTGGCTCTTATTTTTATTATAATTACACTAACAATATTGCAAATGGGTTCATTGTAAATGGCCGTTTGAATATTATGGGAACTTCGATTAATCCTGTAGTATTTACAAACGTTGCAGATGACAATTATGGAAATCCCAAAGACATGAACCAGGATGGTTCAGCAACACATCCGCCCGATGGAATTAATCAGTTATGGTCTGGCAATTGGATTGCTTTTAACGATGTGAGCGACGATTCAAGTACCATCAACAATGCTATTTTCAAATATGGTTCAATAGGGATTACTACATTAAGCGCTTCACCAACAATCAGGCATACACGTTTTGAAAACTTAAATTACGGTGTTGATATGAATGGTGTTTCCTCGCCTAAAATTGACACCTGTATTTTCAATAACCTGCAATATTATCCCATACAAATATCCTTGGTGTCATACCCGGCATCTTCTTCTAACAATATTATATCCGGAACAACCTATAAAATAATCAAAGTAAGGGATGAAACCTTAACTCAGGATGAGACTCTTCCGAAACGTTCGTTTGGCGGAGTTAACAATATAGCTTATTTATTTGGAAATTATACCGTAGGCACAGGGGCAACATTAACCATTAAACCGGGAGTTGTTTGTAAATTTATTCCTAATTATTATAATTGTTATTATGGTTATAATTATAGTTATTTAGACGTTTTTAAAGGGCTTAATGCCCAGGGAGGCTCAACCCCAGATAGTCTAATAGTTTTTACAAGTCTTATAGACGACTTTTATGGAGGTGATTCAAATTCGGATAGTACAGCTACAATTGCAACTATCGGGGATTGTAATAGCATCTGGGCGGGCTTGATTTTCGAAGATGAGTTACTCGACCCTTTATGCAAATTAAAAAACTGTATAATCCGTTTTGCCAATAAAGGAATACAAACAATTAGTGCAAGTCCTACAGTTAGTAATTGCAATATCAACAACAATAATTATGGCGTTTATGCCACAGCAGCATCAAACCCTTCATTCAGTAATTGTGATTTTAAAAATAATTATTATTTTTCTATTGATAATGTTGATAAATCATTTACAATAAATGCAAAGAATTGCTGGTGGGGAAGTAACCTGGGGCCTCTCCATTCTAACACGCAGGGCAACGGAACCAGTGAACAGGAAATAGTTACCGATAGCGTTGATTATACGCCCTGGATAACAATTGCAGGAAACCCATTAATGGGAGATGTCAGCTTGAACGGCGTGGTTACGGCTTACGATGCTTCCCTGGTGCTGCAATATTCAGTTTCTAACATTACATTAACTCCTGAACAGCAACAAGTAGCCGATGTTAGTGCCACTGGTGGAATTACAGCCTATGATGCTTCTCTAATTTTACAATATACTGTTGGGCTTATCCAATCATTTCCTGCAGAAATGCTAAAAGCAGCTTATTCCGTACCTCTTATTTCCAATGCAACTTTAACGATTGGAAGTGCGAATGCTATAGCCGGACAAGAGGTTACCATCCCAATCAGCGCTGCCAATATATCTGGAATGACTGCAACCAATATACAACTGCATTTTGATCCTGTTTACATACAGGCTGCCGGGGTTGAAAATTTGGTTTCTGATATGAATATGGCTTACAGTCTGGATAATCAGAATGGGATAATATCCATTGCCATGGCCGGGGTAAATCCTTTAAGCAATAATAAAACTTTAGTTAATGTAAAATTTATTGCTCAAGCATCTGGCAGTGCAACTGTAGCAACCAATGTAACGGTTAAAAAATTCCTTGCCGATGAAACCGATTTCACAACTTTGGCTATACCTGGAACTATTTTAATCGGCAACAATACAACAGGTATTGCTACCACTGAAAGCAAACAGCAAGGTATGGATCCGGTTTATCCTAACCCTTCTTCGGGAAATGCAACGCTTGTTTATCACTTAAACGACGATTCCCAATCGATAAACATTGAAGTTTATGGTCTTTTAGGACAAAAAGTTGCATGTTTATTAAATGCAGTGCAGAACAAAGGCACTTATTCAATACCTGTTACCAATAGCAAACTTTTAGGCATTGGCACCTATTTTATAAGGATGACAACGAATAATTTCTCTCAGACACAGATGCTTCAAATCGTGAAATAAATTTTCATATGATGAAAAAAAATATCATTCTATCCGTTTTGCTTTTGCTGACCATACTGCCAACAGGATGGTCGCAAATAGGGCTAAGGATACCGGATACTACCGCGGTTCAGGGTAGCACTATTGATGTACCCATTTATGCTGATAGCGCTTTGACAGGAGAAAATATTCTTTCATACTTTATACAGGTTAGTTTTAATGAATATTATTTTAAACCTGTTTCAGTTATTTCAACAGGGACAATAAGCCAGCAGATGGGCAATATTGCGGTGAATATATCAGCGCCCGGTTTGGTTACTATTGCCGGTGCAGGAACTACTCCGTTTACAGGTGAAGGAATATTTATATACATTCGTTTTCAGGTGCTTCAAGTTTATGGAGATTGGATAAATTTTACAAATAAAACTTCTTTCAACGAAGGAGTTCCGGCGATTAATTATACTTCGGGGTATATCAATATTGTTTCTCCGCCTTCGATCACTATATACCCGGATAATGGATCATTAACTGTTGGCGAACAGTTGCAGTTTAATGTTGGGGGAGGCACTTCACCTTATACCTGGTTTGTAACCAATCCAACAGTTGCCAGCATTGACAATACCGGGTTGCTTTCAGCCCTTCACCCGGGTTTTACAAAAGTTGTAGTGCAGGATAGCACCGGGATTAAAGATACAACAAGCGCTTATACTGAAATACGGGCATTGAGGCTTACTATTCCCAATGATTTAAGCCAGTGGCCTGGAAATACTATTGATATTCCTGTTTTTGTTTCAAGCCTTGCGGGTTTAAATGTTGTGTCCGGCAACCTGAAACTGAATTTCGACCCTAATATCCTTACTCCGGTTGGAATAGATCAGGATACTACTATTCTGGCATCCTACAGCATGGTAATGGATACAAGTTCGAAGGGAAATATTTCTTTAGCGTTTGCCGGATCATCGCCTATATCAGGTAGTGGAGTTTTATTGTATATCAGGTTTAAAGTTTCAACAATTAATACATGGAGCACAAACATTAATATTACAGATGCACTATTTAACGAGGACATCCTGGCGAACTATACTAATGGTTACTTTACTACGAAGTCCTTCCCTTCACTCTCAATTTATCCAAACAATGGTTCTTTGGTAGCCGGAGATACGCTTCAATTGGCTGTTTACGGTGAAGCGATTTCCCCTCTGACATGGAGTGTCAACGATACTTCAATTGCTTCAATCAGCCAATCTGGATTATTAGTTGCTAAAAAAGGTGGATCGGTCATAGTTTCAGTCAGAGATTCTGTTGGGGCTTCTGCTACTTCAGATAATTTCTTAGTTTACGATACCAGGATTGTTATGCCGGATACATCTATCTGTTTTTCAACACAAGCACTTGAATATCCTTTATTAATAACTTCTCTTCCTAAAGGAGATTCTATATTCTCAATACAAGCTGCTATAAATTATGATACAACTTATCTTGAGTTTCTCGATATTGAAACTGCTGGTTCGATAACAGATGGCTGGACATACGCAATAAATACAACAATTGCCGGCCAGGTTAATTTTGCCTGTTCAAACATTTCTTCTCTAAAATCAACTGGTGTAATATTAAATCTGAAATTTTCTTTAAAACCAAGTATTGTAGGAGAATTGAGCACTAATATAAACTTAAATAATGTTATGTTGAATGAAGGTAAACCAAACCCACTTGTTGTACCTACTGTCTTAACTGTTAATTCAGTTAAGGCAAATTTCAACTTTACCATCGACTCAGCAACAATGATTGTAACATTTAACAACACATCTTCTGGATCAATCTCATTATATTCTTGGGATTTTGGTGATGGCAACGCTTCTTCCGATTATTACACGTCTCATCAATACAATAAAGCCGGTTTATATTCAGTCAGTCTTGCAATCAAAGATAATACTCTTGGTTGTATCGATTCTTATGCCGAACTTTTGAAGATAGGACAGGTTAACTGTAAGGCCGATTTCGATTATGTTGTATCTGATGATACAGTTACATTCACTAATACTTCAACCGGAAATTTAACTAATTATTATTGGAGCTTTGACGATGGCGGTTTCACTACTGATCAAAACCCAGTACATACGTTCAGTAGCGAAGGTATACATTCTGTTTCTCTTACAGTTTCCGACTCAGGAGCTATGTGTATGAATTCTATCAATAAGAAAATCCAGGTGGGCAATGTAAATTGCAGCGCCAAGTTCTCTTATTTTGTAGATATCCCCACACTCACTGTGTCGTGTAAAAACGAGGCAATAGGCGCAGCTACTGAATATTACTGGTACTTCGGCGACGGCACTTTAAGCTCCGATGTAAACCCGGTTCACACATTTCTATATCCCGGCTTTTACACCATTGGTTTGAATACATTTAACTCTCAAAATTGGTGCATGGATTATTATCAGGCTAATGTTCTAATAGGTTCGGAAGGTATCGATTGTCAGGCTGATTTTATCTACCAGATTGATACGTCGTCAGACAATACGGTTAAATTCTTCGACAATTCAATAGGCAATATAACCAAGTATCTATGGGACTTTGACGATTGCGATAATCTGAATAATTGCGCTTTCTCTTCAGATACAAATCCTTCTTATGCCTATAAACATGTTGGATATTACGATGTCTGTTTATCAGTAACAAATAATTTAGGCGTTTCTAACATTAACTGTAAATGGATTGATGTAAATGCAGATGCTAAGACCAATTGCCTCGCCAAATTCAGCTATACTGTGGATACTTTAAATAATAATACAGTTTCGTTTGTAAGTCAATCGCTCGGAAAGCCCAACAAATTTAAATGGAACTTTGGCGATAGCGCAATTTCCTATGCAAATGACAGTGCAGCTCATCATTATAAAGAAGGTGGCTTTTATCTGGTTTCTATGGATATTTCAACCCCTGAAGGTTGCACAAGCAATAGCTACCAGGTTGTAAATATTAAACAACCCTTTGGCCTTTATGCAATGTTTGGGTACAATTCCAAGGATTATTCGCAAAAAGCAGGCGGATACCCGGTTGATTTTGTTGGCGCCGGATTAGGCGACCAGGGAAAATTGAGGTGGAGTTATGGCGATGGCGGCACTGACAGCACAAGCAATACGCCCACACACTATTATGATACTGCCGGATTTTACTATGTATGCTTAACATATTCCGATACTGTTACCAAACAGAAATCTACGGCTTGCGATACCATCAGCACTTGTCAGAATGACTCGATTCCGCCCGTTGCTGTATGTAAAGATATAATAGTAACACTGAATGGCGGCACAGCAATCATTAAGCCACAGGATATAAATAATGGAAGTTATGATAACTGCGCTATCTACGATTATTATATTGACAACAGCGTATTCAATTCAACCGGTTTTAAACTGGTACACCTGATTGTTACCGACTACAGCAATCATAAGGACACATGTTCATCAATAGTAACAGTTCAAACGGATATTAAAGAAAAAGATTATTACAGTTCATCACTTATGAAAATCTTCCCCAACCCGTTTGGCGATAGGTTGTCCATTTTATACCAGTTGCCTGTAACTTGTAATGTTGAAATGACTATTTTCAACCTTGTTGGCGAACCAGTATTTATTGTTAACAAGAATAATCAGCTGGCTGGCTATTATACCCAGACTTATGATGCGTCGATGCTCGAAAGCGGAAGCTATATTATTCAGTTAAAAACTTCTGCCGGATCATTGGATAGAAAAATTATTATAAAGAGATGAATAATTTCTTGCAAAACACTTTCCAAATCCTCTAAACGGTTAAACTAATAATGTTAACAAACAAGAAGCTTTAGCTGTTTTGGGGTTTTCAAGTTGCGCTAAAAGCGCAGTCTAAATAATATAATTCAGCATTTAGAATTTTTCTACATCCTTTCTTCTTATAGTATGGCCTTTTAAAAATATTTAGATGGGTCAATCAATAAACACAAATTATTTTTTTTTCATTTCAATTGCTTAATTGGGTTTGAGTCTGCAATCTTAAAATTTATAATTCATTATTGTTCAGACGAATAATAATGAATTATACCTTAAAGGGTATATAATATAAAAAATAATTTTAAATATACCCGAAAAGGTATATATTTGCTATTTATAACAATAAAAATAATAAAACGATGCAATCCATATTTTCAAAATTTGTCAAAGAACAACGTAAGAAGCTTAAGCTTTCCCAAAAAGAACTTTCTGTAAAAGCTGAAGTAGGTTTGCGTTTTATCCGCGATTTGGAACAAGGGAAAAAAACACTAAGGCTTGATAAATTGAATAAAGTTTTGGAATTATTCGATCACGAAGCAGGCCCGGTTCGTTTAATGATACGGGTTTATAGGCCAGCAAAACAAGCTAATGCTGCAACTTCGTCCTGAATCTCCATTGGTTTCTGAGGTTAGGTGGCTGTTATAAATATTAAAAAAACACAACCCTTTTGTCTCATTTTTCATAAATGTTGCCGGTTCAGTTTCTTTTTCTACTTTTATTATAAAAAAACTATTGAAGAGTTTCAACGCTTAAAACAATTAAACATGTCTAAAATTAGGGCATTCATTGTCACTGCTTTTCCCCTTTGGGTGATAATTGGTGTAATTCTTACTTTTATTCATCCTTCATTATTTACCTGGTTCTCAGGAAAAATGATAACATACGGACTTGGTGTTATTATGCTTGGCATGGGCTTGACTATTAGTTTTGAGGATTTTAAAAATGTTTTAAAGGTTCCCAAATGGGTTATTACAGGATTGGTGTTGCATTTTACTGTAATGCCTACTTTAGGCTGGGTTATGGCTTACATTTTTCAACTGCCCACTTACTTTGCGGTTGGATTAATTCTTGTATCGTGCTGTCCGAGTGGAACAGCATCCAATGTTGTGTGTTACCTGGCAAGGGCAAATGTACCTCTTTCCGTTACTACAACTTCTATTTCTACTTTTATGGCTATTTTCATGACGCCTCTTTTAAGCGCATTTATAATAGGAAGTAAAGTTGATGTTAATGGTTGGGCCTTATTTTTCGATACGCTGAAAGTAATTTTGCTACCCGTTTCCTTTGGAATAGCATTAAATAAATATATGCCAAAGATTACCAAAAAAATATTGCCCTTTGCGCCTATCCTCGCAACATTTACCATTGTATTAATTGTATCCAGCATTATCGGTTCTGGAAAGAGTTTGATAGTAGCCTGCGGTTGGCGTTTAATCCTTGCTGTTATAGGGTTGCATGCTTGCGGATTTTTATTGGGTTATGTTCTCACTATGTTAACTGCCAAAGACCCAAGGGTAAAGCAAACCATATCTATTGAAGTAGGCATGCAGAATTCGGGTCTTGGCGTAGTATTAGCAAAAAATAATTTCCCTAATCCGGCAACCGCTATCCCTTCTGCCATTTCAAGTGCAACGCACAGCATTATCGGCAGCATGTTAGCCGGAATCTGGCGTATTCAAAACAGAAAATATTCATCAGGATAATATCTAATAGGTTTATAAAATATTTTCAGTTTGTAGATTTTGTTTCTTCAAAGATTTCGAATATTCTAATTTTAAGCGTTCAATAAATTTATTCGATTTTTTGCTAATCATTTTCTATGATTTGATTATTTTCGATAGCAAATAACTTTTAAGGAAATGAGAACACTTGTTTTTTTTCTTTTATTTCTTTTTCTGTCATCTTTAAATTTATTTTCTCAGATTTTCGACAAAATAAAAAATGCTGTAAACGTGTCGAATTCTGATATTCTGAATTTCACAAAGGATAATATAGTCGATCATCTGAAAAAATCGCGTGAAGAATATGATGTATCGGATTTCAACTATGCTGTTTCTTATAGCGATAATTCAGCTTTATACGAGTCGGAAGAAAAGTTCGGAAGAACAAAAAAAGTACTGCTATATGCACTAAGTCCGGAAAGTTTTAGTAACCGAACGCCGAAAGAAGTAGGCGAAGATTACAACGATGCAGGCGAGATGTTTTATGCGTCGGGAAGATACAGAACAGCGGAAAGCTGCTTTAAAAGCGCCCTGCAAACTTTTCAGGAAGGAGGCATGGCTGAAACCAAACAAACTGCACTTGTTATAAGCAACCTCGGTTTGCTGTACCATACTACCGGAAGGTATTTTTTAGCCGACAGCCTTACAAAGCAGGCTATGGGTTTGCGAACAAAACTTGGCGATGATGAGAAAGGGATCGGCGCTTCCCTGAATAACCTTGCAGTTTTATATCGCGACATGGGGCTATATAACGAAGCTGAAGAAAATATAAGCAGGGCTGTTGATATTATTAAAAAATCAAATGGCGAAAATAGTGCTGCTTATGCCATTGTCCTGAATAATGAAGGTATATTGTATCAAACCATTGGGAAATTTAAAGAAAGCGAACAACAGTTGCTAAAGGCAATTGGCATTGCGGAGAAAGTTTTGGGAAATAAATCCCCGAATTTTATCCGAATGAAAGTTAATCTTGCCTTGCTTTACCAGTCGGAAAACAAGTATAACGAAGCTGAAAAGATATATCTCCAGGCCATTGAAATTAAAAAAAGGCGTTTGGGTACAAGCCATCCCGATTACGCTTTGCTTCTCAGAAACCTTGCTGCATTATACGAATTAAAAGAACAGTTTGATAAAGTTGAAACCAACCTCAACCAGGCCATTGAAATTTATAAGAAAAAATTAGGAACGCAACATCCTTCTTACGCGGCTGCAATTTATGAATTGGGAAGATATTATCAATATCTCGGAAAAACTAATAAAGCCCTGCCCTTATTAAACGAAGCGCTTAATATACAGAAAACTGCCCTCGGCGAACATCATCCAGCTTATGTTGCCACACTCGAAGCCCTTGCAATTTTACACTGGCAAAATAATGACATTCCACCGGCAGCGGAAACATATAAAAAAGTTATGGATGAATACCTTTATCAGGTAAGGATTTATTTTCCGCCAATGAGCGAATACGATAAAACAAGATTTTGGGAAAATATTTATCCTAAATTCATAAGGTTCAACTCCTTTGTAATTGATGCTGAAAAAGCCATGCCTTCGCTGGTTGGCGATATGTACAATTATCATATTGCCACAAAAGCTTTATTGCTAAACGCAACAAATAAAGTAAAAGAAAATATCCTAAACAGTTCCGATACTTCGCTAATTAATAAATACAACCAATGGCTGAGCGAAAAAGAATATTTAGCCAAACTTTATACTTTAACTAAGGAAGAACTGGCAGCCGATAAAATTAATGTTGATTCGCTTGAAAACGATGCCAACTGGAAGGAAAAGAACTTATCCAAAATGTCGGAATTGTTTTCACAAGGCTATGAAAGCAAATCAATAGGGTTTGATAATATTGCCGCAAAGCTGAATAACAATGAATCGGCAATTGAAATAATCAGGTTCAGGCATTATAACAAATTACAAGTTGATACTGCAATTTATTATGCCGCCCTCGTTTTAACAAAATCATCGACAATTCCAAAATTGGTTGTTTATAAAAATGGCAATGAGTTGGAGACTAATTCTGCCAAAGCTTACAGAAAGGCGATGCAGAATGCAATGGAAGGCAAGGATTTTTTTGATGTGTATTGGAGTAAAATAGATGAACTAACAACCAGTGCCCAAAACTTATTCGTGTCGGTGGATGGCATTTATAACCAAATAAACCTTAACACCCTTCAGCAAAAATCCGGGAAATATCTTATTGATTATAAAAATATCATTCTGCTTTCCAACACAAAAAATCTTATAAAAGCCAGGAGCATTTCAAAAACCATTGCTAAACCTGTAACAGGAAAAAGCGCAGTTCTATTTGGCGATCCGGATTATGCAAAAGATTGCGATTTAGACAAAGCAACCGGGATGATATTGCCCGATCTTCCTGGCACAAGAGTGGAGGTTAATAAAATTGCCCGTCAATTGAACAAAAGCGCATGGAAAACTTCAATATTTCTTGGAGACACTGCAACCGAAGAAAATATTAAATTGGTTAAAAGTCCTTCTGTACTTCACATTGCAACTCATGGCTTCTTTTTAACGGACATTAATGATAAAAAAAACGAAAAGGTTTTTGGCGTTGAACCTGTAAGGGCGGCAGAGAATCCTTTGCTCCGTTCGGGACTTATGTTTACTGGCGCTGACAACACTTTACAACATATTGAACTCAAGGAAACGAAACGCAAAGACGATGGAATATTAGGAAATGCTGATGAATTCCTGTTCGTATTTTTTCCCCATTTTCGTTCAGGAATATAATTATACGGTACGATAACGAGGGTTTTAATCGATAATTGCCGGGCGACATCCGGCATATCGCCGAGGCCGGGAAGTGAGTATGGACTGATAGTAAAACAAATCGACCTGCTGATTTTGTTAGCGCTGTTTTTTTCCAGTTCGTTCAACAATAGAAGCCCTTCTCTCGGTTTTCTTT
>CAWEFA010000124.1:0-189898 GCA_963808135.1 uncultured Bacteroidota bacterium
GCAGTTTGAATTGCAAAGGTTCCCTGGTTGCCTTTATTATAGGGAGTTGAAAATTCGACAGAAACTTCATCGCCTTTAACAGGCCTGACCGGAAAAACCAACGATGGCAAATTATTTTCATCTGTGAAAGCGCCAATTATTTCGTAATTGCTATAAATAAAAAGTTTCTCGCCTTTCTTTAAATTAAAATTTGTAAAAACCAAACCTATACTAAAGGCAGATTTTGATCTTATTGTTATTGACCAGATATTGGAAATGCCGGGAAGGTTTTCCCAAATCCCTGAATTGTCAGGTGAAATATCTACCCGGTAGTTCTTGGCGAAAATATATTTTTTATATCTGCTGTGTTTTTGAATCGAATCTATTTCTTTTTCAAATTTAAGCGAATCAAAAGCAGGCATATCAATTACAACAAGCGCTTTTCTTAAGCAATGCTGCATTCTAAAAGGTATTCCTCCTTTACCTACCTGGCTGAAAACCTGAAAGGAAAATGCAAGCAATATCGGCAAAATAAAGAGCCTGATTATTTTCGTTATGTTTTTTAGCTTAAAATTTAACATAAAACGCAATAATGTTTTGCAAATGATAATAAGTTTTAATCTCCCGATATTTCAATATATTAATTTAACATGAGTTCGATGTATAAGATATTTAAAATATGACTGTTGCGTTATTCCCCCTTGGCGAAGGGGGTAGGGGGATTGGATTCTTATTTGCTAAATTGCCAAAAAATATCAATCCCCCTGCCCCCTTTTCAAAGGGGGACTTGCTTTGTTCTTGATTATATGAAATTTACACATATATTATATCGAACTCACGTTAATTTAATGTGCTATTATATTCCGACAATTAATCTGAATAATTTATATAATTTAAAAATTTATTTGGCTTTGATAAATTTAGCAATATACATCCCTGTTTCTGTAGTTATCTTAATTACATAAAACCCTGGGACAATTTTAGTCAAATCCAAGTTCAATGCCTGGTCGTTTAAAGAGCATGAAACGTTGGCATGCCCGCCGGCAATGTCATAAACTTCGAAACTTTTTAAATTGCCGAAATCAAATGGTATATCTACCTTAATATTATCCTGATATGCCGGGTTGGGATGAACATTCAATTTATTTATAACATTCAGTGGTTTTATCGCTGTTAGGGTTACATTGCACCTGAGAGCGCTAATATCGAAAGAAGTGCCCCAACCGGCTGTTGTGTAATTATTCATTGCAATCCATGAATTATCAACAAACAGATAAGCCGTATTGTAGCCCCTGGGAGCAGCCTGAAACATGTTAAATGTATCGGTTGCATGGTAAGTAATGCCGTACCCAATAAAATAATTGCCTTTTACTTTCAGGTTAGGATAGAACTCAATATAATTGACATTATAACTGCTTAAAGAGCCGTATGGCACATAAGTTTCGAAAATTAAAGTTTCCGGCAGATCATTACCGGTATAAACCCGGATCGATAGCCCGCCGGTAACGCCCACCTGGAAAATATTAAATAATGCGCCTGACAGATAAATAGAATCATTATTATAAAATTTTTCAGCATATACAGAAATTGAATCGGAATTTTGCCCGGAATAATAACCGGTGCCTTTGTCATAAGGTATTATTTCAATACTTTCATTATTGGCAATATTTGAAATAGTATCGCAACCCGAGAAAGGATATGTAAAAGGGTCGTAACCATCGAGGCTTGTAACGTTTGTATTCAATGGATCGAGCCAGTGTTTTAATTGTTCAGAGGAATCCGGTTCGGGCACAAAGCTGGCTGAAATTTTTTCAAAAAAATCGTTGCGAGGCCAGCCGCAATATGATTCGCCACCAGTAAGGCCGCCAATAATACGATGGTTTCTATCGAATAATGGAGACCCTGACGAACCGCCTTCAGTTACCCCTTCGTTCCATAAATTAATAAACCAAAAACCTCCGGATGCATATGAAGGATCACCTTCTTCTGAAAATGTACTGTCTGAGGGATGACTGTCTGAAATTGAAATTTTCTTTATATCCCCCTGTGGATGATGAATTACAGTTACCGTATCGAGATTATCGGATGATTCAAGGCTCCAACCGGCATAATATGGCTTAAACGACATCGGCGGGTGCGAATAAAGCTCGAGCAATGTAAAATCGTTTCCATACAAGGTTGATCTTTGAACCGAACCGGCTAAAGTTTTGGTTCTGGTTGCCATCTGTTCCATTACAAGTAAGGCTTTCATAATTGAAATAAAAAACTGTCCTTGCAGGAAGATTTGCTGAATCCTGGTAAATGCAATGATGTGCAGTGAAGAATAATGGCTTACTGTCTAACGCGGTATTATTTATAAGCGCGCCGCTGCAATATACCGAATAATTCTGGCTATAAATAACCATTTTACAAACCGACCTCTTCTCTTTTTGCCAGTTACTGCCCTCGGGACAGTTTATATTTACTTCGCAGGCGCCCGCCCCTGATAGTTTTTCATACACGTGGGCTACTGTTTCGATAGTAAAAGTTCCCCGGTTATTTTCATCATGGGGCGTTGTAAACTCAACGGTAGCTTCATCGCCGATTATCGGCTGAACCGGAAGAATCAGCGACGGCAAATTATTATCGCTTGTAAATGCACCGAGTATTTCATTTTTATTATATACAAAAAGCTTTTCATCCTTTTTTAACTTATAATTTATAAAAACCAATCCAATGGCGCGGGCTGATTTCGATTTGATTGTTACAGACCAATATCTTAAATTTCCGGTAAGAACTTCCCAAGCTCCCGAATTGGCAGGTGAAATATTTACCTTGTAATTTTTGGCAAAAAAATATTTTTTGAATTTTGTGGATTTTTGGATTGAATCGGTTTCCTTTTTGGTTTTCAGAGAATCGAACGGCAACATTTCAATTACAACGGGTGTCTTTTTTAAAGTGCGCTGAAGCCCTATTGGCAAACCTCCATGTCCTATCTGGCAATTTGTTCTAACCGATAGGCTAAGAAAAATTATTGCAAAGCAAAATCCGTATTTTCTCATTTTTTTTATGCCAAATTTACCATAATAAGCTGAATTATATTAATTCTGAAAATAAAATACCATGTTAACATAACTTAATTTCGATGTAATTTTTTTAACTATTCATTGTTAAAATGAAGCCCTTATGCCGGCACGAAAATTTTGTCTGGGCATAGGGTAGTCTTGTATTACCATATAATCCTTATTCCATAAATTGTTTACCGAAAAGTCCAGATCAATGGCCAACTTTTTTAATACAATCCTTTGCGATAAAGTAATATTTTCCAACGAATAGGCATCAACGGTTTGAGTATTCTTATCATTGGCATAGCGTTTCCCCACAAATGTATGCTGAAATAGAAGGGAAGTATTGGACAGCTTGATAAACACGTTAATCACGGTCTTGTTTTCAGGAACATACGCCAGAAATTTAGAAGAATCTGTATTTCGCGCATCCATCCATGTAAACATTCCTATCAGCTTAATATTCCATTTGTTTACAAAAATTTCAGCTTGTGCCGAAGATTCTATACCTTTAATTATAGCATTGTCTATGTTTTTTGCATTCCAAATAAAGTTTGTATCAGGTAACCAGTTAATCCAATCCTTCATTTTGCTATAAAAACCGTTGGCGCTAATTACTATCGAAGCGCCTGCAATTTTATCTGAAAATTCCGCACCGGTTTCATAATTTATACCGGTTTCCGGTTTGAGGGCTGGATTTCCATGGCTGTATGCGTCTTTATAGTATAACTCGTTAAAATCGGGTATCCTGTAATTCTTAGCTATGTTAGCCTTAATTTTAATTGATTGTAAAGGCGATATTTGTGTGCCTGCCGAATAGGTTAATGGTATAATATTTCCGTTAACCATTTCTCCGCGAACATTCCCGGTAATTTCGAATTCAGGCAATAAAAATTTCAGCGAAGAGAATACAGCCGAACGATAGCGTTTCTCCAATTCAGTAAACGTTGACGACCTGGCTTGCTCAATGGTTTGATTGATACCTGTATTTATTTTAAAGAAACGCGGTAAATTTAAAACGCCCTCAAATTCAGTAACCGACCAAATTGAATTGCTTCTCGAAGTATCCGAATAAGAAGGATTCGTGTAATCTACCACATTATTAAAAATTCCTGTTCGCGCACATAATCCCCATTTGTTCTGCTGCAATTTCCATTCAGCCGATCCTGCAAAAAATTGAGTACGCTGAGTAGCGTTGCTCGATAAAATATCTAAAGTTGGGGCAATATTTTTTTTGTCATAATTGTACCAAACATTAAAATTAAGCAACTGCGACGCGTTTAATTTCACAAAATTGTTCATCATTACGCCATTTTGAATTGCCTGTGCATTGGTTTGACGCCCGGATATCATTACGTTGCCTGAATTTCCTTCATATAAATCTCTGTAGGGAAAATCATTCTCCGAAGAATTGGCATACATTTTTATAGCGCCGCTATAATTAACATCGCTGTATGATAAATTGTAACCGTTATAATAACTATTAAAACTTCCCGCGTAAGAGTTTATCTGGGCTTTTAAACCCTCATCAAATTGCAGCGTATTTGAAAGGTGCAATATCCCGCCTGCTGCCCCGCTTCCGAACAGTGCGCTGCTCCCACCCATTTGAATCCTAACATCCTCGAAAAAAAATACCGGAAGTTCAGCAATATCGATGGCTGAACTAACAATATCCTGAATGTTGAAACCATTCCAAATTACTGGCGTTCGCTCCTCTCCCATTCCCCTTGCCGATACACTTGACATTCCGGTTCCATTAGCATTAACCTGCAAATTAGAGGTATTGGTTAACAAATCATTCAGGTATGATGTCGCCTGGATTGTTTTCACTGACAAATCGGGTAACGAATAAAAATATCCCGTATTAAAATCCCGTAACCGGATACCATTTACTGTTACCTCTTTCAGGTTAATAACGGAATCTGACGATGATTGTGAATAAAGTTGGTTTTGAAAAAACAAAAATAACAAGGAACAAAAAAGACAAGAATTTAAATTTCTCATAACAAATAATTTTAATGGTTAAACATTGAAATTATTTGTAGCTTAGGAAGAAGAATAAATCAGAATTAACAAAGCCGGCGTGAGCAGTCTGATTTTTTGCTTTTATCCCGAAAGCTACCAATAATAATCTTTCTGGCAGGTCTTCTGACTTACTCCCTCCTAAGGACGCCTTCCCATCCCGCCTGAAGCGGGACAGTGGCAAGGTTTGCCCGGAGTTATCGGAGCTTACAGCAGCGGGTACTGTTCCTGATTTTCACAGGATTCCCTCTTAATATGGTATTGAAATAATACCACATGCACCAAAAACTTTTCAAATATAAACATATATTTTTCTTAACTAAAAATCTTTTCAATACTTTTTATCAATAGGTTTGTATTATAAAATAACCTCTAACGCGCAGAATAAAGAATTTGTAATTGTTTATAACTTAAACTGGAAATTACATGCTATAATCCTGTAAATTTGCAGATATATGAAAATGTGTTATGAACCTTCAAAAATTATCGGTAGTAAATTTTAAAAATTATGCAAATGCCGAATTATCCTTTTCGAGCAAAATAAACTGTTTTGTTGGCAACAATGGAGTAGGAAAAACAAACCTGCTGGATGCAATACATTATCTTTCGCTTTGCAAATCGTATTTTAATGCAATCGACAGCCAAAACATCAGGCATGGCGAAGAATTTTTTGTAATCCAGGGCAATTATCTATTAAAAAATACGGAAGAAGAAATTTATTGCGGGTTTAAGCGCAACAGCCGAAAAGTATTCAAGCGTAATAAAAAAGAATACGACAGGCTATCCGACCACATTGGACTTTTGCCGGCAGTAATGATTACCCCTTCAGATAATAGCCTTATTTCAGGTGGCAGCGACGAAAGGCGCAAGTTAATTGATTCGATAATTTCGCAATACGACAGGCCGTACCTCGATGATCTTATAAATTATAACCGCATACTGTCGCAACGCAACAAATTGCTGAAGGATTTCGGAAAAAAAGTAAATTTCGATAAGGACGTATTGGATGTTTACACGGAACAATTATCCGATTATGGCAACAGGATTTATCAAAAACGGTTAGAGTTCATAAAATTGTTCAAACCCGTATTCCAGGATTATTACAGGCTTATTTCAGGGAACAATGAAGAGGCGGGATTAAATTACGAATCACAGTTAAAGGAAGATAATTTGTTGCAATTATTGACAAAGTGCATTGAGAAAGATAAAATATTGGAATATACCACAGCGGGAACCCATAAGGATGATTTAATATTATTGTTGAACGGAAATCCGGCAAAAAAAATTGCATCGCAGGGACAGCAAAAAACTTACGTAGTGGCTTTGAAATTGGCCGAGTTCGACTTTATAGAAAAATTAAGCGGTATAAAGCCTTTGCTCCTTTTGGATGATATTTTCGATAAGTTCGATCCCGACAGGGTGCGGCAAATTGTGCATCTTGCGTCAAATGAGCATTTCGGACAGATTTTTATTACCGATACTGAAATCCACCGGATTGAAAAAATTTTAAATGAAATATCATTCGATCATAGTATTTTTATAGTTGATGAAAAAGGGATCAGGCAAAAAGAATAAGTAACGTAGTTCGATATAATATATGTGTAAATTTCATACAATCAAGAACAAAGCAAGTCCCCCTTTGAAAAGAGCCTGTCCCGCAAATAAGCGGGAGGGCAGGGGGATTGATATTTTTTGGCAATTTAGCAAATAAGAATCCAATCCCCCCTACCCCCTTCACCAAGGGGGAATAACGCAACAGTCATATTTTAAATATCTTATACATCTAACTCACGTTAATTAAAAAAATCCGATGAGAAAAAGCAATACCCAGCCTCTTAAGGATGTAATCGGCGAATACCTGAAAGCTTTGGATATTGACAACAAGCTTTTAGAAGTGCGGCTCATAGACAGTTGGCCGGAAATTGTAGGCATTATAATTGCAAGAAAAACTGACCGGCTGTTTATAAAAAATCATGTTTTATTTGTATATCTTAATTCATCAATAGTCCGAAGCGAACTATTCCGCATTCGTGAAGGACTTATAAAAGCGCTGAACGAAAAAGTCGGGGACAATATAATTAATGAAATAGTTCTTAGGTAAAGAATATTCAGGCAATCAGTTTGTCTATAAAAATATTTTGCTTAAAATGAAAATTTCTAAAGTCTTATACAATAATTTTACTTTCCCAAAATTTTGCCTTGTATTGCCTGCCTGAAAAATTCACCGTTAACTGTTGGTTTGAAAGTGTTCCATGATTCGATCATACCGGGATACCATTCAGGATCAAAAACCCATGCTAACCAACCAATGCCTTTGCTTTCGAGATAGGTAACAATAGCTTTCCCGTAAACCAAACCAACTTTTACAGTTGAATCGTTATTTGCCATAAACCCTATTTCAGTAGCAATAACAGGATACTTGGCCGAGGCAAAGCCGAAATCGATTTCCCACTTAGGTTCATAAGGAGGGGTGCGCTTGGAAGGATATGGATGTGTAACATAACCGATCTTTTCAGCTTTTACAGGTTCAATATTGAGAGGGGTAAGGTCGTAAGCCCATTCTAAACCTGCAACCAGCGGAATCTTATCTTTATCGTACGACCTGATAAGCGAAATAAGGTCCTCGTTAATTTCTTTCCATTCACTCCATGACATAGGGCCAAGCCTGCCTCTGAAAAGCGTTGGTTCATTAAATAATTCAAAAAAAGCTACGGTGTTATTACCTGTATAGTGCCATGCTATTGTACGCCAGAATTCAAATGTTTCGCGCTTTGAAGTATTGTACATCGGGTCCTGGAAAAGTTCCGTTTTAAGATTTCCAATGGTATGCCAGTCAATATCGATATATATTCCCAATTCGGCGCACCAGGCAATAGCCTGATCCAACAAAGTAAGGTAGCCGGCAGGCGTTCGTTCGCGCCATGATACAGGATGAACAGGAATACGAACAAGCATAACGCCCCATTCTTTAAGCTTTTCGAAAAGCTGTTTGTTCCAATGGCACTGGTGTTCTATCTTATCGGGATCGCCGATTGATACGCCCCTGAAAAGAACAGTTTCTCCTTTTTCATTCACAAATTTATTGCCCTCAACACGAATTAAAGATAGCTTTTTCGAATCCCTACTGTTTAAAGGAGCTCCAGCGTGCCTGTCAAACCACCATTTATGATAGGAAACGACATTTTTCGAACTATCCGGCTGTTCGAAAATATTTTGCAATGCAAAAACAACAATTAAAGTTGTAGCTAAAATTTTCTTCAACATATTATCGGTATTTATTGTCAGAAAAAAAATTTTATTTAAAATCAGAATTGCTTACGAACGCAATTTTTTTACTGTCGGGCGACCATGAAGCGACGTTAATTGTGCCTTGTCCTCCATACAAGTGGGCAACCACTTTCGGCTTCAATTCGCCAACATCCATCAGCCTCAGCAAAACGTGTTTGTAATAGGGATGGTCCCATGAATCCACTTCGGGTGGAAAGGATAACATAATCAATTTCTTTCCATCGGGCGATTGGTGGGCAAACCAGTTTTGATATTCATCAAAAGTAATTTGTGTTTGCTCCGAGCCGTCGTTTTTCATCTTCCATATTTGCATTTTGCCGGTGCGGTTCGAATTAAACCAGATATAATTTCCGTCAGTTGAATATTCCGAGCCATCATCCAGAAACGGACTGTTGGTTAATTGCGTTTCTTCGCCGCCGGTTGCCGGGATACGATAAATACCCCATTGGTTGTTGCGTTTCCCGGTATAAATAAGGTATTTGCCGTCAGGCGACCACCCATGCCAATATGAAGGGCCTTTATCTGTAATTTGTTTCGGAACGCCCCCTCCTATCGGTAAAACAAAAATAAGCGAATTCTCACCATCAGGTCGGTCCTTGACATGATTGCTTATAACAAGCTGTTTGTCGTCAGGAGAAATTCCATGATCGTTATTATTGGCATTGGCGAAAGCTGTATTTATAAGCTCGGGCTTTCCGCCTTCAGCAGAAATTCCGTAAAGCAGCCCTTTGCTGTTAAATACTAAAAATTTCCCATCACGCGACCAGTTAGGCGCTTCGAAAGGTTTTTCCGACTCATAAATAATTTTTCTTGTTCCGGTTTCAATATCCAATATTTCAAGCCTGCTGCCAATGTAATCCTGGTAAGGCTTAAACCCTTCCTTTACGGGAATGGTAAGCCTCGTGTTTGAAAATATTGCTTTTTCCACAACATCGGGATTGTGGGAACATACAAAAAGCCCGACATAAAAGCCTGATGTGTCAAATTTCATATTTATTTCTCCGACTTTTTGCAGCGCGTTGCCTTTATCAGTTGCCCAGGAAGTAATTTTATCGCCGGTTTTTTCAAGCTGTAATACCGATAGAAAACTTGAAGGGCACTTAAATTCTTTGGTCATTGAATCTTTTTCAGGCCTGTATTGCATCGAAACCAAGCCGTCGCCATGATAGGCAATGCTTATGTAACGTGAACCGGGCTCAAAGCTTTCGCGGATAATAAGGCCTCCTTTACGATGAAGCTCAACTCCTTTGCCCACAAATTCGAGCCATGAATATAAAGTGAAATTCCCTTTTATTTTTTTCCAAACGAAGTAAAATTCATCGTCCCCAAACCATAAATTTTTGCCTGCGCCGGATAATGTGTATTTTTCAAGTTCCGCATTATATTCAACCGATCCTTTAAATTTCACTTTGCCTACATCAGTGGCGTTATCAAATATTCCAAAAGAAGTTTGACTTTTCATAATAAATGAGTTTAATAAAACCAAAAGACAAAAGAATGACATTTTTCTAAAATACGTTTCCATAATGATTCTGATTTTTGTTTTGCTAAAATTAAGAAAATATTTTTATAAACTTTATTCCACATATAAAACCAAGCCTTTCAAATATTCGCCCTCAGGATGAAAAATACTGACGCAATGATCGGGAGGCTGTGTAAGCTGATGCAATATTTTTACTTTTCTATGTGCGTTTACGGCTGCAGCAAATACCGATTTACGAAAATCATCCTTTGAAACAACCTGCGAACAGGAAAATGTAAATAATATCCCTCCTTTCTGGATTTTTTCCATCACTTTTTGGTTGAGCCGCTTGTACGCCTGAAGTGCGTTGTGCAAGGCGTTGTTGTGTTTTGCAAATGCAGGTGGGTCAATTATTATTAAATCGTATTTCTCGTCAGTTTTATTAAGAAATTCAAATACATCTTCATTAAAAGCTGCATGTTTAATTGTGCCCGGAAAATTCATTGCAATATTTTCATTAGCAAGCCCAATTGCAGGAGAAGAACTATCGACGCTGTGAACAAGCCTGGCCCCGCCACGCAGCGCATAAACTGAAAACCCGCCTGTATAACAAAATAAGTTTAAGACATTTCTGTTTTTCGAATATTGCTGCAAAAGTTTCCTATTTTCGCGCTGGTCAATAAAAAATCCTGTTTTCTGGCCGCTTGCCCAGTCAATCTTGAATTGATTGCCATACTCGAGAATCTCGTGCTTATCGCTATGCCCGAAAAGAAATCCGTCGGAAGGTTTTATAGCGGCTTTAAAAGGCATCGTCCCTTCGCTTTTATCGTAAACAGCTTCAAGCTTATTTTTAAGGACATCCTTTAATGCCTGCACGATCAGGTCTTTAACCAAATAAAGCCCTATTGAATGAAATTGTGTTACTGCAACGCCATTATAAAAATCAATGACCAAACCCGGCAATTCATCGCCCTCGGCGTTTACCAGCCGGAAAGCATTTGTTTCAGAATTATCGGTTAATTCCAAGGAATTCCGGAGCTGATAAGCAGTTGAAATTTTATTTTTCCAGAAATCGTAATCAATAATTTTATCTTCAAAAGAAATAATCCTGATAGCTATTGAACCGACCTGGTAATGGCCTATGGCTAAAAATTCCCCTTTGTTATCAAACACTTTAACCAACGAACCTTCGGTTACATTGCCTTCAATGCTTTTTATAGCGCCCGAAAAAATCCACGGATGGCGGCGCAGAAGCGATGGCGTTTTACCGGACTTCAATATTATTTTGGTCAACCTTTCCATATTTCTTTTCAATTTCCTGTAAACGTTGGTAAATTTTCAAACAAATCCATGCATCGGTTGCAGCATAAATCAACTGCGAGTCCCGTAAGTTTTTGCTTTCCCAGTTCGATACCTGCTGCGATTTGGATATCCGAAAGCCCAAAATCAGCGCTGCAAGCTTTTTCAGGCTTTTATCCGCTATGCCGAAGTTTTCAACATATTTTTGTAAATCTAAAAAACCGGCGGGTATTATATGTTTAAGTTTTGAAAGGGCATTGATGTCATCTTTAACTGCCAGCCCGATTTTCAGCTTTGACTGGTCGCTGATTAAACCGGCCAGTTCATCAGGAAATCCCAACAAATTCAACCTGAAAATAATACATGTATCGTTATCGGCAATCTGCAAAAGCGAGACTTTATTGATATGCCCTTTTTTAAAATTCGGTTTCGTTTCCGTATCGAAGCCCAGCACTTTTTTGCCATCTAAAAAATTTAATGCGCCCTGCATGCTTGCCGGGTTATCTGCAACAATAATGCGCCCTGTAAATTGCCGTAAGGGTAACTGGTAAATTTCTTCTTTTGTTATATTGCCGGGGAAAAAGTTATTCATCCGATTGAAAATCCTTTTGGGCCTTGCTTATAAACCAGTTATCCGTGTCGCGAATAACCTTCCCTTTAGCAAAGCTTAGTTGTTCTGCACTTGTACCTTTATAACCCAATAAATGAAGTATCCGTAAAGAGTTGATCAATTTGAACCCCCAGGTTTCCGAAAAACTTTGACAACATTCAAAAATTGCGTCATTCGACAGTTCATCGTTGCCCAACCGGTAAATCTCTAAAAAATCTCTCACATCCTGGTAAATGTCTGCCATGTTTTCAGAAATACTCGATGCTACCGGCTCGGGAGTTTCATTCATTGAAGCGTCAAAAAAATCAAGATAAATGTCATTGTCGCCAAGCAGGTTTAAAATACCCTGGCGGATGAATTGCCAGTCAAACTCAGTTACAAATTTTTCATTGCCCTCGCTGTTTACTTGCCCTGTTTCGGGTAACAAAGCAGCTTTAAGGTAAAGTAATGGAAGTAATTTAACCGATTTATTTATGAAAGTTTCAACATTTATTTCGCCGGCCTTTTCCAAGAATGCACAATATTCCCTGGCAACAGTAACAAATTCAACTGTATTTTTCGAATAAACAATATCTTTCAAATTATTCTCCATAGGATTTTCCAAGACAAATTTAAACGAAACTTATTAATTCATTTAAGTTCAACCTGAAATTCGAAAAAAGTCAATCTGCGTAAACATGAACGCTGTTTTGTGCTGCAGGCAAATAATTTATCCCGAACCAAGCAATTAATAAAACTACAAATGCCAAACTCAATATCCATAAAGAAGCTATTTTCTTTTCAGGCCGGTAATATCGCTGGTGAATATAAACCAGATATGCCATCCATGTCAGAAGTGCCCAAATTTCTTTTGGGTCCCATGTCCAATAATGCCCCCAAATTTCATTGGCCCACAGCGCCCCGAAAATCAATCCCAGTGTAATACATGAAAATCCGAGATAAACTAAGTTGTCTGCTAACGAAAGTATTTCAGGCTGAAATTTATTTAAATAAAATTTAACCAAACCATAAGCTGAAACAAGCGCAGAACCAAAAAGCAACGCATAACCCGAAATATATACAATAACATGAGGGACAAACCAGGGGCTTTGTAATGCCGGCATCAGGGTTTTGTCGTAGTTTTCAGGGTGAAAATAATTTAATAGTAAAAATAATATAGCCATGAGATTGCTGTAAGCAAGAAACCATTTGTAACCCCACCTTTTAAAAACCACGAGGCCAATAAGCGACATAAATAAAGAATACCAAAGCCTTGTTTCACCTAAAGTACGAAGAGGGGGATGGTTTAATTGAACCCAAAGTGAAATCAGAAATACGAATTGAATTAGGATACCAGGCAAAAGAAATATATCAGCTAATAATTTTTTATTAAAATGGAAATATGAAAATAATGTTCCCAAAGCAAGGAAAATTGTCGTAACTATGGCTATTACAGGAAAATTTAACCAGTTCATTATTTTGGCTGTTGATATTTTCTTTATGAGATTGTTATAAAAAAGTTATAATTCATTCCTGATTATGGTTTGATCGCGATTTGTCCGACTGATAATATGGTAACCTGAATGCCAGTCTGTTCTTCAATAAAATTAATATATCTTTTCAGTTCTTCCGGCAGATCATCAAATTCCCGGGCACGGCAAATATCCTGATTCCAGCCCTTAAACTCTGCATAAACCGGTTCAACAGATTGTTCAAAGCTAAAAGGCAATTGGTCGGTTTCTTTCCCGTTAATTTTATATGCTGTGCAAACTTTAATTGTATCGAAACCTGAAAGGACGTCTGATTTTGTAATTATTAAGCGGGTAACGCCATTTAGCATAATTGAATATTTGAGGGCAGGCAAATCGAGCCATCCGCAGCGACGCGGCCTTCCGGTAGTAGCCCCGAATTCAAATCCTTTTGAGCGCAATTGCTCTCCAATATTATTAATTTGCTCTGTTGGAAACGGGCCGCTCCCAACGCGCGTGCAATAAGCTTTTACAATCCCAAAAACCTCGCCAATACTTTTAGGCGAAATACCAAGCCCTATGCAAGCGCCCGCGCTGATAGTGCTTGACGAAGTAACATAAGGATAAGAACCAAAATCGATATCAGTAAAGTTCCTTGTGCACCTTCGGCCAATATACTTTTATTTTCAAGCAATGCCTGGTTTAAAATATATTCACTATCTACCAGTTTAAGGCTTTTGATAACCTGAATCCCTTCAAACCACTCTTTTTCCTTATCATCAAGGTTGTAGCTGTATTGATACTGCTTCAATATTTCCTGATGTTTTGCTTTCAGAAAATCATATTTATTCCTGAAATCGGGCGACAATATATCGCCAACCCTGAGCCCATTACGTCCGGTTTTATCCATGTATGTAGGCCCGATGCCGCGCAATGTGGAACCGATTTTTGTACTGCCTTTCGAAGCTTCGGTGGCAGCGTCGAGGATACAATGTGTAGGCAATATTAAATGTGCTTTCTTTGATATAACCAGGTTCGTTTTAAGATCGACACCCAGTTTTAAAAGCTCATGATATTCCTTAGAAAAGACAACAGGATCGAGAACAACGCCGTTTCCAATAATGTTGAGCTTATTTTCATGGAACACACCTGAAGGGATCAGGTGCAGCACATGTTTTATATCTTTAAATTCCAACGAATGACCGGCATTTGGGCCGCCCTGAAAACGGGCTATCACATCGTAATGGGGGGTTAACACATCTACAACTTTCCCTTTGCCTTCATCGCCCCATTGAAGTCCTAATAAAACATCTACTTTCATTGATTATATTAATTCTGTTATTTTTAAATATTTTTTTAAAAAAAGCGAAGCAAGTTATAACATTTTTTTATTCGTTCAGTAAAAAATGATTTCGAATGAATGAAAATACTTATGGCTTTTCTAAAATGCCTTGTGATCGTTAGTTTATCGTTCCACTTTATCTTCAGCATTATTTCCATAAATATATAATGAATGATGGGTAGGAATAAAATTATTCAGTTCACAGGCAGTTTTAATAATCTGCTCTATCCGGGGATCGCAGAATTCAATAACCTTGCCTGTTTTTGTATCGATGAGATGATCGTGCTGCGTACATTGAAATGCTTTTTCATATTGAGATATATTTTTCCCGAATTGGTGTTTAATAACAAGGTTGCAATCTAAAAGCAATTCAATGGTATTGTATAAAGTTGCCCGGCTGACCCTGTATTTTTTGTTTTTCATAAAAATATAAAGCGATTCAATATCGAAATGGCCATTGTGGGAATAAATTTCTTCGAGTATGGAATATCTTTCGGGCGTTTTCCTATGCCCCTTTAATTCGAGGTAATCGGTGAATATTTTTTTTACGGTTGCCTTTTCTTTAGCGCTAATCATAATTTAGACTAATTAAAAATTATTGCTAAATTAAATTATTTTCAAGACAATTAATAAATGAATTTGTTGCTTTTATGGATTTGTTAATTAGGAAATTTCTAAGTTGCATTATAAAGATGCTTAGCCTAATCACTCTTCAATGTTCTCAATACGTGTAACCTTTTCAACGCCTTTAATTTTACCGAGGTTCAGAATAAGCTTATCCAAATCGTTAACATTATGGACATACAATTCAATCATGCCTTCAAAAATACCGTCATGGCTTGCAAGGTTAATATTTCGGATGTTAATGTTCAGTTCTTTTGAAATTATAGAAGTTATATTGTTAAATACACCGAAACGGTCGATGCCCTGAATATTTATTTTCACTAAAAAAGAAAGCATTTTATGGATTGTCCACCGGGTAGGCACAATGCGGTCGCTTTGGCTTGAAAGTAATTTCACGGCATTTGGGCATTTCGATTTGTGAATGATAACAGAATTATAAACATCGCGGAAGCCAATTACATCTTCTCCCGGAATTGGGTTACAGCATTTTGCTATTGAATAAGTGCTGGTTTCTTCGTCAACATTTTCGCGTAATATAAAAGGTGAGTTGCGGGTATAGTTTGTTGCTTCTTCGGTACTTTTGTCTTCTTCTTTCTTTCCATTGCCATTAGACATTCCCATAGTAAGCTCCCAATAGCGTATTAATTTATTTTTGCTGTTTTTTTTGAGTATCTTAGATAAATCGTCGAGCTTTATTATTTCACTGCCTATTTTGCTGTACAATTCTTCTTTATTGGTTACCTCGTATGCCGGAACTATCTTTTGAAAAATCCTTGAACTTGGGGACAGGTTTAATTCTTTAAGTTTCTTTTCCAGCATAGATTTGCCTTTTTCAATGCGGTTTTTGGTTTCGGCTTTTAATAAATTTTTAATTGCTGTTTTGGCTTTTGCAGTTATAACAATATCGAGCCATTCCTTTTGTAACCGTTGTTTGTCGGAAGTTATTATTTCAACCTGGTCGCCGCTCGTAAGCTTGTAATTAAGCGGCACCAACCGGTGGTTCACTTTAGCGCCAATAGCTTTAGTTCCAATATGGCTGTGGATTTCGAATGCAAAATCGAGCGCCGTCGAATCTTTTGGTAACGTTTTTAATTCGCCTTTCGGGGTAAACACATGAATTTCCGATGAAAACAAATTTAACTTGAAGTCGTCCAGAAATTCAAGTGCATTTGTGTTTGGATTTTGCAATAATTCCCTGATTTTTTTTAGCCATTTGTCGAGTTCACTTTCCTGTGCGCTGTCTTGTTTATATTTCCAATGGGCGGCAAAACCTTTTTCGGCAATTTCTTCCATTCGCTGCGAACGGATTTGAACTTCAACCCAACGTCCAACAGGGCTCATGACGGTTATATGCAAAGCTTCGTAGCCATTTGCTTTCGGCGTGCTTACCCAATCGCGGATACGATCGGGTTTTGGCGTATAAATATCGGTAATTATCGAGTAAATGTTCCAGCACTGAGTTTTTTCGGGAATATCAGGCACCGGTTCAAAAATAATCCTTATTGCGAACAAATCGTATATTTCCTCAAAAAGGACGTGTTTGGTTTGAATTTTATTCCATATAGAATAAATGGATTTTGTCCTGCTGGTGATGTCGTAATCCAATGCCTGTTTGTCGAGTTTCTCCTTAATCGGCCCTATAAAATTTTTAATAAATTCAAAACGTTCATGCTCCGACTCGGCAATCTTCTTCTCCAATTCAATGTACTTCTCGGGATATCTGTATTTCAGGCTCAGGTCTTCCAACTCCGTTTTAACGGAATAAATTCCAAGCCGGTGCGCCAATGGGGCATAAATATAAATTGTTTCGCTTGCTATTTTATTTTGTTTCTCGCGCGACAGCGAACTCAGCGTTCGCATGTTGTGCAGGCGATCGGCTAATTTTATAAGTATAACCCTGACATCGTCAGAAAGGGTAAGCAACATTTTCCTGAAATTCTCGGCCTGAAGGGAACTGTTGTTATCATATAGTTCGCCGATTTTAGTCAACCCATCGACAATTGAAGCTATTTTAGGGCCGAAATTTCTTTCTATTTCTTCGAGGGTATAATCAGTATCCTCAACAACATCGTGGAGCAGGGAACTGACTATTGATTTTGTGCCCAAGCCCATTTCTTCGGAAACAATGCGCGCCACCGAAAGGGGATGGATAATATATGGCTCTCCCGACCGGCGTCGCATTTCTTTATGCGCTTCATAGGCTATTTTAAATGCTTTTTCAATTAAAACCTTATCTTCCGGGTTATTGTCATTTACATTTCGTTTGATAAGTTCATTAAACCGCCTCTGTATGTCTTGTTCTTCTTCAACCGATAAAGCACTCATTATTGAGCTATTAAAACAATTATTTTTTTCCGTTCCCCATTTGGAAATGCGGAATATTTTATTTTTATTTCAATTTTACTTGTTAAATAAACCGGGTATTTTAATTACCAGGTTCATATCTGGCATAATAAAATCATTGGCCACGGATTAAAACAAAAGTCCCTTTTTGTTCTATTGCCGGACTACCTGCAAGTTTTAATTTAATATAATAAATATAAGCGCCTTGCGGGGCAGCGCTGTTATTGGTATAAATACCACTCCAGCCCCCGCTTACATCGGAGGTTTCAAAAACTTTTGTGCCCCAGCGGTCGTAAATCAACATTTTAAATTCTGTTGCTGAATATGCACCTAAAGTTTTAAATTCCCTGTAGATGCTATTTATATTGTTGGGATCAATATATGCCGGAACAGGTATTTTTTGACTCATCTTAACACATACAGTATTTGATTTTGCAAAACCTTTAGAATGAGGGTTGTTGCCTGTAACCGTAACATAATAGCATACATTATCTGCACCACTTTTTGTAGTATCGTTAAATTTAGTTGTATCAAGAAAGGAAGTTTGCGGTGTACTTAAAATATCGATTGTATCTGACCTATACCTATATACCGAATAATTATTCATTGAATCTTCAAAACTCTGGTATGGAAGCCAAGTAAGGGATGGGAAGTTTTCAGACTGAGATCCTGATTGGGTAACCGTTAATGGAATTGTTGATTCAACATTCGACTCTATAACAGAACCATTGCAATTATTAATTGCATCGATTCTGTAAAAACAATATGGTATCCCACCTACATTAATAGTATCGATTATTATTTTATTTGTTGTGGCAATTGTAGCAATTGAATCATAATTACCTGAATAAGTGTTAGAGCGTAAAATATTATATTTGTTAAGCTGGGATGCGGAATCAACATAAAATTTAAGTTTTACATGGCTATTGTCTATAATTTCTGTACCCGTAGCTTCAATATAGCTGGGGTTAATAGTTGTTTTTGTGTTTATTGTTGCAATATTTGAATTACAAGTATATATTATCCGCACCTCTTGTTGCATCATATACGATAACTTGAAAATGGTAATCTGAATCGCGGACATTCTTAAAATAAGCATCCTTATTAACATCAATTACTACACTTGTGTCGTAAATATAATTATCCCCCTTTCTATTATATAATATTGAGTTTCCATTACCGATCCTATAATAAACTTGACAAATTACCGTATCTTTTCCCCATATGTCAAATTTATTCCAGTTCAAATATATTTTTTGATTACACGTATCAAAAGTTGCATTTAAAAGTATATTCGAAGGGGCGTTGGTCCAAGGCATCCTGGCTAAATTGTCGCTGCTGTAATTTGAAGTATCCTTTGGAAAAGCTTCAACAGCAAAAAAATCGACTTTCTTAAACAGGTTATATGTTATCTTGGATAGCACAAAACCAGTATCAATAGGATAAGACGATGCTACTGATGATACTGAATCAACAAGAACGTCATATAACTTCTTATTATAATTATAAACATAAATTCTATAAAAAATAGTACTTCCGGGAGCATTATTATCATTCCATGAAATTATATATTTTTTAACAGCATCATTATAGCTCACGGAATAAACATAAGGGCTTTGAAGTTTTTGCGCAATTATATCCTGAACTGCAATTAAACATATCAGCAAAATAATGATTTTATTTTTCATGACACTCTTATTAAATTAATATTTGCCCATTTTAAAATATCCCAAAGCATTTTCGAATTGTGTAAAGTTAAGATGAATTCTTCAACTATACCACGAATTAATATGCCAGTGTTTTTAATATTTTCAATAAGCATATCTGTTTAAAACAAATGCTTTAAACAAAGATATTAATTTTAGAGCTTATTTGAAAGTTCGTTTTTTCCCCTGCATTTAGGGGCAAATCTGCTTGTTTCACCAATGAGACAGCAATTTCAAAGGTATGAAAGTCGAAAATTTTTACGCTCATTACAAAGATTAAAAAGGTTATTGTTTATAGATTTGTTGAAATTTTATAAACCCAATCGTTGGATTATTTGGCATATTTAATATATTTACACATCGCATTATGATGAAGTCGAGGCAATACATATTAATTCTTGTTTTGTTTTTTGTCGGCATAACCCGGACGGCAGGCCAGAAAGCCATTTTAACTGCCGATACTACCGAGGGCTGCGATAGTATTTTAGTTCATTTTAAAAGCAATTCTATTTTAGCCGGTAAGACGCTGCAATATTACGTGTTTAAATTTGGGGATGGCACTTCTACGCAGCAAAGCATAGATTCTACTGCTACAAAATTGTACAATAAATCGGGCATGTATAATGCTGTCCTCGAAATGAAAATTGCAAATTTTAATACATATACCGATACTGTTAAAATATTCGTCCGCCCCCACCCAAATGCCTACTTTACTTATGTCGATACTTTTAAAATTGCAAATCTCGCTTATTATTTTCGTTCAGGAAAAGCACCGACAGACACGATAAATTATCGTTACGTTTGGACATTAAACCCCAAATCAAATGGAACTTTTGAATACAGGGAAACTCATAAAAGAGCCAATGATATAACTCCCATTTCAGCCACCGATTCAGTTAAAAGAGATACTCTTTTTTACCGGTTTTCAACGGAAAAAATGTACAAAATGCGCCTGAAAGTTACTGATTATTATGGCTGTGTCGATTCATTGGATACAACTATTGAAGTATTTAAAGAATTGCAAATTCCTAATATTTTCACTCCCAATGGCGATCACGTTAATGATTTTTTTGAAGTTCATACCGATGGACGTACTGTTTTTTCGTTACAAATTTTTACAATGACCGGTCAGCTAATTTTTAAATCCGAATCAAGGTCTATTATTTGGGATGGCCGCCTTACAAACGGCTCTATTGCCATACCGGGCACTTACCTTTATATAATTGACAGGGTAAGCGGCGATTATGTGAAAAGTTATAAGGGATTTGTTTTATTGTTGCGGGAAAAATAAAGAATAGAGAAAAAAACTACAAACCTGCCAATATCTTTAAATTAAACCAACCTGAAAATATCAGTAAAAACTAAATGTGCAAGTATTGAAAATAAAATCTTTGCTTTCCAATTCTAAATAATATTTTTGAAAACAAATCAACTTTCACTTTTGTAATACTGAAAAGCACACAAAATAATTATTGAAATAAAATCATGGAAAATCAGGCAATCGAAAAGCAACTGTCCATAATTGTTGCAATTGCAAATAACTATGCGATTGGAAAAGACAACCAGTTGCTTTGTCATATTTCGGAAGATTTAAAGCTTTTTAAAAAGCTTACATTCGGTCACACAATTATTATGGGCAAGAACACCTTTTATTCATTGCCGGTAAAACCTTTACCCGGAAGGCGAAGCATTGTTATCACTGACGTTCCCGGCGAAACAATAACCGCTTGCGAAATGGCCTATTCTATTAACGATGCCATAAACTTTGCCGATAATGAAAAAGAGAATTTTATCATCGGGGGAGCTTCCATTTACAGGCAATTTTTCCCCATCGTTCAAAAATTATATGTAACACGAATTCATAAAAATTTTGAAGCCGATACGTTTTTCCCTGAAATAAACCAAAAAGAATGGCGATTGACAGAAACATCCCCACAAAAGGAAAATCACCCGGAAGGCTTAAAATATGATTTCAACGTTTATGAAAGAATAAAAAGTTAAGAAGATGTCTTGAAAGTTTAAAAGATAAATCTAAACACAGAGACAAAGAAACACAGAGTATTGATTTTCAATATATTTTTCTCTGTGTCTTTGTGTCTCTGTGTTTATTTGTTATCTTTTTTAACAACTTCTTATGACATTATTGTTAATTTTGGTTTATGAAGGCTTTGTTCCTTAATTGAACTTCTTATTTTGAATTAAAAGCATCAGGTTCGAAACACATCAAATTATAGAAATTAAATTTAAACAGGAGGCATTAATTATGGAAATCAATGAGGAATTAAAAGAAATTGTGCGCCCTGACAAGACTGCACTTTTAATTTGGGATGTGCAAAATATGCTGGTTCAAAATATTTTCAACACCGAAATATTTTTGGCCAATGCAAAAAAGGTAGTTTCATCTGCAAGGGAAAAAGGCATTCCCGTAATATTTTCAAAAATCACTCCGCTTCCTGAGAAATTTGAATCGCCTGTAAGGAAATATCTTTGGAAAAAACGAACTTTAAAATTTCAACAAACTCCAGATGGGTATGAATTGGCAATCGAGCCTCTTAAAGATGATATTGTTATACCCAAGAACACTGCAAGTATGTTTATCGGGACAAACTTTGAGCTGCTTTTACGAAATGCCGGTCTTACCACAATTCTTTTTATTGGCATAGCCACAGAAATGGGCATCGAATCAAGCGCAAGGGACGCTTCAAACAGGGGTTTCTTCCCAGTAATAATTACCGACGCGGTATCATCAATGAACCCGGAAGCCCATAACCGGTCGCTTGAAAATTTAAAAAATATGATGATACTTTTAAAATCCGATGAAATTATTTCACTTTGGTAAAAAACATAATTCATTAAAAATAAACTTATGCAATTAATGAAAGCCGTTCAGGTAAGTGTACCCGGAGCAGATTTCGAGATTATCCAGAAAGAAATTCCAGAACCCGGAAATAACGAAGTTTTAATAAAAGTTGAAGCATGCGGGATATGCCATGGCGATGCCATATCAAAAGAAGGACATATGCCCGGGGTCAAATACCCGATTACACCGGGCCATGAAGTAATCGGGATAGTTGATAAAGTCGGGACTTTGGTTACAAGCTGGAAAACCGGACAAAGGGTTGGCGTTGGCTGGCACGGCGGACATTGTAATCAATGCAGCGCATGCCGTAAAGGTAATTTCGGGGCTTGCGAGAATTCCTTAACTACCGGCATTCACATAGATGGCGGTTATGCCGAATATATGATAGCGCGACCGGAAGCAATGGTAAATATTCCTGATGAATTGAACGCGGTGGATTCAGCGCCGCTACTGTGTGCCGGGCGGACAACTTTTGGGGCTTTGAAAAATAGCGGCGCCACCGGCGGAGACCTGGTTGCCATTCATGGCCTGGGAGGATTGGGGCATCTGGCCGTGCAATACGCGGTTAAATTAGGGTTTAAAACAGTAGTATTGTCGCGTGGCAAGGAAAAGGAAGAGCTTGCATACAAACTCGGCGCCCATGTTTATATCGATACTGATACCGGCGAAGCGGCAAAGCAATTAATGAAATTAGGCGGCGCCCGGGTAATTCTTTGTACAGCCCCAAGCGGTAAGGCTATCTCCGATTTAATCCCGGGGCTTGGCCGCAACGGGCAGGCAATTATTGTTACAGGCGCAAGGGACATGATGCAGGTGCCACCAATGCTTTTGCTGGGAGGCGAACGTTCCATTCGCGGATTTGTCAGTGGCAACATTGAAGATGCTATCCGTTTCAGCATGCTTACCAAAGTTATCCCAATGGTTGAAGTATTTCCTTTGGAACAGGCAGCACTGGCTTATGAAAAAATGATGACGGCAAAAGTGCATTTCAGGTCTGTTCTTAAAATGGGTCAGTAAAAATATATGGAAGAAATTCTTAAAATATTACCCATTGTTTTATACGTGATTATAGGCATAATCAGCATGGTTATGGCATTTAAGAATTTATTTTCCGATAAATTTTTACCTTTTCATGAACAGGCCGCCGGCAAACGATGGCATGAAATTGAAAATCCTCTTAAACTTGTAATCCTAACCCTTCTGAGGCTTATTGGGCTTGGATTTCTAATTATATCCATTTTATTGATAGTTTGCCCTGTTGTGAATTATTTTATTCCAAATATATTTTACAAATTTTCAATCCCAGTTATAGCATTAATATATTGCACAGGGCTTTTTGTTATCAATTATTTATTATATAGAAAAACAGGAGCCGACACGCCATGGGAAGGTTCGCTTTATGCTATGTTTATCATAACAGCCGGAATTATTATATCAATTTTTAATTAAATAAATCAGGAGATTATTATGAAGGAAATATTAAATCTCATGCAGAAGAGGCAATCTTCCAGGATGCCTTTTGATACCAAACGCCCGATAGCTAAGCAGGACATATTGCAAATACTGGAAGCTGCACGCTGGACGCCTACAGCGCACAATATGCAGAACTTTGAAATAATTGTTATTGATGATGAAAAAATCCTGGAGTCCATTGCAAATATAAAACGTCCGATATCGGAAACCTTTATCAGGGAAAACTACCAGCAGTTGTCTTTTTCGGAAGAAGAACTAACTAAGAAAAAAACAGGGATTATGGGAACACTGTTTCCACCGGCATGGTTAAACCCAAATTTCAAGCTGGATGTTAATGATGAAAAAGCTGATTCATCAGTGCAAAGACCATTTCCTGCATGTCCTTTAATGATAATCGTTGTGTACGATCCTGCTAAAAGAGCACCTGCTTCGGAAGGCGACTTCCTCGGTATTTTAAGTTTGGGATGTGCAATGGAAAACATGTGGCTCATGGCAAATTCCCTTGGCATTGGATTGCATATTGTAAGCTCCTTAAGTTCAGGCAAGGTAGAGAAAGAAGTAAAAAACATACTAAACATTCCCGGAAATTTAATGATTGCTTTTTCCTGTCGTTTGGGTTATCCGGCTTCCACGCCGGCAAAATACTTAAGGGTACGCCGCGATATTAACGATTTCACCCACCATAATAAATTCGGCAGGAAAGAACTGGGATAATTATAATTTGATTAAAAACTTCAAGATTCCTAAAAGCATAGTTGCAAATTACGCTTAGCAATGGGTGAAACTTAATTGATACATTTCAATAAAATACCTGCAAGCCATTTATTCCCTTCATATCCATTGCATCTCTTTTATCTACCCAATTTATATCGTTCATATTCCTGAACACATACATTCTTCCGGTTATGTTCCCATTTAGCGCCATCGGGGTATTTTCAGTAAGCTTAACTTTAACCATTCCTTTTTGTAACTGACTTTTTTCAGATGAATATATCGCCCGTTTTTGATTGCAATTACACATAATTTAAACAAAATTTTTATTGGTTAATTTTTCAAGTAATATAGATGTTCCGGAATAATATAATGTAAGTATGATTATTTCTTTTAAATTATTCCCCGCATAGCATGCGCATGCAAACCCAATCCATATACTCAGGCAATAAAAGCAATCCATCAGTTTTCCGAAGAAAGAATTGCCGAATAATTTCCTCAGTTTAATTATTAAATCGAATGGGCCATCTTCTGCGCTGATTAAATGTGTTAGCCGCCAAACAACTACTATAATTATAAAATATTTCTCAAGTGTGTTCATTATTATAAATTTTTAAAAAAGTTGCCGGATTATTACCGGCAACTTTAAAATAATTTCTGAATATTAGTTATTATCTTTCAAACAAATATTGTAAGAAGCCCAAACCTGATGGCCTACGCTTTGACTGTCGACAATTGCTTTATCAATTGCATACAGCGAAACTCCGCCGCATGGATACGCATCGGCAGGCGTAGTAACACTGAAACCTGTACCGGGCAATGCAGGTGTATTTGTTGTGCCGCTTGCAGCGCTGCCCCAGGTTGTCCCAAAGCTCCAATAATAAATATTTGCATCGTATACATAGTAATGGCCGGTAATGGTATCGCCTTTTGAATAATGCGTGCAATCGCCGCCATCATCTACTTGCAATTGAAGCACAGGCGAGGTGTTGTCCATTTGTATTATTTTAGAAAATGTTCCCACTCCCTGCACTTCCATTTCAACTTGCAACAGGTCATCTGTTCCGGGGGTAAACCTTGCCAAAACATTTAACAAATTCTGGTTCGACGGAAGGAAATTGTAATAATAGTTAGCATCCGGGAACTGGGTAAACCAAGGCGAATAGGGCGGAACAGGAGACCATCCTACAGTCGCAAGCGGACTGGTAAGATAATAAGATGTCCCGTCGTTCAGATTGGTTATTTTAAACCTGTATTTTAAGCCCAGGAACGAAGGCCCATTTATTACTATTTCACCGCCAAAAGGCGCTCCGGTTGGAACCGATAGTGCATTAAATGAAAATACAGAGCCCGGTTTTGTTAACCCTGTTGCATCATCAACATGGTCAACATCAATTCCACCAATAACAGTATAAATAGCAATTGGGTTATTTGGGTCTACTGCTATGCCCGGTTTAACCTGGATATGTGCATCAACCCTGTTCCCATAATATTTTAATTCATTGGGGTCGGTAGTTGACGGCGGCACATCCCAAGACAATACACCTCTTACGCTTACAACATTTGGATTGCTACATAACATTCTGTGAAAAGAAGCATCCAACGGAAGGGAAACGCTATAATATAAGCCATCGCCTGTCATTTGGATATCATGTACATTTAGCTGCATTGTATTGATATATTGCCATCCGCATGGATTGTTCCAGTTAACCCAGAAAGAAATATATTCTTTGCTGCCTGCGCTGCACAAATTGCCGCTATAGCCATTGTTCTTTTTTATTTTTATGGTTGCTACCAAGCTTTCAGTATTGTAGTCCAGGCCAACACATTCCAATTCTTCAAAATCGACATTTGCCATTGAAGCATCCGCAGGAGCTATTTTGCCAAGTTGTTCAATAAGCTGGCTTATATCAATTTTTGCTTCGCCCAAAACAGCTTTATCCATCATTGTAATTTCCGATGACGGGTATTTTATTATGTTGTAAACTGTTTTATAAGCAAACCGTGATGCCGGCACTTTTAATTTTTCAGAATGTTTTATGAGTTCTTTCAGAAGTGGCGGCAGCGGTTGTGGGTTTAATTGAGCGAGATCAGTCCCGGTAATTTTTGCAATTTGTTTTGCTGTTAAATTCTGGGAACTTGCCGCAAGCTCTAAATATTTCGACAGGTTAGCATCATAAATGGGAATTTTCACCGATGGTTTTAATTGCACATCGCTATCCACTACATTTCCCCAAACAGGTTGCCAATTTGGCGCATTAGCGGGAGGATCGTTGCTCCATGATAAAATTGCCCTTAAAGTGGGCAATACAGGGTTATCGCAATAGAAAATCTTCGAAGTTGTTTTCTGGAGTGTTGCAACGTAAATAATGGGGAAAATAGTATTTCCATTGCAATCCGTTTCTTCGGGAATGTCGTGCACGTTTACCGCAACGCTTCCCTGGTCAATAAACCCGTTCCCATCGTGAAAGTCAATATAAAACCTGATATGTTCGAATGACCCGGCAGAGCATAAATTACCGGAATAGCCAAATGTATTTTTAATGGCAAATGTAGCTTCCATATTTGCTGTGTCCGGATTATACCCTACACAGGTTAGCTGTTCAAAATTAGTGTTTGAAACGAGAATGAAGTTCGGCTTTAATTTACTCTCAGGGATATTGCCGAAATAATTCGGGTTCCTGGCGAGCATTTGCAGGAAATGCGTGCGTTCAGGCTCAACTTTAATATTAGAAACAATTTTTTCATCGTTTGTTTTCATAATGTTTTATTTAATTATTTGCCTACTCTTTATCGGATTTTCGGCTTACTCCGTTTATATTTTATTTTTTATTTAGCTTTTAAGCATTGTTTATATTGTTCGCTGTTCGCGGCTATAAATTATTCGTTTCATTATTACCGGCAATTCATCTTATTGTGCCGTTTTCAGGAAACGATTATTTTTCTATAAATTCTTGTTGCCTGGTAAGATTACTTTTTTCGCAACGGACTGAAAAACCACTACTCTTGTTATTGTTGGAAGTAATAGCAGCATTGCTATTATTGTAGGACAAGCAAAGCGCGTATGCATTAACGACAGTTAACCCGGTAACCGACCAAAAGTTTGCCCTGGCGCCCAGGTCAATGAATTCACCATCGGGGTAGCGGGTTCCGCCAGGAAGGGCAAGAAAACCACTGAGATTGGTAGCGCCAGTGTTAGGGGTATACCAATTTTTTGTCCCGGTTTCTTTTAACTTACCACCGGATACACTTTCGCCGCCCAAATAAGTGATTAAGGTATTATATTCAGCATCGGTAGGCACATTCCAACCAGTTGGACATAATTTTTTAGTGTTTACCGTGTACCAATTGTATAAAACGCCGTACACAGCCTGATAAGTATTGTTAAACCAACAGTAGGCCGGAGTAGTATTGCCCCATGCATTATTGTCGGTAACATTTGAAATAGGTGTACCATCGTTTAATTTGGTTACTTTAAGGTTTTCGGTAAACCAGGTTGAGCGCCTATTGTAACTGCCCTGTATGCGTTGCCGTCAATGTCTTTTATAATACTGTATTTCTCTTTTGCAACAAGCGAGTCTTGTGCATGCACGCAAGTAAAGCTAATACCTAACAAAAGTAAAGTTCCTAAATAAATTTTTTTCATTTTAATGTTTTTAAAGGTTAATATAAATGTAATACTGCTCTATTTATCACAGTGTATTATTGGATATAATGTCAATATGTCTTTTGTTTCAAGTGTTATTATGGTTTCTTTTATAGCAAAGCCTATAATATTAAACCCTAAAGTTCTTTTTAACAGGCTTTGCTTTTGTGCAGAAGTAGAATTTATAATATTCTGTTTTTCTTTATCATTTATATGATTTGAGAATTAAACATATAAAAATTCAACATCAAAAACGCTATAAGCATCCCATGCATACAGCCACTGGTTGGAAGTAGAATATAACGATAGTTTCTGGTTGTTATAATCGCATATTAAGTGCCTGTCTAAAAATCTCCAGCTTGTTGCCCCCCACCATCTGTAAACGCCTGCATAAGCATTCATGTTAATAGAGAGCCAATATCCGTCGTATGCCCCGCCAATAACCTTATAATAGGTTTTATTGTCCTGTACATACGGGGAAAAGGCCAAGGCATCTTCCTTTGGCGAGAGGATACACCACCCGTCTTTATTTATGCCAACCCATCCAACTACAATCCCGTTAAGTTTCAGCATTATTTTAAAATTGCCATTTGCAGCCGCTACTTTACTTTCGTGAGCAGCCATACTGTCTTCAAAAGTTCCTGTTATTTTAATCGCTTTTGGATCCATAATTTTATCTCCTTTTTTTATTTATTATTAAAAATTAATTTGTTTATACTCAATAATTATATTCTACCTGCATTGCAGCCAGTTTATGGCGCATAACAACACTTTATCCGGGTGTTATTTATGCCTGGCCTTGCAATAACTATTAAACTTTTATGGCCCTGCCCTAATCATGTTACCTCCTTTCCTGTTTTAATTTTATTGAATGTTGCAGGCTCTGCTACGTTTATTATATTTATTATGAGAAATCATTTTATTTCAACTTTCCGTAGTTTGATACTATTATCATTATCAATAATAAATTCGTATAATTCAAAATCCGGTTTTTCAACTTTTTCAGTTGTCAGGGTTTCTATGTTCCTAACGATTCCCTTTGATGTTGTAGCCAGAGAAGAAACTGCTGAAGTAAGCCCTGTTAACAAACCTGTTGCCGCAGTTATAGTTTCCGGAATTTTTGTATTGGTAGTTAAGCCGTACGATGTAAGGATACCATCAGTCATAGTAAGTTTTAAATCATTAGAACCTATGCCTGGTTTAATTTTTATATATTGAGGATTTACTAAATCCGGCAGGTAAATTATACTTGTTTTAATAGTTAAACTGTCTTCTGAAGGAGTTTTTGACTTTTTGGGTCCCTGGGCGGAAGGTATTTTAGTATATTCAACTAAAATATAAGGTTTAGCCGAATAAACCTTTATCCCGGTTTCTTTTTTTGATGATGAATCGTAGAATTTCACTGTTGCACAACTACTGCTTAATAGGAAAATACATGCTAATAAAGAAATTTTGAATATTTTCATAATGTTTTATTTATTTATTTGCCTACTCTTTATCGGATTTTCGGCTTACTCCGCTTATTTTTGTCTTTTATTTAGCCTTAAAGCATTGTAAATATTGTTTGCAGCTATGAAACGTAGCAGATTGCGTGGCTGCGAACCTATCTGACGTGCAAAAGCAGCCTGCGGGCGATGTACTTGGCATACAACTGAAACCCCTATGTTTTATAAACCGATATTTTCATTATTTTAATTTATCAATGATTTGCTTTTTTCTAATTCTGTAAAATATTATTTAATAAATATTATTCTAAATTCACTTATTCCTTCATTCTTATATAAGAAGGTTGCTTTTATAACATATATTTTACCTCTGGGAACTAAAATTGATTCTATTTCGTGATATTCAGTAGCAGGTTCTATTCGATATATACCTTCATATCTTTTAATAATGTTCATTTCATTTATTATAGTATCGCCTTTTTTAGGTTCAATTATTTCATACCTTTTAATTTTATCAGGCATTGCAATTAGGTTTAATAAAATGCTATCAGTAGCAACAACAATTTTTCCAACATTTCTAATATCAACATTAATATTAAGCAGACTAAGACTATCAGAATATTGTTTAACTTCGGGCCTTACAGTCAGTAGTATATTCCATTTATTAACTCTTTCAATATTAAATCGAAAGTAAGCCCATGACCCGCCAATAATAATTGCTGACACTGTAAAAAGTTTACATATAATATCAAAATAGAATGTGAATTTTTCTTTATTTTTAAATATTCTACACATACTTTTAAATCAATTTGCTATTTATTATTCAATATATTGCAGACAAATAATTCACTTAAAACCCCGTGCTAAGCTTAGTTTGCAACTAAGCTTTTTACTCTTTGCAGCCTTTGGCTACTCAATAATGTATTATTGCCTGTCGGCAATGGCAGTTAAAAAACTGCCTGTTTAAAAACGGCGAAGTTACGCTTCGCTAAACTACGCCGAGCAGGGGCATATTACTGAAACCAGTATGTTTTATAAGCCTTTGTTATGTTGTTAATTTTTTAAATATGGCGCTTTTCTACTATTAACATTCATTTTTTTTACTGTATGTATGCCCCATTGTTCATTCACACAAATGGCAGTTATTTTTACAGTTACATCAATTGCTCTAAATTCATTCTCATTATATAAACATAGAAAATATTGACCGTTCAATGGTGAAGTCATTTTAGAAAAATCATTTAGGACATCTCCTTTCTTAAAACAATTGAATCTTTGCCCTGAGTTAAACAAACCTAAATTTGCCCCATCTACAATCCAATATTGAACACTTTCGCCAGATTGCAAAGAGGTCAAATAAGATATTCCATTTAGAGCTAATGCAGCTAAAGGCCCATATCCCGGAATTTTCGAAATTAGCGGACTTGCGGATTGAGATAATTGCTGAGTTGCATCTTTAAATACTTTTTGACCTCCTTGGTTTACACCAATATAATAGCTCCAAACTTTAGTATTTGGAGGTAAAATAAAATTAAATGATGTTTTATTTCCTTGCTCACTTGTTGATGAATGAACTTTAGCTACTTGATCAGTAATATTATTTATAAATGTATCCGCTTTTATTAAATATTTTTCTTCGACATCATTGTATGTTGTGTCATCCACCGTATGCCAATAAACAGATGTATTAAAGTTTTTAGTTTTCTCGCTAACAGGAATCCTTTGAATTTTAAACTTACATATTCTACCAGCTATTGCTGAATTCGTAAATCTAAATTTATAGATACCTGTGGTTAAAATGTTTAATACTTTATTCGTAATTTTTGCAGTTTTATAGTCCATAAATTTTGATGATGAAGGATATTCAATTATTTCGACTTCTTTTAACTCTTTACCATCTACTTCTTCAAAATTGAAAATGAGTTGGTCTCCTTCTGCTAAACCACACATATATTCTTCAGTTGCAAATCCACCAACTTTTAAAGTTGATTCATAAACATCAATCGGATTCTGTACCTGTCCGAATAAATTAGTAGTTATGATTAATAAGATTGTCAATAGTATTTTCATATTTATTTGTTTTTAGACAATGCCATATAACTATCGAATATCCGTCCTTACGAAACCACAACGTTCATCATGGCCGACCAGGGGCCGTTGCGCTGCGGGCGTTTGCTGTCGGCCCAGCGGAAGAACAGGTACACATGCTTGCCCACGTTGGCCGTTGTAAAATCCTCCACCACCGTGGCTTTGCTCGATACCACCAGCCATTGGGCATCGGTATTATCGGCGCTAACAGGGGCAGGGTCGCCTACTTTGGCGCGCACCTCAAGGCGGTCGGCCCCGTCGGGGATGTGCGACCTGTTGCTGGTTTGGTCGGGACGGCAGTTGAACTGTAAACGCCCGCCTCCCAGGTACGCGATGTTCACAACCACAGTATCGGTAATGTCGGCCGTATGGTACACAGGTGCCGATTTTAGCTGCGAGCCCGCGTGGATGTTGAAAGTTTCCAGGTTAAGCAGCGTTGCTGCCGGCGATGCTGCAATACGGTCGAGTATTTTATTGCTTTTATTAAAGTTGTGGCAATTTTTAATGTTGGCCTTCAGGTTGTTGGTCATGTCCGTGGTACGGATTTTCTTGTTGCTCCAGTTGGGGAAATACTGCCCGTCTACAGTGTTAAAACCTGTCCATGTCGTTACTTCGGACGCTGTTATGCCCAACCTGGTGGCATTGGCATTGCCGCCTGCCGTTAAGTAAGCGTTGGTAATGTTGATGAACTGGTGATAATCGAGGATTTCGAACGGTATCCTGCCTTTTTTGTTTGTTGACATAATTTTAAATTTTAAGTTAATACTATAGTTTAAAGCAAAAAATATATTTTTCTGTCAAAAGAAGACGTCTTCCAGTTGTTAGAAGATGTCTTCCAGTCATTAGAAGATGTCTCCCTATCATTAGAAGACGTCTTCGAGTTATTGGAAGATGTCTTCCAGTCGTAAGAAGACGTCTTCCTGTTATTAGAAGATGTCTTCCTGTTCACTGGAAGATGGCTTCAAATTGTTAGAAGATGACTTCCTGTTCCAAAAAGTTATCTTCTTTCCATAGTATTAATATATCAAACTACGAAAAAGTAACCCTTGTTTTTAAAAATATTTTTGAAAGGATTGAAAAGACTGGGAAAAGAAAAGGGCTGTTCAATAAAAATCCGCCAGGTACGGTTTATTGAACAGCCCCGATAAAAATATGGCTAATTTATTGTGAAACTCAAAACATTTGAAGCCGGGCCTAATGAAGGATTAACTTCTATACCAGTTTCTGGATCATAATATTCATTTTCAGTAAAATATGTATAAAAAGCATATGCTTTTAAATAAACTATGTTGCCACAGTTGGCTTGAATTTCCTGTAATTCATAATTATATAATACATAACTAAATGTACCTGAATAAGCTGTTGTTACATATGCATAACTGGCATTACCATAAGTAAATGAAGCGTTTTTCCCGAAAGCAAATAATATTCTTATTGGATTTAAATTATTGGCGGCAGGGTTAAGTGCCCCGGTTATAATTTTATAATTATTACCATTAATATCCGATGAATCTTTAATTGCGAACGAACTTATTTTTGCGCCACAAGCCGGGTAAAGAGAAACCATAGAAAGATAATAGGGACTGCTCCCGCCTGCCGCATTTAATGAAGAATATCTTTTCCAAGTTCCATAACCGGTTTTGGTGTACACAAGACAAAACTCGCCAATATGAACGTTATTAAGTACATATTTCCCTGTATTATCGGTTGTAGCGCTGTTGTTGGTATTTTCAACAGTTACGGTTACCCCGCTGTTATTGCCGGTTTTATTGCCTGTACTATCGAAAAGGGTTACGAAGCCAACTACATTATCCGTCAGGGGAACTATTTCATTCTTTTTTGCAATTTGCAAGCAGCATGCTTATTGCTGCAATGAATAAAATTTGTTTTGTTTTCATTCGTAATAAAATTAAGTGATTGTAGTAATATATAATTTAATTCCGCAAATGTTTGAAATTAAACTTTTAACAAATAAAATAAATAATTTTTGTTTTTGTTCAAAACCGTTCAAAATATTTTTTCGGGTGTATGAATATATTTTGTCCCAAGCCCGGCCAAATTTATAATTGCAATTGCCGGCAGAAAATAATTAATGGCGTAGTTGAAAAATGCAGGATTTTTAAAAGCATAGTTGCAAACTATGCTTAGCAAAGGGGGCTAAGAATTTGAATTTATGTTTGTCAACCACCCCTACCCCTCCTTAAAAAGGATGGGAAACTGCTGCACTGCACTGTTATAGCCCCTTTTTAAGGGGTTGGGGTTTAGATTTCAATTAAGACAATCTTCCCAACTTTTTCATTTGTCCCCCAACTTTTCCTCTTGATCCTAAATTTTTCAGGTAGGACTTTCATTATCCTAAAAGAAATATTTTGGTCAAATAGCAATCTCATATAGCCACTTGATAAATTTTATTTTCTCTATCAGCAGCATAACTTAATGCGGCAAAAACATCATTTGATGTCAATTCATCAAAGTCCTCAAGTATGTCATTTATTGTCATACCCGATGCTAACCATCCAAGAATATCATTGACAGTTATCCTCATCCCTCGAATACAAGGTTTACCTCCTCGTTTACCAGGCTCAATAGTAATTATATCTTTATAGTCTTGCATATCTAAATGTTTTACTTTTGTAAAGATAATCAATAATCACAAATTTCTGTCAAGTGCGTGTTCTTACACTTTCACATAGCAAATGGATTCATTAGTTATTTCACTGCGGCGGTTCATAAAATATATTAACAAATATTCTGTTGTTATAAATTATAGCGATTTTTGCAGGGATATTACCAGAGAATACAGGATGAACATTAAAAATACTTTCAGGTCTTTGCGGTACAGGAATTACCTGCTTTTTTTCAGCGGGCAAAGCATATCGTTAATCGGAACTTGGACGCAACGTATTGCCACGCCCTGGCTGGTTTACAGGATGACGCATTCGCCAATGCTTTTGGGTTTGGTTGGATTTGCAGGCCAGTTGCCCACTTTTTTGATAAGCCCTTATGCCGGCGTTATCACCGACAGGATAGACCGGTATAAAGTATTGCTCTCCACACAGGTGTTTGCAATGGTACAGGCAATTATCCTTTGCATTTTATATTTTACGCATAGCATTGAAGTGTGGCAGATAATTGTACTGGGCGTATTCTTGGGAATTATCAATGCTTTTGATGTTCCCGCCCGGCAATCTCTGGTTATAAAAATGGTGGACAATAAACAGGACCTTGGCAACGCCATTGCTTTAAATTCGTCGATGGTAAATGCTGCCCGCCTTATAGGCCCGTCTGTTGCCGGGGTATTGATAGCCTATTTTGGCGAAGGCTATTGTTTCCTTATAAATGCCATAAGCTATTTATTTGTAATTACAACCTTATCGTTTGTAAGAATAAAACCCGATTCCCGGTTGCCCGGTAAGAAAAATATCCTACAGGAGTTTCGTGAGGGGTTTTCCTATACATTCAGCAATTTAACCATGCGGGCTTTAATATTGATGCTTGCTTTGGTTAGTTTGGTTGGTATGCCTTATACCATCCTGATGCCTGTTTTTGCCGCCAAAATACTTCACGGTTCATCGCACACGTTTGGCTTCCTCATGGCCGCGACCGGGATTGGCGCTTTATGCGGGTCGTTGTATATGGCATCGCGAAAAACTGTGGCAGGCCTTGAAAAACTGGTTCCGGTTTCATCTATTGTTTTTGGTTGCGGGATTATTGCTTTTGCATTATCGAGGAATTTCTATTTTTCCCTGTTTACCTTATTGTTTACAGGCCTGGGGATGATTTTTCAAATGGCAGCCAGCAATACCATTATCCAGAACAATAGTAGATGAAAGAAAACGCGGCAGGGTGATGAGCTTTTATACCATGGCATTTATGGGAACAGCCCCTTTTGGAAGTTTTCTCGCCGGCTGGTCGGCCAATAATATTGGCGCGCCTGCCACATTGGTTATAGGAGGTATCCTGTGTATTGCAGGCGCTATGGCCTACTTCTCTGTTCTGCCAAAAATAAAGAAAATGCTTGCTCTGATTTACGAACAACATAATTTAGATAATATAATTAGCCAATAATAGTTGTGGTTTGCAATGCAGGCTATTTAAAAATTTGATAAGCATAAAATATGGAAACAAACGAAAAAATTGGGGCTTGAAAGAATGTGTTTTAACCCCAACCCCTTACAAAGGGGCTATAACTGGGCAATGCAACAGTTTCCCCTCCTTTTTAAGGAGGGGAAGGGGTGGTTGATAAACATAAATCAAATTTTTAAACCCCAACATTTTTTATTGTTCTCTTATTATCAACTTCATTAATAATTAACCTGTGCCATGCCTGAAAAGAAAAATAAACAGATAGCCCAAATGTTCAATGCCATTGCACACCGGTACGATTTTCTTAACCACCTGCTGTCATTTGGTATTGATAAATACTGGCGTTCAAAAGCTATAGCTATTTTAAAAAAGCATAAAATAACCCACCTCCTCGATGGCGCAACCGGAACAGGCGATTTCGCAATTGCAGCGTTAAAAATCCCGGGAATTAAAATTGAAGCAATAGACATTTCGGAAAATATGCTTACTATAGGCCGGGAAAAAATTGCAAAATCGGGATTAATTGGCAGGATTAACTTTGCTTATGGAAACGCTGAATCGCTTTCTTATCCCGATAATACATTCGACGCCGTTACCATAGCTTTTGGCGTCAGAAATTTTGAAAACCTTGATAAAGGCTTATCTGAAATGTACAGGGTTTTAAAGCCGGGCGGGATTGCTGTAATCCTTGAATTTTCAAAGCCGGCAACATTGCTTGTTAAACAGCTATATTATATTTACTTCCGGTTTGTTTTGCCTTTTCTGGGCAAATTATTCTCAAAAGACAATTCAGCTTATACCTATTTGCCCGAATCGGTTTACCGTTTTCCCGACGGGGATATATTTGCCGGGATAATGAAAGGCGCGGGTTTTTCAGGGTGCAGCTTTAAAAAATTATCATTCGGCATTGTTACAATATATACCGGAATAAAAGAATAAATTTCTTACAGCAGGATATCAAAATGTAATATTTCCCTTTACTAAAACGTTCAATATCAAAGAATGAAAATAAACGATAATGAGGCAAACCGCTAATTATTCGTTCTTAGTTTGTATCTTTTTAGTTGAAGTATAGAACTTTGTATTAAATTTACCGCAAAAAAAATTGAAACATACAATAATAATTATAGCGTTATTGTTCATACTGCTGCCGGGATATGCCCAAACAGCCTATGTGAAAAACGATCCCGAATATGATCAAAGGCCTATTCATTTCGGCTACACTTTAGGCATAAATACTATGGATTTCCTCTTTGGCAGGAATTATTCAAAAGCACCTGCATCAGATACGCTGTTTGCCGACCTTGGCCAGCGGATACCTGGGTTCCAGGTTGGAATAATATCGGACTTCAGGCTTGGCGAATATTTCAATCTTCGTTTTTTGCCCGGTTTTGATTTCGGACAGCGCAACCTTGGTTTCTATTATGTGGATAAATCCGGTAAAATTGCCACTGCTGACATAATGAAGATTGAATCGAGTATGCTCGATTTTCCATTATTGATAAAATATAAAGCCAAACGGATAAATAATTACAGGCCGTATATTATCGCCGGGGGCAGTGTTAGGTACGACCTTGCCTCGAAAAAGACTTTTGACGAAGATCAGAAAATATATATTTTATTAAAGCCGATTGATGTTTATTTTGAAGTAGGTTTTGGGATAGACTATTATTTGCAATATTTTAAGTTCTCTACCGAGATTAAATTTTCTTTGGGCAATTTAAACATCCTTAATCCTAAAATTGCAAGCGAACATCCTGAATACATACATGCATTAACAAGATTAAATTCTCAAATACTCATGTTGTCGTTGCATTTCGAGTAGTATTTCCCATCCCTGTCAAAATAATAGTTAAAGAAAATTTATCGAAAAGTTTTATAGGATATTTAGCAACTGTTCTTTTATTTTCTCCAGTTCGTCTTTTATTAACACAACAATTTTTTGAATATCCGAATCGTTGGCCTTAGAACCTATGGTATTTATTTCACGCCCCATTTCCTGTAAAATAAAGCTTAGTTTTCGCCCCTGCGATGTATCCGAATTTAAAGTCTCCATAAAATAACGGATATGGTTTTGCAGGCGGACTTTTTCCTCTGTAATATCAAATTTCTCCAGATAATAAATTATCTCTTGTTCAAAACGGTTGGCGTCAATATTATCAGAATGGATATATTCATTTAAGTTTTTGCGCAATTTTTCTTTTATCTTTTCTATGCGGGTTTGCTCAAATTGCTGGATTCCGGAAAAATGTTGCCCTATCAAAGCTATTCTGCCAACAATGTCGTTCTCCAGCGCTTTGCCTTCCTGTATGCGGAATTGGTTAAAATTATCAATTGCCTGTTTCAAACTTTCAAAAAGCACAGTCCATTCTTCTTCCTTTAATTTTTGAGCATCGGATTTCAGGATTTCCGGAAAACGGAGCGCAGTTACCAATAGCTGTTCGTTAACGGGAACATCCAATTCCAACGCAACACTTTTTATCTGGTGAAAATATTCTTTCAGCAATTCCTGGTTTATCTGCACCTGCGATTCGGGCTTGTTTTTCTCAATGGTTATATAAAAATCAACTTTTCCCCTTTCAATATGGCGGGCCAATTCACTTCGCATTTCCAGTTCTTTTTCCTTATAAATAGAAGGCATGCGCGAATTAATGTCCAATTGTTTACCATTTACAGCCCTTATCTCTATACTGATATTCTTGTCTTCAAAGTTACAGGTTGCTTTCCCATAGCCGGTCATTGATTTTAGCATTGCATTATTTTTTTGGTTGAAAATATTTTCTTATACAGTTTTTTTGTTTATTAAAACACTAATTATTGATAACATTTAATGGGCTTCTCAGGTTCTCTGAATTTATAAAAACTGCTTTAACCGAACCCACTATTATTTTAGCTTCAGCAACAATAGGAATATGATTATCGTCGTCGGAAATCCAAACCGTTAAATCTTCGCCACCTTTAAAAACAGTCCCTTCAATGAGCAAAGAGGCTAACTTTAAACAATTGAACTTTCTGTTATCGCGTAAAGTTATGACTTCTTTTCCTAAGTAACGAATATAAAGAGGATGGGCTTTGCCGTCAATTAAAACCCAGATGGGAATTTTGTCATTTATTTTATAACCCGAATAATCTCTATTCCTGATTTGATAAGCTGCCGTAAGTACATCTGCAAGGCCGTCCAACATTTTAAGCGTATCGTGTTTTGGAAATTTTTCACTGGTTTTAACCTCTACAAATATTTTTTTTAAAGGCGCATTAAAAACATAATTTTCATAGGCTTTATAACCACCATCATTGGTATTTCGTTCCGCCCAGAGGGGCGCAAAATTTAATGTATCAACATACGATTGGAAATAATCGCGTACCTTGAAAAACCAGTCATACGTTTTATATGTGATACCAAAAGCGTTTAAATGATAAACATTTTGACCCTGGAAATAATCGGTTTTCAATTGAAATGTTACTGTTCCTGCCGGAAGCCATATAAAACCCCAGTTGTAAGCTATTTCGTATTCGAGTTTTTCACCAACCCTGAATGCTTTGTTATTATTGCTTAGTTGAGCATCGGCAAAAAAATTACAAGCGAAAAGAAAAATAAAAAGAAGAAAAGAAATTTGTTTCATCAGACACAGTGAATAAGATTTTTAAAGAATTCCAAAATTCAGAAAAAAGCCCTTCTTAATAAAATATTATGTAATGAAAATTAAATATTATATGTTAATAATTTGATTAGGCTTTACAGTTAAAGGCTCTTATGTTAAATGCCATTTTATATTATCTCAAAATAAATACTATTGATCTTTAAGTTGTAATATAATAACATTAGACACAAATTTCGGAATGAGTCCGCAAAAAAAGCTATACTGATAATTTTATTGCTAACCGGTTGAATTTCTCTTTCCGGGTAAAATATTTTGCACCCGAAGCAAAATATTTAGTACTTAGGATAAAATAATTTTAAATGATTTTTCTTACTTTTATAACTAACTAACTAAATGTTTAACTAAATACTTTAAATGATGAAAAAAAATTTATTTTCAATTGCAATTCTGATAATAGGGGTTGCATTAGCTGGTTTGGTGACTATAATTAGTTGTTCTAAACAAGACAACGAACAGGGAAGTTTAAAAGCATGCGGTACGTGCAACTGGTATGGTACAAATTACCCGGTATGTTGCAGCACGACTAGCGGTTGGGGCTGGGAAAACAATACAAGCTGTATTTCAAAAGCTACTTGTACAGGATCAGGCCAAACCTGTTCAGGATGCAGCAGCTCAAGTAGTAGTAGCTCGAGCAGCAGTAGTTCAAGTAGCAGCAGTTTAAGCAGTAGTAGTTCGAGTAGCAGTAGTTCTGGCGGAGGCGCTGGCGCTGGCACTATCCTCAGTGATGGTTGCGACCTTCAGCCATGTTATTACAATGTTACTACGAACAACGTTGGATGGTCATTAATGAAATCAGAGTCCAATATCAAATCAATACGACTTGAAATTGACCCTTCTGCTTCTTATTATAATATTAATACCGTAAAAGGTATCATTGCTTCAGCAAAAAGCAATGGATACAATCTCATTTGCACTTTCCATGAATTTGGGGGCAGCGATAATTTAAGTGATTTGGAAACTGCCGCTAACTGGTGGGTATCAAATTACAGCAACCTTGCCGCATCAGGTTCGTTTACCATTAACCTTTGCAATGAATGGGGAAGCCATAGCATTAGCGCTTCTAATTACGCAAGCTATTACAATACCTGCATAGCTATTGTCCGCAAGGTTTATAGCGGCACAATTATTATTGATATTCCCGGTTGGGGACAGGAAACCTACACTGCTTACCAGGCTTGTAAAACTTCCAGTCCAACGCTCAGCGACGGCAATATATGCCTATCAACCCATATTTACCCGGGCAACTGGAACCAGGGAAGAAACCACACTTATTGCGTAGCTGACATGGCAGACCTTACAAATTCAGGAAAGAAAATTATAGTTGGAGAATTTGGCAACGGTTCGGGCAATTGCGATTGGGCTGGATGCGTTAGCCAGGCGAGAAGTAATGGCTGGACCCGTCTTGCATGGTGCTGGAACGGCGATGGCGGCAGCCTGAATATGGTTAGCCCAGCTTGGGTTTCAAACGCATCAGCTACTTCATTCTCTACTGATTCATATTTTAGCGTAGTTTATCCATATTTATAATAGTCAAATATAAATTTGATTATTGTTGATATTTAGTTCTACATGGGCAAATGAATATGATTTATTTGCCCATGTTTTATATAGCTTAGGTAATTATTTTTAAATTTGTGGAAAAGCCTATGACTCTGCATACCGCAATCAAGAATAATTATAATATGATTTTTTCTCCTGCAATTGCAGGACAAGTTGTTCAACTTTAAAATAAATTATTGCAAATGAAACGTTTGGTAATTATTTCTTTATTGATATCAATGACCGGTTTTTTTGTTGGGTGCAATAACCCAAATATAAATACAAAAACAAAGACAATTGGAAACCTGAAAACAGCATATAACCTTGAAGTTGCTGCAAGTGCAAAATATGCAGCATTTGCACAAAGGACAAGAAAAGAAGGAATGGATCGGTTATCTGTTCTTTTTTTATCGGTTTCAAAAGCAAAAAGTATTTATGCAAATAATTTAAAAGCAGAAATTGAGAAACTGGGGGCAAAAGTTGATTCCATCAAACCGGAGTTTGTGGTGAAAACAACGTTAGAAAACCTTCAATCGGCTATTGAAATTGAAACTCATGAATTCACAAAAATGTATCCCAAATTCATTAAAACAGCTAAAGCGGAAAATGCAGTTGATGCCGAGAAAACATTTATGTGGGTGCAAGAAACCGAAAAAAAACATATCGTCTTTTATGAAGATGCTATTCAAGCCATAGAGCAAAATTGGACAAATGCATTCTACACTTTGTATTATGTTTGCCCAAAATGTGGGAATATATACTATCCCCAGCAAACTGAAGATTCTTGCGGGTTTTGTTCAACAAAAAAAGAAAAATTTATCCCTGTTGGTTAATAACTTAATTACTTCGCCACTTTCTTAAACCGTTTATTTATTACAATTGCAATTGGGTTTTACTATGTTTAACGTTGAATTAATTTTCACTATTTTTTTTTACTTCACATTAAACTTATTTTTTGTAATTTGGCGCAATTTTAAAAATTTAAACTCGGTAAAATGTCGTTTATTGAAGAAAAAATAGTTAATGAAGGATTAACTTTCGACGATGTATTACTTGTTCCGGCATACTCTGAAATATTACCCAAAGAAGTTGATTTAACAACGTTGTTTTCGCGCAACATTAAATTGAAAATGCCTATTATTTCCGCAGCTATGGACACTGTTACCGAAGCTGCCCTTGCTATTGCAATTGCCAGGGAAGGCGGAATTGGGGTTATTCATAAAAATATCAGTATTGAAGAACAGGCGCGCGAAGTTAAGAAAGTAAAAAGAGCTGAAAATGTTATGATCTCCGACCCTGTTACCATTCATAAAAACGCTGTGGTAGCGGATGCTTTAAACCTGATGTCGGATAATAAAATTGGCGGCATTCCCGTAGTTGATGAAAATAATAGGCTGATTGGTATTGTTACAAATCGTGATTTGCGTTTCGAACATGATTATAATAAACCGATAAGCGAAGTGATGACTTCTGAAAATCTTATCAGCATTACCCGGCAAACCGATTTAGAGCACGCGGCCGACATACTCCAACGACATAAAATTGAGAAATTGCCGATTGTTGACGAAGGCGGCAAACTAATTGGTTTAATCACTTACAAAGATATTACCAAAACAAAAGACCGCCCGAATTCTTGTAAAGACCCGAAAGGCCGGCTCAGGGTGGCTGCAGCCGTTGGTATAACTTCCAATACCTTTGAAAGAATTGATGCCCTTATCAAGGCCGATGTCGACGCTATAATAATAGATACTGCACATGGCCATCAAAAAGGGGTAATTAAGGTGTTGAAAGAAGCTCGCAAACTTTTTCCCAACCTCGAAATAATTTGCGGAAATATAGCTACTGCCGAAGCCGCTAAAGAACTTATTAAAGCCGGCGCTGATGCAATAAAAGTAGGAATTGGTGCAGGCTCGATATGCACAACGCGAATTATTGCGGGTATTGGAGTGCCACAGCTCACGGCCATTTACGATGTTGCCAAAGCAGTGGATGGATCCGGGATACCTGTAATTGCTGACGGCGGTATCCGCTACTCAGGCGATATTGTTAAAGCGTTGGCTGCCGGAGCTTCATCGGTAATGGCAGGGGGACTTATCGCCGGGGTTGAAGAATCGCCTGGCGATACAATTATTTTCAACGGCCGAAAATACAAATCATACAGGGGAATGGGCTCAATTGAAGCTATGCAGCAGGGATCAAAGGACAGGTACTTTCAGGATATGGAAGATGATATAAAGAAACTTGTACCGGAAGGAATAGAAGCCCGTGTGCCTTACAAAGGGACACTGGCCGAAGTTGTTTACCAGCTGGTAGGCGGCATACGCGCAGGCATGGGTTACTGCGGTGCGCCCAACATCAGTGCGCTTCATAATGCTAAATTTGTACGTATTACAAATTCGGGATTAATTGAAAGCCATCCGCACGATGTTACCATTACCCGTGAAGCTCCTAATTACAGTAGGTAAAATAATGATATAACATTTTATGCCAGGGATCAGAACTTTTTTAAACAAAATAATTTAAAATATAACAGCATTCAGAAAATAAATGAAGCGCCCCACAAGTTAATTATAAGTTTAACACGAAGACCGGATGTAAAAATTCTTGGCAAATCATAGGTATTAATTTCGCTAAGGCATGTGGGCGCTGGTGAATTATCGGTACTTAACATCCGAACTTTGAAATTTAAAATTTTATTATAATGAAAAAAAATATTTTTTGCGGCATTTTCATTCTTCATCTTGTTTATATTTCTGCTTTTGCGCAGAAAAATCAGTCCGACCCGGTTTTTATCACTATTGATAACCAGAAAATAACAAAATCGGAGTTCCTTAGGATTTATAATAAGAACAACTCTCAAAGTAATCTCGATAAAAAAAGTATAAACGATTATTTTGATATGTTCATTAATTTCAAACTAAAAGTTATTGAAGCCGAGCATCTTGGTTATGATACTATTCCCTCATTTACCAAAGAATTTACAAATTATCGCGATCAGTTAGCTGTTAATTACCTTCACGATACTGCAACAGAAGAAAAGCTCATGCGCGAGGCTTATGACAGGATGCTTTACGAATTACATGTAAGGCAGTTTCTCGTTCGTTCCAACATAAATGATGATCCGAAAGACACACTTGCGGCATACAATAAAGCGCTATCGCTTAGGGATAGTTTGATAAAAGGCATACCGTGGGATACAATAGTTAAGAAATACACCGATGATAATAAATTTAAGAAAAGATCAGGCGACATGGGTTTCGTAACTGCTTTCCAATTATTATACCCTCTTGAAACGGAAGTTTACAAACTGAAAGTTAAGGAATATTCCATGCCTGTTCGCTCAAGCGCAGGTTATCACATTTTCCAATTATTAAACCGGCGGCCTTCACGCGGAGAAATAAAAGTGGCGCACATAATGGTTGCCTTCCCTGAAAATGCAAAGCCTCAAGCTATCGATTCTGCCCGTATTAAAATCGTTGAAATTTATGATAAACTTAAAAAAGGTGAGAAATTCAGCTCCCTGGCCGAAAAATATTCCGACGACAAACGAACTGCAAAAAACGGCGGGGAACTTAATTGGTTTGGCGTTGGACAAATGATCCCGGAATTTGAATATATGGCATTTTCATTAAATAAAGATAGTGATTACACGGCGCCGTTTAGAAGCAGCTTCGGATGGCACATTATTAAAAGAATGGCATGGCGGCCGCTTTCAAATTACAGCGATATGAAAGAAGTTATAAAGCAAAAGGTTCAACGCGATGAAAGGAAACATAAGATAGATGATGCTTTTATTGCAAGAATAAAAAAAGAAATAAACTTTAAAGACAATCCTGAAAAATTAAATCAATTATTGCCTTTACTCGATTCTTCTGTTTTTGGCTCAAAGTGGAAAGCATCAAAGGCCGACCCTATTGGAAAGAATGTACTCTTTACTTTAGGGGAAAAATCATATACCATTAAAGATTTTGTGGATTTTTTTACACAGCCAAATCCTTATCATACACCTATGCCTTTTAAGGCATATTTAGAAATGATGTACAAGATTTATGTAAACGGATTAATTATAAAATTTGAAAAAAGCAGGCTTGAACAAAAATACCCGGAATTCAAATATTCTCGTTCAGGAATATCACGATGGTATTTTACTTTTCAACCTGATGGAAGATAAAATTTGGAACCAGGCATCAAAAGATACAATTGGTCTTGAAAAATTTTACAATGAACATAAGGAAACTTATAAATACGGCGAACGAATAGATGCGCTTGTTGTAACCTCACCTGATAAATCGCTTGTTAATGAAGCTTATAAAATGGCGCCGGATTATTTATCGGGGAAAACCAAAGCAAAGGACATTATTGATGCAATTTGTAAAAACGATTCTACAAAATCGTGTATAAATGCAACCGCAAACCTCTTTGAAAAAGGCGACAATTCAATTCTCGACAGCATAGGCTGGAAGAAAGGAATTTCACCTATCGTATTCAGGGAAAATAAATACGGTTTCTTTGTAAAAAAGGACATTAAAGAGCCTGTACAAAAAAGCCTCCAGGAAGCAAGGGGAGTATGCACTGCCGATTACCAGGTTTATCTTGAACAAAATTATCTGACAGAGCTTCGGAAAAAATATATTGTTACTGTTGACAATAATATTAAGGAGCAAATTATTGCTGAAGTCAAAGACGGCGCAAAATAATTTGCTTAGTGGAACATGGTTTGAAAAAGCCAGAACAGACATCAAATTAAATTAACTTTGCATGAAAAGCCTGATATTTGTATTATTGGTATTCATAACATGCCAGTGTTCCAACGTGCAGGAAGGAAATAAAGATAAATTATTAGCTAAAGTTGGTAGTCGCAATTTATTTGCTCCAGAGTTAAAAGGTCTTATCAAACCGGGCTTGTCTAAAGAAGACAGCTTGGCTATGGTGGTTAGCCTTGCGGAAAAATGGGTGCGAAAACAACTAATTCTTCAAAAAGCAGAACTCAATCTTAATGACAATGAAAAAGATGTTAATAAAGAACTGGATGAATACCGTACCTCGCTATTAATTTTCAAATATGAGCAAAAACTTATCAAAGAAAAACTCGACACTGTAGTAAGCGCAAAAGAAATTAATCAATATTACAACGAAAACCCATCGAATTTCATTTTAAATAACGATGTGGTAAAAGCGCAATATATTAAACTACCTATTCGTTCTCAAAACATTGACAAAGTCAGGGAATGGCTGCGCTCGGGAAAAGCAGAAAACATAAAATTATTGGAAAGCTATTGCATTCAAAATGAAATTAAATATGAATATTTTAAAGACGACTGGGTAAATTTTGAAAATATAAAAATGCTCTTACCAACGACTATCCCCAATAATGAACAGTTTTTAAGAAGTTACAAATTTGTTGAACTTAGAGATTCTTTAAATTTTCATTTCTTAAACATTTTGGAATTTAAACTTAAAGGAACTGTTTCGCCCCTGAAACTGGTTGAAGACGATATTACAAGTATTATTTTACTTAAGAGGAAACAAAAACTTATTAATGACCTTGAAAATAAAATATATTTCGATGCAATGGACCATAACTATTTTAATATTTACAAAAAGTAACCGATGATTACTATTTTAAGGCATTTTATTATTCTTCTCATATTCATACCGGCTTTGCTCCGCGCACAAAATAATGTAATTATTGATAGGATTGTAGCAGTAGTCGGTGGAAACGAAATATTACAATCCGACATTGAAAGCCAATATTTGCAACTATTAGCCGATAAGCAACCTGCTGACAAATGTGATATTTTCGAATCCCTTTTAACGCAAAAATTAGTGCTTAACCAGGCTCAAATCGACAGTGTTGAAGTAAATGATGTTACTGTTGAATTGCAGTTAGAAAACCGCCTGAAATATTTTATTAAACAAATAGGATCGAAAGAAAAACTGGAAGCTTACTTTAAAAAATCTTATTTCCAGATAAAAGAAGATATGCGCGAGCCCATGAAGGAACAATTGATTATGCAAAAAATGCAGGATCAAATTACCGGCGATGTAAAAACAACGCCATCCGAAGTTGCTGAATATTATAATAGCCTCAACAAAGACAGCGTCCCGGTTATTAAAGCCCAGGTAGAATATTTAGAAATTGCAATATATCCGCCTTACACTGCACAATCAATTTATGAAATTAAACAAGAGTTGCTCGCGTTACGCAAACGCATCCTTGAAGGCGAAAAATTTTCAACATTGGCTTACCTTTATTCAGACGATGCTGCTTCAGCCCGAAACGGCGGTGAGATAGGCCTTATGAGCAAAGGTGAATTGGACCCTGAATACGCAAAAGCAGCTTTTAACTTAAAATTAAATGGAGTTTCTAATATAGTTGAAACGCAATTTGGGTATCATATTATTCAACTTATAGATAAAACGGACGATCGGATCAATACAAGGCATATACTGAAAAAACCAAAAACCACCGATGACGATATGAAAAAAGTCCTTACAAACCTCGACAGTATACGAACGTTAATAAAATCCGATAGCTTAACTTTTGAAAAAGCTGCATTTATATTTTCGCATGATAAAAACTCCCGGTTAAACGGAGGGAAAGTAATAAACCCTGCAAATAATTCAACAAAATTTGAACTTGAGCAGCTTTCACAGGAAGATTATTATGTTATAAAGAAACTCAATGTCGGCGAAATTTCAGAACCATTCCTTAGCAAGGATGAAAGCAACAAAGATATTTTTAAAATTATCAAATTGGTATATCGCTCAAACCCGCATTCGGCAAACCTTAAAGACGATTATCAAATGTTACAGGAATTAGCTACTGAAACGCAAAAGAAAAAGAAATTCCAAAATTGGATTGTTGAAAAACAAAAAGACACCTATATCCATGTAGATAATTCATATAAATCGTGCAATTTTAAAAATAATGGCTGGATTAAGCAGAATATCGGCAATTAAGTTATATAAAAAAATCTATGCTTTCCTAACATTTATATTTCCCGGATTTAGGGCTATCCTAACACTTGCAGTTTTTTGGCCGATATTAATTTTAAATGCCCAAAATATAAAACAAATAGAAATTGTTAATGCCAACGCCATAGAATTCAACAAAAATTCAAGTATTAAAGCAAGAAAATTAACCGGGAATGTACAATTCAAATATGAAAACACATTAATGTTTTGCGATTCGGCTTATTTCTATACCGAGAAAAACTCAATTGATGCATATAGCAATATTAGGATAAACCAAGGCGATACCTTACAATTAAACGGCGATCAGTTATTTTTCGATGGCAATAAAAAAATAGCCCAGGTTAGAAAAAAAGTAAGGTTACGGGATAAGGAAACTGTTTTAACTACGGAATATCTCGATTTTTATATTAACGATAACTATGGATACTATAAAAATGGCGGCAAAATAATCAATGGTGATAACACGCTTACCAGCGACATAGGATATTATTACACCAAAGAAAAATTTTTCTATTTTCGAAGCAATGTGGTTATTGTTAACCCTGAATACACTATAAAATCAGACACTCTTAAATACAATACCGAAACTAAAAAGGCATTTTTTGTCGGGCCAACAAATATTACTTCAAAAGAAAATTATATCTACTGCGAAAACGGCTGGTACAACACATCCACAAATATTTCACAATTCAGCAAAAATGCTTATATAAAGCTGAATAAACAATTAATTTACAGCGACAGCCTTTATTACGATAGGAACAAAGGTGCAGGCAGGGCATTTAAAAATATATCAATAATTGATACCACACAACATGTTATTATTAAGGGGAACAATGCCTGGTATCGCGAAAATCCACAAAACGCCATAATTACCGACAGCGTTGTGTTTATGCAATATGCCGATAACGATACAATGTATATCCATTCCGACACCATTAAATCAATATCCGATAGCGCCAACAAGGAAAAAACAATAAGGGCTTATTTTCATGTAAAAATTTTTAAATCGAACATGCAGGGCAAATGCGATTCACTTGCATATACAACAGCTGATTCCACAATTCGTTTATTCGTTAAGCCGGTATTATGGTCGGACGAAAACCAAATAACATCAGATTATACTGAATTGCATATGGCTAACAGTAAGCTTAATTTGGCTAATTTCTACGGCAATTCATTTATTATTTCAAAAGAAGATACAGGAAAATTCAATCAAATAAAAGGTAAGAATATGAAAGGCTTCTTTCAAAATAATGAATTATATAAAGTATTGGTTTCCGGGAACGGACAAACTGTTTATTTCGCGAAAGACAGCTCCGGTAGCATAGGCGTGAATAAAGCCGAAAGCTCGGATTTAAAAATATATCTCGTAAAACGAAAAATTCAAAGAATTATATTTTTAACCAAACCCGATGCAACATTATATCCGATGGACAAAGCCTCGCCTGAAGATCTTAAATTGCATGATTTTAAGTGGTATAAAAAATCCCGCCCATTATCCAAGGATGATATTTTCTTGTGGCAAAACGAGTAGAACACTTTTTTACCAAATCAGAATATGATAAGTGGCCTTTATTTATTTGTTGAAAATTTGTAAACAGTTTCCGATTTATAAGTTTTCCCGGGTTCGAGAACTGTTGACGGGAAATCAGGGTGGTTAGGCGAATCGGGATAATGCTGAGGTTCTAACGCCAAACCGCTTCTCGGATAAAAAGGTTTGCCGCTCTTTCCAGCCGTTTTGCTGTTTAAAAGGTTTCCACTATAAAACTGTATTCCGGGTTCGGTTGTAAATATTTCTAAAACTATTCCCGTTTCCGGTTCCGATACTTTTGCGGCTAAAGCAAGTTTCCCTGTTTGATTATTTAAAACCCAATTATGATCGTATCCTAAACCATTTTTTAATTGCTCGTTGCTTTCATTTATTCTTTGGCCTACCAGGTGCGGCGTTGTAAAATCGAAAGGCGTTCCTTTTACACTCTCTATTCTTCCAACCGGGATTTGAAAATTATCAACAGGAGTCATCTTATCTCCAAATATTTCGAGCCAGTGGTTTAAAATATCGCCATTTCCTTCACCTTTAAGATTAAAATAGGCATGCCCCACAAGATTTATAATGGTTGTTTTATCTGTTGTAGCTGAAAATTTAATTTTCAGCTCATTGTCGGCGGAAAGGATATAAACTATTTCAAGTTTCAATTTGCCGGGGAACCCTTCTTCCATGTCAGCAGCAATATAATTAAGTTTTAAGGCATTCCCCTCCTGATGTGCATCCCAGGTTACTTTATCAAAGCCTTTATATCCGCCATGTAAACTATTCGGGCCGCTATTGGTCGCTAATTGATATTCTTTTCCATCAAGTTTTAATTTCCCTTTTGCAATACGATTGGCATACCTGCCGATAATGGCGCCGGCGTAATTTTCATCGTTAAAATACCCTTCAATAGATGGATATCCCAAGGCTATATCCCTGAATTTTCCTTTATTATCAGGAACTATGATTGAAACAACCCGCGCTCCGAAATTTGTAATTTTCACAATTACCCCGCTATCGTTCTTTATAGTAAACAAATCGATTTTCTTGCCATCGACAATTTTCTGAAAGCTTTCTCTTTTAACCATAGAATAAGTTTACTAAAATTATTGCCGGAAAATTTTTGTTTGTCTTTATGTAAAAATAGCATTTATTAATATGAGTAAATATGGTTTGTGTGCCAAAATTATTTAAGCGGGTTAAAAGCAAGATTTTTCTTTATAGCGGTTCTGCTTATTGTAATTTCAAACATAGCGTTTTAGTGATAATAACAAATTGACCCATTGCGGGAAAAGAAAAATATTTAATAGATATTATATAGATTAAAAAATTAATAAGTTCTTTTACATATATTTGTAACCCATAGACACAATAACTATGGGATTAAAAGTTGACAAAGTAAGAAGGAATCCCGTTCAATTTCTTAGCCTCACAGGGTTTAATCCAGATGAGTTTGATGAATTGGCATTAGAATTCCGAAATGAATGGGAACAATATTCCAATCATTTCACTTTAGAAGGAAAACCTCGACAACGAATAGCATTACCTAAATCAACAAGTGTTTTACCGGGCGTTCAGGACAAATTATTGTTTATATTAGTGTACCTAAAAACGTTTCCTTTACAAGAACTTCAGGCTGCTACTTTTTCGATGAACCAACCTCAAGCCAATTTTTGGGTACATCTTTTAAGCCCAATTCTTGGCAAAACTCTTAAAAGGCTTAAAGAAATACCTGAACGAAACAATCAAAAGCTGGAACAGCTATTGAAAGATTGCCCTGACATATTGCTTGATGGAGTAGAAAGGAGTATTCAACGGCCACTAAATGCTGAGCAGCAACAAGACTGCTACAGTGGTAAAAAAAACTCATAGTGTCAAGAACAACATTCTTTCACTGCCCGATCGCCGAATTTTGTTCCTGAGCCGAACCTACAATGGTAGCGTACACGATAAGAAAATTTGTGACGACCAGCCGCTAACCTTTCCAAAAGGAATAAACTTGTGGCAAGATACTGGCTTTGTAGGTCACTATCCTGAAGGAGTCAATATCCGAATGCCAAGCAAAAAGCCCAAAGGCAAGGAGTTGTCTAAAGAACAAAAACAGAAGAACCGGGAAATATCCAGGTTTAGGGTACTTGTCGAACACGCTATATGCGGAGCTAAGCGTTGCCGAATTATCAAAGAACGTTTACGTTGTCACAAGTTTGAATTCGATGATCTGATAATGGAACTCGCTTGTGGGTTACATAATTTTAGAATAACTATGAAATGTGTCGCATAAATCAATTAATCTATATAATGTCTAATGAATTTGCTTATTTAAAATAATTTCATGCGTGGATTTCTACCTGAAAAGTCATTATATTTAAAGCAAGGAATTTTAGAAAGCTCATATAATTGGAGCATTTAATGAAACGTAATTATAATAAGCCGAAATCATGAAACAATACTATAAAATTTTATTCTTCAGCGTATTTGTTATTGGCGCACTTTTAAGGCTTTTACTCTTTTGGGTAAACCCAACAAACAACTTTTTCGACGATCATTATGAACCTATATTTTATATAATAAGATTTGGCGCTATTGCCCCAAAAGACCTCTTTTTTCAAAGCTATCAACCGCCGGTGTTTTATGTTATATCTGCAATGTTCGGGAAGCTGGCCTTTAATTTGGGCGCATCATTACCGGCAGTAATAAAAATGTTGCAGTTCATTCCATGCTTTTATGGAATAGTAACCCTGGGCTTTATTTATCTTATTCTAAAAAGACTGCCATTATCGGATTATGCCCGGCTGCTTGTTTTTGGAATCATTTGTTTTCTTCCGGCACATATTTACATTTCAGCCATCCATTCCAATGATACCATTACTTACCTGTGCCTTGCAATTTGCACTTATCTTATGCTGCTCGCTTACGAACGCGGTTTTCCCTACACCGATATTTTCCTGCTAAGCATTCTCATTACCCTTACATTATTTACAAAGTACACATCGTATGTCGTCCTGCCTATGGCATTTGCTTTTATTGTACCTCTTGTATTCCGAAAAGTAATTGTCCCTAAAGAGAAACTGGCTGCTATTTGTTTATTAATTGTAGTTATACCATTATTATTTTTATGTGCTTCGTTTTACCAAAATATAAAAAAATATAATAATCCTATACCCTGGAACAGCGCGATGCTCAAGCCAAGCGTTACACAGCCGAAGGCGGCAAACGGGGTTAGCTTTGTAAGTTTTAAGCCTTATAAAACCATTTCAACGCCAATATTGAATCCGGGAAACCTGGATTCTTTCTGGACACTTATTTATAGCAGCATGTGGTTTGATGTGGAACCGAAATTTTTATTTCGAATCGACCGGAATTATAATTACTGGAATAAATATTACGCCTGGATAATTGGCAAAAGTTCTTTTCCTTCGCCTGTTCAATTGCCGCGTTTTACTCATTTTGTGGGTTCCGCTCTGATTGCTTTGGGATTAATACCGTTATTGCTTGTTTTAATTGGCTCTTATATCTTTATTAGAAGATTTTTTATCCGTGACGAGTTAAGCCGTATTTTAAAATCGGGATGGTTAATATTCCCGGTATTGCTAATTTTTAATATAGCAGGAGTTATAGCGCTTACACTTTTGTCCCCGGTTTTCAGTTCAATGAAAGCAATATATTTTTTAAATTCATTTCCCACTTTTGCATTGTTTACAGCGCTCGGTGTGATGTTTTTTGAAAAGAACAAAATTGCCAGTCTAATAATAACAATAACATTTTGTGCTTTATTCTTATTGGTGTTTGTTCATATATTCCAAATTATATGGTCGTCGGGTTTATCGCCGGCTTTTTATTGAGTTTTATAAGTTACTTCATTTTATCCGGATAGAGGTTTTGCTCAATTATTTTTTGTAATAATTGCGGGCTTACCGGCTTGGAAATATAGTCGTCGCAACCTTCGTTGAGAACTAATCTTTTCTCACTTTCCATTGCAAAAGCAGTTAGCGCTATAATTTTTAGATCAGGCCTTAAAGCTTTAATTTTTTTTACAGCTTCAATGCCATTCATTTTTGGCATTTTAATATCCATTAAAACCAATTCTATATCAGAATTTAGCTTACATAAGTCAACTGCTTCCAGTCCATTGGTTGCATGTAAAAGATTAATCCCGCTTTCAGAAAGCACTTCCTGAATATATAAGAAATTGTTTTCTTCGTCTTCGGCAACGAGGATTGTATACTGTTGGTTCTTTGTTATTGGTTTTTCCTTTTTGCTGATTTTCTCAGGCTTTTGTGTTTTATTTATTTCAACCTTTTCATAAGGAATAGTAAAGTAAAAAGTTGAGCCTTTACGGGGTTCAGATTCAACCCATATATTGCCGCCTAACAGTTCAACCAGTTTTTGAGAAATTGACAATCCCAACCCGGTTCCCCCGTAATGCCGGGTCAATTCCAATTCGGCCTGGCGGAAACGTTCGAAAATAACATTTTGCAGATGCTTTGGAATGCCAATCCCGGTATCTTTTACAAAAAACTCGAGGCAATCATTTTTCAACTTATAACCAAAATCAATCTGTCCTTTGCCGGTGAATTTAATGGCATTATTCAATAAATTGTTCAGAATCTGGTTCAGCCTTACTTTATCAGTTAAAATTGTACTTGAAATATTGTCTAAAGTATTATGAAAATAAAGAGGAATATTATTCGCTTTAGTGAGATTTTCATATAAGATGTATAATTCCATTATTATCTCATTTATGGCAACAGCTTCCTTTTTTATTTCCACCTGGCCTGATTCAATAATAGAAATATCCAATATGTCATTTACAATAGATAATAACTTTTTGCAGCTGTTAATAACAATAATAGTGAACTTATTTTTTCTCTCAACATCCAAAGCGGGTTTGAGCAATATTTCACTAAAACCAATTATTGCATTCATAGGTGTGCGGATTTCATGGCTCATGTTCGCCAAAAATGCCGATTTTAGTTTATCGCTTTCTTCTGCCTTTTCTTTAGCTATAACAAGTTCTTCCTGGTTTCGTTGTTTTTCAAGCATTTTCCAAACTGAATCCATAATAATAGTAAGCTGCTGTACATCTAAATGGTCGTAATCGTTTTCTTTGTTGGCAACACCTATGGTGGCAACAATATTATCGTCAATTATCACCGGAATAGCAAGAAATTTTTTTAGTTTAACATGGCCTTCGGGAATCCCTTTTTCAAATTTCGAATTGCTGTTGTAATTGTTATCGATGTATGGTTTTCTTTGTCTTACTACTTCTCCCCAGCAACCTGTTTTGTCAAGTTCGTAAACAGCTTGGGCATCGGCAACAGAACATTCCTTCATAACATTTTTCGACCATGAATTAAGCGTGAATAGCTTTGTTGATTCATTATAGAGATAGATATACCCGATTTTACTGTTTGTCAGATCAATAGCTTCGTTCATTGCAAAATCAAGCAATTGTTGTGTTGTTTCAGCCTTAAATTGTGAAATTCTGACAAGGCTTTCAAGCCTTTTGTTATTATGTTCAATTTCTTCTTCTGCTTTTTTTCTTTCACTTACATTATCAAATACAGCCATAATTTCGCCCGATGGTAGCTTATATATAAAATTCTCATACCAAATTGAACGGTTCTTATCTTTATACAGCGTAACCGGGTGATGTGCAGGTTTACCGGTTCGCCATACTTTTTTAAACACTTCGATTAAGCCGAATTCCTTAATCCCTGGCCTTGTTTTGTAAATACTTTTGCCTACCAGGTTTTCCCGTGTTTCATGATCGATTCTTTCGCCGGCCCTGTTAAAATCTTTACAAATAAAGTCCTTTCCATTGTCAATAACTTCATAAACTGCAACGCCGCTGTTCATGTTTTCAAATAATTCGCGGTATCGGACCTGGCTTTCTTTCAAGGCTTTTTCAGAAAGTTTACGTTCAGTAATATCATGTAACACTCCATCGATTCTAATCAGCTTATCACCTTCATATAAGGGAACAGAACGATCTTCCATGTATAGCATTGTGCCATTTCTACAACGCCACCAATGCTCCCATATAGGCGTTTCTTTAACTTTATTTTTTTGAAGGTCGAATATCGGGTCTAATCCAGGTTGATTATCGTCTTTAACTATTTGCTTTAAAAAAGGCCATCTTCCACCCATTTTTTCAATATCTGAAAGAGAGTATCCGAGTTTTCTTTCAAATACAGGGCTAATGAATTCAAATTCTTTGGTGCGGACATCAATGCTATAAATTATATCGTCAATTGAACTGGTCATCCTGGTTATAGCCTCCTGAGATTTTCTTAAGGCTTCTTCAGCTTGTTTTCGTTCGGTGATATCCCAAATTATACCATTTATTCTCAGGGGCTGGCCAGATTCATCGCTCAATAATCTGCCGCGGGCAGCAATATAGTGTATACTCCCGTCTGGCCAAATTACACGATATTCAGGTTCGTACAAATGATTTTGCCCTATAGTTTTTGAAAGCGCCAATTTTACTTTATCGCGATCATCAGGATGTATGACATTGAAAAATTCCTCTTCTTTGCCGGTAAATTTCTCCGGATTGATACCTAAAAGCTGACAAACCTGGTTGTTAAAATAGCGTTTATTCTCTTTTATATTAAGATGCCAAACACCCATGTTGGCTGATCGCAGGGCCAAATCGAGGTGCGCCTCACTCTCTTTTAGCGCTTCTTCAGCTTGTTTGCGGAACGTAATATCACGGTAATTGATAACTATGGCTTTAACGCTGGGTTTATTAAGCAAATTTGTTCCTGTTGCATCTATCCAGATAATTGCGCCATTTTTCCTGACTACCCGAAATATTAAATTTTCTTTCGCATCTAAAATTTTTAATAAATTATTAAAAGCATATCGTGTAACTTTTAAATCTTCAGGATAAATCAAATTAAAAATGCTTTTCCCTATCATTTCACCGGGCTTGTATCCTATAATTCGTTCAACTGTAGGGCCCTCGAAAATTATATTTCCCGACGCATCGAGTAAAACAATACCATCGCCGGAATTTTCAACCATAGCCCTGAAATGCATTTCGCTGTATTGCAAAGCTTCTTCTGCCCGCTTGCGTTCAGTGATATCAATAACTGTTGTGAACAAACGCTGGTCATTGCTAAAATCAATAGCATCAGCAGAAATTAAACCCTGAATTATTTTTCCATTATTGGTACGCAAATCAGTTTCAATATTCCTGGCATATCCCTGTTTCCTGACATCGTTCAGGTAAATATCGCGCTGCGAAGCTTTATTAAATATTTTCAGATCAACAGCCGTTTTTCCAATAACTTCTTCCCGCCTGAACCCAAAAGTTGAACAAAAAGTGTCGTTAACTTCAATAAATTTTCCTGAATCTATTTCGGATATAGCCATTGAAACTGAACTTGTATTGAAAGCTTTAGCAAACTTCTGCTCACTCTTTCGTATAGCTTCTTCTGCCCGTTTTCGTTCAGTAATATCCTGGTTTACACCATAAGTTTTAATTGTTCTCCCTCTATTGTCTTTTACGACAAAAAAACGCACACTGAGATACCCGATTCCACCATCGGCATAAAGGAAGCGATGTTCGAATTGCCTGCTAAAATTTGGATCATCGGATTTAATAGCCCTTTGAATTTCAACACCTACAACATGAATGTCCCCAGGATGGACAAAACGGTTTACGTATTCGGTATACAACATTGTATAGCCGCCAACCTTTTCTGCAGTTGTATGGAAAATTGAATAAAAATTATCGTTAAAAGTGAATATATCTTTTTCAACATCATATTCCCAATAGCCAAGACGTGCAATTTTCATGGCATTTGATAATTGAGCTTCGCTTAAAGCTAAAGCTTCTTCAGAAATTATACTCCCGGTAATGTTGTTAATATGGGTTATAAAATGAGAAGGCTTATTATTTTTTCCGTAAACAAGAATTGAACTTGCTTCGGCCCAAATTATATGGCCATCCTTATGAATATACCTCTTGTTGAACTTAACATTTTTGCCTCCCAGTACTTCTTTAAAAATTTGTTTACTGGATTCTATATCTTCAGGGTGGGTAATTTTATAAAAATCGAGGTTTAATAATTCGTCAGCTGAATATCCAAAAATTTCACAAAAAGCAGGATTTACCATAAGGTAATTGCCGTTAAGGGAAACTATTGCAATTCCGTCAGTTGAATTCTCAAAAATAGATTTGAAATTCCCTGCGTTTTCTCCTACAGCTTCTCCCGCCAGTTTTTTATCGGCTGTTTTTTGTTTTTTCAGGGAATTTAATTCTTTTTTAAGTAACTCATTCTTCTTCAAAAGCTCATTATATGTGGATTTCATATAACAAAGTTTTACTTCCAATTAACTATAAAAGTTACAAAAAAAAATATTTATAATGCAACTGATTTAAATTTTTAGTTTGGTTCGATTATTAATAATAATTTTTTTGGCCACATTTTAAGCATCTGAAAATCTTTTGTAAAACTCAAATTATGCATTATTCGATATAGCACTGTTAGCAAATAAAAAGCTTACAAAATATTTTTTTAATTATTAAAATTTCTAAAATATAGTCCGGGTTTTATGAAATTATTGATGTAACTTTAAGAATAAAGGAAGTTTAAATTATAAGGTAGAATCTTTTTATTTGAATAAATATGTATCGATTTTTTTCAAACCGCAGGTTGGTTTTAATTGTAATATTAATTGTTTCCAATATAATTGTTTTCGGGGTTTCACTCGTTATCATATATAATAAATCCATTTTAACTCTCAAAACTACTTTGACCGATATTGCTGAACGGCAGAAATCGTTGGTTACCGTCCTGCACGAACAGGGAAAAAACGAAATGGAAATAATACAGCTTATAAAAAAAATGCGTGAAAAGCATTACAGTATTGGAAAAACCGGCGAATTTGTAATTGCAAGCAATAAAGGTAATAGCGTTAACTTCTTATTGGTGTTTCGCGAGCAAACAAAATTTAATATAAACAATCCCGAAGGATATGGCTTTCCTATACGAATGGCGCTGCAAGGTAAAACAGGTGTTGTGTTTGCCAAAGACTATTATGGTATTCCTGTTTTGGCTGCTTACACTTATGTTCCTGAACTCCAATGGGGCATTGTTGCAAAAATTTCAACTAAGGAAGTTAACCGTCCATATTACGAAGCTATTTTTATTGCTTCTTTAATTGCGATATTATTTATATTGTTGTGCATCGTGTTTTTTATTAAAATATTTGAACCGATAACAAAAAGTATTATTAGCAGCGAAGAACACTATCGCAATTTGTTTGAAAATAACCACATGTGCATGTTGGTTATTAATCCTTCAACATTAAAAATTGTAGATGCCAACCCTGCGGCCTGTGAATATTACGGGTATAAACATAAAGCAATGGTTTCAATGAATGTTTCTGAAATAAACACATCGCCACCCGATGAGATAAAGCTGAGGCTGACAAATATGATACCGGATCAAAAAAATTATTTTATTCTCAAGCACAAACTATATTGATGGCACAATACGGGATGTCGAGGTTTTTTCAGGCTATATCAAAATTAAAGGTGAAATATTGATTTACTCGATTGTTTACGATATTACCGCCCGTAAACAAACCGAGGAAGCATTGCACGAAAGCGAAGAACGTTACAAAAGAATTACCGAAGGCTTAACCGATTATTTGTACACTGTTAAATTTAAAGATGGAAAAGTAATTGAAACCATTCATGGCGAAGCTTGTTTAGCAGTAACTGGATATACGTCAAAAGAATTCGCGGCCGATCCATATCTTTGGATTAACATGATTGTTCCGGAAGAAAAAGAATCAATTGCCGGCAGGCTTTTAAGACTTTATAAAGAGAAAAATTTATTTTCTTTAGAACATCGGATAATACATAAGAATGGAAACATCCGCTGGATTCATAATACCTTAATCCCATTTTACGATTCAAACGGGCAGCTTCTTTATTACGATGGGATAATTAAAGACATCACCGAGCGCAAGCAGGCTGAAGAAATATTGCGTGTAAGCGAAGAACGTTTCAGGAGTATATTCCAGCATACGGCATCGGGCATGGCACTTGTATCGCTCGATTATTATTTTCTGCACGTTAACGAAGCATTTTGCAAAATGCTGGGTTATACCGAGCCGGAGCTAATAGAAAAAACATTCCAGGATGTAACCCTCCCGGAAGACAGGCAAATTGGGAACGAGCTGACAAGCCAGTTACTTTCCGGCAAGATGGATACTTTTCAGCTCGAAAAACGTTATCTTCATAAAAATGGAACTGAAGTTTGGGGATTGGTGAACTCAACTTTAATACGGGATATTTGGAACAAGCCGCTGCATTTTGTTACGCAAATACTGGACATCACCGAACGCAAACAAGCCGAGCTTTTGTTAAAAGAAAAAAATGAAGCAATTAATGTCCAAAACGAAGAATACCAGCAACTCAATGAAGAGCTTATTCAAAAAAACAATGAACTAATCGTAGCCAAAGAAAAAGCTGAAGAAAGCGACCGTTTAAAAACAGCTTTCTTACAAAACATGAGCCACGAGATACGTACGCCAATGAATGCCATTATGGGCTTTTCCGATTTACTGGTAAAAAATTACGATAACAAGCCAAAACTCGAACATTTTAATGAAATAATCAATCAAAGCTGTATTGATTTACTCGAAATTATTAACGAAATACTCGATATTGCCAAAATTGAATCAGGTCAGTTGCCCGTTCATTTCGAAGAATGTAATTTAAATTCAATGTTCACAGAGCTATCCCTGTTTTTCCAGGAAAATAAAAAACACGTGGGAAAGCAGCACATCGGATTAAATATTCAAGCAACTTGCGACCCATCGGAAACGACAATCATTACCGACAAAGTAAAACTGAAACAAATTTTCATCAACCTTATTAACAATGCTTTTAAATTTACCCAGAAAGGTAAAATCGAAGCAGGTTGTAATCTCAATGAAAAAAACAATTTAATTTTCTATGTATCCGACACAGGTATCGGTATTCCTGAAGATAAACAAAATATAATATTTGAACGCTTCACCCAGTTAAACTTCGATTCAACCCGCGCATATAGCGGAACAGGCTTAGGCCTTGCTATTGTTAAAGGCCTTATAAATTTGTTGGGAGGGGAAATTTGGCTCGAATCGGAAGTAAACAAAGGGACTACATTTTATTTTATAATTTCTTACAAAAAAGCCGAAAATATTATCGAAGAGCCGAAAAAAATTGAATCTCATGCCGATTACAATTTCAATGATAAAAAAATTCTTGTAGTTGAAGACGATATTTATAATGCTGAATATTTTAAAGAAATATTTGCAAATAAAGGCATTAAAATTGTCCACACTCTATATGGCAAAGAAGCCATTGAGATAGCTTTATCCAATTCCTTCGATTTAATATTGATGGATATTGGTCTTCCCGATATTAGCGGTTATGAAGCTATCCGTAAGATAAAACAAAATAAGCCCGATATTAAAATTATTGCCCAAACTGCTTATGCTGGTTCCGATGACAAACAAAAAGCCTTGGATTCAGGCTGCATCGACTATATAAGCAAACCTTTAGATAATAATTTATTGCTAACTATGGTGAAAAAACATTTGTCGAAAGGTTAACAATAAAAAAACACATTGAAAAATAAAGAAATTTCATATTGAACTTATTAACTTATCATTTTCCAATTCACATTTTCTTTCCCGGCTTTTGTTAAAAGCAACTGTAATTCTTTATTTTCGGGCTTACCGAGCATAGGATCGGCATTAAGTATTTTCGCGGCAATTTCTCGCGCATATTGAAGTATCTGCTGATCCTTTGCAAGGCTGGCAATACGCAGGTTGAAAGGGATGCCGCTTTGCTGCGTGCCTTCAATATCTCCCGGCCCGCGTAATTTCAAATCGGCTTCTGCAATTTCAAAACCATCGTTTGTAGCTTCCATGGTTTTTATTCGCTTAAGCGCATCTTCTGACAACTTATGCGAAGTTGAAAGAATGCAAAAACTTTGTTCGACGCCGCGCCCAACGCGCCCGCGTAACTGGTGCAGCTGCGACAACCCGAAACGTTCGGCGCTTTCAATAACCATAATCGAAGCATTCGGAACATCCACTCCTACTTCAATTACAGTAGTTGCAACCAAAATATTTGCTTTACCCTGGGCAAATATTTTCATTGCAGCGTCCTTTTCAGAAGGTTTTAACCTGCCATGAACCATACAAACTGAATATTGCGGCGACGGAAATATTTTAATAATATTTTCAAACCCATCTTCTAAAGCTTTATAATCGAGGCTCTCCGATTCCTGAATTAACGGGTACACAATATAAACCTGACGTCCTTTGGCTATTTCATTCTTAAGCAAGTCAATTAATTTTGCCCTTTGAGTTCCTGCAATATGTTTCGTATAAATCGGTTTTCTGCCCGGAGGCATTTCGTCAATAACTGAAATATCGAGGTCGCCATAAATTGTCATAGCCAAAGTGCGGGGAATAGGGGTTGCCGTCATAACCAGAACATGGGGCGGGTTATCGCTTTTCTGCCAAAGCCTGGCGCGCTGTGCCACACCAAACCTGTGTTGTTCGTCAATAATTACAAGGCCGGGGTTTTTAAATTGCACCGTATCTTCTATAAGCGCGTGCGTGCCAATGAGTATTTGAACGCTCCCGTCTAAAAGTCCTTTATGAATATGTTGCCTTTCCGATTTTTTGGTAGAACCCGTTAAAAGTTTAATTTCAATGCCAAGTCCCGACAGTAAATCCGATAAAGTCCTGAAATGCTGAAAAGCAAGAATTTCGGTAGGGGCCATTAAACAGGCCTGGAAGCCATTATCGAGGGCTATCAGCATTGCCATTATGGCAACAAGGGTTTTTCCGCTGCCTACATCGCCCTGCAATAACCTGTTCATTTGCCTGCCGGAGCCCAGGTCTTTTCTTATCTTTCTGATTACTCTTTTTTGCGCTTCGGTAAGCTCGAACTTCAGGTTGTTTTTATAAAATGTGTTAAGATATTCGCCAACTTTAGTAAATGTAAAACCTTTACGGGTTGTTTCGCGTGTAATTTTTTGCTTTAGCAGGCTAAGCTGGATTACAAACAATTCTTCAAATTTCAACCTGTATTCGGCTTTACGAAGTAATTCAATGCTTTGCGGATAATGAATGTTTAACAAAGCATCGCGTAATGGAATAAGGCTGCACGTTTTTAATAAATGCCGGGGCAAGGTTTCATTTACATCACCCAGATAATTTTTTAAAACCACGCCTATTAAACGATGGATTACCCTCGAAGTAAGGTAAGCCTCCTTCATCCGTTCGGAAGTATTATAAAACGGTTGAAGCGCCAATTTAAAGGATTGCTCCTGCTTATCAGCTTCTTCTATTTCGGGATGCGGAATATTAAACCGTAATCCGAAAATACCGGGTTTACCATATATTATATAGTTTATTCCCGGTTTATAGGTTTGTTGTATCCATTTCGTGCCTTTGAACCAAACCAGTTCTATTTCCCCGGTACCATCAGTAAACCGTGCTGTAAGCCGCTTCTTATAACCTGTCCCGGCTTCGGCAAAACCTTTAATTTGGCCTGTTAATTGAATATAAGGTAAATCGGGAGTGAGTTCTGAAATTTTATAAAAATGCGTCCGGTCAGTATGTTTATAAGGAAAATAATGAAGCAAATCCTCCAAAGTATAAACCGAAATATCGTTGTTAAGCATTTCCGCCCTTTTAGGCCCAACGCCGGGCAAATACTTAACATCCTGAAGAAGCTTGTTCATTTACATTTTCTTATTGGGTTAAATCCACATTGATTAGGTTGTATAAAAAGTCTTTGCGGAGCTTTGGGCTTGCTTAGCGTGGCTTTGCGTGATAATTACAAATAGCTGTTACGCAGAGTTTCGCAAAGCAGACGCAAAGTTACGGATTAAGAGGAAAAGTTGGGGGCTAAAAATTTGAATTTATGTTTATCAACCACCCCTACCCCTCCTTAAAAAGGAGGGGAAACTGCTGCACTGCGCTGTTATAGCCCCTTTTTAAGGGGTTGGGGTTAGAATTTCATTTAATCAATCCTCCCCAACTTTTCCGATTGTTCCATAGCTACCCAAAGAATTTTTTTATTTATTGTATATATTATTACTTTTTTGGACAACCTCATCAGTAATCAGCCAGATTTATTCGCTAAAACCGAGTTTAATTATTATCAGGAAAGTTTAATAATTTTTCAAATATTTATACTTATCTCTTTTTATTGGTGAACGAAGCGGTCGGTTCCAGATTCAATAGTATCGCCAGTGTTATAATTAATCAAGAAATAATTAACAGTTATTGTTCCATTGCATAAACTATAATATCCTTTGCCATTTGCTATGACTAATTCACCATTATACACATATGGCGGATTATTGACTAACATTGTAATGATTTCATTCTTATCTTTGCTAATAGCATACATTTGATTCCAACCATTAAGGTGAAAATCATCGATTATAAATATATCTCCGCCCACATATGAAAAATTGGCAATGTAAGGGACTAAACTGGTACCATCCGTTAAATTTGTTTCGTAACATTTATATTTTCCAACAAACAGGGCAGTGTCAAAAGCTTTATAACATGCCACTTTCTTTATTACAAATGTATCGATTATTCCTGAATCGCCTGCCCATGTGATTTCGCGCACTGCTATGGCAGCGCTTGTATCGGATTTGGAATTTGCAGTAACTTCAATTCTATATGGATGGTAATGCAAGGGATCCTTATTAATTGTATCCTGACTGATAGTAATCGGCCCCCTTAATATTCTCCAAATGTACTTTGAACCTCCCCTCGGGATAGCAAGATATTGATAGCTTGTACTGTCATTTCCCTTAACGGAATCGGGGCCGGTTATTCGTTGTATACCTGCTTCAATGTTTTGCCAATTGTAAGCTTTTTCTTTTTTGCACGAAGAAACAACGGCAATTATGAAAGCTCCGGTAATTATCAAATATAAAATATATTTCTTCATATTTTAATTTATATTTTCTTTTTACTTATAACATTATTCATTCTAAATTTCATCCCATCGCTACCTTTGCGTTTAATTACACATTTTTTTGTTCCTGATGCGACCACTTTATATGGAATGTCAAATTGCATTGCTGCAATTCTCATATATAAATATCCTGCACCCATACTTAGTTCTTCGCTGCCATAAGCGCCGCCGTCTTCAAATGCAAGGACTGCTTTGTAACTGCCAGTTATACTGTCAACCGTAAAACTGTTTGTAAAATAATATTCCAGGTTACTTTTTAAAGGCAGCGAGGAAGTTGTATAAATATATTGTTTATTGCTTTCCGCAGTGAAACTTAAATTCAGCGTCCAAACGAGATTGCTTTGCATGTCTAATTCGGTTTTTGAATAATTGCAGCTTTCATCATAACAAAATTCTTTGTAATTAAGCTTAATTATTCCTGTAAAGGTAGCTGTATCATTAGGCAAATATTTAGGTGTGTCTGCGGATAAATGTGTGCTTTTATCGAGGTAGTAAATTAGCTGTCCTATGCAAATTTCGCTAATCTTTCCATAGGAATTGGTATCTTTCCAGCAAAGGTTCACGGTAGTCGATTTTGAAGTATCAACTTTAAATGACGATGTATCGCTTGGCAAAGTTGCAATTGCTTTGTTATTGTCGGTGTTTTTTGTACAAGCGTTGATTCCTAACAACATCAGGAAATAAATTATAATTGGTACATAATTATTCATACGTAAATAATTTTATTTTTTATGGTCGTATGGAACACCCATATTATCTTCATTCGTGTTTGCGAATAACAGAACCGTGGGTGTTTCATATTATATTTCCTCAAATTTTATTAAGTCTTTTAAATGTCCCGTTACAGTATATTAAATAATAAACCTTACTTTGATAATTCACACCATCCTAAATTTGCACAGGCTGCTGGATCGATACCGTTGGAAGTGCCATCTTCGCCGGCATGCGAAACACCTCCAAAAGTATAATATGGAAATTGAAGTGTTTCCAATTCCCTTCCCGGTATAGGATAATGAAGAAACGTGCCTTTTTGTAACATATTCCTGCGGCGCATATCGCAAAAGCCAACCATAAAACCTTGTGCCAATAGCTCTATTTCCCTTTCATAAAATATTGCATTAAGAACATCCGTTTCTGTAGCGGTACTGGGAATGACACTTAAGCGGCCCCTATTAAGTCTTGGATTATTATTATCGTTAAGAATAGCTAAAGCTTTATCTTTTTGTCCAGTCATAATATAAGCTTCGGCCATATATAAATCGTTTTCATATTTTCTGTAATCATATAACTGGCCAATGCCATTTCCATTTACCGATAAATAAGGATACCTGACATACTGGTAGTGTGAGAAATAATAGTATCCCCTTGATGCATAAAACCCATTGGAAGAAAAATATTTAAAATCTGTTGTGAGCCTGTAATCATTCGATTTTGCTTCACCAGCTTGTAAACCGGAATGTACCTGCCTGGGTATCCCATCGCTCCAATAACGCGAAGGATAATCAGGGTCCATCAGATGGATAAGGCGGCAATCGACAAAAGCATAAGCATAAGCATTATTCATTGGATAATTGAGCCCTAAAAAATTATTATCGTACCACCTTCCGCCATCAATAGATAATGCATCCCCGATTGGCCCGAAATCTTCAGTTATCCCATTTTGAGCATGATATAGAACTGTATCCCAGTTAACGTTTTTGTTCTCTATCTCTGTTCTGGGAGTTAAAGCGAGAAAACGCGCGATATACGAGTGTGATAAACGCCCCAATTTAGTATTTGATAAAACAACGCCATTTACAACTGTAGAATTACCGAATTGGAAATTAGCTGTGTCGCAAATGAAAATTACTTTTTCCAATGATTCAATAGCAGCGCTCATTACTTCAGGGTAATTCGAATAATTGGGCAATTTCACTGAACCTAAATCAGTATTTTCTTTCAAAATAATAGCCCTGTCGAAGCATAACCCCAACTGGCCCAGTATAACACCCTGCAAATAATAACATAAAGCCAGTATGGCAGCGTTGTCTTTTCCATTCGTCCCAAGTTTCATGTTTTTATAAATAATTTCAGAGATTATAGGATTTACCGTTCCGCTCAATACGCTATACATCCCATAATAAAAATTCTCCGTAACATGATCATTATCAGCGCTAATTGTATTGTCCCATGGTATGCGGGGTTCCATGCCAACATATCCCCATGCATAATTGTACCAGCTTGAATGTGTACTGATTGGCAGCTACAAGCGATGTAGCATAAAGATTGGCTTTAACATTTACACCATTTATCAAATTACCATGTGTAACCTGCCAATATGATAAAAATGCATTTTTCGCAAGCGTTTCTATTTTAATCGGATTTGAAAACACGCTGCTTCTGTCAGGATTATTTGTGTCAACAACATTGAGGTTGCATGAGTAAATAGTTAGAAGGAATATTATGCAAAAATATTTTCCCATATATAATAATTTATTAAAATTTTAATTCCAATGATACTGTAATTGTCCTGTAATTAGGATAATTAAATATATCAATAACATAATTTGTAAGATCGTTGCCTGATGAAACTTCAGGGTCCCACCCGGTATATTTTGTAAAGGTAAGAAGGTTACGGCCTAAAATTCCAATCTTCCCTTCCTTAATAAACCCGAAACGGGTGTTTGACAAAAACTTTCCGCCAAAATCGTAATATAAACCCAATTCCCTTAGTTTTAGAAATGATGCGTCTTCAACAAAATAAGTATTTGCCTGCCTGGCATCATAAAATACAGAATAATAATCAATAGTTTTCTTTTCATATTCAGGCTTCCCGTATTGATCGCATACGCCTGCCTTTTGGTCCAAAAATAAATATTGCTTTGTCATATTGTAAATATTCCCGCCATTTTTCCAGTTCCACAGCATATTTAACGATAAATGTTTCCATGTTATAGTAGTTGAAAACGACATATTAAATCTCGGGTTCATATCGGCGATTTTAACAAAGTCAGGAGAATTGTCATTATTTTGGTCTAACGCAATAGGGGCTTCAAATTGAGTGCCTTCCGTACCTTTAAGAATAACATAGCCGTCAGAATTAACCTTATAATCGTTAATGCTTTTTCCCTGGGGAAGCTGATGTTCCATCTGTTGTAACGATTTTACCCAATCGTAACCATACATAATTCCAAAAGGCTCTCCTGCTTTTATATAAAAATAAGGCGCTTCTTCCGGGCCAGTTTGAAAAGGAGGAACATTTAATGCATCAACAATTTGGCTCATTTTATCAAAACTTACATTTATATTCCAATTCAAGTCTTTTGATTTGATAGCCTGCACGCCCAATGTACACTCGAATGAAGTACTTTTTAAAGAAGCGGCATTTTGCCATTGGTATTCAAAACTTGTAACCGCCGGAAGAGGAACTGGTACGAAAGCCCTCGTAGTTTTGTTATTTGATAATATAACTTCTGCTTCGAAACGGTCAAAAAAATCAGAACTTATAGCAAATTCCGTTTCCTGTGTTTCAGATGGTTTTAAATTTTTATTCCCTGAAGTAGCAGGTACCAGAGAGCCAACAGAAGATATAGCATATGTCTCATACTGGTATTCGAATTCAGGTCTTTGACCTGAAGTGCCTACAGATGCCCTGAGTTTTAATTCCTGTACATTTGGTATTTTTAAATCGTCGCCAATCCTGTATGCGCCTGATATCCTGTAATATGGGTTCCAACGGCTGTTAGAGCCAAACAATGAAGAACCATCGTACCTGTAAAGCATCGAAGTCATTAGTTTTCCTTTGTAATCAAGATCCAAAATTCCAAAATAGTTCTCTGCAATAGTTTTAATATATTGAGAACCAAGCGTTTTATTTCCAGTAATAGCATTAAGGGCCGATACACCTGAAGAAGCAAAATCGAGCCCACTAGCATAAAACGGGTCTGATGAATAATTCTCTAAAAGGTAGCAAAATTTAGCCTTAGTTGTAAAATTTCCAAATATCTGGTTTATATTTAAGGTTGTTTGAATTGTTTGGCTTAAACTTCCACCACTTTCTCTTTCTTCAAACCCATTCTGTTCGCTTCCGCCATTGCCCATATAACCTACGCTATCGAAATCGGTATACGAAATATACGTTTTTTCAAAACTATAGTCTGCATCCGCTTCCATCCACTTTAACATATTATACTTAACCGAAATATTCTGCATTATTTCGTCCCTATCTGTTGTTCGCTGATCATAATATAATGAATGTTTAGGGTTTCCTGCTAATGCCCAATTATCAGGTTTAAAATAATATTTTTTTAACAGCATGGTATCCGGGGCATTCATGTTTAAATTAACATCGGGGTTCATAAACAACACATCTGAAAAAGCGCTTGAAGCGCCCCCGCCATCATTTACCGTTTCGCCTCCATTAGGTAAATCAAGTTGTGTTTGCGAAATAAAAGTACTGGTCGATAATTTAACATTACTATATACATTGCAATCGATGTTAAAGCGGAAATTTTGCTTGTCTAAACCTTTTTTGCTGAAAACAATCCCGGAATTATGGTTGTTTTCAAACGAGGCCATAATACTTGTTTTATTGTTATTATTGGCAATTGAAACAAAATTGGTATAAAAATTCCCATTTGGGAATATCTCTTTTTGCAGGTCATTATTAAAAGAATAAGGATTATCGGCATAATGATCGTAATCAAGTTTTCTGGATCCCTGAATCCTGGGATCTCCACCCCCATGATAATCTGCCGGATAAATTACTCCGTCGACAGATCCGTCAGGAAGAATTTGCCCATAGTATTTAGTATAATCTTTCTGTTTGTAATCATCGGCAAGCATATAAGGATGGTGTTCTGCAAGGTTAATTTCTTTAATCAGGCTCGAAACACCATATTCGTTTCTTACTTTAATTTCAGTATTGCCCTCAGAAACTGAACCTCCCCTTTTAGTTGTAATAACTATAACGCCGCTGCCAGCACGGGAGCCATAAAGCGCTGATGCAGCGGCGCCTTTAACTACCTGCATATCGGCAATATCATCGACATTTATATCGGAAAGTTCGCCTTCCATCATTACGCCATCTACGATTATTAAAGGACTTTGTGTACTAAGAAGTGAAGTAGAACCTCTTAACCGTATCCCGGCAGTTTGCCCCGGATTTCCGCTCGCGTTAACGACAACAAGCCCTGCTACTTTTCCCTGAAGGGCAGTTGCAGCAGATGTAGCCGGAACTTTTTCAAGTTCATCGGAACCAACTTTGCTTACTGAAACACTTAGCTTGCGTTTTGGCGTAGCGCTGGCTACACCGGCTACCACAACTTCTTCCATTTTAAATACATCTGCGCCCAGTGTAACATTTATTGTTGTTTGATCCGATATAACAAATTCCTGTGGTTTCATTCCAACAAAACTAAAAACCAGGGTAGCGCCCTTATTTACGTTAATTTTGTATTTTCCGTCAATATCGGTCATTGTGCCGGTTGTAGTGCCTTTTATTATAACGGCAGCCCCCGGTAATCCTAAGTTGTCATCGGAGCTTATAACAGTTCCTGTAATTGTAATTTGCGCTATAGCTAAACTTTTTAGGATAATTATAAATAAGAGTAGTAGTCCTGATTTTTTCATATTAAGTATTCTTAAAATATGTTAATACAATATTAAGGATATTTTTTCATCCATGCAAAAATGAATAAACTGGTTTTATTGAATTTGTATAATATTATCGATTTAGAATTTTATATTATGAAAAAGCAAATTCCTGAATCACTGAAATGTTCTTGAAAGTACTATTTATATTGATATTTTGAATTTATTTGGGCAATAAGATTATTAAAGTAATTAATATTCAAACTCTCCAAACTCACTTTTAATTATTAAGCTTTTACCGTCGGAAATTTCACAATGGCCTACAATCTTTGCTTCGATATTAAATTTTTCTGAAATTTTAATTATTTCTTCTGCAGTTGCAATGTCGGTATAAATTTCAAAACGGTGTCCCATGTTAAATACCCTGAACATTTCTTTCCATTCAGTATGGCTCTGTTCGCGGATAATATGGAATAAAGGCGGCAAAGGAAACATATTGTTTTTTACTACCCTGATATTGTCAATGAAATTTAGAATTTTTGTTTGCGCCCCTCCCGAGCAATGAACCATTCCGTGTATTCTGGAACGATAATCCCGCAACACTTCCAATATTACCGGGGCGTATGTCCGCGTTGGGGAAAGCGCCAATTTACCTGCATCGATACCAATTTCTTCAATTTTATCTGTGAGTTTAAATTGACCGGAATAAACCAAATTACCCGGTATCGTTGGATCGAAGCTTTCAGGATATTTTGTGGCCAAATAATTTGCAAACACATCGTGGCGGGCAGAAGTAAGCCCATTGCTTCCGATGCCGCTATTATATTCTTTCTCATACGAAGCTTTGCCGGTGGACGATAACCCAACTATAACATCGCCCGGCCTGATATTGCCATTATCAATAACTTCGTTTCTTTTCAACCGGCATACCATTGTTGAATCGACAATGATTGTGCGCACCAGGTCTCCGACATCGGCAGTTTCGCCGCCGCTAAAATGAATATCGATGCCAAGATTTCCCAATTCAGTAATAAATTCTTCCGTACCATTGATGATAGCTGAAATTACTTCACCGGGAACCATGTTTTTATTACGACCAATGGTAGAAGACAATAAAAAATTGCCGGTTGCGCCAACACAAATAAGGTCATCGAGGTTCATAACAATGGCATCCTGGGCTATGCCTTTCCATACGGATATATCGCCGGTTTCTTTCCAATAAATATATGCAAGGGACGATTTTGTCCCCGCGCCATCGGCATGCATGATATTGCAGTATTCAGGGTTGTTGCCGAGAATATCGAGGATAATTTTGCAAAAAGCTTTAGGGTAAAGGCCTTTATCAATATGCTTTATTGCATTATGAACATCTTCTTTCGAAGCCGATACACCACGCAAGTTGTAACGCGAGTTTACAGACATTTCTATTTTTATGGTTGAAATTCATGTAAAGATACTCACAGAAATTTGAGCCTTATTTTTTATTTGAAGAAATTTTACAAATATTTTAACTATACCTTATGGTTTCAGCCGGGCTGAATTTTGAAATAATGTATGAGGGGATAATAAGCATAAGCACGGTTAGCAAAATGCTTCCGAAGTTTAACGCCACAATTTGCCAAAGGTTTAGGGCAATCGGGATATGGCCGATATAATAAGTGGCAGGGTCGAGTTTGAAAAAACCCGAATATTTTTGAAACAGGCAAATACCAATACCAATGAGGTTACCCCAAAACAGCCCTTTTAGCACAAGAAACCCCGATTCAAATATAAACACTTCGCGAACACTTTTATTTTTTGCCCCCAAAGCCTTGAGTATGCCTATCATGTTTGTCCTGTCGAGTATAAGTATCAGTTGTCCCGAGATCATATTAAAACCGCTGACAGCAATCATAAGAATTAATATAATCAGCACGTTAATATCCTGAAGGTTTAGCCAGTCGAAAATCTGGGGATATTTCTCTTTGATACTCATAACTCGCAGCGATTCGCCTTCTTCAGTGTAGCTATACCCGACTATGTCGCTGACACGAATTGCCATTTCGTCGATTTTTTCAAATTCGCCTACATTTACCTCAAAACCGCTTATCTGATCATTATCCCAGTTATTAAGTTTACGGATATGCCCAATATCACAAAGAATAAATATTTTATCCATTTCCTCCACGCTTGTTTCGTAAATTCCACAAATGTTGAATTTTCGGGTTCTCGGAGGATCCTGTACAAAATACATTACAAATGAATCGCCAAGCTTCAATTTAAGAAGTTTTGCTATATATTTTGAAATAACTACATTATTGGTTTTTACAGAATCCGTAACTTTAAATGTAGTTCCCTGGATAAGATTTTTTTTGAAAAAAGTCCAGTCAAAATCGCTGCCTACGCCTTTTAAAACTACACCCTGCATATCGGTTGCAGTTTTAATAATACCGGCTTTTGTGGCAAACTCCTGTACATGTTGTACGCCGGGCAATTTAATCAGCTCGGGCAAAAATTCCTGTTTGCAACTTATAGGTTTTGTTTCATAAGAAGTATTGGAATCGTAATTTACTATTTGAATATGCGATCCGAAACCCACAATTTTATTACGTATTTCCTTTTTAAAGCCAAACAAAATAGCAATGGAAATAATCATAACCGCAATACAAAGCGCTATACCAAACACCGCAACACTTACAAGCGAATTTGATATATTGCGCGTGCCCTCCTTGAACGCCATCTGCCTGCGGGCTATAAAAAATTCTAATCTCACAAACTATAATTTTGAATAGCTGCAAATGTAACAAAAGAACCAATCTCTCTTTTTTAATTTTGTTATTTTTGTAAAATTTATAAAATTAAAATTGGTTCAATAATTCTTTTTATTTTTATTACTTGAACAACCCTATTATTAATATAAAACACAAAAAATATTTCCGTTTTGAGAAGTTTATAATCTTAGCAGTAAGTTTTATTTTTTTTGTGCAAGCTTTTGAGTCTGTCAAATCTCAAAATATAATTCCGGCTGCATACAGGACTGAAGAATATTTCCCTCTATTAATGGGCAGATCAATAGCGTTGGTGGGCAACCAGGCTTCAAAATTAGGTCGAATACATATTTTAGATACATTAATTAAAAGCGGGATAACCATTCGAAAAATTTTTTGTCCCGAACATGGGTTTCGTGGAAATATTGGCGCGGGTGAAAAAGTAAAATCAACGACAGATTCTTTAACTGGTATCCGCATTATTTCGCTTTATGGCAAGCATATAAAGCCAAAAGCAGATGAACTGGCCGATGTAGACGTTGTGTTATTTGATATCCAGGATGTGGGTGTTCGTTTTTATACATATATTTCCACCCTTCACTATATAATGGAAGCCTGCGCTGAAAACAAGAAAAAACTTGTATTGCTGGATAGGCCTAATCCGAATGGGTTTTATATTGACGGCCCAGTTTTAGACATGAAATACAAATCATTTGCTGGCATCCATCCTGTGCCGGTTGTTTATGGTATGACAATCGGGGAATATGCCCTTATGATAAACGGAGAAAAATGGCTGAAGAATAAAATGCAATGCAACCTTACAGTTATTGCATGTTTAAATTATAACCATAACAGCCGGTATATTCTTCCTGAGCGCCCTTCCCCAAATTTGCCAAACATGCAGGCTGTATACCTGTACCCTTCGCTGGCTTTGTTCGAAGGGACTTGCATAAATGTTGGCCGGGGAACTTCTTTCCCTTTCCAGGTTTTCGGTCACCCGCAATTGCAACATTGCAATTTTGCTTATATTCCCCTCAGCATGCCTGAATCGCGAAAACCGCTCCATCAAAACGAATTATGTAACGGATTTGATTTAAGGCAAACCATTTTGCCCGATTCAGATAAATTCACAATTAAGTGGCTGATTTTCGCATACAAGAATTCGCCTGAGAACCAGAACTTTTTTAATAATTATTTCTACAACTTATGTGGAAACCGGGAACTTGAAAAACAAATAATAAATGGCTTAAGCGAGGAAGAAATTAAAGATAGCTGGAAAGCAGATATTAAAAAATTTATAGCCATTAGGGCTAAGTATCTGATATATTAAATTCATTCTAAATTATTAAATATCTGGCTATTTGTTATATATTGTTATCTCGAACATTGTTTAAACTTGCCCCATCCTTCATCTTCAATTTATTTTAAATTTAAGCTTAAAATCATAGTTCAAGACAATTAAATAAAAACTTGATTTTTAAATAAATATTTTTACTTTTGAAAGGCAGTGGTTTCTTTTAATTAAAATATCTGTAGTTAGATAAAACTGTTGGATTTAAAGGCATTATAAGTGAATTATTAGAAACATTAAATTAAATTATTTTCATTTGCATGGTACGTTAGAAGAATTTATTGCCAATTTTATTTTTTTTGAATTTAAATATTATAAATACTAAATTAAACTAAATAAATTGTTGTTAAACCATTATTAATTAACTATGAGCAAGATTAACAAAGTAAATCTCGAAATTAAAGATATACCAAAACAATGGTATAATCTTGCAGCTGATCTGCCTTCGCCAATGCAGCCGCCTTTGGGTCCTGATGGCAAGCCTGTAACACCCGACATGTTGGCTCCGGTATTTCCGATGAATCTTATTGAACAAGAAGTAAGCACCAAACGATGGATTGATATTCCAGAAGGTGTTTTGGATCTGCTTTATCGATGGAGGCCTTCCCCACTGCATAGGGCTGTTCACTTGGAAAAAGCGTTAGGTACGCCCGCTAAAATTTATTATAAAAATGAAAGTTTATCTCCGGCAGGCAGCCATAAGCCAAATACTGCAGTTGCACAGGCATGGTATAATAAAGAATTTGGCATTAAAAAGATAGTAACTGAAACAGGAGCCGGACAATGGGGAAGCGCCCTTGCTTTTGCATGTGCCCTGTTAAACCTTGAATGTAAGGTTTATATGGTTCGTATAAGCTTTGACCAAAAGCCATTTAGAAAGCTGATGATGCAAACCTGGGGAGCTACCTGTATTGCAAGCCCAAGCACTATGACAAATGCCGGGCGCGCTATTCTTGAAAAAGACCCTGACACTCCAGGCAGCTTAGGAATTGCTATCAGCGAGGCTATTGAAGAAGCTGTAACTGATCCGGGTGGAAAAACCAGGTATGCATTAGGCAGTGTATTGAACCATGTAATGCTACATCAGACAATTATTGGCCTCGAAGCAAAAATTCAATTAAAAAAATTTGGTGAAAAAAAGGTAGATGTAGTTATAGGATGTGCCGGCGGCGGTAGCAATTTTGCTGGCCTGTCATTTCCATTTGTTTGCGATAAAATACATGGTGCTAAAATTGATATTATCCCGGTTGAGCCATCCTCTTGTCCTACAATGACAAAAGCGCCGTTTATGTACGACCATGGCGATACGGCAAAAATGACGCCATTGTTACCAATGCACAGTTTAGGCCATACATTTATTCCAGCCCCTATTCATGCTGGAGGCTTACGCTATCATGGCATGTCGCCATTAGTAAGCCAGGCTATTGTTGAAGGCCTGGTAACTCCTTTAGCCATTAATCAAACAGAATGTTACGAATCAGCTTTACTCTTTGCCAAAACCGAAGGTATCATTCCTGCTCCTGAAACCAGCCATGCTATTGCCGCTACAATCAGGGAAGCTAAAAAAGCAAAGGAAGAAGGCAAAGAAAAAGTGATTTTATTTAATTTCTCAGGACACGGATTAATGGATTTAGTCGGATACGACAAGTTTTTGCGTGGCGAATTAACTGACTACGAACTGCCGCAAAACGAAATAAACCGTTTCCTCGAACCGCTTAAAAATTTGCCTAAACCGGAAGTTCATAAAACCGGCAAGTGGTAAGAATAACCTTAATAATTCAAAACCCGGAATAAATATTAAATTTTTCCGGGTTTTTTATGGTAATTACAAATTACCACTTTAAAATATTGAATTTAATTTGTGATAACCGGTTCATCTTCTTTCAAATAAAGCGCTTCGGGAACTTTTTCGCCTGTCCTGATTCGTATAACATCTCCTATGTCTGAAACAAAAATTTTGCCATCACCAATAATGCCTGTTTGTGCAGCTCTTATGATTGCGTCAATTGTTTTCTGTGCATTCTGGTCGCGCACTATAATAGATAACATTCTTCTTTGTATACGGTTAGCTTCAAACACTGCTCCTCTATAAATATGTCCTTCGGTTTCTTTTCCAACTCCCGTAACATCCCAATACGTAAAAAACTGTATATCCACATCATGCAAAGCTATTTTCACATCTTCAAATTTTGCTTTACGAATAATTGCTTCAATTTTTTTCATTTTAATAAACTATTAATTTAAAATTGTTACTAATCCACATTTTATAAATGCAAATTTAAGATAAATTTTTAAATTTTAAAGATTCTGCTGATTATTATTTATTGATTTACAATTAGATATGAAGTATAAAAATGGGTAATAAAAATGAATTTCTATGTTTTTAGCTGTTATAGCACATATTTACATAAGGTATAAAGTCAAAATAATATATTTGAATTTTACACCTTATGTAAATTTAGGGGATAATTAAAAAAAACGGAAAATTATTAATTCTCCGTTTTTTTTTCTTTATTTCTTTTTTATTAGAAATACCATAAAAAATTGTCAATAATAATCATTAATTGCTTATTACTATTTTTAAATTATCATTCAGCTTCGGTATAGGCAATTTCTTCATGCTGGCTAATGTCCAAACCATCATTTTCCTCTGAAACACTTGCTCTGATGCCAAATAATTTATCTACAATTTTATAAAGTATAAAAGTCAGCAACAAGCAATAAATAGCTGAAACACCGACTGCCAATGCCTGAATACCAAATTGTCTGGGATTTCCATATAATACTCCGCTATAAGCTTTTTGAATTGCAGGATTAGCAAATACACCAACCAATAACGAGCCTAATATACCTGCAACTCCGTGCACACCAAAAACATCTAATGAATCGTCATATTTAAATTTAATTTTTACAGTTCCTACCATTATATAACAAGTTATAGCGCTTACAATGCTTATAACAAAAGCAGCCTGAAGATTAACAAAGCCTGCAGTTGGTGTTATAGCAGCCAGCCCTGCAACAGCACCTGTACAAAATCCCACAGTAGTTGGCTTTTTATTAATTATCCAGTCTAAAATAACCCATGTCATTGCGGCAGTAGATGCTGCAATGTGTGTTACAAGAAAAGCATTAGCCGCTACCCCGTCAGCAGCTAGTCCCACTTCCTGCATTAAATCCAAACCAACCGACCCACAATAATCCTGTTCCAATAACTACAAAGGGAATATTATGTGGTGAAACAGAAAATCCATCTTCATAATATTTTCTTCTTCCAATCATTATTGCCATAACGAGAGCCGATAAGCCTGCTGACAAATGAACAACAATACCGCCTGCAAAATCCAAAACGCCCATCTTATTGAGCCAGCCGTCGGAGGACCAAATCCAATGTGCTAAAGGATTGTAAACCAATATGGCCCATAATAAACTAAATACTAAAAACCCTTTGAATTTAATGCGTTCAGCAAATGCGCCTATTATTAATGCAGGAGTAATTACTGCAAACATGCACTGGTATAATACAAATACCAAATGAGGTATCGGTTGTTGAGGCATTGAAACCATATATGGACTGGCATCGTTCACCCCGATACCATTAAGAAAAGCCCATTTAAACCCTCCAATATACGGAGATAATAGCCCGTTTGATGAACCAAATGCATTACTATACCCAAAAATCACCCATTCAATGCTTATTGCCGCTGTTAAAATGAAACATTGCATTAATATATTCAATACGTTTTTTCTACGTACAAGACCACCATAAAATAAAGCTAATCCCGGAATTGTCATCATCAGCACAAAGGCAGTTGAAACCAACATCCATGCCGTATTTCCAATATTAATTGAGGGCGAAGCTGTACTTACATTTCCGTTTTGAGCTAAAATACTTGTTAAAATTGAAGGTATAAATAGCAGAATTAAACATAATAAAACCTTTTTGAACAGAATTTTATTCATGACCATATCCTTTCCAATAATTAGTTAATAAACTTTCCTTAATTTTTCCTTTCCGGCGACAAAAATAAAATCTTTTTTAAATAAAATTCAGTATATTTTAATTTATTTAATCATATTTCAATTTTAACCATACATATTAGGTATTTGATTTTATATTTTAATATTGTTTTTATTGTGAATATATATTTTAAAGGGGTATAATAAAAAACGGAGATATTTATAAAAATATCTCCGTTAACCGAACTGCGTTGAAAACTAATTATTGGAAAGGATCAAGGATTACTCAGCTTCGGTATATGCAATTTCATTATGCTGTGAAATATCAAGACCTGTGGCTTCTTCATCAGCAGTAGCCCTAACCCCTAACGTTAAATCAACTATTTTAAACAAAATGGCAGTTATCACTGAAGTATATATAATTGTAGCAACAACAGCGATTACCTGTATCCCGAATTGTTTTGGGTTGCCATAAAACGCGCCGCTACAAGCGCTTTGCACTGTAGCAGTAGCAAATAATCCGGTTGCAAGCGCACCCCACAAACCGCCTATACCATGAACGCCAAATGCATCAAGAGAATCATCATAACCAAATTTTGGTTTTACAATACCTACCATAATAAAACAAAATACTGAAACCAATAAACCTATTACTAAAGCTCCGGTGACATCAACAAAACCAGATGCAGGTGTAATGGCAACCAAACCTGCAACAGCTCCGGTGCAGATTCCAACAATGGTAGGTTTTTTATTTATAAACCAATCTAACAACGCCCACGATAATGCAGCCGCAGCAGTTGCAACGTGTGTTACAAGAAAAGCGCTTGCTGCAAGGCCATCAGAAGCCAATCCGCTCCCTGCATTAAAACCAAACCATCCTACCCACAAAAGTGCAGCACCGATTAATACAAGGGGTATACTATGCGGCTGTGTTCCGTGTCCGTTAACATATCTTCGTTTACCAATCATTAATGCAGTAACAAGCGCAGCAAAGCCTGCATTGATATGAACAACCGTACCACCTGCAAAATCGAGCGCACCTAATTTTAATAGCCAACCATCAGATGACCAAACCCAGTGGGCAACAGGGTTGTAAACAAAAAGCGCCCATAAAATAGTAAAAATCAGAAAGCCGCGAAACTTAATCCGTTCTGCAAATGCACCTATAATTAACGCGGGTGTAATTACTGCAAACATACATTGAAACAGAATAAAAACTAAATGAGGTATTGTGCCGATTGTTCCTCCTCCCGGAGCCGCTTGTGAATGCGAAACAAAGTATGGGCTTAAATCGGTAATTTTAATCCCTTTCAGAAAAGCCCAATCAAATCCACCGATATATGGAGCAAGAAAACCCTTTGACGATCCAAAAGCCATGCTGTAACCTATAATTACCCATTCTAAAGTAATTACAGCCGTTATAATGAAACACTGCATAAGAACGTTGAGAACATTTTTACGACGCACCAGACCGCCATAAAACAAGGCAAGGCCAGGAATTGTCATTAGTAATACTAAAACTGTAGCCACAATCATCCAGGCTGTATCACCTGAATCGACTTTGGGAGCAACTATCGTTGTAACATTAGTTGCTATAGGTTTAATCATTGTACCTGCTGTTTTTGTTGTATCCTGGGCATAAATATTGTTCCCAATAAAGCAAAAGATTAACATTGAGCAGACACTTATATATTTTAATATTCTTGTTTTCATGATTTTTACTTTTTTAAATTCAAAATTATTTTTAACGAATTGGCATTTATGATTCTTCTCCTTTTAAAAACAAAGCTTCAGGCCCTTTCTCGCCATTTCTTATGCGATATACCTCAAGTATGTCTGAAATAAAAATCTTTCCATCACCCAATTCGCCTGTCTTGGCTGAATTAACAATTGCATTTACTGTTTTTTCTAAATTTTGATCCCTAACGATAATAGACAGATTCAAACGTTGGATTTTACTGGTATCGTAGGATTTGCCTCTAAAAATAATTTTTTCGGTTTCTTTTCCAATACCTGTCGCATCCCAATAAGTAAAAAAATGGATATCGATGTCTTGTAATGCTTTTTTTACATCCTCGAACTTCGATTTGCGAATAATTGCTTCAATTTTTTTCATACCCTCTTTATTAATTAATAATTATAGTTTAAAAATCTTCCGTTTAAAAGTAAAAAACAATATCGATCGATATTGTTTTTTATCTGACAAAAATATATATTTTTTCTTTTATTGCCTACTTTTTTGTATTTATTTTATATATATTTTTATTCTTTATAATTTTTTTGTATTTTTATTAGGGGTAAATATATGTTTTTATATATTATTTTAATTATGCACCTTTTTTTTGTAATTGTTTCCTATTTTATAAATTGATTTGTAAATGTTTATAAATAATCATAATAATATTTAATATTGTTATCTTTTTATCTATAATAATTTCAAATTAAAATTAAAAAATGATTAATAGATTAAATTTTATATTTTTTCTCTTTTTAGATTGTTTTTTAATCCATTATCCAATTAACTAACCATGCAATTATAAATTTTTGTTTCTAAATTTAAATTGAATACTTTTTTGTATAATCACAGAATCATATTTTCATTCTTTCTGAATTTGTTTAGCACTTAATTTTAAGAAATTTGATTTAGCATTATGATAATTTGATTGCCAACCTATTATTGAAAGCATTGCAAAAAAAATATTAACATAGATTATTGTTCCATTCCTTGATTTTTTAACTCTACACTAAGATCATCAAAAAAGGGATAAAATTTTATTTATTTTTATCAGCGCTCGTATTATTGTTCTTTGCCTCTATTTAAAAAATTAGATTGCTTTTTAACGGATAAATAAGAATTGAACAAAAATAAATATAGGTAACAGGATTAAAAGAGACAATGCCATGTAGCCAAAAAACGATGGCATTTTAATATTATTCTCTTCGGCAATTGCCTTAATCATCATGTTTGGAGCGTTGCCAATATAAGTAATTGCCCCCATAAATGATGTGCCTGCAGTTATTGCGATAAGTGTTGTTGGTATAACATTGGTCATAAATAAATTTGGCGCCATATGTAAGGCAGAAGCAGGAGTGGCAGCAGTTTTAAAAAAAACCAGGTATGCAGGAGCACTGTCGAGGAAGGCCGATAATCCGCCGGAAAGCCAATAATACATGCCGTTTGCCGGATGACCTTCTTTATTTGTCAAGCTATTAATAATAAAACTCATCGTCCCTTCTTTTCCGGCGCTCAGCATGGCAATAAGCGGAGCCATACATATAAAAATTGCCATAAATAATTTTCCTACTTCTATAATCGGGCGCCAGGTAAAATTATTCAGCGACCTTATTTCTTTAGTGGTTATATTTACAGAGACAAAAGTAATAGTAAGCAATAATAATATTTCTATTAGTTCGCTTAAAGGAATAGGTACATGGTAAAGAATAAACGCTGTGCCAAAATCAAAACTCGAAAGAACTACCACAAATATTGTAAAAACCAGCAATATTATATTCCATATACCGTCAATACGTATTTTACTTTTAACCTTGTATATTGGTTTAACAGGTTCTTTTTTATAATATATTAAATCGATAATATAGTAAATGACAATAAGCAAGATTGTAACCAGGGCAGTGGGAACAAGCAATTTACTTATTGGCCAGAAAAAAGGGACTTTGTTTATGAAACCCATTAGTAATGGTGGGTTTCCAAAGGGAGTAAGTGAACCTCCAATGTTGCCAACAATAAATATAAAAAATACAATTGTATGAACTTTATATTTTCTCCATGAATTTGCCTGGATAATCATCCTTATTAGTAGAACAGCTGTACCTATAGTTCCCAGCCAACTAGAAATGATTGCCCCGATAAATAATAATATTACATTAACTTTTGGGGTTCCATCATGTTCGCCTTCAAGAGCAATACCGCCAGTTATTGTAAATACTGCAAGTAATAAAAAAATAAATGGAAAAAATTGATCGAACATGACCGAAAGAAAAGTAATAAAGCTTGTGCCTGGCCCTTGTGAAATTCCGATACCTGTTAATACAATGACACTCCAGAACAAGGCGACTTTTCCATAATGTTTTCTCCAGAAATCAGGCAGCAATAATGGAAACAACGCAATTGACAAGATAATACCCAAAAATGGCAAACCCCAAAACGGTGACAAGATTGAACCATTTAATCCGGTATTTATCATTTCTGTTGAATTAATCTCTTTACAAAAAACAGGTCGGGTTAGCCCGAGAATAAAATTAAAAATAATATTAAATAAATTCTTTTCATTTTAAATATTTAAAAAACAAGGTAACAGTTGAAGCCAACTATTCGCATTGTTGTTTTTTCTGTTACCTTGGAACTCTATAAAATAGAGTTTTAAAAACACACTTTAAAAATATGATTTAATAATCAAATTAAGTTTTTTCAAACAAAAGCCGTTAATCCTTTAATTAACGGCTTTTGTTATTTGATTAAAAACTACCATGATATTAAAGAACCGTCTTTTTATATTATCTTGAAAGAGGCGTTTCTGCAGCTTTATCCATTTTGATACCGGCATAACCTTCAACACCCATTTCAGGAATGTCAAGACCTTCCATTTCCGTATTAGCAGAAACCCTGTTGCCAACACCAGCGCCAATGAGCTTAAATATTATATAACTTACTGCGCCAATTACGATAAAGTTTGTTGTAACCCCAATTAATTCTGCTGTAAACTGGGAAGCATCGCCAAAGAATAATCCTCTTACGGTACCCGCAACACCATTCCAACCATCGCCGTAGGTTCCATCTGCAAATAAGCCTAAAGCCAAACATCCCCATGCACCGTTTATACCATGCACTGCAACAGCTCCAACAGGATCGTCTACTTTTAGCTTTCTTTCTACAAAGAAAGCTCCTTCAACTGCTAGCAAACCGGAAACAAGACCAATCAAGCCTGCACACTGTACATTTACAAATGCGCAAGGCGCTGTAATTGCAACCAAACCAGCAAGCAAACCGTTAACCATCATTGTTGGGTCAGGTTTTTTACTGCGATAAATCCACATCCAAAGCGTTGCAGCAATTGCACCCATTATTGAAGCGATTAGTGTATTTACAGCAACAACGGAAATTCTTAAATCAGTTCCTGCCAATGTTGAGCCGGGGTTAAACCCAAACCATCCGAATGCAAGAATAATTGCGCCAACAACGGCCATTGGGATATTGTGTCCAGGAATGGCATTGGGCGAACCGTTCTTGTTATATTTACCAATACGTGGGCCTAATATCCATGCGCCAACAAGCGCTATTACACCACCTGTCATGTGTACAACTGATGAACCGGCAAAATCAACATGACCATGGCCTAAGTGGAAATTTGAGCCTAACTGGGACAACCAGCCGCCGCCCCATACCCAGTTTCCAAAAAGCGGGTAGATTATTGCCCCAACAACTACGCCATAAATTGTGAAAGAAAGAAATTTCCATCTTTCCGACATAGCTCCTGTTGGTATAGTAGCGGCGGTATCCATAAATACAACCTGGAACAGGAAAAGGGTGAAAACACCAACATCATAAACGCCTGAAAGAAAAAACCCTTTGGTGCCGATCAATCCGAATGCATGACCGAACAAGTGTATCGTAAATTCCTGGTTTAAACCGTCAAAGCCACCCAATGTTCCTAAAGGGCCAACCCCTCCAAACATGATAGCAAATCCGCAAACCCAGAATCCAAAAACGCCAAGCCCGTAAACAAATAAGTTCATTGCCATCGTATGGGCAGCATTTTTAGCTCGGGTCAACCCTGTTTCAACCATTGCAAAACCAGCTTGCATAAAGAAAACAAGGAACCCGGTAATTAATGTCCATACAATGTTAATAGCAATTTTGTTATGTCCAATTTGATTTGCTAATTCCGCTATTGTTGGTTCACCAGCTTTTGCAGCCTGAACATCACTTGTATTGCCTGTTACCGTACCACTGGGGTCGGGCTTCTTCTCCGCCATCGCTGTGCTTAATACTGAAGAGCATACAAACGCGGCGATCAGGCAAAATAATAATATATGTATTTTTTTCATAATCTTATATTTTTATTTGTTAAATACTATTTAAACTGACTTATTTTTCGTAATCCCCTTTTAAGGATTCATCACCGCTTTGTTTCGTCCTGATTTTCCAAGCCTCGTCCACAGGGGTAACAAAAATTCTTCCATCGCCCACCTCTCCGGTATATGCAACCTGAAGTATGCAATCGACGGTTTTTTTCACATTCTGATCGCGAACGATAATTTCTAATGTTCTTCGTGAAATATAAGCAGTGTCCAAGTTAGTACCTCTGTACATTTGATTAGACTTTTTCTTCTCATTGCCCACGCCAATCGAATCCCAGTATGAAAAGAAATCGATGTCGATATCATGCAATGCTTGTTTAACTTCTTCGAACTTAGAAGTTCTAATAATTGCTTCAATTTTCTTCATAACGTTCTATTTTAAAGGTTATTAATATGTTCAGAAATTTATATCTAATTGCGTTGAAAAGCTGTTTGCATTAAAATCGTTTGTATTATATGTTACTTTTTTATTATTCCATATATCATATGCGAAAATAACCGATACATTTTTCGAGAAAGCCCAGGAAAACCCAAAACTTGTTCCACCAAGAAAACTTCTGCCTCCCTGATAATCGACAGCAAACCATAGTTTATCCGAAATTTCTGTCATGGTCCTGTCCCATGACAATAAAAGGCCACTATTGGCTTTGTTGTTATTTTCATCTATAAGGATTTTTTTATTCCCCGAGTAGTAGCCAACAGAGATACGTCCTACAACAGGAAGCGTTTTGGCAATAAGACCATAAATAATATTATAATTTGTAAAATTATTTTTTAGGCCTACATTCCAAATCCCGACCGCAACGGCAGGACAAAATTTAAAAAGCGAATCTTCAGGCGTTCCTATTTTAGCATTAAAATAAAACGGGTAATCATCGTAAACGCTATCGCCCATTGATAAAAAATCGACCCCGACCTCGCCTTGTAATTTGCCAAAGGGCAAGAATCCTGCGGTTAAGCCTGCATCGTAAATGCCAGCTCCCCGCACTCCATTAATCTTTTCTGTTCTGATATAATTATCCAAACCGAGGTGAAAAGTTTTAAATCCCTGGATATTTGTCGAAGGTATCCAAATTTGAGTTGAAGGTGTAGCTTTTACTACACTAACCGATAACGTCAATCCGAATGCCGTCACAAGGACAATCATTCCGAAAAATTTTGTTAATGTTCTCATCTTTTTGATTCTTTTTAGTAATTATTAATTTTAATTTCTCGACAAATATATTAAATATTTTTATTACCCCCACTATTTTATATATTTATTTTTATTTTTATTGTTTATTTTGTTTCTAATAATTGTTTTTATGAGTTAAAATTTATTTTAATATTTAATTTTTAATTGTAACCTTATTTTTATGATTTTATTAGATATTTTAATTGTTGTATTACATTTAGTTATAAATAATCATTTATTTGTTTTAATTTATAGTTATTTTAACTTATTTAATTTCATATCATAATTAAAATGTCATTATTGGTTACAATTAGTAATTTATAATAATTAGATGAGTAATGTTTTTTTTTAAACGGTTCAATTGCTTAAATCATAAAATAAACATAATGTTATTAAAGTTAAATTTAAGGTTTTGACAATTATTAAGCATCATGGGTCGTAATAACAATCTTTTCTCAAAAATTATTAGTTATAACAAAATGCACTTCAAGTTGCTGAAATATTAATAATTTCAGGTGTATTTGTTACCTTTGATAATTAATTAATACTATAAATTAAATTTAAAAAATTTACAGTATTGGAAAACTCACACCGAAAGAATGGATATTAAAGGCAGTTTGTAATGATATTTCAATTAATCCAATACTGAATTCTGTTGATGATGCGCTTAATAAAATAGTAGAAATGAAATATTACATAATTGCCGGTGAAGCATCGGGTGATCTGCACGGATCGAACCTAATGAAATCTTTAAAAATGGTTGACCCCGTTTCAGAATTCCGTTTCATGGGTGGTGATTTGATGACGGCACAGGGAGGCAAACTTGTAATGCATTACCGCAATATGGCATATATGGGCTTAGATGCCATATTTCACCTAAAAACAGTATTGCAGCGGATGAAGTTCTGCAAAAATGATATTATTTCATGGCGTCCTGATGTAATTATTTTAATCGATTTTGCGGGATTTAACCTTCCAATCGCCGAATTTGCCCACAACAAAGGAATTAAAACTTTCTATTATATTTCTCCAAAGGTATGGGCATGGAAGGAATCGAGGGTGAAAAAACTCAAAAAATTTGTCGATAAAATTTTTGTTATTTTACCATTTGAAGTTGGATATTTCAAAAAGTTTCAGATAGATGTCGAATATCATGGCAATCCTTTGGTTGATGCCATTCATGAGTTTCAAGCAAAAAAATCCGACTTTAATACTTTTATCAAAAATAACAATCTCGATGAACGTCCCATCATTGCAATTGTAGCCGGAAGCCGGTTTGGTGAAATCAAGCGATTGCTGCCCGAAATGATTAAAGCCATTGGGGATAAAATAGAATATCAACTTGTAATAGCAGGCGCACCCGCAATTCCCTTGGATTTTTACAAAAAATTTATTGCCGGGCATAATATTAAAATTGTATTTGGACAAACTTATGAACTTATATCCAACTCAACCCTTGCAATTGTAACATCAGGTACTGCAACCCTCGAAACAGCTATGCTTAAAACGCCTGAAGTAGTTGTTTTTAAAACACACCCGATTACTTATTTTATAGGCAGATCGCTTGTAAAAATTGAATTTTTTTCATTAGTGAACCTTATTATGCAACGCCAGGTAGTTAAAGAACTTCTCCAATTTCATTTAGCAGATAACATACTCAAAGAAGTTGATAAAATTATAACCAACGACTTGTACCGAGAAAAAATGTTACATGATTTTGACACGATAGAACGAATGTTAGGAAAACAAGGCGTTTCGGACAGAATAGCACAAAAAATGGCAACTTTACTCAGATAATCGTTTATCTTAAAAATTTAAAAACTATGGACATAACAGATATATCGGGGTTCACGCTTTTATACAATAATGTAAGAATGCCGTACTTTGGTTTGGGCGTATTCCAAACCAGCGAAGGAAAAGAAGTTATTGATTCTGTTTCTTATGCACTAAAAGTCGGTTACAGGCATATTGATACCGCCTCGGCTTATGGAAACGAAAAAGGCGTTGGTATAGCAATTGCCAATAGCGGGATTAATCGTGAAGAAATTTTTGTTACAAGCAAGGTTTGGAATTCCGACCAGGGTTATGATTCAACTTTAAAAGCTTACGATAATAGCCTTAAAAGGTTGGGGTTTGATTATCTCGATCTTTTCCTTGTTCATTGGCCTGTAAAAGGCAAATATAAAGAAACCTGGCATGCGCTGGAAACTTTATACAAACAAGGCCGGGTTAAGGCAATCGGGATAAGTAATTTTCTTAAGCATCATCTTGAAGACTTGTTAAATTCCGCTGAAATTGTACCAATGGTGAATCAAATGGAGTTTCATCCTTATCTTATTCAACAGGAATTGGTGGATTTTTGTAAAGCTCACAAAATCCAATATGAGGCTTGGAGCCCATTAATTCAGGGTGAAATTTTCAATGTCGAATTAATTAACCGGTTGGCTCAAAAATATAATAAGAATGCAGCGCAAATTGTATTGCGATGGGATTTGCAAAAGGGGGTTGTTACAATTCCAAAATCGGTTAAACCTGAAAGGATTTTATCAAATTCCAAAATTTTCGATTTTGAACTTACGGGAGATGATATGAGGGCAATTGATTCGCTCAATAGCAATAAAAGATTTGGCGCGGATCCTGATAATTTTCATTTCTGATTTTATTTTTTTCAATTAGCTGAACAAACAATTAAATTGAAGCCAGAAATATTGTTGAATATAAAAAGATGTATAAGATGAAAATAACCGGAATAGTCAGTTTCTTAATGTTAAGCGTTTTATGTAATGCTAATAATAAAGGGTTTGAGAACTTTATAACAACTTCAGGATATAAATTAATGGATGGTAAAAATGAATTCCGTTTTTTGTCATTTAATGTGCCAAACCTTAATTATGTTGAAGACGAACTAAGCTTCACAACTGTTTATCCATACAGGTTGCCAGATGAATTTGAAATCAGGGACGCAATTACAAGTGTTAAAGAAATGGGCGGCCAGGTTGTTAGAATTTATACATTGGCTGTCAAAAATCCTGAATATCCCGACACAATTTCCTTTTATGTCAATTCGCCGGGTAATTTTAACGAAGAAGCTTTTAAGATAACCGACCTGATGTTAAGCATAGCCAATGAAATGGGAATAAGAATAATTTTCCCATTGTTAAATAATTGGCAATGGATGGGAGGCCGTCCACAATACGCTGCTTTCAGGGGAAAAGAAGCAGACGCATTTTGGACCGACCCACAACTGATTGCCGATTTCAAAAAAACAATATATTACGCTTTAAACAGGACAAATACAATTACTGGGGTTAAATATAAAAACGACAAGGCAATTTTATGCTGGGAAACAGGAAATGAGCTGGTTTGCCCTCAAAGCTGGACATCGGAAATAACACGTTATATAAAAAGCATCGACAAAAATCACCTGATAATGGATGGATATTATGCCATAGATGAGCGGCCTGTCAGGACAGAATCGGTTCTTGAACCTTCAATCGACATTCTTTCATCGCACCATTATGAAGAAAATCCCTCAGAGCTTCGTGAAAATATTGAAAAAAATGTTGCAATAATTAATGGTCGTAAACCTTATATTATCGGAGAATTTGGTTTTGAAAGCACATCGGCGCTGGATCAATCGCTTGATAAAATAATTGCGAATAATCAAATATCGGGGGCGCTTGTTTGGAGCTTACGATACCACAGAAGCGAAGGCGGTTTTTATTATCATACCGAACCAATGGGCATGGGTATTTATAAAGCTTATCACTGGCCGGGTTTTTCTTCAGGCAATGGGTATGATGAAATTAATTTTCTTAACATGTTCAGGAATAAAGCCTTTTTAATCCAACATAAAGAGCCTGCCGAAATAGCTGTACCAAAAAGTCCGATACTATTAAATATTGCCAATGTATATGATATAAACTGGAAAGGTTCTTCAGGAGCATCTGGTTACAACATAGAACGCTCAGGTTCGCCTGACGGGCCATGGATTCAAGTAGGTTTTAATATTAGCGATGCTGAACATCCTTACTTCCCATTATTTCATGATAATACTGCTCAAATTGGAAGCACCTATTATTACAGGGTTTTAGCGACAAATTGCGCCGGAACCTCACTTCCATCAAATATAGCCGGGCCTGTTTTAGTTCAAAAACAAGCAATTATTGATAACATGGAAAACTTTGGGAGTTTGTTCGACAGCAAAAATGTATCAATAACTTCCGGCGATGATAGGAGTTTTAAGGAAGCCCCGGTTCGCATGTCGGGAAAACAAGGCAGTGAAATTATTTACAATGTGCCGGGAAACATTGTCGGGATTAAGGTTTATTCGTTTGAAGACACCATACAACCAAGCCTTTCAATCTACGTTTCCAGCGATGGTAAAAATTATAGCAAACCCAAAATTCATATTAACGAGTATTCACAAGGAAGTGAAAACTATAATTACCGCATTCCTGTGCTCTATTCTTTTGATAACTTAATCGAAAAAGAATCATTTTTAAAAATAATTTTCGAAAATAAGGCACAAATAGCGAGGGTTGAAGTATATTATAAATAAAATAACAAAAACGCCGGATATAATCTATTATCCGGCGTTTTTGTTATTTTCTCTCTAAAGTTTATTTAACTTCTTCAAAATCGACATCCGTTGCTTCAGAATCTTTTGACTGTGCCGATGAACTTTCTCCTGTGCCGGCATTAGTTTGACTGGGGCCAGGTTGGGCATTTCCACTGCCTTGCTGGCTTGAAGCAGCTTTATACATTTCTTCAGAAGCTGCCTGCCATAGAGTGTTTAATTCTGTTGTTGCTTTTTCAATTGCGCTAATATCCTGACTTTTATGAGCATCCTTTAATTTATTAAGAGCGCTTTCAATTGGCGCTTTTTTGTCAGCAGGAAGTTTATCCCCAAATTCCTTTAGCTGTTTCTCTGTTTGGAATATAAGGCTATCTGCAGTATTGAGCTTATCAATTTTTTCCCTGGCTTGCTTGTCGGTCTCTTCATTTGCTTTTGCTTCATCGCGCATGCGCTTGATTTCATCGTCAGTTAAGCCCGACGATGCTTCAATTCGAATACTTTGGGTTTTGCCCGTTGCTTTATCTTTTGCCGAAACATGCAAAATTCCGTTAGCGTCAATGTCAAAACTTACTTCAATTTGAGGAACCCCGCGTGGAGCAGGTGGCAAACCATCGAGATGAAAACGGCCGATTGTTTTATTTCCGTTTGCCATTGGCCGCTCGCCCTGTAAAACATGTATTTCCACCGATGACTGGTTATCAGCTGCTGTTGTGAATGTTTCAGATTTTCTTGTAGGAATTGTGGTATTGGATTCGATAAGCTTGGTCATCACTCCGCCTAAAGTTTCAATACCAAGTGATAATGGAGTAACATCGAGCAATAAAACATCTTTTACTTCACCCGTCAAAACGCCGCCTTGTATTGCAGCGCCAACAGCAACAACTTCATCAGGGTTAACGCCTTTTGACGGAACGCGCCCAAAGAAATCTTCAACGAGTTTTTGAACAGCCGGGATACGAGTCGATCCTCCTACCAAAATAACTTCGTTAACATCAGACGCTTTTAAATTGGCGTCGGCTAAAGCTTTGCGGCAAGGTTCAATAGTAGCCTGGAAAAGATGATCGCAAAGTTTTTCAAACTGGGCGCGGGTAAGCGTTTTAACAAGATGCTTTGGAATACCGTCTACCGGCATAATGTAAGGTAAATTTATTTCGGTAGTTGTTGAACTGGAAAGTTCAATCTTTGCCTTTTCGGCAGCTTCTTTCAAACGTTGTAATGCCATTGGGTCTTTCCGCAAATCAATGCCTTCATCTTTTTTAAATCCATCTGCTAACCAATCCACAAGAATATGATCCAGATCGTCTCCTCCAAGATGTGTATCGCCGTTTGTGGATTTAACTTCAAAAACTCCATCGCCAAGTTCAAGTATCGATATATCAAATGTGCCGCCTCCAAGATCGAATACAGCAACTTTCATGTCCTTCGATTTCTTATCTAAGCCATATGCCAAAGCCGCTGCTGTAGGTTCATTAATAATCCTGCGCACATTTAACCCGGCAATTTCACCTGCTTCTTTGGTTGCCTGGCGTTGTGAATCGCTAAAATACGCTGGCACCGTTATAACAGCTTCACTAATTTCCTGACCAAGAAAATCTTCTGCGGTTTTTTTCATTTTCTGAAGCACCATTGCAGAAATTTCCTGAGGGGAATATTTTCGGTCGTCAATTTTTACACGTGGGGTATTATTTTCGCCTCTTATAACATCGTAAGGTACGCGTTCAATTTCTTTTGATAAACGGTCGTATGTTTCACCCATAAACCTTTTGATTGAATATACCGTTTTCTTAGGATTTGTGATTGCCTGACGTTTAGCCGGGTCTCCGACTTTTCGTTCGCCATTTTCAACAAATGCTACAATCGAAGGGGTTGTTCTTTTCCCTTCACTGTTAGCAATAACAACAGGTTCGTTTCCCTCCATCACTGCTACGCATGAATTTGTAGTTCCTAAATCGATTCCAATTATTTTGCCCATATATTTAATAGTATTAGTTTGTTACTTTTTTTATTTAGGGAACAATCATTATGCCATCAGGAAATTTTCATTTTTTAATATGAAATTCTGGCATAAAAGAAAATAATTATAGAATTGACAGCTATTGACACTGACAAAAAGACATCTGACAAGGCATATATTTTAAACAATTTTCAGATTATATCATGAATCAGATTAATAATTTATCATATTACAAAAAAGAGGCGCACTAAAATATATAGTACACCTCTTTTTACACTCAATTATTAAAAACTATAAAAACTGAAAACTCAACTGTTTTTTAATACTAATTTATTTAAAATTATCAACTAAACAACTAACTTAATTATGATTTATTCAATTATATATTTATACTATTCAAAACCTTATGCTGCATAATCTTTAAGCATTTCCATTAATTTTTTACGTGAAAAAAAAATCCTGCTTTTTACAGTTCCAATATTAAGATTTAATTTCTCAGCTATTTCTTTATACTTGTAACCATCGTGGTGCATTTTAAGTGGAACACGAAAATCATCTTCCAACTGTTCAATGTTTTTGTTCAGTTCAACCGTAGTAAATGATGAATCAGGGTCGTCTGTTCCAGTTGCTTTTGGATAATTCAGATAAAAATTTTCTTTTGTAAGATCGCGATGGGTATTCTGGCGGACATTTCTCCTATAGTTATTAATGAATGTGTTTTTCATTATTGTATATGTCCAGGCCTTGAAATTATCATTATGTATAAATTTATCCTTATAAATAAGAGCTTTCAGGAATGTTTCCTGTACTAAGTCTTTCGCATCTTCTTTGTTTAAAGTCAAGCTGTAAGCGAATCTATCGAGATTGCCTTCCAGGCTTATGAGTTTGTGTTGAAATTCTATAGCTGTCATAGTATATTAATTTTTTGTTTTTACGATTCAAAAGTAATTAAATTTTATTGGATATTAATATATTTTTATCTTAATTTATGTTAATCTTCAAGTAATTAGAAATGAGAATTATAACGTATAACGCTTAGGATCAATTAATAAAATAAAAAAGGACTAAATGAACTTTTACAGTAGCAGAAGATATTTTTTATGAATTTAGCATTAAGAGATTTAGCCTGTTTTTAAAATCCTAATCAAAATTTCACTGTTTAAAGCGGGCAATCATTAACCCATCCCGAACAGGAACAATTACATTTTCAACACGGTCATCCTGCTTTATTATGTTGTTGAATTCCCGAATAGCTAAAGTAGCCGGATCATTAAAAAAATTATTTTCAACAACTTTCCCATCCCATAAAATATTATCAGCAATTAAATATCCGCCAGGGTTTATAAATTCAGCGCATGTTTTATAATATTCGGGATATTCCTTTTTTTCACCGTCAATGTATATTAGGTCGAACTTTAAATTTAAAGCCGGAACTATAGCTGTTGCATTGCCAACATGAACGTTTATCTGCTTTTCAAGTTTAGCTTCTTTAAAATAACTTTTTGCTACATCAATTAATTCATCGTTAATTTCAACAGTGTGAAGCACGCCTCCCGATGCAAGGCCTTTTGCCAGGCAAATAGTCGAATATCCGGTATAGGTGCCAATTTCCAATACCAGGTTAGGCTTTAACATTTTTGAAATAAAGGTCAGAAATAAACCCTGGATATGCCCTGAAACCATTCGCGGATTGAGCATCCGGATGTTAGTTTCCCTGTATATTTTTTTCAGTAACGGGTCTTCAGAAGTTGAATGATTCTCAATATATTGTTCTAACTCGTGAGATATTTTCATTATCAGATTATTTATAAATTATAACCGATAGCCTGTTGCGGTCAAAAATTTCATTTGCAACATCCAACAATTCCAATGCTGAAATTTTTTCTATCTGATTGCATATTTCTTCAAGACTGTCAACTTTTCCATAAACCAGGTAGCTTTTGCCCATACTTATCATTATATTTTCATTATTTTCAGAAGCGATTGATAATTGACCGATAAGTTGTTTTTTTGCTTTTGACAATTGTATGTCGCCTAATTTTTTATTTCGTAATAAATCCAATTCTTTATACACCAGCTTAATGCTTTTGTCTAATTTTTCTTTATCAGTGCCGAAATAAACCCCAAAAACACCGGTATCTAAATAAGGGTTGTAATTCGATTCGATATTATAAGTATAACCGCTGCGCTCCCTCAGCGAAAGGTTGAGCCGCGAATTCATACCGGGTCCGCCCAAAATATTGTTAAGCAAATGAAGGTTTATTCTCTTCATATCAACAAAGCTATAGGCTATTGTGCCTATTATGCAATGAGCCTGAAAAGTTTTTTTTATAACTTCCCTGGAATCAGATGAATATTTTGCTTCCAGTTTTCTGCTTCTCTGTCTGAAGTTCTTTTCAATGGGACTGAAATATTTGTTGAAAATTTTTATCAGTTTTGATTTTTCTATATCGCCAACAACGGATAAAACCATTTGATCGGTATTATAATTTCTCGCGATAAATTTCAGCAGGTCGTCCCGCTTAAACTTTTTGAGGTTTCCAGGTTTACCAAGAATATTTCGTCCCAAAGGGTCTTTAGGAAAAAGAATCATCTCGAAATCGTCGAATATTTCTTCAGAAGGATTATCCTTATAAGAATTAATCTCGTCGATAATAATTTCCTTTTCTTTTTCCAGTTCTTTATCGGGAAACAAGGAATGAAAAGTTATGTCGCTAATAAGTTTAAGCGCCCTTTCAATGTCTTCCTTCATGAACGATGCATGGATACAGGTTTCTTCTTTGGTAGTGTAGGCGTTAAGTTCGCCTCCCACATCTTCCAAACGGGAATTTATGTGATAGGCTTTGCGCTTTTTTGTTCCCTTGAAAAGAACATGCTCGATAAAATGCGCCAGGCCATGTTCCTTTTTTGTCTCATCCCTCGAACCGGCATTAATAAAAAAACCGACATGGGCAATCGGCGACGATACCGGTTTATGTATAAGCCTTATTCCATTTTTAAGCGTATATGTATAATATTCCATTAATTTTTAATGAATTTTACAAATGTATAAAAACGCAACAGGTATTCCTTTGAAATTTTTATTACACAAAAGTATTTTTAAACTTACACAAACCTTGCTTTAAAATGAAAAATAAAATGTTTTGTTATAAAGCTTATAAAATTTATCTTAAGTTATTACTTCATAAAGAGAGAAAAATTCATTGATTTATTGACAGACTCATTTATACAAACTTTTGCTGAAATATATAAGTTGAAGAACAAGACAATGCACTTCTTTTTAACAAAATATTTTGTACAAAAAATTTTTTGGTTAGATTTGCACGCAAATTTAAAAAGGTACCATAGCTCAGTTGGTAGAGCAACGGACTGAAAATCCGTGTGTCCGTGGTTCAATTCCACGTGGTACCACTTAATTGAACACAGGGACACAGAAACACAGGGTTTATATTTTCAATATTTTCTCTGTGTCTCTGTGTTTAGTCGTTTTATTTATTATTTAAGCCCTCAAGTTTCTTATTAATTTCTTCAATTTGTTTTTTCAAATCCAAAACTTCGTTTTGTAAGGTAGTATCTTCCTTTTGTAATGCAGCATTTTCATTTTTATAATCTTCAATCATTTTTTGCTGCTCCTGCATGGCTTTGGTAAGCACTGCCGTAATTTGGCCATACGACAAAGTCATTTCGCCTTCTTTGCCATAAACCAGTTCGGGTAAAATTAACTTAACTTCCTGTGCCAGAAAACCAATATCCTTGTATCCCGAACCTTTCATTTTGTAAGTAACAGGCCTTAATTCCAGCACTTCTTTAAGGCCATATTCAATAGGCTGGATATTATATTTCTTGGTGCTATCCGAGGCATTTGTCCAAACTCGGGCGAATGTTAACATAGCCCCATTCCCATTGCTTGTTGTTGTGCCTACTGTAATAGCCGCCCCACCCGGTTGAGCGCCGAAGCCCCAACCAACCACGCTTGAGTTTCCGAAAACCATAGTGTTACTGGCTCCTACAAGTGCTTGATAGCCTATGGCAACTGCATTGGTTAAATTTCCTGAAGTAACATCTGCATTATATCCGATAGCAGTATTGTAAGTGCCTGTTGTGTTGGAATATAGCGCTTGATAACCATTGGCTGTATTAGCAGTACCTGTTGTGTTGATATTAAGCGCGTTAAAACCATTTGCTGTATTCTCGTAACCTGTTGTGTTATTAGCAAGCGCAGCATAACCATTTGCTGTATTATAGTAACCTGTTGTGTTGTAATAAAGCGCTTTAAAACCAATGGCTGTATTAGCGTTACCACCTGTATTAGTAAAAAGTGCATCAACACCATTGGCTACATTTAAGTAACCTGTTGTGTTATTTAAAAGCGCATCAGTACCATTTGCTGTATTATTGTAACCTGTTGTGTTGTAATAAAGCGCATTAGTACCACATGTTGTATTTTGGTAACCTGTTGTATTGGATTTAAGCGCTGAATTACCAATTGCTACATTTGTTGAAATAGCGCCACCTCCCAAACCAACTGTAAGACCATTAATTACGGCATCGCTGGTAGTTGTTAAAGTTGTAAATGTAGCTGCCGCAGACGTTGTGCCGCCTATAACAGTATTGTTTATAGTACCACCGAGAATGGTTGGGGTATTAATAGCCGGCGAAGTAAGGGTTTTATTTGTAAAGGTTTCAGCTCCCGCCAACGTAGCCAAAACGCCTGTTGTTGGTAAGGTAATATTGGTTGCAGCGGTTGAGGTAAGGGTCGTACTGTAAGCCCCGGCAGTTATAAAGGATGAATTATTTGCCAAAGTTAATGTTGCAGCAGTGGCCGGGGGTGTTAATGTAATATTGTTTAAAGTTTTTAGAAGCGCTAATGCACCTCCAATTGTTATAACAGATGTACCTGCCGAACTGCCCAAAGTAATATTGGTAGTTGAACCTGCCGCTCCCGAAGTACCTATATTAATAGCTTTTGTATTGCCGCTTGCAGTAACGCCGTTCCCGAGGTTAATGGTTTGTGCTGCGGTAGAAGTATTAAAAAGGTTAACCGTTGCCCCGGTACTGATAACATCGGTTGTTGTAATGCTGGTTGCCGATGCAACACCCAAAATTGGGGTAACCAGCATAGGACTGGTAGCAAATACCAGGCTTCCGGTTCCGGTTGTCCCTGTAGCTCCATTCAGGTAATTCAGTTGTGCGCCAGTGGTTGTTACGGAAGTTGAGCCAATTGTAAACGGAGAAGGTATGGTTACCATGCCGGTAAATATTGGAGAAGCAACTGGGGCAAATGTAGTGCTTGTAAACGCGTTTGCGCCCAGCGGCCCTCCGCTGCCAATATTCAATATAGCGCCATCATTGCCACTCAGCACAACCGAATTGGCAATGGTAAGCGTTTTACTTGTTGTGCCCCCCGCAATGGTAAAACCTGTAGTCTGAGACGTCGGGGTTAGCCCGTTGATGGTTTTATTGGTCAGGTTCTCTGCACCTGCCAATGTAGCCAAAGTGCCAACTGTGGGAAGCGTTACATTGGTAGTATTGGTTGCGGTAAGTGTGGTTGCATAAGCGCCCGAAGTAGCAAAATTGCCTCCAAGCGTTATTGTATTGCCCGAATTGTTTACGCCTGTACCGCCAAATTGGCTTGCAATAACAGCTCCGTTCCATATACCTGAAGCAATAATGCCGGTTGATAATGTTCCGTTTATTGTTAATGAAGAAGCGCCTGTAGTACTGCCTAAAGTAATATTTGTTGTTGAACCCGAAGCCCCCGAAGTGCCAATTCTGATATTTTTTGCCGACCCGCTTACGGTAACACCGTTTCCAATATTGATGTTTTGTGCCGAAGTAGCAGTATTAAAAAGGTTAACCGTTGCCCCGGTATTGATAACATCGGTTGTTGTAATGCTGGTGGCTAATGCAACACCTAAAGTTGGGGTAACCAGCGTGGGACTGGTAGCATACACTAAACTTCCTGTGCCGGTTGTCCCAGTAGCGCCATTCAGGTAATTCAGTTGTGCGCCTGTGGTTGTTACAGGAGTTGAACCTATTGTAAATGGGGAAGGCATGGTTACTGTACCGGTAAATGTTGGAGATGCAATCGGGGCAAATGCAGTGCTTGTAAACGCGTTTGTTCCCAGTGTGCCTCCAATGCCTATGTTCAATGTTGAACCGTCAGTACCGGAAAATGTCAGCGTGTTCGAAGCTGTAAGGGTTTTGCCGGCCCCTAAAGTTAAAGTTCCTGTGCCAGATGTTATGGTGTTTCCATTGATGCTGGTTGCTGTGGCTGCACCTATATTTGGGGTAACCAGCGTGGGACTGGAAGCAAATACCAGATTTCCTATGCCGGTTGTCCCGGTTGCGCCGTTCAGGTAATTCAGTTGTGCGCCTGTGGTTGTTACGGAAGTTGACCCTATTGTAAACGGGGAAGGCATGATTACTGTGCCGGTAAATGTTGGAGATGCAATTGGGGCAAATGCAGTACTTGTATAAGCGTTTGTTCCCAATGTTCCTCCGCTGCCTATGTTCAATGTTGAACCGTCAGTGCCGGTGAATGTCAGAGTATTCGAGGCTGTCAGGGTTTTGCCTGCCCCTAAAGTTAAAGTGCCCGTGCCTGATGTTATGGTGTTGCCATTGATGCTAGTTGCTGTAGCTGCTCCTAAAACCGGGGTTACCAAAGTAGGGCTTGTATTAAATACGGCCAAACCGGCGCCAGTTTCATCGGATAGTACACCGGCCAGTTGAGCAGATGTAGTAGATGCAAATTGGCTTAAATTGCCTGTTGTGGCCAAAGTACCTGATGTCGGCAAAGTAATATTGGTGGCAGCAGTCGAGGTTAGGGTTGTACTGTATGCCCCGGAAGTTATAAAGGATGAATTATCTGCCAAAGTTAAGGTAGCAGTAGTTGCCGGTGATGTGAGCGTAAGTTTGTTTATAGGGCCCGAAGTTGATAACGTTCCGTTTATAACTACATAAGATGAACCTGCTGAACTGCCTAAAATAATATTGGTTGTTGAACCTGCCGCCCCCAGAGTGCCAATATTAATGGATTTTAATAAGCCGCTTGCTGTAAATCCGTTTCCAATGTTAATGGTTTGTGCAGTAGTAGCGGTATTAAAAAGATTAACCGTTGCCCCGGTATTGATAACATCGGTAGTTGTAATGCTGGTGGCTGTGGCAACACCCAAAGTTGGGGTAACCAGCGTGGGACTGTTGGCAAATACTATGCTTCCAGCGCCTGTCTTTCCGGCAGCGCCATTCAGGTAATTTAGTTGTGCGCCTGTGGTTGTAACGGAAGTTGAGCCTAACGTAAACGGAGAAGGTATAGTTACTGTTCCGGTAAATGTTGGAGATGCAATTGGAGCATAGGCGGTTCCCGTAAACGCATTAGCGCCCAGTGTGCCTCCATTGCCTATGTTCAATGTTGAACCGTCACTGCCGGAAAATGTAAGTGTATTCGAGGCTGTCAGGGTTTTACCGGCCCCTAATGCTAAAGTTCCTGTTCCTGTTGTTATGGTGTTGCCATTGATACTGGCGGCTGTGAGGGCTGCTCCGTTTATATTACCCGTGGTAACTATATTCTGTGAGCCAAAGTCGGAAGATACCTTTGTACCGGCAATAGCAGCTGTACCGTTAATATCGGCATCGACAATTGAACCGTCGGCAATTTTTGCCGATGTTACGGAATTGTCGGCAAGGGTAACAACGCCGGTATTGCTTATGGTTGCATTACCGCTCATGGTAACGGCTGTGGCAACGCCTGAAGCATTGCCCACAATTATGTTGCCGCTTGCAAGCAAATTTGATAAAGCATCCGTAATTCCATATCCTGAAATGGTAGCAGGTTTACCGGTTAAGCTTGCCCAGGAACCATCAAACAAAGTGGGCAGGTTTGCTAAGTCGTTATAACTGCCGCTTGTAGCCACGGTTGCAAAAGCAGGTTTACCTGTCAGGCTTGCCCATGTTCCGTTGAAAGCATCGGTAATTCCATATCCTGCAATGGTTGTGGGTTTCCCTGTAATACTGTCCCAATTATCAACCATTATTGCAGGTTTATCTTTCAAATCATTGTAGCTGCCGGTTGTAGCAACAGTTGCAAAAGAAGGCTTTCCCGATATGCTGTCCCAATTGTCAACCGTTATTGCAGGTTTATCGCTTAAATCGTTATAGCTGCCGCTTGTGGCTACTTTTGCAAGATTTGGCTTGCCGGTTAAATCAAAATAAGCCCCGCTAAAGTTGCTTTTTGCATCCCATTTTGCGGTATCGTTTGATGTAATACCTTTTGCAATAGAAGCGTTAAATACTGGATCGGTTTCGGTTTTTAAATATTTTGAAGTATCGGATAAATTGGGTTTGTTTTTCAGATCGGTATAGTTGCCGCTGAAATTGCTTTTGGCGTTCCAGTTGGCGGTATCGCTCTGCTTAATCCCTTTTGCGAGAGAAGCATTAAAAGCTGGTTCAGTTTCGGTTTTTAAATATTTTGAAGTATCGGATAAATTGGGTTTGTTTTTCAGATCGCTATAATTGCCGCTGAAATTGCTTTTGGCGTTCCAATTGGCGGTATCACTCTATTTAATGCCTTTCGCAAGAGAAGCATTAAAAGCAGGTTCAGTTTCGGTTTTTAAATATTTTGAAGTGTCAGATAAATTGGGTTTGTTTTTCAAATCAGCGTAATTGCCGCTAAAGTTGCTTTTGGCGTCCCAATTGGCGGTATCGCTCTTTTTAATCCCTTTTGCAATAGAAGAATTAAAAGCAGGTTCGGTTTCAATTTTTAAATAATTAACCGTATCCGATAAATCGGGTTTGTTGGTTAAATCAGCATAATTGCCACTAAAACCGTTTTCGGCTGTTTTAGCATATAAGGCATAAGGCACGCTTAACAATTGGCTTACTCCGGTAATAGTGTAGTTTGTGCCACCGGTAGGGTCGGTTTCTGTTTTGAGGAAATATGGCCCTTCAGCCCAGTTAATTGCCGTAAAAGCGCCGCTAACGGATATGCCCACGCCAATTTCAACGGTTAACAATCCGTTGCTATTGGTTTGTGGGTTAGGGTTGTAAATTTCCTCGTACACCAATGTTCCATTAACATCGCCTTGCAAAATACTAATACGCATGCCCACGCTAGTGTTGGCTACCAATTTACCGATGCTGTTGCGTATCACAGCCTGATAACTCAAACCCTGCGGTACCTGAGCACCTGCCTTTGGCAGGAATATACTTGCAGTTAAAATTACTGCTGCCAATAATGTAAATATTCTCTTCATAGTATTTTAGTTTTTAATAATTTTAAATGTTTTAATTTCTTTGTCGCCTTCTGTAACTTTCAGAAAATAAGTTGCAGGCATAAGATTGCCCATTGGGATGGTTGTCTCATTGTCGCCAACTTTTTTGGCCAGGATAAGTTTTCCGTTGATGTTGTATAAAGACGCAATATATTTCGTTTCTACGGTGCCTTCGATTTTAAGTGTCAAAAAATCGGTTGCCGGATTTGGATAAACAGAGAAGAAAAGATTTATATCTTTGGCTACTTCAATTCCTGTTACAACCGAAATTTCATAAGGTTGTTGTACTCCCTGAGCTGCCGAACCGTTGGTTCCTGTATTGGTAGTGTAAACAACCTGCCCAACGGAATAGCTGGCCGAGCCTCCGTTACCTGTGGCATTACCGCCCGAAGCGGGTATGGCTTCCTGTGCTTGTAGCCTTGTCAATCCAAGTCCTAACAAGAGTACGGCACATAGTTTTATTTTTTTGTGACGCATATGTAATTTTCTTTATAATTTAAACTTTATAATAATTTCATTTAATGGCAAGTAATCTCTATTCTAAATTTAAATCCAATGCAGCTTTTTAGCTTAATTTTCACGGTTTAAAAGTAATATTTTTTTTCAATTTGTGTTAAAAAAGTTAAAATTATAACTTATGCCTATTAAATATAGCACAAGTCAAAGACTTGCGATTAAGAAGCCAATAATAAAAAACCCCGCTTATATTTTAGCGGGGTTTTTTATTGATACACACCATAAATTTACTTCTTCAAAATTATCTGCCTGTCTATAGATCCGGCGGAAGTTTTTAACTGAATTATGTAGCTGCCACTTTCGAGCATTGACGCATCATAAGTCTGGGTGTAATAACCGGACTGCTGATTTTTCGTGTTGACAGTAACTAATGGTTCGCCAACAAGGTTAAGAATAGTCATTTCAACATTACATGTTACAGGCAACTGGTATGAAATGGACAGTTTGTCGCCAAACGGGTTGGGGAATACTTTCATAAGCAACGAACCGTAATATTCCTTATCCTTAATACCCGTTAGAACTGTTACTATTGACGAGCAGGTGTCCTTATGATTGTTGTAGTCGGTAACAATCAGGTGTACCAATTGATAACCGGTTGAAGTGAATACACTATTGTCAATGTAATAATCGTAGATAGCGCAATTATCATAACTTCCATTATTAATATCCTGCGGTTTAATGGTCGCTGTGCCGCCATTCAACGTAACAATTGTATCTTTACAAATTGCAACGGGCGAGATAGAGTCATTCTGGCAAGTGCTGATAGTATCGCAAGCTTTAGCTTTCTGGTTTGTAACAGTATCGGCATATGTTAAGCATACATAGTAAAAACCGGCAGTATCGTAATAGTGCGTTGGCGTATTGCTTGTGCTGTCAGTTCCTCCATCGCCGAAGCTCCACCTCAACCTGCCCTGGTCGCCCAATCCGGCTCCGACAAAATCAACCGGGTACCCGCCTGCTTTTTGCGAATAATCCTTAGCATCGTACCCAAACATTGCATAAAGACCAAAAGGCCGTTTAATATTTACAACCTGGTAGCTTCTGCTTGTGCAACCGCCAGGGGTTGAAATATCCATAGAAACCAGATAAAATCCGCCTTTTGCATATTTATGGACTGCACTGTCAGATGAGTAAGAAATTGTGCTATCGCCAAAATTCCATTTAAACTTGTCAGGCTGTCCGAGCGATTGGCTTACAAATGAAACTTTTTTATGTAAAGTATCCACAGTGTAATTGAATTTGGCAAGGCAATTTGTCTTGGCATCGGCATTTACATCAACCCATTTGCAATTAATGTTAGACACGCCTAAATTATTTGTAACCGACAAGCAAACATTGTAATATCCGACTTTTTTATAAGCATAAGTAGGATTTGTGTCGGATGAAAATGCGCAATTATTCAGTTTATCGCAATCATTAAAGTCCCATAGATACCTTTTAATATTGCCTTTTGAATTATCAAAGAACTTTACTGTATTGTCGGACGACGTATCAACCTGGTAGAAGAAATCGGCCAAACAATCGATACCTTCGGAACCTACAAGAACGGTAGTTTGGTAATAATCCATGCACCAGTTCTGGGAGTTAAACGTGTTCAAACCTATGGTGTAATAACCGGGATACTGGAATGTATGAACCGGGTTAACATCGGAGCTTAAAGTGCCATCGCCGAAGTACCAGTAATATTCGGTAGCTGCTCCTAATGCCTGGTTTTTACACGACACGGTCAGCGTATCGACAAAATAACTGAACTGGGCGCTGCAATTTACGTTGCCCACCTGGATTTTCTGACTTGTGTAATTCGAACACAAACCTCCTGAATCGGAAACTGTAAGGGAAACATAATGTATGCCCTCGCTGCTGAAAGTATGTGCCGGGTTTTGGTCAGTAGAGAAACTGCCATCGTCAAAACTCCAATAATAATTGGTTAAATTCCCGGTTGAAGTACTGGTGAACTGAACAGAATCATTAGATACAACATAACTGAAACCGGCCTTACAGTCAACCTGTCCTATTTGCAGGAATTCGGAAGCATAATCGATACAATTAGTGCCGGATTTTTGTACTGACAAGGTAATTAAATAAAATCCGGGATTGGTATAAGTTACAATAGGGGCCGAATCGGAAGAAGCGTTTCCGTTTCCGAATGTCCAGTAGTATTTATCATAATCGCCTGTAGATTTATCGGCAAAATGCACCTCGTTGTTAACATTGTCTATTATATAACCTATCCCTGCCGTAATATTGCAAGCTTCTTCACCTACCAATATTGACTGGCATTTCTTGTCGCTAACCCCGGTACTCCCGTTAAAAGCAGTCAAACAAACATTATATAAACCCGGGTTAGAATATCCTTTTATCGGGTTTACAGTAGGTTTGAAAGAACCATCGCCGAATGTCCAGTAGTACGTTGAAGCATTGGCCGATTTGTTGGTAAATAAAACCGTATCCGTTCCTTGTTTTACGAAATAAACAAAATCGGCTGTTGTTATTACTTCATTTTTGATTGAAACAGTTATCGCTTTGCTGATTTCGCTATAACATAAGGTAGTTTGGTCCCAGATAGACATCAGGACTGTATAAATCCCCGATTTACTATAAGTGTGCGATGTATCCCTGGTAAAGCCAGAACTGCCGTCTCCAAAATCCCAGTAATAACTGCTCGCAGATGACGATAAATTATTAAATGTTACATTACCGGTTGCAGTATCAACAAAATATGCAAAATCTGCATTACAGCGGATTTGTCCTACCGATACCTGGTTGCAATAATTTTGAGTGCATGTTCCAGTGCTATCGGTTATAGTCTAGGCAAACATTGTAAACTCCGGCTTTATTATATGTCTTGGCCGGGGGATTTTGGATGTTTGATACTGTTCCATCGCCAAAAGTCCAGAAATAACTTGCTGCGTGAGAAGATTTATTATAAAAATCAACTGTAGAACCGCCATTGGTTGTATCGGAAGTAAAATATGCATAGCATCCGACGGAACCAATTAAAACAGTTGTATCGAGCTTTAATTTACACCCGGTAATCGGATCGAACATGGTTACATACATGTAATAAACGCCGCCCTGCTTAAAGACATGGGAACCTGGATCGACAGCGCTTGAAGTTGTACCGTCGCCATAATACCAGAACCAAATTAAGTTGTCTTTATTGGGCGTATTGTTGACAATAGAAACGCTATCGGAGCCGATATTTAAAATTAAATCCGGCTGGGGACAGGTAGCTTTTATCTGTATCCATTGTGATGACGTGCTTGTGCAATTTAGCAATGTTGTTGCCGTAAGCGTAACCTGATACCAGCCAGGGTTAGTGTATGAATGGCTGACATTTGATGACTGCGTAGTTACCTTAGCGCCGTCTCCAAAATCCCAGGCATATAACCCGCTCATCTCTGAAGCGCTTGTAAATTGTACATCCGAGCCATTATAAGTATAATAGAAATTAGCAACACATTGCTGCATATTTCCAACAAAAATTTGCTGGCACGAAGTACAGGTTGTGTCTCCGCTATTTATGGCATTTAAACATACCAAATAATCGCCCATATTCGAATAGCTGTGAACAGGGTTCCTATTTGATGAAACGGTACTATCTCCAAAATTCCATAACAAATTAGTCCCGGCAACATCGGTGAGGTTATAAAACTCAACCGTAGCGCCTGATGATAAATATGCAAATTCAGCTCCGCACGATGGAGTGAATTTCCCGTTTATATGAATTTCCATGTTGGAAGTGTCGGCGCCGCAGCCGTTCGAGACAATCAACATAACATTATAATCGCCGGGTTTCAGGTACACGTGCGACGGGGCAGATAAATTCGATGTATCGCCGTCGCCAAATTTCCATAAACTCTTATATCCGGTAGTATCGCCATACCAAGTTGAAGTTTGGAACTGAACCGGCAACCCGACCACATTTGTTGAACCACCGTTATTAACATTAATCTGGGCCGAAGGCACAGAATACACTGAAATAACAACAGGGGTATGAATTGTATCCTTCCTGCCGCAGCTATTCTTAACTATTGCATAAGCATCATAATTTCCAGCTATCGAATAGGCATGGTATGCAACATTTTTATTTAGAGTATCTGAACCGCCATCTCCAAAATACCATTTTAAACTATTGCCTCCCACTGCAGTAAATTTAACAGGCGTTTCCGGGCATGCTGCAACTGAATTGTTAAATATATCCTTAACCTTGAAAATCCCGCTCATTAAGAAATTTATCCTATTTTGGCAAGGATCAGAAATAGGCGAAAACGAAATATGCTTCAGGGTATCGTACATATAATAATATTTACCTAACGTGGTTGAACAATTCGGATCATAAAAGTACAAATTCATTGAAGAGCTGTCTTCGAAAACAGAGCCGCTGCTAACCTCATTGCCGCTCAATGCGCCCTTCATTTTGGTTAATTCATAACTTCCAAAGTATTTGTAAGGAGGCAGCGTGGGAATATCCATGCTGCTGCTATTGTTACTATTGTTTTGGATGCTTAAATTATAAAAAATACCGGCTCCCGCATCATATTCCCACTCGCCGTAATATGGCCGCGCCAAAGTGCAAACAGTAGAATCGGCAGGCTGAAGCGTAATGGTATCGGGTAGAGTAGTTGTACCGTTCCTTGGAACATAATATTTGGTTATGGTTTTTCCTGTAGCTTTATTTACAGGTATGGCATAAATATCGGGTTTGCCTGAAGTAATGGACTGGCTGTAACAATAATGCCCCAAAGCAATCCCACTGAATCGGAGCCGGCCTGATAAGGAACAAATGCTTTCACAATCTGCCCGGTATTTATAGTTGTTGCCTTAAATGTAACAACGCCTGAGGGATCCTGGTTTCCGCCCTGGTTCAGTCCTCCATTAAAGAAAAACAGGTAGAATGTGCTGTCCAGTGAACCATCGAAGCTTGGCCACTTTACAGGAATATCCAGTTCAGCGTCTCCCGGCAAATGTCTGGCGCTCCAGTCCGATGTTTTTTTATCGTTGCTTTGTGTTGAATTTGAAATATAATACATGGGCGCGTGCGCTGCCGACGTTACCAGTATGCTGCCCGTATCGGTCAAGACATTGTTGCAGGCATTTGTTGCAGTAAACACATATTTGTATGTCTTTGTCAAATAATATGGGTGGCTTGCCAATGTGTTCAGATTTTTATCCGTTACGGTATCCTGATCAATAACTTTCGTGCTGTCGCCAAAGTCAATGGAGTATTTGAGGTTGCTGGACGTTGAATTATTATTATTCCCGTCATAAAAGAATACTTTTTCACCCGGGCAAATTTCCTGGGGAACAACATCCAATACAGCATTTGGTTTTATGGTATCGCTTACAATAACATAACTATAATATATTCCAGTGCCACCGCAACTGTTAACCGCTGTTAAAGTTACCCTGTAATTTCCGCTGTCTGTTGAATGATAAGAGTAAACCGGGTTTACTTCGCTTGATGTATCGCCATTTCCAAAATTCCACCGGAACAACATGGATTCATTATTGCTTTGCCAACCGGAATTATTTATAAATTGAACAGGCTGGTTGGGGCAAACAGTTGTGGCTTGTTCGGTTTGATCTTTGTTGTTGTTATTATTGTTATTTTCCGAAGGTATATAAAACGATACATCGTAAATGGTACTGTTAGAAGTGTTTTGGCTTGACATAACCTTTTGACTGCTGTCAGCTTTTGAACTACATGCGTTGGTTACCGTGAGCTTTACGTTGTACTGCCCTACACTATTATATACTTTTACCGGGTCGGGAACTGAATCATAAGTTCCATCGCCGAAATCCCATTGGTATTTGCCGGCGCTTTGTGCCATAAACTGGATTGGGTTATTGCGGCATGCATCTCCATTGTAATAGTTGTAATTAACATTAAAATTCGCATTGGCAATAATTCCATTAATAATATGAACAGTATCAGTAACCGTATTGGAATGCCCGCAAATATTGGTAACTGTCAAACTTATTATCTTGTCTCCCAAAGAGCCAAATGCAAATTGCGGGTTGGTTTCTGTGGATGTTGAAATGCTATCGAACGACCAATTGTAAGTTTTGTAATTTCCGTTCGTCCTGAATTGTATTAAATCGCCGGGGCAGAATGAATTGCCGAAATCGGTTGAAATTGATGGCTGCGGAGTTGCATCGGACGTTACGTTAATAATACTTGTTAATATAGTATCTCCACCACATTCATTCAGTTGTACAAAAGCTTGCACGGTATCGATGCCAGGGTTGTTAAACTGGAAATTATTATTGCCATACTCATCAATACCATTATTAACATAATGATCTACAAAATAAGAACCTTGCCCCTGCACCTGGAACCCAAGCCAATCGCCAGGACAAACCTCGTTCCCGCCGTATGGCACCAGTTGCAACATTGACTTGTCCTGATTAATATATGGATATTGATACGCTTGACCTACAATCGAATCATTTGATTTTTGATATACGGTAAGCTGAATCTGATAATTCCCGCCATGAACCATGTAACCCATAGGATTAAATCCTGACAGGCTAACACTATCTTTCAACATGCCCATATTATCATAATGTTTAATTGTCCAAACATTCAGATATGAACTTGTATCCGAATAGGAATATGAATTATTAACGACTATAACGCTTATATCAAAAGGGGCGCACTGTCCAGAGTAGTTTATATTAAAACTAACCCCTCCGCCGCCTTCGTTTGGCATAACATAAATTTGCTGGGAGGTTGAATCAAGATGTACTCCGGCAGAGGCAACCAATTTGATTATATAAGATCCTGTCGCCATGAAATAATAAGGAGGTAAGGGTTGGTTTAAATAATCTGTCTTTCCGGCCCAAATACCATTCACATACCAATTATATGTGGGAGATGCAGTATCAGGGAAAGTGCTTATATTTGAGGCAACATTCTGCAAACTATCACCCACGTAAATATTCGGTTTAAAAATATTTATATTTGCTTTATATTGTGTGCCTCCGCCGCTTTGCACAATAATTGGTACGGAGATTGAATCAAGATGTACACCGGCAGACGCAATCAATTTGATTATATAAGGTCCTGGCGCCATGAAAGGATAAGGTGGCAGAGATTGACTTAAAGAATACGTATAACCAGCCAAAATACCATTCACATACCAACTGTATGTGGGAGATGCAGTATCAGGGAAGGTGCTTATATTTGAGGCAACATTCTGCAAACTATCACCCACGTAAATATTCGGTTTAAAAATATATATATTCGCTTTATATTGTGTTCCTCCACCGCTTTGCACATTAATTGTTGCAAAGGCTGAATCAGTATGTACAACGTCAGACGCAATTAATTTAATTGTATAAGGTCCTATCGAATCAAAACGATAAGGAGGCAAGGGTTGGTTTAAATAACTTGTTGTGCCAATAGGAGAATTATTCACATACCAATTGAATACAAGAGTTGAAGTATCATGAAAGGTGCTTGAATTTGAAGCAACATTCTGTAAACTATCGCCCACATAAATATTCGGCTTAAAAATATTTATATTCGCTTTATATTGTGTGCCGCCGCCGCTTTGCACAGTAATTGGTACGGAGATTGAATCAAGATGTACTCCGGCAGAGGCAACCAATTTGATTATATAAGGTCCTGGCGCCATGAAAGGATAAGGTGGCAGAGATTGACTTAAAGAATATGTATAACCAGTCAAAATACCATTCACATACCAACTGTATGTGGGAGATGCAGTATCAGGGAAGGTGCTTATATTTTTTACAACATCCATCAAACTATCGCCCACGAAAGGACTGGGGTTGATAATTTCGATCTTCGCAGTATCCTGTGCTTTTGTATTGGTATTTAAAACAAGAATACCAAAACTTACCAACAGAGTAAGAATCCATATCCGGCTTTTCATAAAATTTTTCATAAGGTTTGGTTTTAATATTATTTTTTTTGTTTATTGTCTTTAAATAAAAATTACACTCATTAACTTTTTCTATCTACCAAATCATTTTATTTATTTGGTTATCAAATAAATAAATAAATTACAACAGAAACTTCCATATAAAATAAATTTAAGCTATTTAAATATAATATGCCAGCAAAACAGGTAAAATAATTATTAAAAAATATGTTTTATGGCAATAGTATCTTGAAAATACACCCAGATAGCCTATTCATCAAATTTTGCAAAATATATAACGCAGCCATGTTAATACTTTTGATTAAGTATAATTTATTTATAAACTAACGACTTACGCTTAACCGAATAGGCTGCAAAAAACCCGACAGCTTTATCCTTCGGATTAATATTGGTTGAAACATTGGCTGAAGGGCCGCTGAGAATTGGAATCTTTGGTTGAATTTCCTGTTTATATCCATCAATAAAGTTGTAATAATCTTCTGTAATCCCATCCAGCTCTAAAGTTATTGTGTCTCCTGTTTTTAGTCTTTCGTCCGGTTTGTTTTCATTAAGAAAATATACTGGCAGCCCTGAATAATATTTACCTTCAAAACCTACATTAGATGAAATGCTATACTCCTTTAAACTGTCTGTCAGCAGAACACTGTTTTTATAAACTTTTATACAATAAAAGTTTCGTCCACCAATATCTTGTGAATACAAAAGAATTAACCAACCTTTATTTTGGGAATTGTATTTTTGATAAACTATTTTGAATGAATCGATAGGATTAATGCTTTTAATGGATGAAGAGGCAGTATACGTTTCCAAAACGCCATCGCCGTTAACATCCACATTTGAAATGTTAAGTTTATATGTTTTACCAGGGAGCCCAAACACATTGGGTTTTGTTTTATAAACGCCTTTCTTTACGGTATCTTCAGTAAGTTTAAAAGTATCGGCGCCATCGGTTATTGAAACAATAGCATTGGAAACATACCTTAATGGTTGCGTATTTAAAGGATCGCCCGATTTCAATAGAGTAACCTTATGCTCAGTTGTATCGGTATTTATTGAACCGTCAACAACCAGCCTTGTATATGTGCTATCGAAGGAAAGATTAATATCCTCAGTGCATGCCCCGAATATTAAGGGAAATAATGTAATTACTGCCAGATTAATTTTGTTGTTCATATAATATTTCATTTATTTTTAATTTTTAATATTTAGAAACTGAAATTGTAAGTAATTCCCGGGAAAAAGAGGAATGGCAAATAAGTTCGCTCGGCTTTATGTTTTTCAAGATCGAAATTTATCATCCAATCATTATGGCGACCATAAGCGTTATATAGCGAAAAAACCCATTCTCCCTGCCATATTCTTCCGGGAACTTCTTTCCCTTTTATAGTAAATGACAAGTCCAACCTGTGATAATACCTCATCTGGTATTCATTGCGGGCAGAATAGATAGGTACCGCAGTGTTCCCGACAACTTCGGAACCCACAGGAAAGGTAATAGGCGTGCCGGATGCAAATATCCAATTTGCGGAAAATGTCGCCCTCGCAGATATTTCATAATTAATAATAACTTTTATGTTGTTTGGTTTATCATAGGGCGCCGGATATGGTTTGCCATCATTTATTTCTGGAATTTTACGAATAGCTTTTGAAAGCGTATAACTGATCCACCCGTTAATTTTCCCATCATCCTTTTTTATCAAAAATTCAACACCGTAACTTTTTGCAGTACCCGTGCGAACATCGCCATCGAGCAAAGAATTGAAAAGCGGTTGCGTATGATCCCTGAAATCAATTACATCATACATTTGTTTATAGAAAGTTTCAATGGATGCTTCTATTTTATTGTTATCAAAATTTCTGAAATATCCTATAGCATATTGATTGGCTTTTTGAGGTTTGATATTCGGGTTTGCCGGAAACCAATAATCAAGAGGCATACCTCCGTTTGAAACAGATGCTAATTGTAAATATTGTATGGTACGGGAATAGCTTGCTTTTATTGATGAAATTTCGTTTAATAGATATTATATAGATTAAAAAATTAATAAGTTCTTTTACATATATTTGTAACCCATAGACACAATAACTATGGGATTAAAAGTTGACAAAGTAAGAAGGAATCCCGTTCAATTTCTTAGCCTCACAGGGTTTAATCCAGATGAGTTTGATGAATTGGCATTAGAATTCCGAAATGAATGGGAACAATATTCCAATCATTTCACTTTAGAAGGAAAACCTCGACAACGAATAGCATTACCTAAATCAACAAGTGTTTTACCGGGCGTTCAGGACAAATTATTGTTTATATTAGTGTACCTAAAAACGTTTCCTTTACAAGAACTTCAGGCTGCTACTTTTTCGATGAACCAACCTCTAAGCCAATTTTTGGGTACATCTTTTAAGCCCAATTCTTGGCAAAACTCTTAAAAGGCTTAAAGAAATACCTGAACGAAACAATCAAAAGCTGGAACAGCTATTGAAAGATTGCCCTGACATATTGCTTGATGGAGTAGAAAGGAGTATTCAACGGCCACTAAATGCTGAGCAGCAACAAGACTGCTACAGTGGTAAAAAAAACTCATAGTGTCAAGAACAACATTCTTTCACTGCCCGATCGCCGAATTTTGTTCCTGAGCCGAACCTACAATGGTAGCGTACACGATAAGAAAATTTGTAACGACCAGCCGCTAACCTTTCCAAAAGGAATAAACTTGTGGCAAGATACTGGCTTTGTAGGTCACTATCCTGAAGGAGTCAATATCCGAATGCCAAGCAAAAAGCCCAAAGGCAAGGAGTTGTCTAAAGAACAAAAACAGAAGAACCGGGAAATATTCAGGTTTAGGGTACTTGTCGAACACGCTATATGCGGAGCTAAGCGTTGCCGAATTATCAAAGAACGTTTACGTTGTCACAAGTTTGAATTCGATGATCTGATAATGGAACTCGCTTGTGGGTTACATAATTTTAGAATAACTATGAAATGTGTCGCATAAATCAATTAATCTATATAATGTCTAATGAATAAGCCAATCCCAACCGGGGTTCAAATCCATCGTATGTATTGAATATTTCCCCGCTTTTATAAGTGACAGTTTTTATATATTCATGGTTTGAATCGAAGATATTTAAATTCGACTTACCTATATTTTGAAATACAGAATACCTTATCCCGTAATTGAATGTGAGTTTACCGCCGATTTTTTGCTGGTCCGAAATATAAATTGCATGTTCAAGTTCATAATTCTTCAGATTTGGAAATACCAATAAAGAATCTGATTGAATCCAGGCGTCAATAGGATTTAGCGTATGCAATATTGTGGAAACCCCAAATTTAACCTCATTATCTGGATTTGGATAATAGTTGAAATCGGCCTTTAAGCAATAATCAAGCAAACTCGAATTCCACACATAATCCGCTCCACCTTGTTTCATTTCCAGGTTATAACCGTAATTTGAAACAATTGCTGTTAGGTTTGAAAACAATTGACTTGAAAACTGATGGTTCCACCGTAAGGTAGCTGTTTTATTTCCAAATCCTGCACGCGACATACCTTTTTCTCCAAAAATATCCCTTCCCAAATATGCCGATAAAAAAAGCCGGTTGTTTTCGTTAAACTGGTGATTGATTTTCAAATTTAAATCATAAAAATACAGAATAGACTTTTTAGCATTTGTATCAGTTAAGAACGGGAAAAAAATATCGGCATACGTTCTTCTCCCGGAAATAAGAAATGATGTTTTCTCGTTTACAATTGGGCCTTCAACTGTAAGGCGACTTGAAATTAAACCAACTCCGCCTGTTACAGCAAGCTTTTTTGCATTCCCTTCTTTCATCCGAACATCGAGCACTGATGATAACCTTCCGCCATAGCAAGCCGGAATATCGCCTTTATATAACTTAATATCGCGAATTGCATCGTTATTAAAAACCGAGAAAAATCCCATGAGATGCGAAGCATTATAAACTGTGGCTTCATCAAGCAGAATAAGATTTTGGTCAATACCTCCGCCACGTACACTGAATCCTGATGTGCCTTCGTTTGTAGGCAAAACACCCGGCAACATCTGAATCGCTTTTATTACATCAACCTCTCCCATTAATGCTGGAATTTGTTTTATATTTTTCATTTCCAGTTTGGAGACACTCATTTCAGGACTTTTAATTTTATCTTCAGGACGCTCGGCTTTTATAACAACCTCGTTCAATAAATTAATTTCTTCAGCAAGTTCAATATTTAAAACCAGGCTTTTGGTAAGGGTAACATTTTTTTTCTGGCCCTCGTACCCAACATATGAAAACTCAAATGTGTAATTACCGGGCAGCAGGCTGATTGAATAAAAGCCATACTGGTTTGTCAATGAGCCGTTATTTATTTCTTTAACATACACCGTGGCTCCGGTGAGCGCTTCGCCGGTTTTTGCATCTTTAACATACCCGCTGACCGAAGTATGCATTTCGGCAGGGTTTGATGCAAATAAAAAATTCAGCGACCCGATAATAAAAAGTAATATTATCGTTAATATAAGCTTAGGGTAGTTTATTTTCATACGTAGATAATTTTATTTTTTTATGGTCGTATGGAACACCCACATTATCTTCATTCGTGTTTGCGAATAGCAGAATCATGGGTGTTTCATAATTTATTTGAACTTGTTAATTTATGCACATTAATTTATTAAAGTGTTCCCAAAAGCAAAATAATAGTTGAATTTGCATACCATGTCCCATACATTTTGCAGATTTTAGCTATAATTGAATTTTAATTATTTTATAAAAATAGCAGTATTGAATATCGTATAAGATACTTTTTCGGCAAACGGGAGAATAAAGCAGGTGAAAAATTAAAAAAAAATGAAAATACTTCAGCCAAATAAATGGTTTTGCTATAATTTATTATTTTACAAATTACTAAGATGAGTTTCTCAATTTTCTGTATCTTGTTCCCTAATTTGTACCCTTCTTATTTTGCCGCTTATGGTTTTGGGAAGCTCGCTTACAAATTCAACTATGCGGGGATATTTATAAGGCGCTGTAACTTTTTTTACATGCTCCTGTAATTCTTTGGCCAGTTCATCGCTTGGGTGATAATTTTTTGCAGTAACAATAGTGGCTTTTACAACCTGTCCCCTGTCGGGATCGGGTACAGCGGTAATTGCACATTCAAGCACAGCCGGATGTTCCAAGAGGGCGCTTTCAACTTCAAACGGGCCAATCCGGTATCCGGAACTTTTTATAACATCATCGGCCCTGCCCACAAACCAATAATAATCGTCTTCGTCGCGCCAGGCCATATCGCCGGTATGATAAACCCCATTTTGCCATACGCTTTTGGTAAGCTGTTCATCACGGTAATAACCGTTAAACATGCCTAAAGGTTTTCTTTTATCGGTATAAATAACAATCTGGCCTTCTTCGCCCACTTCGCACGATTTGCCGTTTTCATTAACAATATCTATATCATAGCCGGGCGAAGGTTTTCCCATTGAACCGGGCTTGGGCTCCATCCATGAATATGTTGCTACGGCCACCGTACACTCTGTTTGTCCGAAGCCTTCCATTAATTTAATCCCCGTGGCGTCAAAAAATTGTTTGTAAACCTCGGGATTAAGAGGCTCACCCGCTACAACGCAATATTTTAAATGAGTTAAATTATATTTAGACAAATCTTCTTTTATTAAAAACCTGTAAATAGTTGGCGGCGCACAAAACGTGGTTACTTTGTACTTTTCAATAACTTCCATTATGTTTTTTGGAACAAATTTGTCATAATCGTAAGTCATAACGGCGCTACCGGAAAGCCATTGGCCGTATATTTTGCCCCATGCCGATTTTGCCCATCCGGTATCGGCAATGGTAAAGTGCAGGCCGTTGTCCTGAACATTCTGCCAATATCTTGCGGTTGAAATATGTCCCAGAGGATAGGTGAAATTGTGGTTTACCATTTTGGGCATCCCGGTTGTGCCCGAAGTAAAATACAAAAGCATGATATCATCGTTTTGTGCAGCTTCGTTTAAAACCGGTTTAATAAAATTTTCAGGGCTCTTTTCAATTCCTTCGCTTATATTTAACCAGCCTTCGCGGTTTTCATTAATCAACGCTTTAAATTTCGATGTAGGCGATTTTTCTATCGCTTCCTCAACATGCTTAATTACCTCAGGTTCCGGCACGCATACGATCATTTTTATGTCGGCTGCATTATTTCTGTAAATAATATCCTTGGTGCTCAACAAATGCGTTGCAGGTATTGTAATTGCCCCGATTTTATTTAATGCCAGCGTACAAAACCAGTATTCATAGCGCCTTTTTAAGATTAGCATAACCGGATCGCCTTTTCTAATTCCAATTGATTTGAAAAAATTGGCTGCCTTATCGGTATAATATTTCATTTGTTTAAAAGTGAAAACTGCTTCTGCGCCTTTTTCGTCGCACCATACCATAGCAATTTTGTCCGGCGTTTTTAAGGCAATTTCGTCAACTACATCATAAGCAAAATTGAAGTTATCGGGGATTTTAATCTTATAATTATCAATAAAATCCTGATAAGAATTAAATTCAGTTTTGGACAGATATTTTTCCAGTAACATTTTTCTCCTGATTTATTTATAATTACTCAATTTTTTTGAAATATGATAATTTAAATACTTCTTATTTGTTTGAAGGCAGGTTATAAAACAACTACAAGCAACCTGGCGGCTTTGTTGTTTAAAGCTTTCATGCAATGTTTGTATCCCGAATCGAAATATAAAGAATCGCCTTCATTGAGGGTTATTTCATGAACATCAATTATTACTTTCAAAGTACCTTCCATTACAAAATGGAACTCCTGACCTGGATGCGAGTTAAATTCGACAGTTGAATTTTCCGCTTCAGGTTCAACCGTAACAATAAACGGTTCTGCTTTTTTATGGATAAAATTATAGGCCAGGCTTTCATATTTATATTGTTTTCTTCTTTCAGCGCTTAGCCCTTCACCTTTTCTTACCACGCAATAAACATGAAGGCGCGGATTTTCACCACCCAATAATGCCGAAAGTTCAATATTGAATTTATGGGAAATTTCATACAGCAAGCCTATTGGAATATCAATTTTACCACTTTCGTACTGCAAATATAAATCCATTGCAACCCCAAATTCGACAGCCAGTGATTCTGCCGATATTCCGGAAATTTCCCTTAAACCTTTAATCCTTTCAGCAATTTGTTTTATATGCTCTGTCATAATAATGATATTTTAAATTTGAAAGAACGAATGCAAGAATTTATAAATTTCTTGTAGTTTGAAAATGCTCTATATTTTTATTCCAGCGCATAACTTTCAGTCATCTGGTTATAAAACTTAACAAAATTGTTTTTTTCTTCAGAATCCATCCATTCCATAGCGCTTTTGGGATGTTCGTTAAGCATGCCGGTGATAAGGTAAGGAATATGATAACCCCATTCAATCTGTTGTTTCATAGAAATAAGATGATCCTGGATAATTTTAATTACAGGCCTGAGTTTGTATTTGGGGTTTTTCAGGAATGCCAGCAGGACTTCCGTATGGCAATTCCCGGCTCCACTGCCGAAACCAAGTAGCGTGCAGTCAGCCATATTACAGTTTTCAATTATTGCCGTAACAGTATTTGAAAATGCAAGTTGCATATTATTGTGGGCATGAATGCCAATAGTTTTACCGGGCATGGCTTTAAAATATTTACGCACTAAAAGCTCTATCTGCTCGCAATACAAACTTCCAAAGCTATCGACAAGATAAAAAATAGGAACGCGTGATTTTGCAACATCATTTAAAGCTTCGTCTAAATCGCGTTCGTTAACTTTCGAAACTGCCATTAAATTTATTGTTGCTTCGTAGCCTTTATCCATACAATGTTCAGCCAGGGCAATAGCTTTATCCATCTGGTGCACATAACATGCCACGCGGATCATATCAATAACGCTGTCTTTTTTCTGTGGAATATCATCGTTGTCAATACGCCCAATATCAGCCATACATGAAAGTTTAAGCCCGGTTTTGTTACTTCCGACAATACGGCGCAAATCTTTTTCGTCGCAAAATTTCCACGGGCCGTTTTCTGTACGCGAATATGCTTTTTCGCTGCTTTTATAACCTATTTCCATATAATCGATGCCGGAAGCCACAAGCGCATCGTAAACGGCTTTCACAAATTCATCGCTGAATTTCCAATTATTCATCAACCCACCATCCCTGATAGTGCAATCTATAACTTTAATTTCCTTTCTGTACATATTATTCCGGTTAACTTTTTTTAATTAGTTTGGCTATCTTCAGTTCTTCTTTAATAAAATAATCCAATAATAATTTATAAACCTTTTTAATCACTATTGAGTTTAATCCAAGCGCTTCTGCCCATTCCCCACGTTCCTTGATAACGCTTTTATATCTCTTCCTGGCCGTGATGCTTTCTTTGCTGTGATCTTTAAATTTTACAACTTCTTTAACAAATTGAAACCTTTCATTTAGCAAATCAACTATTTTCTTATCAATACGATCAATTTCCAGCCTTATATCATCTAAGGATTTACATTCTGAAGGTGGTTTGCTAAGTTCTTTCATTAATTTACTTTTTTGTTCCAATATTATTGAATAATTATTTTCATCCAACTGTTAATTTTCTTTTTCAACAGTCAGGCAAAAATAGACAAAAGGCAAATATATTTGAATTTTTTGATAACAAAATCAAATAAATTCTGTTTCAATCATTTTTCATTGCTGTTCAACAGTAAATGAAATATATTTTTTTAATTTGCAGTTTTAAAATTGGACAAAGAGTTTATTCCTTAAAATGAATTAAATATGCTTTTCGATTTCGACATGATTGATAATGTTTATTCGAAAATTGATAAACAAATTAGCGAAGCGAGGAAAATTTTAAACAGGCCGCTAACATTGACCGAAAAGATTTTGTTTTCGCACCTTGCTTTGAAAACAGCTAAGAATACTTGCAAACGCGGCATCGACTATGTTGAATTTAATCCCGACAGGGTAGCAATGCAGGATGCCACCGCCCAAATGGCTTTGCTCCAGTTTATGAATGCAGGCAAAAATAAAGTAGCTGTTCCCACTACCGTGCACTGCGACCACCTGGTTATTGCAAAATCCGGCAGCAAAACGAGATATCGAAACATCGAAGGTTAAAAATGGCGAAATTTATAATTTCCTTTCATCAATTTCGAATAAATACGGAATAGGTTTTTGGAAGCCGGGTTCGGGAATCATCCATCAAATAATTTTAGAAAATTATGCATTTCCAGGCGGCATGATAATTGGCACCGACTCGCACACGGTCAATGCCGGCGGGCTTGGCATGATTGCAATTGGTGTTGGCGGCGCCGATGCTGTTGACGTTATGGCAGGAATGCCATGGGAATTGAAATTGCCGGAAATAATTGGCGTACGGTTAACCGGAAAGCTTTCAGGATGGGCATCACCTAAGGATTTGATTTTAAAACTTGCCGGTATGCTCACGGTAAAAGGAGGGACTGGAAAAATTATCGAATATTTTGGCGATGGCGCTAAAACTATTTCCTGTACAGGCAAAGCTACCATTTGCAACATGGGGGCTGAAGTAGGCGCAACAACAAGCATTTTCGGCTATGATACAAAAATGCGCGATTACTTAGTTTCGACAGGTCGGGCTGAAGTTGCCGATGCCGCCGGTAAAATAGATGGCAATCTTACCGCCGACCCTGAAGCATATTCCATGCCTGAAAAGTATTTCGATAAGGTTATTGAAATTAATTTATCTAATGTTGAACCTCAAATAAACGGGCCTTTTACTCCTGACAAAGCATGGCCTTTATCGGATTTTGCAAAGGCAGTTAAAGAAAATGGCTATCCTGAAAAACTTGAAGCCGGCTTAATAGGCTCATGTACAAATTCATCGTATGAAGATATTGGCCGTTCCGCTTCCCTTGTAAAACAGGTGCTGGACAAGAATCTTAAGATTAAAAGCGAATACATTATAACGCCGGGCTCGGAATCAGTTAAATTAACCGTTGAACGCGATGGTTTACTTGAAATTTTTTCTAAAGTCGGGGGCAAAGTATTGGCTAACGCTTGCGGGCCTTGTATTGGCCAATGGATTCGGACTGATAACACAGAAGGGAAAAAAAATTCCATTATCACTTCGTTTAACCGCAATTTTGCAAAAAGAAACGATGGCAACCCAGACACTCATACATTTCTTGCGTCGCCTGAAATTGTTACTGCCCTTGCAATCGGAGGCAAACTCACATTCAATCCCATGACAGATTATCTTATTAATGAAGAAGGGGAAAAAGTAATGCTTGATGAACCCGAAGGCCGGGAACTTCCATCGGGGAATTTTTTAATTGATGAAACAGGCTACCAGGCCCCGACAAAAAATGGAAATGATATAGAAATTATTGTCGACCCGAATTCCGAACGGATACAACTTTTACAGCCTTTTGGCGCTTGGGATGGGAAAGACCTGAAAGGCCTGCGTTTGCTTATTAAAGTTAAAGGCAAATGCACAACCGACCATATTTCAATGGCAGGCACATGGCTCAAATATCGAGGCCATCTCGATAATATTTCAAATAACTTGTTGATTGGCGCAATAAATTATTTTAACGATAAAACAAACTGCATTAAAAACCAACTCAACGGAAATTACCTTACAGTTCCTGAAGTTGCGAGGGCTTATAAAAATATTGGTTTGGGCAGCATAATAGTTGGCGACGAAAATTATGGCGAAGGTTCATCGCGCGAGCATGCGGCCATGGAACCCAGGCATATGGGCGTAAGAGTCGTGCTTGTGCGCTCATTCGCGCGCATACATGAAACAAATTTAAAGAAGCAGGGAATTCTTGCGCTTACATTTAGCAACAAAGAGGATTATGAAAAAATCAGGGAAGACGACACAATCGATATTACCGGTTTAACTTCCTTTGCACCTGGAAAATTGTTAACAGGTGTACTAAACCACTCCGATGGTACCAAAGAAGAAATTACCCTTAATCATTCTTATAACGAAAACCAATTCGGATGGTTCAAAGCAGGTTCGGCGCTAAATTTGATTAAACAACAGAACAAAATTATAAATTGAAGTTCTGAATTTCTGAAGTTTTGAATTTCTGAATGTTATCTAAATTCTTAATATTATTTGGTTTAATTGATGAATATGATATTTATAATATTTTCCAATTGCCCAAAGATAAATATATTTGCATTGATAAAGCAGTACATATAATTTAACTGCAAGATTTATAATTAACTTAATCTCACGGTTTACAAAGCCCGATAATATAAAGTTTCGGGCTTTTATTTTTTCAATTTAAAAATTACCAAGTTTCCTGTTCCTGAAAGTCTCTTTGGATTAATCTTATTTTGAGGTGAAAAATAAAAAAAGAGTTGAGCAAAAATGGGGAAAGCTAAATCTTATTGGTTTGAAAGCTCTGAAATACTAATGGATTTCACTGTTTTAAACGTAAAATGCTTTTGTGAAAAATAGCTGTAAACAACTACCAAAACTGTTGTAAGCATTTTTGAAGGGGTAGGATAAAGTTTACAATACTCCACAAAAAACTTCAGTAAAATATAATTCAAAAATATACAAACCATAACTGTTAAGCCATACCTGAAAACCTGTACGCGCCGGCGAAGATTTGAATTAGAAAAAGTAATGTGTTTCATTAAAAGGAATCCTGTAATGAAAGTAATAGGGAAAACAAAAATAAATGAAGCTATGTAAGGACTAATTGAAATAATATGTAAATGGATGATTCTCTTTTTTAATATAAAATTGTAAGTGATGAAATACAAGAAAGTATCGAGCATTAAATTTGAACCGCCGCAAATCGCGTAACTGAACGTGTCAACAGGGATAATTTTTTTAAATGGAATATAAGCCCAGCAAATAAATAGTTGAATAAGCTCTTTTATTTTTCTCAAAAATACCATTTGTAATTTTTTGAGAAACAAAAATAAGTTTCTTTTGGAAAAATCCTAATCAGAAAAAAAAAATTTAATGAAAAAATTGGGAAAATTAAAGCACAATTATGTTTATGAACTTATTAATTACCCATTTCAGAAAGAAATTTTATACGCATCAACCGTATTTCTTCTTCAGTAAATTCATCTTCGCTTAGTTCTTCTAATGCATCCGCAACAGCCTCGCTTTCAGCTTCACGAAAATAATCGTACACGATTCTGTTGACGCTCATCATCTAAAATTTCATCAATATAATAATCGATATTTAGTTTGGTGCCGCTATTCACAATAGCTTCTATTTCGGTAAGCAATTCGTTCATATCTAAACCTTTTGCTAAAGCAACATCTTCAAGAGACATTTTGCGGTCGATACTTTGAATGATAAATACTTTTAACCCCGATTTGTTGACGACCGATTTTACAACCATATCCTGCGGCCTTATTATGTCTTTTTCATCAACATATGCTTTTATAAGTTCAATGAATTCTTTTCCATAACGCTGTGCCTTACCGGTTCCAACCCCCATAGTATTTTGGAGTTCTTCCAACGTAATAGGATATTGGATGGCCATATCTTCAAGCGATGGGTCCTGGAATATAACAAATGGCGGCAAGTTTTTTTGCTTGGCTATTTGCTTCCTTAAATCTTTTAAAATATGCAATAATTCTTCGTCAACGGTTGTTGTTTTTGACATTGAAACAGTTTGGTCTTCATCAGTTTCAACATCGTAATCATGATCTTCTGTAAGCATAAATGATTCAGGATGATCCATATATTTATATCCTACTTCAGTAACTTTTAATAAACCATAATTTTCAATATCTTTTTGCAATAGCAGGCCAACAAGCATTTGACGGATAACTGCATTCCAAAACTTTATGTTTTTCTCTCCTCCCGAACCGAAAATTTCAAGCTTATGATGTTTGTATGCTTTAACCGCTGAAGTAGGGTTTCCGGAAAGGACGTTGGCAATATGCTCCGATTTAAATTTTTCTTTAACTGCAAGCACACAATCGAGAACCTGCAATATGTATTCCTGTCCTTCAAACTGGGTTTTAGGATGGAGGCAATTATCGCAATTTTCGCAATTGTCTTTTTCATAAACTTCACCAAAGTAGTGCAGGAGAAATTTGCGCCGGCAAACTGAAGTTTCGGCATAAGAAACAGTTTCCATTAAAAGCTGTTTGCCAATTTCCTGTTCAGCTACCGGTTTGCCCTGCATAAATTTTTCAAGTTTTTGAATATCCTGGTACCGGTAAAAAGTAATACATTGCCCTTCGCCGCCATCACGGCCTGCACGACCGGTTTCCTGGTAGTAACCTTCCAAACTTTTTGGAATATCATAATGGATTACAAAGCGAACGTCGGGCTTGTCAATACCCATACCAAATGCAATTGTAGCAACAATCACATCAGCTTCTTCCATTAAAAATTTGTCCTGGTTGAGCGTGCGGTTGGCAGCATCCATGCCTGCATGATATTGTAAAGCCTTAATGCCATTGACCTGTAAAAGTTCCGTCATTTCTTCGACTTTCTTACGGCTCAAACAATAAACTATTCCGGATTTACCGCTATTATTTTTAATAAATTTAATAACCTGTTTAGAAGCTTCTATTTTAGGTCGTATTTCATAATAAAGGTTGGGCCTGTTAAATGATGATTTGAAAATTGTAGCCTCCATCATTTCAAGATTTTTCTGAATATCGTTTTGTACTTTTGGCGTTGCCGTTGCAGTAAGGGCAATAATAGGGGCATTGCCGATTTGATTAATTATTGGCCTGATGCGCCTGTACTCAGGCCTGAAATCGTGTCCCCATTCCGATATGCAATGAGCCTCATCAACGGCATAAAATGAAACTGTAACCTGCTTTAAAAATAAAACATTTTCTTCTTTTGTAAGAGATTCAGGAGCAACATAAAGCAATTTTGTTTTTTCTGAAATCACATCTTCCTTAACTTTATGAATTTGAGTTTTTGTAAGTGATGAGTTTAAAAAATGTGCTACACCATCATCTTCGCTAAAGCTGCGCATTGAATCGACCTGATTTTTCATTAAAGCAATTAACGGAGAAATTACAATAGCAGTGCCTTTTAATAATAGTGCGGGTAACTGGTAGCAAAGCGATTTGCCACCCCCTGTAGGCATAAGAACAAATGTGTCTTTTCCTTCCAACACGTTACAAATTATTGCTTCCTGGTTTCCCTTGAACTTTTCAAATCCAAAGTACTTCTTCAAATTATTAAGTAACGACTGTTCCTCAAGTATTGACATAATATATTTACTCCAATTCTATAATTTCCTCTTACCAGAAAGCTAAAATGTTTTTTATTAAATATAATGAAATAATATCAATAATTAATACTTTTCTAAATATTGAATAAATCAATAAATTTAATTGCTTTACTCAAATTTAATGATTTTTTACCAAATATCATAGTAATTAAAAGCTCCATTTAATTGTCGAAGGGTTAATTTAACTATAAATTAAGTTATTTTTTCAACTCCAAAAATTTAATTTTAAAATACTGCATATAAATGAAAAAGATTAAGCAGTTTTAGTTGTAAAATTCATTTTGTGGTATAAAAAAATAAATATCTATAATTTTTTGTTAAATGAAAAAAGATATCGTGTTTTTTATTTTTTAACGATACTAAGATTTTCATTTATTATTTTATCTTTGCACCCTCAAAAATAAAGTAGGTTAAATTATTAAAGCGTTTAGTTATGCCTGTAAAAATCAGATTGTCACGTCAGGGTCGTAAAAAGATCCCTTTCTACCACATAGTGGTAGCTGATAGCAGGGCGCCACGGGATGGCAAATACATAGAACGTTTGGGTAAATATTATCCAAAGACTAATCCTGCTACTATTGAATTAAATTTTGATAGGGCATTGTATTGGCTGCAAACTGGCGCTCAACCTTCCGACACTTGTCGCAGTATTCTTTCCGACAGAGGGGTTTTATATAAAAATCACCTTCTTAATGGAGTGAAGAAAAATGCTTTGACCGTTGAACAAGTTGAAACAAAATTTCAAACCTGGGTAGAAGACAAGAAAAGCAAACATCAGCAGAAAGTCGATTCATTAAAAAGCGTTTATGAAGATGAAAGAAAACAACGATTAGATGCTGAAAGTAAAGTTCGTGAAAAGAAAGCTGCTGAAATTGCACAAAAAAATGTTCCAGCTGAAGTTAATGTTGAAGTCAACCCGGAAAGCGAAAGTTCCTGAACAATCTAACTAAGCAACTTGCTAACTGCAATGCTTGCTGAAAATTTATTTCATATCGGCAAACTCGCCAAGCTTCATGGTGTAAATGGAGAAGTTTTGCTTATTGCTGATAATATCTTTCCAAAAAAAATCAGCAGTACAGAATGGGTTTTTTTATTGATAGACGGATTACCTGTTCCCTTTTATATTTCGCATTTAGAAGCAAGTGACGAAAAAAGTGCAATTATTAAATTTGCCGATATTGAAACTGCCGGGGAAATGGAAGAGTACGTGGGTGTGGAAGTAATGATTGAAAAATCCGATAAAAGCAAGCCGTTAAAGAATCCTCCAATTTCAGGCAATGTACAGGGTTACCAGGTGATTGATTTACATTATGGGAATATTGGCTATGCCGGTACATTGTTTAATTATAGCGGGAACAATGTACTTCAGATATTAATGGGAGAAAAAGAACTTTTAATACCCTTAAATGAAACCACTATCGTTAAAATTGACAAAAAGTCAAAAATTATATCCGTAAATTGTCCTGATGGATTAATTAACCTATATTTATAATTCTTTTTTCGCTCTAATTGTAATGAATATTTTGTAAACAGAATACGAAGTCATAAGAATTCCAAGAGCTCCGACCATTATAGCGCTGGCTAAGTAATTTGAATCAATATCGTTATAATTTATTGCAAATTGACGCCAAGTTCCTAAAGCAGCCCCTATAAATACAAGAATACCTAATAATAATGTTCCAATGCTGAGGGAATAATTAAGTATTTCCGTTGTTTTGTATAATTTGGTTTTCTTAAACTCGCGAAATTTCATGCTTGCATGCATGCTTGCCCTTGCCCTGATACGTTCCCTCTCTTGTTTCAGCCAGGCATTAATTATATTCTGGGCTGTGTCTTCGTAAGCAATAGTTTTTCTGTTCAGCAGTTCCTTTTCCAGCTTCAATTTATTTATAACAAATTCGTATGCTTCATTTAATTCAATAAAGAGATCGCGTGCGCCGGGTAATTTGCTTACATCCGGATGATATTCATAAGCAAGTTTCCTGTATGCGTGTTTTACATCATCAATTGTTGCTCCTTCTGGAATTCTCAATATTTTATAATAGTCCGACAATTAAAATTATATCTAAAAACTATTTTTAATTAAACTACTGAAAGAAATAACGATAATGAATATTATACTAAACCGCTAACAAGATATTGATAATGCATCTTGTTAGCTGGTTTAGTTAATGCCGACCTGCTAACTGTTTCAAAACAAAAGCGAAGCGAATTGTTTTGATTATCATGTTAGCGGTTCGGTATTAATAGTTAAACCATTAAACCTTGAAATAAACATCATAAACAAAGTTAGTATAACTTTAATTTTATGTCTTATAATTATCTGTATTAATGAAATTAAATATTAAAATATTGGGTTCAATTTAGAATATAATAAGAAAAGGCGTTTTATGAAATGATTAAGGAAAAATTAACCTAAATGTATTTAAATATATTTGGCATATTTATTTGTTTTTGTATAATTTAGCATAATCCTTTTCATATATAAATATTCTAACGAAAAATCGTTTAAATCAGTCCTAACAATATGTATAACCCAATTACTACCAAATAATCCTATACTATGAAAAAACAATCTATTTGCTATAAAATAATTGCAGGTATTCTTTTATGCCTGCTTATGTTGAACGGGTTAAATGCTACCCAGATTAATGTTGGTGGGAATATTAACGATACAGTAACCTGGAATGCCGATACCATAAATGTTACAAGCAATATTATAGTCGGTACAACAGGTTCGTTAACTATTTCCTCAACCAATTCTACAAGTCAGTTAATAATTTTTCAGGGGCAATTTTCTATTACAGTTCAGGGATCAATATCTGCAGCCGGAAAAATAGTATTAGTAAAAATTGGTATGTTTCATTTAAGAGTATTTAGATACTTAGTGTTTACTTACAAAAGCGACACTACCGGATTTTCTGATCCGGCTATATCATCGGTTGGCTGGAGTGGAATAAACTTGCAGGCTGGTTCAAAAGCAAATTTTAGAATTTGCGAATTCAAGTTGGCTAAGTCATTATCCGGGTCGTTGTTTTCCAACTCGGGAAATGCTGCATTTACCAATTGTAAATTCCACGATAATAAAATATTCCTTTCATCCCTTTGCGGAATTTTGTATTCATCTCCAACCAATGCAAGCGATTCGTTAAAATTATCGAATTCTTCATTTTATAATAATTATTCGCCGGTAACAATATTAGGCATAAACAAATTCAATATTTCAGGAAATAGTATTTATAACAATACAAATACAAGTGTTGGCCATATTAGCGATCAGTCGGCGCTTTCAATTAGCAATGGAAATGGTATTATTTCGAACAACAAAGTTTATAACAACTCCATAAACGGAATTAATATTACCTGGACAACCAATGTTACATTAGACAGGAATTACATTTATAATAACAAAAATTTTGGCATCACTTTTATGTATTCTATTTTAACGCTTACAAATAATATAATTGCCAACAATGCCATTGCAGGTTATGTTAATGGTACAATTACTGCTTTTATTAATAATACCGTTGCGTATAACCATGCAGGTATAAATTTTGTAAAACCAGATTTAGCAGGCGGCTCCGATGCATATTTTTACAATACCATTATCTGGAATAATAATTCAACAGATCTTTCCGGCAACATGAACATATATGTGCAAAATTGCCTTCTTCCTTACACAAGTTCCGGACTGAGAAATTTAGGATTTTCTGTTAAAAGTTTTAAGCAGAACCTAAATGTTGATCCGCAATTTTTAGCCCCTACCGACACAATGGGGTGGAACATAGATGCAGCCTCAGCCAATTGGTCGTTAAGCAGTAACTCACCGTGTATAAATACCGGTACAACTATTACAGATCCGTATTCAATGCCAACAACAGATTATGCAGGTACTCCACGTGTAAAACACGGGTTTCCGGATATAGGCGCATACGAATTGTCTATTGGCGTTGATTCAATAAATACTTCGATTATTAATTCGCCTACCATGTGGGTTGCCGATACTGTGAAAGTGTTTAACAATGTTACGGTTATTAAAGGCGGAAAATTAACCATTGCTCCAGGTACGGTGGTTTCATTTCAGGACGAATATTATTTAGAAGCTGATACAGGCACTATTATAGCAAAGGGAACAGTTACTGATTCAATTGTTTTTACCAGGCAGAACCCTATATTGCCTATTTCAGATACAAGCGGTATTTTCTGGCAGGGAATTAATATTCAAACTTCGACAGATAGCGCTATTTTCCAATATTGCCGTTTTGAATTTGCCGAACATAAAGGTTATTGGAAAGGCGCAGCTATAAACGTCGATTATAACGATAAAGTAAGTATTAAAAATTCCCTGTTTCGTTTTAATGTTTCAAGAAGTTATGACGATCCTACTTCGCTCACCGGCGATGGCGCTGCAATAGCTGCTTTTAATTCAGATATTACTATAAACCAATGCCAATTTACAGATAACCTGGGAAGCAGCACTGTATTTGTAAATTCTTCAAACGTTGCCATGTCAAATTGCTATTTTACAAGGAATATGAACGATTTAAAATTCTCATTTGCAACCGACCCTATTATATTAAATACAATTACCCGTTCATATAATTCATCATCCAGCTCAAACCCGGCATTTGTAAATTGTGAATTTTACGGCAACAAACAAATGAACCTCTACAGTTCGAACCCGCGTTTTTATAACTCGGTCTGCTTTAACAATATTTCATGGTCGGATCAAAGTAAGCCAACATTTTTTAATTGTATGTATAATAATTATACTTATCCTACATTATCGGGTTTAACTGTCAATCCTTATTTGCCAACAGTTTCATACCTGCAAAGTTTTGTTTGGGATGAAGGAAATGACAATTATTCAATAAATGATTATAAACGAAACAGCTTTTATCCATCTATAAATAAAGGTACAACTAATTTACCTGCTGAAGTAAGTTTGCCTTCTATTGACATTCAGGGAAATCCGCGTATTATAGCCGATACAATTGATATTGGTGCCATAGAACAACAAGGCCAGCTTCCGGTTATTACAAAACAGCCTTTCGGCGGGGTACGATGTTTAGGGAAAGCATTTACTTTTAGTTTAACAAATGTTGATACGGCAGTTTATCAGTGGCAAAAAGACGGTATTGATATTTCAGGTGCCAGCCTACCAAATTATAAAATAGATTCTATAGACATAACCAGTCCGGGCGGATACCAGTGTATTCTGCAAAATGGATATGGTACAATAACTTCAAACTCGGCATTGCTTCAGATACGAACTGCGCCGGATATAACCGATCAACCTTCAGGTTCGCTGATAATAAAAAACGAACCTGTTTCACTTAATGTCCAGACTGATGGCAGCCAACCGCTATCTTACCTTTGGTCGAAAGATGGCATTGACCTCCCGGATTCAACTTCCAAACTTTATATTGATAGCTTTAAAGTTGAAAATGAAGGAGACTATATTTGCAATATATCAAACAACTGTGGAAGCATTTTTACTGATGGAGCTACTATAAGCCTTGCCCCTTCAATTTGTATGGTTACGGTTGATGTTAAAAACAAATACGATAATGGCCACAATCTTATTATTTGGGATAAAGAATCAAAAGTTGCTTACAAAAAATATAAAATTTACCGCGAAAGTGATGTTGCAGGTTATTATGACAGCATTGGAAGCGTACCTGCCGATAATCCTGGTATTTTTGAAGATACCGTTGCAAATCCCAAAGAACAGGCTTACTTATATAAAATAACTGCAGTAAATTTAAATAATATTGAAACCGACATAAATGCCGGCCAGTTGCATAAAACAATACATTTGCTTGTAACCAAAGGGGAACAAGGCGGTATTCAGTTAGATTGGGATCAATACATTGGTTTCCCATACAGCACTTATTTTATTTACCGTAGTAATGACGGAACAAATTTTGGCGTGGCACATACAATGGCAAGCTCAACGCGCACATGGACTGATGATACTGTGTCAACCGACACCTTATATTATTACATTGCAGTAAAAAGGGACAGCGCATGTAATCCATCGGGAACAAAATTAAAAGCCGGTGGAGGTATTTATGGCGAATCAGTATCGAACATGGAAGATAACAGACTTAGGATAAGCTACGTCGCTAACGCATCTGTTGAACAATTCAGTTTAAATATTTATCCTAATCCATTTTCAGGCTATACAACTATAAGCTATCTTTTAAAGGATAATTCGGATGTTACACTTGAGTTATATAATTTGGTTGGTGAAAAAGTTTCATCGCTTATTAACACCAAACAAACAGTAGGCCCACATATTTTCAAATTAAATACTATTGAATCCGGTCTGAATTCAGGTATATATTTGCTTAAGTTTAAATCCGGGAATAATGTTGTAGTAAGAAAACTAATTCAAATTAAAAAATAAAAAATAAAAAAGGCGAAAAATCATTCGCCTTTTTTTATACCCTCACTCCGATTATAAGCATATCGTCAATCTGGTAAGTGTCTTTCATCCATTCTGTAATGGTTTGATGTATAACGTCGTTTTGTTTATCCACCCGTTCATTGGAAATACTGACAAATAATTTTTTTAAGGTCCCTGACATAAATTTTTTATTATTTGGGCCGCCAAACTGGTCATGATATCCATCGGAAAACGTATATATCATGTCCCCTTTCTGTAATTTTATAATATTTCTTGAGAATGGTACTGATGCTTTTTCATAAATCCCTATTGGCATCCTGTCGGCTTTAGTTTCTAAAAGTTCGTTGTTCCGCACAACATATAATGAATTATTGGCCCCTGAAAACTCAAGGCTCATGGTTGAAGGGTCAAAAATATACAAAGCAAGGTCCATACCGTCTTTGTTTTCACCTTCACGGCCAGTTTGATGTAATGATTCTATAATTCTATGCCTTAAAGCATCAAGAAGTTCATTTGAATGAACCTCTTCCATTTCAAATACTATTGTGTTTAACATGGCCATGCCCAACATGCTCATAAAAGCGCCCGGGACTCCATGGCCTGTACAATCAGCAGCTGCTACAATAATTTGCCTGTTCTTTTCGTATATCCAATAAAAATCGCCGCTTACAATATCTCTTGGTTTAAAATAAATGAACGACTCGGGCAATAATTGCTTTAGCTGGCTTTCAAAATACATTACAGCTCTTTGGATACGACTGGCATATTGAATGCTATCTTTTATTTCTTTTTGCTGCCCGGTAATTAAATCATTTTTAGCAGCCAGTTCTGTATTAACCTTTTTTCTCTCTTTATTCTGTTTTATAAGCAATACTGTAATTACCAAAACCAAAATCATTCCGGAAACAACAAAATAGCTGAACGTCTTCTGCTGTTTAATTTGTATATCTTTCAAATTAGCGTCTTTATTTAATAATTGTATTTGTTGCTCTTTCTTCTCAGTTTCATATTGGGTTTGTATTTCAGTTATTTGTTTCATATTATTCTCGCTAACCAGGGAATCCTTCAATTCTACATACTTTTTATAAGTATTTAAACTCTTTAAATAATCCCCTAACGCTAAATAAACATTTGAGAGGGTATTGTAAGTTTCAGATGAGAGTCGTGAAAATTTGTTTTTTGTTGAAATCTCCAAACTTCCGGATAAATAATCAAGAGCATTATTGTACTTATCTATATTATAATAAATCGTTCCAATATCAGAAAGGGTATGAGAAACTTCAAATTTGTTATCCAACTCTTTATATATTTTTAACGACCTTTCAAGATAAGAAAGCGCCTGAAAATAATCGCCATAAGAATTTTTACCTAAGTTATATAAAGAAGTAGCTATGCCTTTCTTATCTCCTATTTTTTCTCTCAAAGCAAGGGCTTTGCGATAATATTGAATAGCCGGGTTAAATTCTTGCGTTATAAGGGAACTTTCTTTTTTAGTAAGAGATTTTGGCCAGTTCAATCCATATTTTTCATTTAATTTTTCACAAGTTTCTTTAGCATATACGTTGCCAATATTATTATATAAATTGGCAATTTCCATTTTGTTATCAAGCGACTCCCATATTTTTAGCGACCTTAGATGGTAATCCAATGCGGTTTTATGATAGTTGATATTTTGGCTGTATTGCTCACTTCTTGTTGTTAAATTTTCATATACCAAACCGAGACTATTTAAACATTTGGCTATACCCTCCTGTGAGCCTATTTCTTCAAAAATCCTTAAAGCATTTTGGTAATAACTTACTGCTTTTTCATATTTCCCCGAATAAAGAAGAACATTTCCGACATTGATATAAAGAATAGCGCTCCCTTTTTTTGTCCCCGCTCAATTGCCGATATTTTAAAGCTTTTTCATAATAATTAATAGCATCATTATAATTTCCTTTCTCAAATTGAATTATTCCAAGTATATTATTAATTTTTGCAATTCCATTAAAGTCATTTATGTTTTCAAAAACCTTTAAAGCCATTGTATAATTTTTTTCGGCTTCTGCATAATTGTTCTTTTTTTTATAAACCTGGCCGATATTGAATAGTGCGTTCCCTTCTTCACCATGAATTTTATGGCTTCTTGAATACGATAATGATAGTTGATAATTTCTTAACGCATCTTCATATTTTTCCTGAAAATAAAAATTTAAGCCAGCGCCATTTAAAGCGTTTGCGAAGCCTTCCTTATAGCCGTATTTTCCACTTAATTCTTTCGCTTTATTATAGTTTTCTAATGCTTCAATATATTTGTCCTGAAAACTGTAAGTTTCGCCAATACTTAGCAAAGCATCCACTTCCTGATTATGGTCTTTTAGCTTTCGGGCAAGTTCATAGGCCTGGTTGCCGTATTTTAAGCCATTTTCAAATGAAGTGGATGAGTACTCTTTTGCAAGCCGGTTTGTAATAATCAATCTTTGTTTTTTATCAATAGTTTTATTTAGAACTTTTTCAAGGCTGTCGGTAATTGAAACACTGCCTGCGAAAACCGCTACAGAATTTATTATGAGAAAGAAATATAAAATTATTCTTTGGTGGAAAAATCTCATATATAATACAATTTAAAGCATAAAGGTAAATAATTCTTTGACTGTACACAATTTCTGTTACATGCCCTCAATACCCTGCAAAATAATAATTTTTCATTTGCCCTGATAAAAAACTTCTCTAAAAATTATTCTATGGAACCAAATAAATTTAAAGGAATTATACTTAACTTTTTTAATCTTGCTTTTGAGTAATTTATAAAATTCATGTAGGTTTGTAAATAAAAATATGACGATTATTATTCTTGCAATTACTTCCTTAATTTCTATTATATGTTTCAGCAATCGTACCCTTTTTGAGAAACTGCAATTCAACCCATACGCTGTTTATCATAAAAAACAATATTACCGGTTGTTCTCTCATGCTTTTGTCCACGCCGACTGGCTTCACCTTTTTGTAAATATGTTCGTGCTTTTCTCGTTCGGAAAGGCTTTGGAAATTTTTTTAAATCAATTAAGTTACGATGATGTTTTGCATTTTAATCCTGCAATATATTACATTGCATTTTATGTTACTTCAATAATAATCTCATCGCTTATAACTTTGAAGAAATTCCGCGACGTGCCTTATTATAATGCCGTTGGGGCTTCAGGCGCTGTAGCTTCTGTTTTATTTGCCTGTATTTTCTTTGATCCCTGGATGAAATTGGGCGTTTTTCTTGTTATACCAATGCCCGGAATTATTTTTGGCGTGCTTTATTTATGGTATTCGCACTATATGAGTAAGCGCGGCGGCGATAAATACAACCACGATGCGCATTTCTTAGGGGCGTTATATGGCCTCACATTTCCAATACTTATTGAACCAAGGTTATTCTACATATTTCTTAAACAACTTATAAATTTCCATTTTTGAGAAAAGCAGTTTTTATCGATCGCGATGGGGTCATTAACAATGACGAAGGGCTTTATTACATTTACAAGCCATCTGATTTTAAATTAAACGATAATATTATTGAAAATATATGCAACCTGAAAAAAGCCGGTTTCGTGGTGATTGTAATTTCAAACCAGAGCGGTATTGCCAAAGGAATATATAGAAAGGATGACACAGAGCTATTGCATGGAATTTTAAATAACAAAGTGCGGGAAATGGGATATGAAATTGATGAAATTTATTATTGCCCTCACCATAACGATATAGAAAACTGCTTGTGCCGCAAACCTCAAGCGCTTTTATTGGAAAAAGCCATTGCCCGGTTTGACATTAATCCTGCGCAATCGTTTTTTATAGGAGACAGTCAACGCGATATTGAAACTGCCGTCAAAGCAGGCGTTAAAGGAATATTGGTTCCAAAAAATAAAAACATTTCGGATATCTGTGAAAATATTATATACAATTCTATTCGATGAATGGGGAATAGCATAACTCAATATTAATATAGCTTGGATGAACCGGATATTCAAAATCCCAATGTTTTATAATTCTATATCTTTGCAAAAATTAAAATAAAAAAAGTGATTGAGAAAATTCTAATACTCGATTTTGGCTCGCAATACACGCAACTGATAGCAAGGAAGGTACGTGAACTCAATGTATATTGCGAAATTCACCCTTATAATAATTTTCTACCAATAGATGCATCCATAAAAGGAGTTATTCTTTCAGGCAGCCCGGCTTCGGTGCGCGATACAAATGCGCCATTTCCAGATTTGAGCCTTATAAAAGGTAAAATACCAATTCTGGGAATTTGCTATGGGGCGCAATATCTGGCGTTTTCATCGGGTGGAGAAGTGGAAGCATCGAACTCAAGGGAATATGGCCGCGCCAATCTTTCTTTTATCGATAATTCAAATCCGCTATTGCAAAATATTGGCGAAAACACGCAGGTCTGGATGTCGCACGGCGACAGTATTACAAAAGTTCCGGAAGCATTTAAAATTATAGGAAGCACAAATAATATAAAAGTTGGCGCTTTCGCGATTAACGGGGAAAATACTTACGGCTTGCAATTTCACCCTGAAGTATACCATACAACTGAAGGGTTGGTTTTTTTAAAAAATTTTTTAACAACTATTTGTAAATGTAAACAAAACTGGACGCCATCGTCATTTATTGAAACTACTATATCAGAAATTCAAAACAAAATTGGAAATGATAAGGTTATATTAGGATTATCGGGAGGCGTTGATTCATCTGTTGCAGCCATGCTTCTGAATAAAGCAATAAGCGCTAACCTGACTTGTATTTTTGTCGACAATGGTTTGCTAAGAAAAGATGAATTTGAAAATGTGCTGGCATCATACAAAAACATGGGACTTAATGTAAAGGGTATTGATGCCAAAAACAAATTTTTAGACGAGCTTAAAGGTGTTTCCGATCCTGAGCAAAAGAGAAAAATTATTGGCCGTTGTTTTATAGAAGTTTTTGAAAGCGAAGCAAATAAAATTAAAGATGTAAAGTGGCTCGCACAGGGTACAATTTATCCTGATGTGATTGAATCGGTTTCGGTAAACGGGCCTTCGGCAACAATTAAATCGCATCATAATGTGGGAGGATTACCGGAAAAAATGCACCTTAATGTTATTGAACCTTTGCGCCTTTTGTTCAAAGACGAAGTAAGACGTGTAGGCAGAACTTTGCACTTGCTCCCGGAGTTTTTGAACAGGCATCCTTTCCCGGGCCCCGGCCTGGCTATCAGGATCATTAGCGATGTTACCAGGGAAAAATTATCGATTTTACAGGAAGTGGATAACATTTTTATCGAAGGCTTAAAAGAATTTGATCTTTATCATAGCGTTTGGCAGGCCGCAGCCATGCTGCTTCCAATTCAATCGGTCGGTGTTATGGGCGACGAACGCACTTATGAAAACGTTGTTACACTTCGCGCCGTTACTTCAACCGATGGCATGACAGCCGATTGGGCACATCTGCCATATGATTTTTTAGCTAAAGTTTCAAACGACATTATCAATAAGGTAAAAGGCGTCAACCGTGTGGTTTATGATATAAGTTCCAAACCCCCGGCCACTATAGAATGGGAATAAATTGAAATCGCCAATCCTATTCTTTCAATCTTTATAATTTAACGTGAGTTCGATGTATAAGATATTTAAAATATGACTGTTGCGTTATTCCCCCTTGGCGAAGGGGGTAGGGGGATTGGATTCTTATTTGCTAAATTGCCAAAAAATATCAATCCCCCTGCCCTCCCGCTTATTTGCGGGACAGGCTCTTTTCAAAGGGGGGCTTGCTTTGTTCTTGATTATATGAAATTTACACATATATTATATCGAACTCACGTTAATTTAAATCTTCGTATATTGTTAAAAATAACTTTAAAACAAGCCATCTATAGACAAATAGCGTTCGCCTGTATCGTAGTTGAATGTTAAAATACGGCTTCCTTTTGGTATCTCGGGGAGTTTTTTAGCAATTGCAGCCAATGCGGCGCCCGAAGAAATACCGCAAAATATACCTTCTTCTTTTGCAACACGCTTTGCATATTCAAAAGCTTCTTCTTTCGTAATTTGTATAACTCCATCAAGAATTTCAGTATGAAGGTTAACAGGAATAAATCCTGCGCCTAATCCCTGAATAGGATGGGGCCCGGGTTGTCCGCCGCTTATTACCGGCGATTGGGCAGGTTCAACTGCAAATATTTTTAATTTTGGGAATTTTGATTTTAATACTTCGCCAACTCCCGTAATATGTCCGCCAGTCCCTACGCCTGAAATTAAATAATCGAAACCTTTGGGAAAATCTTTCAAAATTTCCTGGGCAGTAGTTTTTTTATGTATTTCAATGTTTGCTTCATTATCGAATTGCTGTGGCATCCAAGCATTTGGTGTAGATTTCACAAGTTCAGTTGCTTTTTCTATAGCGCCTTTCATCCCCTTTTCACGCGGCGTAAGTTCAAATGACGCCCCATATATAGCCATTAATCTTCTTCGTTCTATAGTCATCGATTCCGGCATTACAAGGATTAATTTATATTTTTTTACTGCCGCTACTATTGCCAGGCCTATTCCAGTGTTGCCAGAAGTAGGTTCAATAATAACACTTCCCGGGTTTAATAATCCTTTTTTCTCAGCATCTTCAACCATCGAAAGCGCTATTCGGTCCTTTATGCTTGCCCCTGGGTTTACGCGTTCCTGTTTAACCCAAACTTCATAGTCTTTGTCAAATAGGTTATTAATCTTTACATGAGGTGTATTACCTATTGTTTCAAGAATATTTTGTGCTTTCATAATAATTTTATTTTATGATTTAATAATTTTATTTTCGGGTTATTTTATGTTTACCTTTCGGATATTGACTTTCGATAACTATAGCTCATAGGATTGTTTATTAAAATATAAAAGAAATATTTTGTAAATATACAAATCATATTTAGAATAAATGATATTTTTTAATAAAATTAAATAAATAAATAATTGCAAATCTGATAATTGCATGATTTATAATTACTTATAAAATCTAATACCAATAGGAATAATAGGATATAAAATATTTTCAAATTAAAAAATAAAATATCTAAGCTTAATTTAAAATATTCATTATCATAGGTTAGCAAATTGAATTTTTGATATTTTTGTACTTCATTAAAAATAATAGCAGGATGAATAAAAAGGCTTCGTCGGTTTTATTGTTTTTTGGAATTGTATTTCTCAATAACAATATTGCGCAGGTTTACAATTGGTCAAAGAATGTGCCTGTCGATTCAACAATTCACATTGGCAAGCTTAGCAACGGTTTAACATATTATATAAAAAGGAATACCAAACCCGAAAAAAGGATTGAGCTCAGGCTTGTTGTAAATGCAGGATCAATACTCGAGGATACCGATCAAATAGGCCTGGCGCATTTTACTGAGCACATGGCATTCGACGGCTCAAAACATTTTGCTAAAAATGAACTGATAAGCTATTTGCAATCCATCGGCATTAAATTTGGCGCTGAAATAAATGCTTACACTGGTTTTGATGAAACTGTATTTAAACTGCTAATTCCTACCGACAAAGAAGAACTACTGAATAAAGGGTTACAGGTTTTATATGATTGGGCTGCCGAACTGACTTTCGATAGCCTTGAAATTGAAAAGGAACGCGGCGTGGTAATAGAAGAGTGGCGTCTTGGGCGCGGCGCTGAACAACGGATGGAGGATAAATATCTGCCGGTTTTATATTATAATTCGCGTTATGCTTCCCGTTTGCCTATTGGTACTAAAAAATCTCTCGACAGCTTCAACCATAGCTCACTTAAAAGATTTTATCGTGATTGGTACCGCCCCGATTTGATGGCAATTATTGCTGTGGGGGATATTGATGCGGATCAATTTGAAAAATTATTAAAAGTACTCTTTTCAAACATCCCTGCCAGGATTAATCCCAGGCTGCGGATAAATTATTCAGTACCTAATCATAGAGGGACTTTGGTTTGTATTGCTACCGATAAAGAAGCATCGATGTCGCAAACAAGTGTTTTTTATAAAACCGATGAAAAACCGGAAATAACTATTGGAGATTTCCGTGAATATGCCAAACGCCAACTTTATTTTGAAATGTTTAACCAGCGCATTTCCGAACTTACAAGAAAGCCCGATCCTCCTTTTATTAATGCTTTTTCTTCATTCGGTAATATTGGGGCACGCGGCAAAGACGCTTATATTTCTGAAGCGCTGGTTGGCGATACCGGGATTCTTATTGGCTTAAGGGCATTACTCCAGGAAAATGAAAAAGCCAGGAGGTTTGGTTTTGCTCAAAGCGAACTCGACAGGTCAAAAAAAGAATTATTGAATACATTCGAGCAATATTATAACGAAAGGGATAAAACCGAGTCGGAAAACTATGCGGAAGAATATATTCGGAATTTCCTTAAACATGAAACTATTCCGGGCATCGCATTTGAATATGCATTCATGAAAAATTACCTGCCCGAAATAACCCTCGAGGACATGAATGCCCTGGCAAAAAAATGGATAATTGATACAAACAGGGTTGTAATAGTTACAGCCCCGTTAAAAGAGGGATTGATTTTACCAGATGAAAAAGATATAAGGTTCATAGTTTCAGAAACCCAAGATGAAAAATTAGAAGCATATAACGATAATCTTGTTTCCAAAGATTTGATGCAACAGAAACCTGTGCCCGGAAAAGTTATTTCTGAAAAAAATATTCCGGAAATTGGTATTACAGAATTTGGATTATCAAATGGCGTAAAAATCATTCTTAAGCCAACCGATTTTAAAAATGACGAAATACTTCTTTCATCTATTAGCCCCGGAGGACAATCACTTTACCCCGATAGCGACAATTTTTCAGCTTCATTTGCAACTTCAATTATCAACGAAAGCGGGGTTTCTGATTTTTCATTAACAGATTTGCAAAAGCTGCTTGCCGGAAAAACCGTCGATGTTAATCCATACATAAATATGTACACTCAAGGAATTAATGGCAACTGTTCGCCAAAGGACATGGAAACCATGTTTCAGCTAATTTATCTTTATTTCACGCGTCCCCGAATAGATTCGCTTGCATACACTTCATTCATAACCCGGACAAAAGCTTATTTGAAAAATATTTACTCCGATCCTCAGAAATATTACTCCGATCAGCTTGCCAGAATATTATCGCAGGACCATCCACGGGGCGGCGGCATACCAAAGGAATCGGATATTGATAAGATAAAGCTCGACAGGGTTTATCAAATTTACCGCGACCGCTTTGCCAATGCCGGCAGTTTTACTTTTGTCATTGTTGGTAATTTTAAAGTTGACAGCATTAAACCCATGCTTGAAACATACCTGGGCAGCTTGCCTTCAATAAACCGAAAGGAAACATGGAAGGACTTGAATATTCGTCCGCCAAAAGGAGATGTAATTAAAAATATTTATCGTGGCTCGGACCCGAAGAGCACAGTAACACTTGTATTTACCGATTCGGCCAAATACACAAAAGAAGATGCTTACTATCTTGCTTCACTCTCCGATTTGCTCGATATAAGATTGATAGAGGTTTTACGTGAAGAAAAAAGCGGGGTTTATGGCATTAGGGCAACTGCATCGCTAAACCGCATCCCATATAGCTATTACAGCATTAAAATAAAGTTCCCTTGCGCTCCGTACAATGTTGATTCGCTGATAAGCGAAGCCCTCGATGTTGTTAATGAAATAAAAACCAAAGGCGTTTCGAAAAAAAACATGGATAAAGTCAGGAGAACGCAGGAACGTGAGCTTGAAGTTAATTTAAAAACAAACAATTTCTGGTTGGGTTATCTTGAAAATGCCAGCTTCTATAACGAAGATATTTTAAATATAACGAAAAAGAAGAAAATTATTGAAAAGCTTAGATCGAAAGATTTACAAAACATAGTTAAGAAATATTTTAAAAACCAGTATATAAAAGTGATACTATACCCTGAAACGATGGCAAAATGATTTAATACTAAACCGCTAACAAGATATTGATAATGCATTAGCTGGTTTAGTTAATGCCGACCTGCTAACTGTTTCAAAACAAAAGCGAAGCGAATTGTTTTGATTATCATGTTAGCGGTTCGGTATAACCAGGAATTCTTGAGCTTAGAAATTTATAAATGCATATCAAAAGAGTTGAGTTTAAAATTATATTATTTAAACCCTTAAACCAAGAATCATAATGTCATCAACCTGATCGAGTTCTCCGCGCCAATCAGTGATATTTTTATCAAGAATGTCCTTCTGCTTTTCCATGGATAATTGCTGCATGCTCACCAGAAGCTGCTTAAATTTCTTGGCCATGAATTTTTTGCCATTTTCTCCGCCAAATTGATCTACATAGCCATCAGAGAAAATATAAAAAGTATCGCCTTTAAGAAGTTTAATCTCATTGTTTTTAAATGGAACGTCGAGCTTGTCATGAAAACCAACAGGCATACGATCAGCGCTTGTTTCCAGAAGTTCGCCGTTTCGAACCAGGTAAAGTGGATTAAAAGCTCCTGCAAACTGAACCATTTCGGTATCTTTGTCAACAATACATAAAGCTAAGTCCATGCCATCTTTTGCTTCTTCAATCTTGCCGCTTTGGTGAAGAGATTTAATAATCAGGCTTCGCAGTTGGTTCAAAATTTGTGCAGCATTTTCAAACTCACCTTTTGAAACAATTTCGTTCAAAAGCGCCATGCCTAACATACTCATAAATGCGCCCGGTACGCCATGACCTGTGCAGTCTGCGGCGGCCATAATAATCTTATTGTCCTTTTGGTTAATCCAATAAAAATCGCCGCTTACAATATCGCGTGGCTTATATAAAATAAAATATTGAAACCCGCTATCTTCAATGAGTTTTGTAGATGGTAAAACAGCGCGTTGTATCCTGCTTGCATAGTGAATGCTGTCGGTAATTTCTTTCTTCTGCTGAAAAATCTGGTCGCGTTGTTTTTTAATCTCATCATTTTGTTCAGCTAATAAAATATTTGCTTTCTTCTTTGCCTGGAACTGCTTATATAAAACAAAAGAGAAAGCAATTACAATCAGCGCAACAAGCCCAACCGCCAATAGAATAGCATTTTTTCTCTTTGCTTCAAGGTCCTTCTTTGATAATTCAGATTTTTGAAGTTTTATTTCATTGTCTTTCTTTTCATTTTCGTATTTTGCTTCCAGCTCTTTTATCAGTTTTAAATTTTCTTCACTAAGGGTAGTGTCTTTGAGGTTTGAGTACAATTGAAAATTATAATAAGCGTTTTTATAATCGTTCATATTCGAAAATACGTTTGCAATGTCTTTATAATTGTCCAGCATTTCCTTTTTCATTCCTGTTTGCTTTTCTATCTCAAGGCTTTGCTTGTAATAACTAAGCGCAGTAATATAATTACCAGACCTGTTATAAGTTTCCGCAATACTCCTATACGTAACAGCAGTATTCATTTTTTCGCCAATTGCTTTGTAAACCTCAAGAGCTTCTTCATGATACTTTAATGCCAGTTGAAAATTGCCTTCTTCTGAATAAATTGATCCCATTTCACTTTGAGCCTGCGCTATGCCTGGCTTAAAATTGAGTTTTTGAAATAAGGCATGGCTTTTTTTAAGATATTCTAATGCTTTGTTATTGTCTTTCTCTTTTTCATAAGAAATTCCAATATTATATAAAAGAAAACCTACGAAATTTTCTTTATGAAGTTTTTGAAAAATTTCCATACTTTTCCCATAATATTCAATGGCCTTTGAATTAATTCCAAATGAATAATATACATTCCCAATATTATTTAATGTTTTTCCTATTTCGGCGCTATCGCCGCTCAGTTCCTGGTTTTTTAAATTTTCCTGGAAATATTCAATGGCTTTCTGATAATCGCCTTTTGTTTTATAAGCGCTTCCTATATCATTTAAAATACGTGATTGAATATCTTTATCACGAATAGCTTTTGCAATTTCAAGCGCCCTGAAAAAATCTTTCAATGATTTCTCAACATCTCCCTTTCTCAAATAGCTACCGCCTCTTACATAGAAAACTTTTGTCATTACTATATTATTTTCCTGTCCGGAAGTAAGTTCTATTGCTTTGTCGAGATAATTGATTGACTTATCATATTTCAGTAAATCCTGATAACAGTATGCTATACTGAGGTATATATTTATTTGAAATTCTTTGTCCTTGCCTTTAGCTATTTCAAGAGACTTAAAACAGTTTTTTATTGCATTGTCGTAATCTCTTTTATAATAGAAACAATCGCCAAGTTTAAAATAGGATTTCATTAATATCTCGTTCTTCTCACGACCCGAAGCAAGGCTAATAGCCTTGTACAGGTAATTTATCGATTCGTCATAATTTCTCTTTTCTAAATAACTGTTGCCAATTTCCAGATATAAGTTAGGTTTAATATTATCACCGGCTTTTTTTAATAATCTTAAAAGGCTGTCGGTATTTGTCAAAGTTTGGGCAGTAATAATACCGGGATTAAATAAATTAAGTATTAAAAAGAAAAATAGTATAAGCTTTTTAAATTTCATTATTCTTTCTTGTTCAAACTTTTAAATAAATTGAAACTTGTTTTATTAAAATTTCAAATCATTTCCAAATATAATAAAATAGACAATTCTATTCAAAGATCGGAATATTTTTCATTTTAGTCAAAGTTCTGAAAATTAATTATTTTAGAATAGAATACAAAATTTTTACTGTTATTAAACAAAAATTTACTTACTAATGTTCTATTTTTTAAACGTCTGAGATTAAGCAAAATTATATTTTTCAAAAATTGAAACTAAACAGAATGTTGTATTTTTGATTAATAAAAGCCGGAAAATAAAATTGTTATAATTTCATTAAACAAAATTGAAGTTGAAATTATTTAAAGCAAGCCAAGTTAAATTGATTGATAAATACACGATTGAAAATGAGCCAATTTCATCCATAAATTTGATGGAACGGTCAGCAATGCAATGCACAGCCTGGCTGATTAAAAAGTTTAACCGCACCCATAAAGTAATGGTTTTTGCCGGGTTTGGCAACAACAGTGGCGATGGAATGGCAATTGCCAGACAATTAGCTTTAAATGATTATTTGGTAGAAGTTTTCCTTATTAAAATTTCAGACAAACTTTCGCCCGATGCTTTATATAATCGTGATTTATTATTAAAAATCAGCTCTGTTTCGGTTAAAGAAATTTCAGATACTTCACAATTGCCAATGCTTGGCGCGGATGATGTTGTAATAGATGCAATTTTTGGCTCCGGTCTTTCGCGGCCTCTTGAAGGGCTTGCTGCAGAAACCATTGCTTATTTAAACCGTTGCCAGGGGCATAAAATCGCAGTCGATATTCCTTCAGGCTTGCCAGGCGAAGGTTTAGCAAATGACGGCACTATTTTCAAAGCAAATTTTACATTAACTTTTCAATTTCCATTTTTATCTTTCTTTTTTCATGAAAATGAACCTTATGTTGGGAAATGGGTTAACCTTAATATTGGTCTGCATCAAAGGATAATTAACCAAACGCCAACCGATTATTATTTAACCGACATTTCTGATATTTCAATAAAAAAACGCCCGGAGTTTGGTAATAAAAGCGCTTTTGGCCATGCGTTGTTAATTGCAGGAAGTGCTGGAATGGCAGGAGCTGCAATACTTTCTGCCAAATCGTGTTTAAAAACAGGATGTGGTTTAGTTACAACCCACATTCCAAAAAATTTAACCGGCATTTTGCAAACCGCATTCCCGGAAGCCATTGTAAGCATCGATTCATCGGAATCACATATTGCTTCGTTACCAGACTTAAAAAAATATTCGGCTATTGGCATCGGCCCGGGCTTGGGCACAAATAAAGAAACTTCAAAAATTATCCGGCAGCTTTTTGACCAGGTAGAAAAACCTATTGTAATTGATGCCGATGCTTTGAATATTATATCACAGGATATTGAAATTATTAAATACATTCCAAAAGAAACTATAATTACACCTCACACTGGCGAATTCGACCGGCTTTTCGGAACTTCGGCGAACAGCTATGAAAGGTTTTTAAATATGAAAAGAATAGCGCAAGAGCTGAATATTTACATAGTTTTAAAAGGACGATACACTGTCATAGCCTTTCCAGATGGTTCCTGCCATTTCAATAATACAGGAAATAATGGAATGGCAACTGCCGGGAGCGGCGATGTGCTTACCGGCATAATTTTATCTTTGCTTGCCCAGGGTTACGATCCGCAAAAAGCCGCTGTTACAGGCGTATATTTACATGGTTTGGCCGGCGACCTCGCATCAGAGGAATCAGGCCAGGAATCAATGATTGCTTCTGATATTATTCAAAATATTTCCAGTGCGTTCAAAAAAATTAAACTTTCAAAAAATGAAGAAGATTAGCGCTTTATTCCTTTCTTTAAACATAATATATGTATTGTCTGGGCAGGGCATTGTCTCGGTTCAAAAGATAGGGGAATTTTCACCTAAAAATATCAATGACGTTTTTATATATGCGTTGCCTCGGACAACGCTTGCCATTAAAGTTGTAACAAAGAACACTAAAACTTACTGCGGGCCTTATTTTGCTTATGCTGAAGAATACTTGGGGCTAAAAAGCATTATTTCTGAAAATAAATCGGAATGGAGCATAGACAGTGTCGACATTTTTCCGATAAAGGAAGTCGATCCGGATGAGTTTTATGCCGTTAAAACCAAGAAAGGGTTCAATCCGAAATCATTATTTTATTTAACTGAATCGGGTTTTATTCTCGATCCTTCATTTAAAAGTGAATTGACGCAAATTAACTTTGGGGAAATTTCTATAAATGATAATTCATCAAATGAATTTAAGGAGCTTTCGATGCAAAAATTTTATTATGGCAAGTCCGATACTTTTTATAAAACTGTTATAAGAGATTCAGCATACATCAGAATACCTTTAACAAAGACAAAAGAAGAGATGAAAAGCCTTAAAGATAAAGCAAAGGAAGCTGCAGATGTAATTATTAAAATCAGGCAACGTAAATTTGAAATGATTTTATCGGAAGATGGAGCTTTGCCAGAAGTTAAGTCATTCAGAATGGCTTTAGATGAAATGAACCGTCTTGAAGAATATTACCTCGAATTGTTTATAGGGCGAAGCATAACAACCACTTACACAACATGGTTTTATTATACGCCAATTGCATCAACTAAGGAAACTCAATTTGAGATATTCCGTTTCTCACCTAAAAGCGGCATTTCTGATCGGACTATTTCTTCTGCCACTCCGGTATTTCTAACATTTGAAAAGGACAATAATACAAAAAGCCTGAACGAATGGCTGCAAAATGCAAAATGTACTTCTAAAAATCAACTTTATTACCGGATACCTGATGCCGCTATCGTAAATGTTATTTGGAAAGGCAATTTACTTGCTTCTAAAAAAATATTGATTTCTCAATTCGGCGCTATAGTTCCGTTTCCTGTTAATAAATAGTGATGCTTAAAAAAAATCAGGCATAATAGCTTTAAATAATACATTCCAACCGGCAATTTCAATACAATTGCTATTATTATTTTAATTTTTGGGCCAACAACTTAACCTCTGAAGCAGGATTCGACTTATCGTAAAGTATTTTATAAACTGTTTCGGCAATGGGCATTCGAACTTTGTATTTATGATTTATCTCATTTATGCTTTTACACGCATAATAACCCTCAGCTTCCATGTTAAGTTCCATCATAGCTGATTTTACAGTATACCCTTTACCTATCATATTACCAAAAGTACGGTTCCGGCTGAATTGGGAATAGGCAGTTACCAGTAAATCGCCAAGGTAAACCGAATGGAAAAGATGCCTTTCACGTTCAAATACTTTTGCAAGAAACCGTTCCATTTCCCGAATTGCATTTGAAATATACACAGCATTAAAATTATCGCCATAGCCCAAACCATGACAAATACCTGCGCCTAAAGCATAAATGTTTTTTAGAACAGCGCCAAATTCAATTCCATAAATATCGTCGGAAATTACTGTATGGATAAAAGGACATGATACTGAGCTTAGCTGTTATTTGGGCGTCATTTTCAAATTCAGTGGCAATTGTAAGGTACGATAATCTTTCCATAGCAATTTCTTCGGCATGGCAAGGCCCGGAAATAACCCCAACGTGGTTATAAGGTATGCTGAATTGTTCCTGGAAATATTCGGTAACCGTAACATTATCCTCAGGAATAAGTCCTTTAACTGCATTAATTAAAAACCGTCCGCTAAAGTCAATATCTGTAGTTCCCATCAAACCTTTTATATATGCCGATGGCACCGCAAAAATAATAATCCCGGAACTTTCAATAGCATCCTTAATGTTGTTATGCAAATGAATTTTCGAGGGATCAAATTCTACAGAGCTGGTATATTTTGGATTATGGTGGTATTTTTTGATATGGTCGATTATCTCTTGTTCATAAATATACCAATTAAACGTCGTTACATTATATGAAACCATTTTTGCCAGCGCCGTTGCCCAGCTTCCTCCTCCGATTATTGAAACAGTAGGTAATGACATTTATTCAGCTTATTTATTTCAACATTAAAAGCCTGCAAAATAATAGAAAGCTTTGAAATCTGCCAGTGATTAAGCTTTTTTATTCTTAATTTTTTATTAATAGAAAAAAATAAATATATAAATAATTATAATTCAGAATTTTATAAAAAACAAGGATTCGAAATATAACTTGTAGAATTGTATATTTAAAGTATTTCTTTAACGAAATCGTTTATTTTTTTATCAATTTCGCCGTCTTTATCCAAAGCTTTAATAAATGCAGTTCCGATAATTGCGCCACGGGCATATTTACAGGCATTCTGAAATGTGGGTTTATCTTTTATGCCGAAGCCTACAACAAGTGGGTTTTTAAGTTTCATCCCGGCCATTTTCTCAAAATATGACCGGGAAAGGTTCAAATCTTTTCCACTACCGGTTGTAGAATAGCTTGAAACCATGTAAACGAAACCTTTTGAAATACTATCGATCTTTTTTATACGTTCTTCCAAAGTTTGCGGGGTAACAAGAAAAATATCATACAACCCGTTTTCTTCGAAAAACCCTGCATATTTTTCTTCATATTCGTCCATAGGCAAATCGGGCAAAATAAGGCCGTCTATACCGACTTCGCCGCATTTTATGCAAAATTCTTCAATTCCAAACCTGTAAACCGGGTTTAGATAGCCCATAAGCAGCAACGGTATTGTAACTTCTTTACGAATATCTTTCAGCTGCTCGAACAGCAATTTTAGCGACATGCCATTTTTCAAAGCAACCTGGCTGCTTTGCTGAATTACAGGGCCGTCGGCCATAGGATCGGAAAAAGGCATCCCGATTTCAACCATATCAACGCCTGCTTTCTCAAGCGTTTTTATTATAGGCACGGTATCATTCAACAACGGATGACCGGCTGTAAAATACACTGACAAAATGCTTCCTTTTTTAGTTTGGAACAATTGATCTATGCGGTTCATTGTTTTTATTTAATTAGAAGTTCTGAAGATCTGAATATCTGAAGTACAGAAGTTATGAAGTACTGAAATATTGCATCCATTAGTTTGTTTTTTGAGATAAAGAAATAGAATAACAATAATTGTTTATCAATTTTCTTGCCATATCAAGGTTTAATGAAAGTTTTTCAAATGTGGCGCTGTTAATATAGTTTAGGTCTCTTGAAAGTATAAGAAAATAATTACATTCTTCCATTGATCCTTGTAAAATATTGTAAAACCTTAGTTTATCTGCTTTGCCTTTCTTTCTGTAACCTTCGGCAATATTAGCAGCTATAGAAACTACAGCCCGTCTGAATTGTGATACTAACCCAAACATCTCACTTTTAGGAAATTGTTCTGATATATTATAAATTTCTAAAACAAATTTATGTGCCTCCTTCCAAGCATCTAAATCTTGAAATGATTTTGTAATTTGCTTCATCTTAATGTATTTAATTATTAATTATATTGCTCATTCAAAAATTCAGAACTTCAGTACTTCAGAACTTCAGTGCTTCAGCTTCTTTAAGATATTCCAAATAAGCTTCCATGTCCTTATCCCCTCTGCCGGATAAGTTCACTACAACATGTTCATTTGAAGAAAACTTTATTTTATCAAGCGCCGCCAAAGCATGCGCTGATTCGAGCGCCGGGATAATGCCTTCCATTTGTGTCAGCATCATTGCTGCTTTAAGGGCTTCATCATCGGTAGCGTTAAGAAATTTAACACGGTTTGTTTTAAATAAATGAGAATGTTGCGGACCTATTCCCGGATAATCCAATCCCGCTGAAATTGAATAAGGCTCGGTAATTTGGCCATCATCGTTTTGCATTAACAAGGTTTTAGCGCCATGAATAATACCGGGTTTCCCGCAAACCATGGTTGCTGCTGTTTCATTTGTATCAATGCCTTTACCTGCGGCTTCAACCGCAACAAGTTTAACAGCTTCATCATTTAAATAATGATAGAAAGCGCCGATTGCGTTGCTGCCGCCGCCGACGCAGGCAATTATATAATCCGGGTTCTCATTGCCGGTTTTTTCTTTTAATTGCCATTTCATTTCTTCGCTTATTATCGATTGAAAGCGCGAAACCAGGTCGGGATATGGATGCGGCCCAACTACCGAACCGATTATATAATGAGTGTCTACAGGGTTTGAAATCCAGTCCCTCAGCGCTTCATTCGTAGCATCCTTGAGTGTTTTGTTTCCGCTGCGCACAGGGACAACTTCAGCGCCAAGCATTTTCATGCGTGCAACATTAGGCGCCTGGCGCTTAATGTCGGTATCGCCCATATAAACAAAGCATTTCACATTCATGAGGGCGCATACGGTAGCGGTGGCAACCCCATGCTGGCCTGCTCCGGTTTCAGCAATTATACGGGTTTTACCCAAATAGCGAGCAAGAATAATTTGTCCGATTGTGTTATTTATTTTATGCGCGCCTGTATGGTTTAAATCTTCCCGTTTAAGATAAATATTGGTTTTATAATAATCCGAAAGCCGTTTGGCTTTATAAAGTGGGCTCGGGCGTCCAACATAATCGCGCATCAATTGGTCGAACTCTTTTTTAAATGCTTCGCTGTTTATTATTTTGAGATAACGATTGCGCAATTCCTCAATATTGTGATACAACATTTCGGGAATATATGCGCCGCCATATTCCCCATAATAACCACGTTCGTTTACCTGGTAATCCATACAAATATTCTTTTATAATTTAAATGTCTTAATTTTTTAAAATTTAACAATCAATTTAAATCGTTAATAAAATTTTTAATCAGCCCTATATCCTTTATACCGGGTTTAATTTCAAATTTGCTGTTAATATCAATTGCATAAAGCCCTTCTAAACAAAGACTTTTTATAGTACTTGCATCGACTGGCGAAATACCGCCGCTAATAAAATATGGCAATGCAGGCTTTTGATGTTGTAATATTTCCCAATTAAATTTTTGGCCGCTTCCCCCATAAAGCTCTCCGGGAGTATCAAACAGGAAATAATTACAGGCAGGTTGATATCCTGCTGTTTCGCAAATGTTCATTTCTGAACCAACCTTGAAAGCTTTTATTACTTTAAAGCCTCTTTTCATAACTTCTTCACAATAATCAGGTATTTCACTTCCATGAAGCTGGACACAATCAAGACGATTTTCTTCAGCAGTTCTTAAAAGCCCTTTCAATGGACAATCGACAAAAACACCAACTTTTTGAATGTATCCCGGAATTATTTCCAATATTGAGGGATCAATTTTTGAGCCCACATACCTGGGCGACGGCGGATAAAAAATAAAACCGATATAATCTACAGGCAGTTGAACCAACTGCTTAACATTTTCATATTCACGCATGCCACAAACTTTTATCTTTAACCTCCGCGAAACTTTAGGTTTAGAACCCTGAATTTGACTGTCCGTGTTTATTTTCTTAATATCTTTCATAATCCGGTTACTCATTATTGTGCTGAACCTAGGGAATTATTGATTTTAATTGATTAATAAATTCCGCGCAAGCATTTTCAGGCTGCTGAGCGCGCATAAAATATTCGCCCATTAAGAAACCATTAAATCCAATGCTCTTTAAATCCCTTATAATATCAGGCGAATCGATACCGCTTTCGGCAATTTTAACAAAATCACCGGGTAATTGCGATGCCAATTTTTTTGAATGGCCTAAATCAACTTTGAAATCTTTCAGGTTGCGATTGTTAATGCCTATCAGGTCAATGACCGGCGAAATTTTATCAATTTCCTTTTCATCATGAAGCTCCAGCAATATTTCAAGTTCCAGCGATTTTGCAAGTTTCGCTAATTTATCAATTTCGTTTTTTGTAAGGCAGGCAGCTATGAGCAATATCACATCAGCGCCAATCGATTTTGATTCTATCACCTGGTACTCGTCCACAATAAATTCTTTCCGAAGCATAGAGCATGAATTAACTTGGCGGGCTTTTAAAAAATCGTCGTTTGAGCCGCCAAAATATTTTTCATCTGTGAGAACCGAGAGTGCGGATGCGCCGGCGCTAATGTATCCCAAAGTTGTTTTTTCAACATCGGCAAGTTTATTAATTATTCCTTTTGAAGGCGATTTACGTTTAAATTCGGCAATTATCCCCATTGCAACTGGTCGCAAGAGGGTTTGTTTTAAAGATATAGGCTTAGCCTCGAAAAAATTACTTTTTTCAAGAAGTTTTATCGGGTACAATTCTTTTTGCTTTGCGACTTCCTTATATTTATATTGAACTATTTCTTCAAGGATGGTCATATACCTTATTTTAATGTTATGATCTGAAGTTCGGAAAATCTGAAGTTCTGAAGTACTGAAGTACTGAATATCTGAAGATTTGAACTTCCGAACTTCAGAACTTCCGAATTACTTAGGTTGCATATCCATTAGCTTTTTCAATGCTTTTAATGCTTTGCCGCTATTCAATGATTCACGGGCTTTTTCGATACAATCTGGGTACGATTGCCCGGGGTTCAAACATTTTAATGCAACAGAGGCATTGGCCAAAACCACATCAACCTGTGCCTTCGTTCCTTTGCCTTCTAAAACTTTAACAAACAAATCAACGGATTCATTCACTGTTGCACCGCTTGCCAATTCTTCGGGTTTGGTTTGGGACAAACCCAATGATTCCGGCACCATTATAGCCTCAAAATTTCTTGAGATTATCTTAAATTCCGATGTTAATGAAATCTCATCATACCCGTCGAGGCTAAAAAGGATTATAAAATTTTTATCGGTTAATTGATACAAATATGTATAAATACGCGACAATTCCAGGCTATAAACCCCTACCATTTGGTTTTTTGGGAATGTTGGATTAACCATAGGGCCTAACACGTTGAAAAAAGTTTTCACGCCCAAATCCTTACGGACAGGGGCTACATTTTTCATGGCAGGATTAAACAGCGGCGCGTGTAAATAGCAAAAGCCGGTAGTTTCGAGTTCGGTTTTAAGTTTCCCGGCATCGCTTAGAATTTATAACCAAGAGTTTCCATAATGTTCGAGGAACCACAACCTGATGAAACCCCATAATTGCCATGCTTTGTAACCATAGCCCCGGCGCCTGCAACTATAAATGAAGCAAGGGTAGATATATTGAATGTATTCTTGCCATCGCCGCCGGTCCCGCACAGGTCGATTGTGTTATAACCGTTTAAATTAATAGGAATGCACAAGCCTAACATTGCATCGCGAAAACCCGATAATTCTTCAACTGTAATATTCCGCATAATATAAACACTGATAAAAGAAGCTATTTGGCTATGATTGTAAATTCCCTGGGCAATATTGGTTAGAACCGTTTTAGCCTCTTCGCGTGTTAAAGTTTTATGGGAATACAGGTAGTTTAAGATTTCTTTCATGGTATTAAAATTTAGTAATTGTGAATAGTGAAGTTGTGAACATAAAGAATATTAAGTTTTTCAAATTGATGATTTTGCAATTGCCCTGCAATAATTATTAAGCAGCTTACTGCATAATTCAATATCATTATCAAGTTTTTTAAAGTTTTCATGCTTTCAGCCAATTTTCAATCATCTTCGCCCCCAATGGCGTAAGCACCGATTCAGGATGAAACTGTACACCCCTTACATCATAGGTTTTGTGGCGCGCACCCATAACCTGGCCTTGTTTGTCAATTGCAGTTATTTCCAAACAATCGGGCATACTATCGCGTTTAATTATCCATGAATGGTACCTCCCGCCTTCAAATATTTCGGGAATGCCTTCAAACATCTTCTCATCGTTCGCTGTTTGGATAATCGTTGTTGCAACTCCATGAAACACTTTATCGAGGTTTTCAAGTTTACCGCCAAACACTTCTCCAATTGCCTGTAACCCGAGGCACACACCTAAAATGCTTTTTTTAGGCGCCCAGTATTCAATAAGAAGTTTAAGAATTCCTGATTCATCAGGTAAACCAGGGCCTGGCGATAAGACTATTTTATCATAAGCTGAAAATTTTTCAACCGGTACCTGGTCGTTTCGAAATACATCAATTTTTTGTTGAAGGATTTTTTCAATTGCATGCACCAGGTTATAGGTGAAAGAATCGTAATTATCCAATACTGCTACTTTCATAAAATGAAAAATATTTATAATGTTTTAAAAAAAATATTAAAAATAATAGTCCAGTCAAAAAATAAACTCAAATCCCCTCAGCCTGAGCAATAGCATTTTTTAAAGCTGCTAGTTTATTATTCACTTCATTTAGTTCGTTTTCTTCCTGTGAATCGATAACAATGCCGGCCCCTGCCTGGTAATAGAGAGTATTGTTATCACTAAGAAACGAACGGATCATGATGGCATGGTTACAATCGCCGTTAAATCCAAGATAACCGATGCATCCCCCATAGTATCCACGTCTATCGCCCTCATATTTATCTATCAATTCCATAGCTTTATATTTTGGGGCTCCGGAAAGTGTGCCCATCGGGAATGAATCGGCCAGCACCTGTACGGGATTAAAATCCTGTGGCAATACGCCCGATACTATGGATACCATGTGGATTACATGGGAATAAAATTGTATTTCGCGATAGGTTTCAACAATTACCTGGCTGGTATTACGACTAAGATCGTTACGCGCCAAATCCACCAGCATAACATGTTCGGCATTTTCTTTTTTATCTTTGGAAAGTTCCTCGGCAAGTTTTTTATCCTGTTCGTCATTGCCTGTACGTTTAAAAGTTCCGGCAATAGGATGTATGTATGCTTTCCCGCCTTTAATTTCAAGCTCTGCTTCAGGAGATGATCCGAAAATGCGAAAGTTGCCATAATCGAAATAAAACAAATATGGCGAAGGGTTTATTGAACGTAATGCACGATATACATTGAAATCGTCGCCAGTAAAAGTTTGCTGGAACCTCCGGGAAAGCACAATTTGAAAAACATCGCCCCGATGGCAGCTTTCTTTTCCTTTGCCAACAATTTGCATGTATTCTTTATCAGTATGGTTCGAGACTTCGTCATTACCGGCTTTAAACGGGTAAACGGCAAAGCTCTTGCTTTGTAAAAGCGTTTCAATATTTTCAATACTGCTTTTCTCACCAGGAAGCAAATTTTCAATTATTATCAAACGATTGTGAAAATGGTTCACAGCAACGATGTACCTGTAAAAACTGTAATGTACTTCAGGAATATACCTGGTTTCCTCAATTCCCGAATGGAGTTTTATATTTTCGAAGTATTCAATACTATCGTAAGCAAGGTAACCGAACAGGCCATTTATCGGAACTGGCTCGCCTTCACAGGCAAATGATTGCCGGAACATATCCAGCCTTTTCGACACCGAAATATCATCCGTTACATGTGTAACTGCGATGTTATCGTTTGGAAAACGCTCGGTTATTTTACCCTTTTCTACGATAAATGAAGCAATAGGCTTAGCGCAGATAAACGACCAGCTTCCTTTGCTTCCGTGGTAATCCGAACTTTCAAGCAGAATAGTGAAGGGAAAAACATCCCTTAACTTCAGATAAATGCTTACCGGCGTATTAGTATCGGCAAGAACCTGTTTTGATATTGTAACAACGCTGTACTTCATGGCTTATAATTTTTTTACCAAAATCACACCACAATAAAAATTTTCCACCCGGTAGTGATTAGGTATGGTTTTTTAATTAAGTAAGTTAATATGTTTTCATTTTCTACTTTCATATTTTTTTATCCTAAAAAATTCATCAAAAAAAAAGCTTGCCGTGATTCGGCAAGCCTTTCTGATTTTATGTTTTTTATCCTGAAAATAAAACGGGCTAATCCTCCTCACGGTATTTGAGAAGCGTGCGCCACAACCAACCATTGTTTTTCAGAATTTTCATTTTTACAAATTCAATTATTAATACAAATGAAAGAATAATTTTATTAAAATGCAACTGACTTTGATAAATTTTATTTATAGCCTGTAAATTTGACGATTAATTTTTGCAATTTTAGCATAGATTAAAATAGTTAATGATATTGGCAACTTTACACATTCCCCTTTTATAAAACAATATTTTACAATTTGATACTGCCTTTGAATTAATATAACCTTTCACCTAAAGCAGCTTTCAATTTAAAAATACTGACAACATAATCAATTTGGGCTTTCAAAAGTGACAACTGGCTTTCAGATACAGCAGTGGTGGCATCCAACAAATCGAGATTGGTAATTACACCTGTATTGAAATTGACTTTGGCCAACGACAGCGCTTCAAGAGCATGGTTCAACTGCAATTTGAATTGTTTAACTTTTTGATTCGAGGAGGTTACATCCGTTTCACTTTCTACCACTTCATTGGTTATATTTCGTTTGGCCAAGTCTGTTTCGAATCCCAAAGTCTGTATTGAAGATTTTGCAAGTAGCAGATTACTCCTTGTCCTTGTGGCATTGAAAATGGGAATATTTAACCCTGCGCCTGCAACAAAATCGGCTCTGAATTTATTTAAATCCATTAAATATCCATTTTTCCCTCCCCCGGAAGCAAAAATATTTACTGATGGATAGTAATCCGCTTTAACAACATTATAATGAAGTTCAGCTAAAGATTCCTTCTGCTGGGCTATTTTTATTTCATCGCGATTATTTAAAGCATACAATATCAGAGAATCTTGCTGTATAATTGGCAATGCAACCGCAATTTCTTTTTTCATAAGATGAGCCGAATTCTCAGGTTGCCCCATTAAAGAATTCAGGATTGAGAACTGCACTTTCAATGAAGTTTCCAAATCGAGCTTCTGACTTTCAACATTGGAAATCCTGACCTGCGTAGTTAATATTTCATATTGCGTTGCAGAACCGGTTTCCTTCTTCTTTTGTACATATTCCAAATGCTCCTGTAAATTATGAAGTTCCTCGTTTTTAATTTCAATTGCTTCCTGCAAATAAGCAAGTAAATAAAAATTAATAGTTACAGCCATCGCTAATTTTTGCTTCACTTGTTCAAGCGATTGTTTGGTTACCTCTTTATTCTCTTTTTCAAAAGTGATATTTCTCGCAGTTTTCCCAAAATCGAAAATACTTTGGGAATAGTTTACTGATGCTGAATAATTATCAGCAGGAAATAATTGAAAAGATCCCAAATTTGGAAAAGTTATTGAAGGCGCAGGCCCAAGACGCGAATAAGAAGCCGTGCCATCAATTGTCGGAAAATATCCGGCACGTGCAAGCCCTATTTTTGCATCAGCAGCATTTAAGGCTTCTTCAGCTTCCTTAACGGTCGGATAATTTTGAATTACCTGGCTGATTACCTGGTTTAACGAAAGCGAATCGCCAGCTAATTGCTCAGTTGAATTTGCATTTGCCTGGCTGTTAACTGCAATTTCAGAATAAAAACAGGCAAAGAATGTAATTATAAAATTTAAGAATAAATTCCGATATTGAATTTTACCAATCATAGTCGTTTTTTTCATTTAAACAATAATTTATTCGGTTAATATTGGTTTTACAGACACTTTCTTTTTCTTTGCATGCAATAATAATATTGGAATTACGCCCACGATAGTAATGAAGCTGGCAACTGTAAAATCATCGTCGACGCCCTGAATGAAAGCTTCTTTATTCACCTGTCCAACTATCAGCGACCTGCTTTGCCGCGCAGCCGTATATAATGAGCTTCCCGCGTTATGTTGAATCTGGTATGTCATTTGGGTTGAAACATTTCTATATTCAGGGGATGTTGATTCTATTGACTGTCCATATATTTGAGTATGAAAATTTACCCTTGAAGTAAGTACCGTTGCCAGGATAGCTATGCCAAAACTACCTCCCAATTGCCTTACAATGTTAAACAGGCCAGATGCCTGCGCCATATGATCGCGCGATATTTCGGATAAAGATATCGAGCTTAATGGCGTAAAAAGTATACCCATTGCAAATCCCCTGATGTACAAACTGGTTGAAATGTATGAAGGTTCGGTTAAGAATGAAAAAGAAGAATTTATATAAAAGCTGAAAGCCAACAATGAAATACCCAAAATGATAGGGATTTTAGGATTGAATACGATCTCCAACTAAACCGGCTATAGGCGACATTGTTCCCTGTATAATCCCGACAGGTAGAAAAACAGCCCCTGCCTGGATTGCCGTGTATCCAAGGGAATTCTGCAAATATAATGGTAACAGGAAAGTGCTTCCAAACATCCCGATACCAAAAATCAGCATAACAATATTGGCAATTCCAAAATTATGATTGGAGAGTAATCTCAAATCCATCAGGGGTTCCTTAACTGTTAATTCAGTAGTGATAAAGACAGCCAGAGCGATTGCAGAAATCCCGAAACACAGTAACACATAAGGGGCCGACCAACCTGCTGCATTTGTAGAGGCATTTCCTTCGGTAAGCGCATAAAGGATTAACGGAAGAAAGGTGCTTGCAGAAATAAACCCTAAAATGTCGAAATTACGGGCGTTCTTGTTTTTATATTCCTTTTGTATAACAATGGTTGCAAAAAGCCCCATGATACCAACGGGAACATTAACATCAAAAATCAATTGCCAGTTAAAATTATCGACCAGAAAGCCGCCCAACAATGGCCCGAATGATACAGATGCCGCAGAAGAGATAGCCCAAAATCCCAATGCCACGCCTCTTTGTTTCGGGGGAAATTCACGGGTAATAATAGCCATGCCAATTGGTTGAATTGCGCCTGCGCCCAAGCCCTGTATAATCCTCGATATAATAAGCATATTTTCATCGCCGGACATTCCGCAAAGGAATGACCCGAAAGTAAACAAAAGCAGCCCCCAGAAATACATCCGCTTAAAACCGAATTTATCAGCAAGCCAGGCTGCAGTGGGCAGCATAACAGCCATAGCAAGCATATAAGCCGTAAGCACCCATTCAATTTTATCGATGCCAACCCCGAATGAAGCCATAATTTTTGGCAAACCTACATTTACAATAGTTGCATCGAGCACAGCCATAAATGTTCCTATCATCACATTGGCAAGCAGCCACCATTTATAATTTGTGCTTTGCGGATGAAATGCCGATTCCCTGTCGCGAAACAGCATCCGGATGCGATGTGAAGGTGTAATCCTGCGCATGTTTAATCCTTAATAATTTTAATTACTGCCGACATCCCGGCCAATATTTTATAATCTGCGAGAATTTTATGATTTTCAGTTCCTTCAATAGAAATTTTCAATGGCACCCTTTGTGTAATTTTAGTAAAGTTACCAGAAGCATTATTAGGCGGAATAAGCGAAAACTGAGATGCCGTATTTGAACCAATTGAAAAGACTTTTCCTTCAAATGTTACTCCCGAGAATGCATCAATGGTAAATTTTACTTTCTGGTTTATATGAACCTTTGCCAATTTGGTTTCTTCAAGAAAAACAGCAATCCACAGTTTTTTATCGTTTGTTAAAGTAAAAATTGATTGGCCAGGCTGTGTTATATCTCCCGGAAGAAGCCAACGCTTGGCTACAATACCGCTAAAGGGCGCATACAGCCGCGTATTATTTATTTGGGTTGTTATAACCCCGATTTGTGCTTTAGCATTTTCGATTGAAGCAATTGCGCTGTTAATCTGGGCTTTTGAAACTGTTAGCTGCGTTTTGGAAGCGTCGAGCTTTGCTTTTGCCGATTCGTATGACTTTTGAATATGATCGAATTGTTCTTTTGGAATTACTTCGCCGGCAAATTGGTCTTTCGCACGTTTAAAATCGTCTTGCGATTTTTCATAATCCACATTACTAACCTTAATATTTTCCTGGTCTGACTGATATCTGGCTTCTGCCATAACCTGCGAAGCTGAAGCCTGATCTAACATAGCAATGGCCTGTTTTTTCTGCGACAATAAATCAGCGCTGTCTAACTCGGCTAACAACATTCCCTTTTTCACAGAATCCGCTTCATCGGCATAAAGATGAACTATCCGGCCAAGAATTTTTGAACTTACCGAAACATTGTCCGAATCAACATGCGCATCGTCGGTGTAAACGTATTTTGAATATTCCCTGTACCACAAAAATCCAATGATTAATACAATTGCTACTACAACAAATAAAGGAATATATCTTTTTATCCCCGTATTTTTTCCATTCGAGGGCTTTCCATTGCCATTATTGTTATTCTCCATAAAATATTTAATAATTAATTTAATTGAACAATTCTTTATTTTTAAAATAATATTTCTTTAAATCTATTAATGAGGTTGCGTCAAACCTTTTAAAAAAATTTTAGCAAATGTTTCAACCTTTTTTACCAACGTTTCATATTCTTCTAATTCAAGGTAGAACAAACCTTTTTTACTGATGATGCTGTCACGTAAACCTTTTATGATATCAAGAAAAAGGTCAGTCGTTTCATCAATATTGGCGATAAAAAACTTTCCTTTTGTAACCCCGCTATTCAGAATTTCCTTAATTATCTCCGTTTCATTCTTGCGAAATTGTTGCCAGTTGCTGCTCATAAAAGGCTTTATACCTTTAAACTCGTCATAGCTGAAGCGGCTTAAATTTAAGAGTGTCCTGAAATAATCCAACTTAATTTTTACATATTCCTCAAGCATTTCAGAAGGATCGTTAACACTCTGAATTTTCTCTTTTACCATCCTGATAAATTCATTCTGCTCTTTTTCAACAACCGCTTTATACAAATATTCCTTATCGGGAAAATAATAATACAAAGAACCTTTTGACATATTCAGGTCCGATGCAATTTCCCTCATCGATGTTTTTTGAAGTCCGTATAATCCGAATCTTTTTTGCGCAGCTTCAATAATAATGTTCAGTTTATCCAAGTTTTCCCCGCTATGCAGAATGTTCACCATCAGAAGCCCTAAATTAAATGATTTTTAAAACAAACAACTTTTTGACCATTTTGTTTAAGGCGTCAAAAGTAATAATATTTGGTTAGCTGTAAAAAATTATTTTTCGAATAACTTTATCCGTCTTTAAACTTATATAAAGTCCATTACAAAGTTGACATTTCTTATTTAATCAGAATGATTATAAATTGACGAACAATGTTTCATAATTGATGAATAATTGTGTTTATTCTCTAATAATGTTCTTAACTTATCCTCGATGAATTATATAGAATTATTGATTGTATGAAATAATCTTTGCAATTGTTCGTATCAGAAGGTATTTTTACAATAATTGCCGAGAACAATGATATTGGTTTCGATTCAAGCTCTATGGCGGCAGGCATTGGGCTGGTAAATATTAAGTCGCGTGTAGCAGCATTGAATGGTTCTATAACAATAGATTCAGCCCCAAACAGAGGTTTGTCGTTTCTTATAGAAATCCTCTCCAAAAATGTTTGATTCAAAAATAGTTTACTGTTTTCTTTACACTTATTTTTATATAATACAGCAAATGGAAGAAAAAACAATAATCATTGCCAATGATCACCAGTTATTTGCCGAAGGTATTTTTAGTATGCTTAATAATACCGAATATAAGGTTGTTGGTTACGCAGCTGATGGTATTACATTGTTAAGCCTTCTTAAAGGATTTTTGCCCAATGTGGTTTTGCTTGATATAAACATGCCCCGGATGAACAGTATTGAACCGGCCCTGCGTTAAGATAATTATGCTGACTATGTACAATGAACCGGGATTTTATAAAGCTGCAATAAAAAACAACTTCGATGGTTACCTGCTAAAAAATATTCAGCGCTCTGAACTTATCGATGCAATAGAAAAAGTATTGAGAGGCGAAAAAGTGTTCCCGCCCATTGTCAATAATAACCTGAAAATCGATAGTAGCGATAAAAGCCTGACAATAGGCGCGATTAACAGTCTTACCGCACGCAAGCGCGAAGTGTTGAAACTTATTGCCGGCCAACTTACAATGGCGGAAATAGCAACGAAATTAAACTTGTCGCAGCATACGGTTGAAACCTACCGCAAAAACCTGTTACGAAAACTCAACCAGCGAAATACTGTTGGTTTAGCAGTGCTTGCTGTAAATAATGGTATAAGTTGATTAAAATCGATTTTTATTTACTAAAGCCTTTTTGTTATCAGATATTATTTCAGTTATAGCGATAAGAGTTTAATTGGATTCTAATTCCGGGAAAAATCTTTATAATTGTAAGTTATTCGATTATAATAAAATTGATTGTATGAAACCCACATGTTAAACAACTGTAACACAAAGAACGGATGAATAAAATCTTAGCAAACAACACAAATAGTTTGAATGCTGAGACATGTGGGTTCTCCCGAATAATCGGGACAAGCTATCCGACCTTTGAAAATTAAATTTTATACGGATGAAAAGGTTGTTATTTTGTGTTGTTTTAACCATAACATCTTTGATTGTTCTGCGGATTCGTGCGAACAATAATATTGACTCACTTTTATTGCTTGTTAAATTGGATAAAGCAGATACGGAAAAAATAAAATTAAATTTAGAGATAGGTCAATATTTTAGCAACTTTAAGCCCGATTCAGCATTGCTCTTTTTTAAAAAAGCATTAGATATTTCTCAAAAAAATAATTTAAAAAAAGATGTTGCAAATTGTCTTAATAAAATTGCTGTTTTATATAAAAACATAGGCAATTATGAAAAAGCAAAAGGATATAGTCAAGGATCTTTAAAAATATATGAAAAACTACAAGACAAAGCGGGTATTGCCATTTGTTATTCAAACCTCGGTATAATCTTCGAAGAACAAGGTCTGTACAATAAAGCAATGGAATACTATTTAAAAGCTTTAAATATTGAAGAAAAACTTGGAGACAAAATGGAAATGGCAAAGAGTTATAATAATATTGGCGCCGTTTTTTACTATTTGGACGATTATAATAACGCCATAGTTTATTATTTAAAATCGTTGAAAATAAAAGAAGAAAACGACGACAAAAAAGGCATGGCCGTTTGTTATGGAAATATTGGGGTTATTTTTAAAGAACAACTAAATTTTGATAAAGCTTTAACTTACGATTTAAAATGTCTTGAATTATATGAATCGCTTGGTATAAAAAAAGGGATAGCCGGTTGTTTTAGCAATATTGGCGAGGTTTATTGTTTAAAAAAAGATTATGTAAAAGCCACAGCTTATTATTACGAATCATTATTAATTTATAAATATTTAGGCGATAAGAATGGAATTACTTTCGAATATAAAAATATAGCCGAAATAGATAATTTAACCAATAATTATGTTGATGCTATTAATAATGCCCAAAAGGGATTAATTATTGCAAAAGAGATTAAGTCGGAAAATCTTGAAATGAATAATTATGAAATATTATCTTTAGCATACGAAGGAAATCGGGATTATAAAAAAGCCCTCGAATATAACAAACTTTATATATCATTAAAAGATAGTATTTTCAGCGAATCGAAAAATAAACTAATCAGAGAATTAGAAGCCAAATATCAGAATGAAAAGAAACAAAAAGAAATTGAAATTCTTGAAAAAGATGAAAAACTAAAAATTGCTGAAATACGGAGAATGCAATTGCAAAAATATATTTTCTTTGGTGGCTTCTTATTAATAATGCTATTGGCTGTATTAATATTTCGCAGCTATAAGCAAAAGCAAAAAAATAATTTATTGCAACTGGAAAGAAAAAACGATAAGCTATTGATTGAAATGAATGAACAACGGCAGAAGCACATGTCTGAAGTTGTAAATATACAGGAAACAGAACGAAAGCACATTGCTGAAAATCTGCACGATGAGTTGGGCGGGGCTTTATCAGCAATTAAAGTTAATTTGTCGTCGTGGTTGTATAAAAACCAAAATCAGGGACAGGACAATAAACTATTGAAAATAGAAAGCATGGTTGATAATGCCTGCGTCCAGGTAAGGACTATTGCACACGATTTGATGCCGCCCGAATTGGTCAAGCTTGGCTTCAATTACGCCATCGAATCGTTAGTCGTTAATATAAACCAAAACGGAAAGGTGAATATTCAATTATCAAATGAATTGGCTGAAAAACAATTGAAGCCGGAAATAGAGATTGCAGTTTACCGTATTGTAAACGAATTGCTTACTAACATATTGCGCCATTCGAAAGCGCAAAACGCATCGTTGCAATTGTTTGTTTCCGAAGGTATTTTAACGGTAATTGCCGAGGACAATGGCGTTGGTTTCGATACAAACGCAATGGTGGCAGGTATGGGTTTGGGAAATATTAAATCGCGTGTTGCAGCATTGAATGGTTCAATGACAATAGATTCATCGCCAAATAGGGGTTCGTCGTTTTTAATCGATATCCCCTTTAAAGGGGATTGATTTAAAAATAATTTGCCATTTACTTTGTATCCGTAATACGATAGAATGAAATTGATGGATGAAAAAACAATAATCATTGCCGACGATCATCAGCTGTTTGCTGAAGGTATTTTTAGCATGCTTAACAATACCGATTATAAAGTTGTAGGTTACGCGGCTGATGGCATTGCATTGTTAAGCCTGCTTAAAGGATTTTTGCCCGATTTAGTTTTACTTGACATAAACATGCCACGTATGAACGGTATTGAATCGGCTAAAAAGATAAAAGCTTTTTATCCCGGCGTTAAGATAATTATGCTTACCATGTACACCGAGCCGGGATTTTACAATGCTGCCATAAAAAACAACTTCGACGGCTACCTGTTAAAAAACATCCAGCGTTCCGAACTGATTGAAGCAATCGAAAAAGTATTGAACGGCGAAAAAGTATTCCCACCCATTGACAACAAAAGCCAAATAACTGAGAGTGGCGATAAAACCCTTACAATAGGCGCAATTAACAGACTTACCGCACGCGAGCGCGAAGTGCTGAAGCTTATTGCCGGGCAAATGACAATGGCTGAAATAGCTGCAAAACTATACCTGTCGCAGCACACGGTTGAAACATACCGGAAAAACCTGTTGCGAAAACTTAACCAACGAAATACCGTAGGCTTGGCAGTGTTGGCTGTTAACAATGGGATAAGTTGATAAATGTAAATATTTATTCTCCCCTCTTCTTTTGTGCTGTGGGTGTAGTAATAAGGTCAGATAAAAAATATAAAAACTATAAAATTAAACGATATGAAAAAGATTTTATTTACACTGGCACTTATAGTTGCCGCAATTAAATTGCAGGCACAAGTGAACGATATATTTGACTTTAACGGCACAAATGGATATGGCCCAAGTAATGGGTTGTCCTATTTTGGACAGGTTGGTAATAATTTATTTGGCACTGTTGGGTTAAATAATTTTATTGGTGGCTATAATGATTATGTTATGTCCACAGGCAATGTTTGCATGATAAATACTACCAATGGACAAGTTTCCACTAAAGGTACAATACAGGGATACCCTATAGGTTCGATAGTTCCTTCAGGTTCAGTTTTGTATGAAGCTACACAAATGACCACAGATATTGGAACATTAATATCATTTGGCCATATCTACAAAATTAATTCTGATGGAACGGGACTAACTTCTATATATACTTTTGCTATTGGTGAAAATCCTAATGGTGCAATTGTTGTTTCAGGTACAACTATATACGGTATTGCTACTGGAGGAAGTGGCACACATTTTTTTAAAGATCAATACAGATGGAAGCAATTACACAACATTCTACAATTTTCATTCTGGTTCTTGTGGGTTCTTGGGTTTGAGTCATGATACAATTTATAGTATTGACGGAAATACCTTCTTTATGATAAAAACATCTGGTATTGGCTACCAAGTATTGTATAATTTTCAGAATACACCTGCCGGTCCTTTAGTTTTATCAAATAATGAATACTATGGTGTAACAAACAGTGGAGGTACGTACAATTTGGGTATGGTTTTTAAACTTAATATGGCTGATACTACATTAACTGATTTACACGATTTTAATGGGACTTATGGTCAGAATCCTATTCAAGGGGTTACTATTGTTGGTAATGAATTATACGGTTTTGCCAATGGGGGTGTGAACGGACTTGGAGTGGCTTACAAATTAAAAACTGACGGTACCGGGTTTGTGAAACTCATCGATTTTGATTATGTACAGTATGTTAATTACGATGGGGCATATCCTGCAGGGATTCCTGCAGTTGTTGGTGATTCTATATATGGAATGTTACAGGGAGGAGGGATTAATAATCTCGGGTTTATATTTAGCTATTACACTGCTTATCCTGAGGTTCAAGCTAAAAGCATTACAGTTACAAACAATTTAGGCAACCAGATTGATGTCAATTGGACCGTTGGCAACGGCGACAAAAAAGTGGTTTTTGTTAAGCAGGGTACCGGCGCTATTACAAACCCAAAGGGATAGTACAACATATACAGCCAGCGCCGACTGGAATGTTATGGGTACGCAATTGGGCTCTTCCGGGTACTATTGTATTTTTAATGATACGGGCAACCATGTAACACTAAGAAATTTAAGTCCCAGTACTACCTATACTATTCGCGTTTATGAATACGATGGACTTCCGGGATTTGAGCGATACAATAAAAATACGGCTTCCAGCAATCCAAAAACAATAGCGACGGGAAAAGCAAATCAGATAATTACATTTAATACATTACCAGCGAAAACATATGGCGATACGGCTATTCATATTACTGCCAGTTCAAATATGGGTTTGCCTGTTACTTTCTCCAGTAGTAATTTGAATATTGCTACCATTGTGGATAATAAAATTACAATTGTGGGTGCGGGTATTGATACAATCACTGCCTCCCAGGTCGGTAATTCGCAATATAATCCGGCTTCAGCACAACAAACTTTAACCGTTTCAAAAGCACAACTCACCATTACCGTAAATGACACAAGTCGTATGTATGGTTCTTCAAATCCAGCATTCAGAATTAGTTACAGTGGTTTTGAAAATGGCGATAATAATTCAGCGATAGATACCCTGCCGATTATTTCTACAACAGCCTTGGCAACAACGCCTGTTGGTAAAGTGTCAATTACAGCGTCAGGGGCCAGTTCGAAGAATTATTCTTTTAATTATATCAATGGCAATTTAACCATAAATAAAGCGCCATTAATCATTTCAGTTGTTGATACCAGCCGCTACTATGGTTATCCAGACCCGACCGATACACAATTTATATATAATGGTTTTAAAAATAATGAAACATATTCTGTTCTCACCACAATGCCAATTGCAGCTGCATCTGATTTACCAAGTCTTTCCGCAGGAAGTCATGATACAATTATAGTTTCCGGCGCCAGCGCTTCAAATTATGCCATTTCTTATATTGGTGGTAAATTGGAAATTACAAAGGCTCCTTTAACTGCTACTGCTTTAGATACAAGTCGCATTTATGGCGACGCCAATCCCAACTTTAGAATTAAATATGAAGGGTTTAAAAACGGTGAAACTGTTTCAGCATTGACTTCATTACCTTCAGCATATTCAACAGCAACTGCATCAACAGCAGTAGGAACTGCAACAATTTCGGTTTCTGGGGGCAGCGCCTCAAACTATTTATTTAATTACAACACGGGCACACTCACTATTAACAAAGCATCACTAACTTTAACTATTAGAGATACCACCCGTATTTATGGCGATGCCGACCCCAATTTCAGGGCCACTTTTAGTGGGTTCAAGAATGGGGAAAACTCAAGTAACATTTCCTTTACTTTGTTCTCATATGAAAGTTATTATGCACAAGCTGGTAGCACCAATCCAATTTCTGCTTACAATGTATTCGCTGACAATTATGATATAACAACAGTGAATGGTACCTTAACAATTGAAAAAGCGCCTTTAACTGTTACCGTACATGATACAAGCCGCATTTATGGCAACGTTAATCCCACTTTCAGAATTACATACAGTGGTTTTAAAAATGGTGAGAGTGCGGATAACCAGGCCCCGCCAAGTGGAGGTGAAGGCCCTGTGATTACACTTTCATATTCGCCTATAATGCCAACGGTATCGTGTGCAGCAGATTTTTTGACAAACGCTGCTACAGATAATGATATTATTGTTTCGGATGGAGATTTTCCTAACTACACTCTGAGTTATGTTAATGCTAAATTAACAATTGAAAAAGCTGTACTTATAGTAACGGCTAATGATACATCAAGGCTGTATGGCAATCCTGATCCTGCATTTAGAATAAGCTATAGTGGTTTTAAAAATAATGAAACGGTTTTGGTGCTTGATACATTGCCAATTGCCAAATCGAATGCTATCGTTTCAAGTAATGTAGGGCAATATAATATCAGTTTATCCGGTGGCCAAGCAACAAACTATACTTTTAATAATATAAGTGGTAAATTGATGGTCAATCCTGCCCAGCTTACTGTAACTGCTGCTGATACATCCCGATTTTACGGTGACGCCAACCCTCAGTTTAGAGCTATATATGATGGGTTTAAAAATGGAGAAAACACTTCAGTCCTCAGCCAATTGCCGACAATTTATTCAACAGCAACAGATACTACGCCAGCTGGAAGTATAAGGCCAATTATTGCAAAATCGGCAATTTCAACAAATTACGCTTTTAAATATGTAAATGGGCAATTGGCCATAGCAAAAGCATTATTGATAGTTTCTGCAATTGACACAAGCCGCTATTATGGCGATCCCAATCCTTCTTTTAGGCTCAGTTACAACGGGTTTAAAAATGGAGAAACTCCTTCAAAGCTTTCTTCACAAGTCTCGGTTTCATCATCAGCAAATGATACTACCTATGCGGGTTCAATGCCGGCAATTGTTGTGGCTGGTGGAAATTCGGTTAATTATACGATTAGCCGTAATAATGCTACTTTAACAATCCTGAAAGCCATACTCACAGCGACAGTTAAAGACACCAGTCGTGTTTATGGCGAACCTGACCCTGAATTTAAAATTAATTATACCGGTTTTAAAAACCATGATTCGGTAAATGTGCTCAGCATACTGCCTATTGCTAAATCCACAGCAGGGCCGAAAAGCAAAGTTGGCGCTTATGCAATCAACCTTTCAGGAGGGAATTCGGTAAACTATGTATTTAACAATATAGGGGGGTGGCTAACTATAAAACCAGCTGATTTAACTGTAACTGTAATTTCTTCTTCCCGTATTTATGGCGATGCCAACCCGGTTTTTCAATTAAGTTATACAGGTTTTATGAATGGAGAAACAGATTCTGTGCTAATAACAAAACCAATTGTTATAACATCTGTTAGTCCTACTACCGGGATTGGAAGTTATACAAACTATGTAACAGGAGGAAGCGCTACGAATTACATTTTGAGTTACAATTCGAGTGGCGGGCAATTTGATATCAAACCTGCGGTAATAACAGCAATGGTTCATGACACGAGTCGTTTGTATGGCGACCCTAACCCTTATTTTAGGATTACATACAGTGGTTTCAAAAATAATGAATCGGCAACGGTGTTTACAGAAGCGCCGAATGCATCAACTTCAGCCTTACCAAGTACACCTGCAGGTTCAATACCTATTCATCTTGATGGTGGTAAGGCAACAAATTATACATTTAACAATATTGCCGGTACGCTTACTATAAATAAAGCCCCATTGACTATTGCCGTTCATGATACAAGCCGTGTGTATGGCGCTAAGGATCCAGCATTCAGATTAAGTTATTCGGGATTTAAAAATGGTGATGGACCACTATCCCTATCAGATTCACCCATGGTATCGTCCACTGCAACGGTCAATTCCCCTGCAGATAGCACTTATGCTATTTATGCCTACGGCGCTGTTTCTCCAAATTACGACTTCAATTACATTAACGGTGCTTTAACCATTATTAAAGCAAACCAGACAATCACAATTCATTACGATACGCTGTCTGTTATAAGAATCGGAGATGTGCCATATACCTTGGTAGCAACCTCTACCAGCGGATTGCCTGTTACCTTTACCAGTAGCAACCCCAAAATAGCCGCAGTTTCAGGAGATGCGTTAACCCCCGCAATAATAGGCACAACAACTATTACGGCCATGCAGGATGGAAATGAAAACTACAATGCAGCCCCTGAAGTTACACATGACTTGGAAGTAATTTACCAATCGCCTGAAATTTGTATGGTTACTGTTGCAAATAATGGCATAACCGATACCATTGGCCACAACGTTATTGTTTGGGACAGGGAATCAATTGTTAAGTTCAAGAGTTATAATGTTTACAGGGAAAGCACAGTAGTTGGGGTTTATGACAAAATAGGCGCTGTTTCTTATGAGGACGCAGGCATATTCATAGATACTTTAGTGAACCCTCGTAAACAGGCATATTTTTACAAGCTTACCGCAGTAGATTCAAACAATGTTGAAACGGACATTAACCTGAGCAAATACAGTAAAACCATGCATTTGGTTACCACCGTTGAATATGGAAAGACTGGCGTTCAACTCCAATGGGACGAATATATTGGTTTTCCTTACTCAACCTATTATATTCACAGAAGCTCAAACGGCACCGACTTTCCGGTGATTGATTCAATGGCTTCTTCCTCAACAGCATGGACTGATGTAACCGTGAACCCTGCCAGCGGGCCTAATGACCCGGTATATTATTACTACGTAGGTGTGCGTAAGACCAGCCCATGTAACCCTTTTGGAACATTGAAAGCCGGAGGTGGTGTTTATGCAGAGGCGGGTTCAAATATGGAAGACAATCGCCTGCGCAGTTCAGGCCCAGGTACACTGGTCAATACGATTCCTGCGCTTAAATTAAGCGAAACGGTTTTCCCCAACCCATTTGATGACATAACAACTGTACGTTACCAATTGGCCGAAAATGTAACGGTTGGTTTGACAGTTTATGATTTGTTGGGCAATAAGGTTATGGACATTGTTAATGCCAGCCAAATAGCCGGAAATTATCAGTACCGTTTAACTATGGCTGATTTGAAAGGCAAACCGGGGATTTATTTTGTCAGGCTTACCGCTGGTAAAAATATAATAATCAAAAAATTGGTTGCTCTAAGTAAGTAATCCAATTCATTGTGGCAGGTTGAAGGTTTCAATTAAACCCTAACCCCAATTATTAATTGATCGTCAATCTGCTCGGTATTTTTCATCCAATCGGCAATGGTTTGCTGGATAATTGCCGATTGGTTTTCTGCAGGTTCTGCATGTACGCGCATGTATAATTTTTTCGCATTCCCCGACATGAACTTTTTATTATCGGGGCCGCCAAACTGATCCTGAAACCCGTCCGAAAAAGTATAAACCATATCGCCTAGTTCAACGGGAATTATAGTGCTTTTAAAAGGGATTTCGCATTTGTCGTGAATGCCGATAGGCATTTTATCGGCTTTGGTTTCTAAAAGCTCTCCTTTGCGAACAAGGTAAATTGGGTTATTTGCGCCGGCATATTCAATGAACATGGTGTCTTTATCGAATATATACAACGCTATGTCCATGCCGTCTTTGTTTTCACCTTCTTTCCCGGTTTGGTGCAAAGAAGTAATGATTTGAAGCCTTAACTCATCGAGGATTTCATTTGAATGGATGAAGCCCTTCTCAGCTACAATATTGTTTAAAATCGACATCCCCAGCATACTCATGAATGCGCCGGGAACGCCGTGCCCGGTGCAATCGGCAGCAGCCACAATAATTTTATTGTTTCTGGCCGAAACCCAGTAAAAGTCGCCACTGACAATATCCCTGGGCCTGAAATAAACAAACGAATCGGAAAAAAATTGTTTAAGGTGTTCTTCCGGCGGTATAACAGCCCTTTGAATACGGCTGGCATATTGGATGCTATCGGTAATTTCCTTCTTTTGATGGGTAATTACAATATTCGCCTTTTTGCGCTCATTGTTTTGCCTGAAGAGCAAGAATGTAATGGCCAATACCAGCAAAAGCCCGACAATAAAGAAATAAATGGCTGTATTTTTCTGACTGATTTCAACATCTTTTAGTTTGGCATCTTTATTCAGCAGAACAATTTGCTGTTTTTTCTTCTCGGTTTCATATTGCGTTTGCAACTCTTCAATTTGCTTCATATTGTCCACATTCAGAACGGAGTCCTGTACCTGCACAAACTTTTGATATGCACCCATGCTTTTGTAACAATCTCCTGAAGCTTTATACGCAAATGACAATGCTAAATAAACATCCTTTGTAATTTGTTGGCTTTTGTTTTTTTCTGATAATTCAAGGCTCTTATTCAGGTAGTAAATAGATTGGCTATAATTGTTTAGATTAATATGGGTTTTCCCTAATTCATAATAAGCAATATTTATATCATAATTGTTTCTCAATGTTAATTCCGCTTCAAGGTTTTTTTTAAGATAAGATTTGGCCAGTTCAAATTCACCGGCATAATTATACATTTTTCCCAACATAAGCATTGCATACAATACATCTTTTTTGTCATTTATTTTCTCGCTCAATGCCAGCGATTTTCGGTAATATTCAATTGAAGGTACAAATTCTTTTGCAAAAGTTTTTCTTTTTTCCGATGATAGGGAATATTCCCAGTCAATACCGAACTGACTACCCATTTTGTCAACAGTAAGCCTTGAATTGACATTGCCAAGATTTCTATATGAGAAGGCTATTTCTGATTTATTACCCAGCTTTTCCCAAATTTGGAGCGCCCGCTGGTGAAATTCAATAGCTTTTTGATAATAACCAAGATTGTTCTTATACTGAAACCCACGGGGGAGGTTTTCATAAACAAGGCCGATATTGTTGCTGCAATGAGCAATGCCTTCCTGAAGCCCAATGCTTTCAAAAAACCTGAGGGCATCCTGTAAGAAGCTATGGCCTGGTTATATTTGCCCCACCTGAATAAAATAAGCCCAATATTGTTGTATAATATAGCACAGCCTTTTTTGTCGCCGGAACTCTTCCTATATTGCATAGATTTGTTGTAATAGGTTATCGCTTCTTTAAAATTCCCCGATTCCTCATTCAATATACCTATACTATTATTGGTTTTGGCAAGCCCGTTGATATCATTACATTTTTCAAAGGCAACCAATGCCTGATTATAAAAGTTTAAAGCATTTGTTTTATTATTAAGTTTCCGGTTTATGGAACCAATATTAAACAATGCATTACCTTTTTCTTTACCAATATTATTTTTAACAGAAAAATCAAGTGTTTGCTGATAATAAACCATAGCTTCATCATATTTTCCCTCGAAATAATAATTGAGGCCAATGCAGTTCAATAAATCAGCTGTAATTTCTTTGTAATTGGCTTTTCTGGATATATTCAACGCCTTGCTGTAATTTTCTATGGCTTCTGGAAAATTATTGTTATAGCTATAGGCATCGCCAATAATTAAAAAGCTGTTTGCAATTTGCAAAGTATTGGCCGTTTTCTGCGCAATTTTGTATGCTTGATTGGCATATTGAATGCTTTTGTCAAATGATACAGGTGCATATTCTTTTGCAAGTTGATTGAGTAAAATAAGTTTTGCCTTTTTATCTTTAGTAACAGATAAAACTTTTTCAAGGCTGTCGGTCGGTGTTTTTTGTGCTATGACAGGTAATGAAACTATTAAAATGGTATTCGTCAATAAGCTTAATATGCCTGTTTTGCAAAACATATATTATAAGAATTAAAATTCTTGCTTATTATTCATTTCTCTCAATTTTATCTGCGTGAGCACCTTCTTGGTATAAAGCGGGAAATCGCCGTTCATCATCCAGGAGTAATAGCTCGGGTCTTTTTTAAATATTTCTTCAACCGTCATTCCTTTATATTTTCCGAAGTTGAATATTTCTTTCCCTTTATCATTATAAATAATGCGGCCAGCAAAATCGACATTATTTGTATGCGACGAAAATTTAGACAAAGCATCTATATCGTTTTCAATAGGTAGTGAAACATTTCCTGCCGCATCGGTATATTTCATTCCGCAATACCTGTCGAGTTGGGCCATGAGCACCTCATAAGTGGCAATGGTATCGGCATGCGAATGAATGCGCATCGGTAAGTTCCTTGTTACAATATAATTTGTATGCAGCGCCAAGCGTCCGCTGCTCCATTTTATTGAAATATCACCTGGACATCGATAAATTTTCGTTTCTTTAAATCGATGTCAACTCCCGCCCTTAGAAATTCTTCGACCAACATCGGGAAGTCGAATTTATTGGAGTTAAAACCTGCAAAATCGCAACCCTCCAGGTCGTTGGCAATGGTCTGGGCAATTTCATTAAAAGTCGGGGCGTCTTTTACATCTTCATTTGTAATGCCGTGAATGGCTATTGCCTTGGGATCAATTGGTATTGTTGGGTTAACCCTGTAAGTTTTGACTTCTTCTTTTTTATCGTTTGGGAAAACCTTAAAAATTGTAATTTCCACTATCCTGTCCGAGGCAATATTAATGCCGGTAGTTTCAATATCAAGAAATACCAAAGGGTTCTTTAGGTTAAGATTCATAAAGGGTTAATCGTATTAAGTTATAATCGAAAAATTATTAAAGTTTCGTCCAAATCATTTTGACTGGAGAAAAAAACCCGAAAATATAAAATAAAGAAATTTATCTTAAAAACCAAAGCTATGCATTAACCATCATAGGCATTAACAACATAAGCACGTCTTCGGCATCAGTTTCTTTGTCAACCGGGACAATTATCCCTGCTCTTGAAGGGTCGGACATTTCAAGCGCTATGTCTGTTGTAGCGAGGTTTGCCAATATCTCTATCAGGAACGATGATTTAAACCCTATTTCCATTTCATCGCCATCATACTGGCAATTCAGCCTTTCATAAGCCGATATTGAAAAATCAATATCCTGCGCAGAAATGATTATCTGGTTGCCCGAAAGTTGAAGTTTCACCAAATTGCTTGCCTGGTTTGCAAATACAGACACGCGTTTTAGCGTATTGTAAAATTCAGCCCTATCTATTATAAGCTTGTTTGGATTGTTGGTAGGTATTACAGAATTATAATTCGGGTAATTGCCCTCTACAAGACGGCATATCATCCGATGATTTGCAAGCTGAAAGTAAGCGTTCTTTTCGTCAAATTCAACCAATACGTTGTTATCGTCTTTTTGTATAATATTTTTAAGCAACGATGCCGGCTTTTTCGGTAAAATAAACGATCCGGTTACATCGCTTTCAATATCGTTCCTCTTATAACGCACGAGCTTATGGGCATCGGAAGCAACAAAGATGATGTCTTTGGGGGAAATTTCTATAAAAATGCCGTTCATAACCGGCCTTAATTCATCTTCAGCCGCTGCAAAAAGTGTTTTATTGATGCCGTTAAGCAATAGGGAAGCGGTGAATTTAACGGAGTTCTTTTTATCGTCTTTAATTGATGGAATTTGAGGAAAATCGTCGCCGTTCTGCCCCATAATCGTAAATTTTCCATTTTGCGAATTGATTACTATCGAACGGGTGTCGTTGTTAACATCGAAAGTTAAGGGCTGTTCCGGGAACTCTTTTAAAGTATCGAGCAACAATTTTGCTGGAATAGCTATTAACCCTTCCTCCGAAACATTTTCAAGCGAAATGGAAGTTACCAGTGTCGATTCGAGGTCCGACGCTGTTATTGTTAACTTACCATCTTCGATATTAAAAAGGAAGTTGTCAAGAATCGGGAGGGTATTTTTTGTGCTGATTACCCTGCTAATGGCCTGTAAATGGCTCAAAAGTTCAGCGCTTGATATTACAAATTTCATTGTGGTTATATTTTTTAAATTAAGTTACGAACAAAAATATTTTTATTAAAAGCGTATCAAAAATATAAAATTCATCCATTAAAATGAATGGCTTTTAAATTTATTATATTAAAATAATTATATGCCAGATATTCATTTGATTAATTAAACATTATTTTCAATTATTTCAGAAAAAAACCCAGGTTTCTTGTAAGCGGATCAATTTCAATATATTTTGCCAATGCAACTTCACGATTGTTTAGTAAAATATAGCAGAAATTTAAATCGAACTGATTGCTTATGCTTCCATTTAGTTTTTGCCCTGTCGGTTTTTTAAAAGTTTTTATTATTGATGTTTTCCCGCTTCTATCTGTAATTGTTATTACATATTGGGGTTGTTCGTTTTTCAATATTTTCAATATTCCGGATGGGTTTTCATAAAATTGCTGCACCCTTATATTCCTGAAACAAAATAAATAGGCTTCTACAGCTTCCTTGCTAAAGTGAAATTTCTTTTTGCTTTCTATATCGGTTAAAGTTGCCATTCCTTTTCCTGACAAACTGAGCTCGAAAGATTGCGATTGGTTCCCTGATTGCACAACCCTTACGGATGCTATCTGCCCCGGGAAATATCGAAGGATAGTTAAGTCGCGCCAAAAATCAGGACCGGCACGAAACAGTCTTGTGAAATTGCCGTTGAACGAAGGCAAAGTTACGAGGAATGGAATATGATTCCTTGCCTGCAACATATAAATGCTACTGTCGGAAATATCGGCCCATACGTAGTAATGACGCAACACTTTTTCATTATTTTGTATTATTATTTCATGCCCTTCCTGTTTTATTTTCCCTGCTATAACGGCCATTGATGCTTTTGGCACGGGCGATTTAATTTCAACCTGCGAAATAATTTTATAGCACAAATTCATAAGCGCAGGTTTAACAGTAAAAGTTGAATTGTAAAACCATGAGCCGCCTTTTTTAATTAATTTGAAAGTTGTGCTTGTATCATTAACAATAATTTCATTGACCATTGAGGTGTCGTTCAGGGCAAATCCGGTTTCTTTAGGGCTAAAAGTGCTGTTTCGGTCGGAAAAATAAAACAATCCGGCAACGGAAATCAACACGAGGAAAATAATGAAAGCGATAAAATTTCTTTTAATCATAGAATTTTATTTTGAATGAGATCTTTTAAATCAATTAAAAAATGAAGGTGTTTAAAAAACTTCGTTATCAGTTATTCAGGCTAATAAGAAATTTACAGATAGAAAAAATTTATGAAGCATATTTTCTTTTTCTCCAGAAATTTATTGCAAAACCTGCTAAAACGATTAAAATAACAGGCGCCAGCACATTAACGATCTGCCATTTTAATCTTTCGTCCTGAATTTTTGACTTATCCAATAACCTGAGCCTGATTTGTTTTGATCGTAATTGCATAAGGCCAATGTCGTTAGTCATGTAATTAATAGCATTTAGCACAAATTCTTTATTGCCGAATGTTTGCGATGTGTACCTGTCAAATCCGAGCGGTGTAATTAAAGCTCCTTTTGGCGAATACCTAACGTCGTTCCGGATGATATTGCCGTCGGCTACAACCAACATTTTGGTAAAAACGCTTTCATCTATATAATTAAATTGTCCCTTAATCTTTAGGTTTGTCAACATCCGGTTTTTAAATACCGATGGAAAGCGCCCCTCAACAAGCGCTGCAATTGGCAGAAACGATTTATCGAAATCGGTGCGCTGGTATTGTTGTTTTATTTCGGCCAATGAAATAAACCCAGGCATTAATCTTACCCTGCTGTACTTTGAACTGCTTAACAAAATTTTTTTCTGAAGTTTGCTGTTGGCAGCTAATGTGTCTATATAGCTGCAATATTCGGTTTTAACCATGTTTAAATTGCGCGATACAGGGTACAGTTGCGAACCAAGCACCAACGGGTAATAGAGCCAGGGCGCAGGGACAAATTTTGGCTGGCTTGCCGTTAACGAAGTGTTTACCGGGATAATATTACATTGCACATCCTGCACCAGCGCGGGGTTTATCCGGATACCATATTTGAAAAGCTGATCGTCAATGTTCAGTGAAAGAATATATGCAAAAGCCCTACCATTGGCAATGCTATCCTGGTTAACCCTTATCGGGCTAATGAACCATGCTATTTTACCGCCTTTCATAAGGTACTGGTCAAGCACAAATTTATCTTCCTCGCTAAAAGCATTTTCAGGTTGGGCAATTATTACACATTTGTATGGATCGAGCGCATGTACATTGCCATTTATTTTTCCGCGATCCACCTGATAATAATTGGCCATCTCGTGCGAAATATCGGCAACATGTTCCTGGTCTAATTCACCATGACCTTCAAGAAAAGCAATTTTCTCAAGTTTGGTATTGCTTATTGTCTGTATTTTATTAATAAAATTATACTCCAAATCCTGTATTGAATTGTTCAGATTTTCTTCACCGGGCAAACCGGGGTTGTTGCTGAGCAAATTAACAGGCAATTCAATGCTGTTGTATGAAATTAATGCACCCGGGATAATGAGTTTTTCGGAATATCCGCCTTTCGGATCTTGTATTTTTATATTTGTAGGCTGAAGCCCTTTTTTATATAACTCATTTACTTTGTCGTTTACAACTTTTGGCGCAGGGTTATCATAAACATCGACAAACTGGTACTGCAAATTTTTGCCTGCGTAAACCCTGAATTCATCAAGCATTTCATGTGTAGCCTTGTTTAGCCTTTTGAAGCTTAAAGGCATATCGCCCGACAAATAAACTTTTACCAAAATTTCATCGGGAAGGGATTTTAAGATTTGTTTCCTAGTTTCTGAAAGGGTAAACCGTTTTTCCTGGGTCATATCAACACGAAAAAATAAAACCGAAGCTATATAACATATAACAATTACATTAGCAACAAATAAAAAAAGTTGTAACAGGTTTTGCCTTTTCAGTTCTTTTCTGTTCATGTTCTAAGCCCTTTCATTCCGCTCAACATGCGGTTAAGGTTTTTGCCGCCGCTGCCGGCCATTTTCATCATCCTGCGCATTTCGTCAAATTGCTTTATAAGCTTATTAACTTCCTGAATGTTGGTGCCGCTTCCCGAGGCAATCCTTTTTCTACGGCTGCCATTGAGGATATCGGGTTGATCGCGCTCTTCAGGCGTCATTGAAAATATTATAGCTTCTATTCCTTTAAAAGCATTATCATCTACATCAAGGTCTTTCAGCGCTTTCCCGGCCCCGGGAATCATGCCAGCCAAATCTTTAATATTGCCCATTTTTTTTATTTGTTGAATTTGGGCAATAAAATCATTAAAGCTGAACTGGTTTTTTGCTATTTTTTTCTGAAGTTTGCGAGCTTCCTCAACATCATATTGTTCCTGGGCTTTTTCCACAAGGGTTACAATATCGCCCATACCGAGGATACGGTCGGCCATACGTTCCGGGTAGAATACATCTATTGCATCCATCTTTTCCCCGGAGCTGATAAACTTGATAGGCTTGTTAACTTCAGCCTTAATAGACAATGCAGCGCCGCCGCGGGTATCGCCATCAAGTTTGGTAAGTACAACTCCGTTGAAATCGAGTTGTTCGTTAAATGCTTTTGCAGTATTCACTGCATCCTGGCCTGTCATTGAATCAACTACAAAAAGGATTTCGTGAGGCTCCACGGCTTTCCTGATATTGGAAATTTCTTTCATCATTTCCTGATCAATGGCAAGCCGTCCGGCAGTATCAATAATTAAAACATTATAACCATGATTTTTTGCATGTTTTATAGCTTCCTTGGCAATTTTCACCGGTTCAAGGTTGCCTTCTTCGGTATAAACCGGAACATCAATCTGGGTACCAAGCACCTTCAACTGCTCAATGGCGGCAGGCCTGTATACATCGCACGCCACCAACAGGGGATTTCTGCCTTTTTTATTTTTTAAATAATTGGCCAGTTTGCCCGAGAAAGTTGTTTTTCCAGAGCCCTGAAGTCCGGCGATTAATATGATGGAAGGTGTTTGTTTTATATTCATGTCCTGCGATTGCCCGCCCATAAGCGCAGCCAATTCATCATGCACAATTTTTATAAGCAACTGCCCAGGTTTTAAAGAACTCAGCACATTTTCGCCAAGCGCTTTTTGTTTAACGTTGTCTGTAAAACTTTTGGCCAATTTAAAATTCACGTCGGCATCAAGAAGGGCGCGACGGATATCCTTAAGGGTTTCGGCAACATTAATTTCCGTAATCCGACCTTCGCCTTTTATTAACTTAAATGACCTCTCAATCCGTTCGGTTAAATTTTCAAACATTTTTCCGGTTATTAAATGAACTGCAAAAATATACAATCCGCGAAATATGCCAATAAGATAAATGCGGATTCGTGACAGAAATACAATGGCGCTTTTTTTAAAACTAAATGGCAATCCTAATTCATATTGTAACACATTTGTAAGCACACAAAAACTTGTACTCAAACAAAAGGCATGCAAAAAAACTGCAATTTACCGACCCACCATTTTTTAATGATAAAGTTTGGAATCCTAATCGTGTTAGTTTAAATTTGACAAAAAATACCAAGATTTATTTTACAAGTAAAATGAAAGAAACTTTTGGTGAGTTTATCAGGAAAAGCAGGAACGAGAGAGGGTTAACCCAAACGCAATTTGCTGCTAAAATAGGTGTTGATGCAGCGGCGGTAAGCAAAATTGAGACTGGTAAAAATGTTTTAAATGAAGAAAAGTTGCCATCTTTGGCTAAGTTATTTGAGATGGACTTAAAAACAATAAAAGAAGAATATTACAGTGAAAAAATAGCTCATGTTCTCTATAACAAAAAATGTTCCGAGAATACACTTATTTTGGCTGAACAGAAATTGCAATATATAAGAAATAAAAAAGTGAAACAAATAACTCTGAAATTAGAGTAAAATGGCTAGCGATACCAATATAAAAGAATTGTTAAAGGCCATAGGTTTTACTTTGGAGGACGGCAAAGTAAATATATGGAAAAAAATTTACGCCTCTCATTCCAATTATAAAATTGCTGTTGACATAGAAAACAAAAGCATCAATTTTGGCAAGCTTATAACAATTGGCGATAAAACAACCAGCAATTTCAAAGCAGCTGAAAATTTTGTTGTACTTGAATGTGTAAACCGGTTACTTGAAAAAGGATACAAGCCAGAAACCATAATATTAGAGAAAGATTATCCCCTTGGTCACAAAACCAAAGGTAAGTTAGATATTTGGGTTGCCGATGCCGATGGCAAATCCTTTTTAATGATTGAATGCAAAACCTGGGGAGCGGAGTTCGAAAAAGCCAATAAAAAAACCATTGCCGATGGCGGACAGTTATTTTCGTACTTTCAGCAGGATAAATCAGCCCAATATTTGTGTCTTTATACTTCAAAACTTGATGACAAAGAAATAAAATATCACAATTCCATTATCAAAGTCGAAGAGTATTTTCTGCAAGCCAATAATGCAAAAGAAACTTTCGAGAAATGGAATAAAAATCTAAAGGACAACGGAATTTTCGAATCATGGGCAACTCCATACAATATCAAAACCAAAGCAATTATTAAAGGTCAATTAAAAGACCTTACCAAAGATAATAGCAACCAAATTTTTAATCAATTTGCCGAAATTTTAAGGCATAACGTTGTTTCCGATAAACCCAATGCGTTTAATAAGCTCATTACACTTTTGCTTTGCAAAATTGTTGATGAAGAAAAAGGTCCTGAGGAAGAACTCAATTTTCAGTGGTTTAATAATGACACAAATATAGACCTTCAAAAAAGGCTCAATGACCTTTATAAAATAGGTATGGAACGTTACCTTACCAAAAAGGTAACCGACTTTAGCGACAAAGAAGTGGATGACGAATTTATAGGGCTTACCGATGCGCAGAAGCAAAAAATTAAAGATATAATTACCCAGCTTCGCCTCAAAAAGAACAATGAATTTGCATTTAAAGAAGTTTTTGATGATGCTTCTTTCGAAGAAAATAGCAAAGTATTGAGAGAGGTAGTAGAATTACTTCAGCACTTCAAAGTTCGTTACAATAAAAAACAACAATTTTTGGGCGATTTCTTTGAACTTCTCTTGAGTACCAGCATAAAACAGGAAGCAGGTCAATTTTTTACGCCTGTCCCCATTGCACGGTTTATCATTAATTCAATTCCATTACGTGAAATTGTAAATAACAAAATTGCAGAAGGCGATTCCGACTTTTTACCATATATAATTGATTTTGCCTGTGGTAGCGGTCACTTCCTTACCGAGGCAATGGACGAAGTGAACAGTATCATCCTTTCTTTAAATAAAGAAAATAAATTCAGGCCGGAAATAAAACGTAAATTAAAAATTTGGGCAGAAGACGCTGCTTTTGATTGGGCTTATCATTTTGTTTATGGTATAGAAAAGGATTACCGATTGGTCAAAACCGCCAAAGTAAGTTGTTTTTTACATGGCGATGGTTTGGCGCGTATCTTTAATGCCGATGGCCTGGCATGTTTCGAAACCGATGTCGATTATCAGGGAAAATTAAAAGAATTTTCTAAAAACGGTTTAAAAAATAATCAGCAATTCGAAGTATTAATTGCCAATCCACCCTACTCAGTTTCGTCTTTCAAAAACACGTTGGTTAATGGCAACAAGAGTTTTGATTTATACAACCGCTTAACCGATAACAGTTCCGAAATAGAATGTTTGTTTATCGAACGCACAAAACAACTGATGAAAGACGGCGGTTACGTGGGCATTATTTTGCCAAGCAGTATTTTAAGCAATACAGGAATTTATGAAGACGCCCGGGAGATATTGTTTAAATATTTCCGGTTGGTTGCCATTGTTGAGTTTGGCTCAAACACTTTTATGGCTACAGGCACAAATACCGTTACTTTATTTCTCGAAAAACGAAGCAATACCGAGTGGCAAAAAATACAACATGTTGTAAATACCTTTTTTACCAGCGGGAAGGATATTGCATGCAACGGCGTTGAAAAACCATTTAGCCAGTATGTAGCGCAAGTTTACAAAACCATTTCGCTTGCCGATTATGTTACGTTTATCAACCGCAAACCAAACGAGGCAATAAAATCTAACGATATTTATAAAGATTACCAGAAATGGTTTAACGAGTTGACCATTGTAAAAAACAAAAAAGGACAACGGGCATTTAAAGCGCTTTCTGCACAGGAGCAGCAAGCCGAATTAGATAAAATGTTTTTCGATGAAACGCTGGCCATTGAAGCTGAAAAATTACTTTATTTCATTATAGCCCTGCCTCAAAAAGTATTAGTTGTAAAAGCCAACCCCGATGGCAAAAATGAAACCGAAAAAGCATTTCTTGGCTACGAATTTAGCAACCGCCGCGGGCACGAAGGCATTAAACCTTACGGAGGGCGAAACATCCAGGAAGCGACAAAACTTTATGATGAGGTACAGCAATTAAACCCCGCTAAAGTTAATACTTACATATACCGGTCATTTTTGAAAAACAATGTTGAGGTTCCCGAATCCTTACAAAATCATGTATTTGTTCAGGATTTGGTTGATTTGATGACTTTTAACAGGGTTGATTTTACCAAATCTGTTTCGCTGGCAGTTAAAAAAAAAGTAATTGAAATTTCTTCAAAATGGGATGTTGCTGAGATTGGAAAGATATTTAATACAGGTTCAGGAGGGACACCTCTTTCCTCAAGACAAGAATATTATTTAAATGGAGATATTCCTTGGATAAATAGTGGTGAGGTACGAAATGGCATTATTACATCAACTGAAAATTACATAACGAAAGCAGGTCTTGAAAATTCGTCAGCTAAAATATTTCCAAAAGATACGGTTTTAGTTGCAATGTATGGTGCTACTGCTGGCCAAGTTGGAATGTTAGAAATTGAAGCAGCAACAAACCAAGCAATTTGTGGTATTTTGCCAAACGATAAGGTCTTACCAAAATATCTCTTATATTATTTGCAAACTCAATTAAATAGTTTCTTGAATATTCGTTCAGGAGTAGCCCGTCTAAATTTGTTACAAGAAAAAATTAAAGAATTCAAAATTCCAGTACCATCAAAAGATATTCAGCAAAAAATAGTTGAAGAAATTGAAATTGTTGAAAAGCAAGAAACTGAAAAAAACAATTTGGTTTCAGATTTACAAGAAAAAATCACTCGTTTAATGGATGGTAATGGAATGTACAACTTCCAAAAACTTGATGACATTAATGTACTTTTAAAAAGAGGTAAGTCGCCCAAATATGGCAAAGGAAACATTCAAGTTATAAAATCAGGACAAGCAAGGGGCTATTATGAATTTGATTTTAAGGATAGATATTATTTGGATCCCAGTTTTATAAAGGATGAACGAATTTTACAAAAAGGAGATATTTTAATTAATTCAACTGGGGTTGGAACTGCTGGAAGAGTGACCTTATTCGATATTGAGGGTGAATTTGCAGTTGATAGTCATATTACAATTCTGAGACCTAATTTAGATGTCGTCCTACCAAAATATATTTTATATTCATTAGCTAAAATTGGGTTCAAGAACATTGAGAAAATGGCATTAGGCCAGAGTGGTCAGATTGAACTTTCATTAGAAATTATTAAAAATATTCAAATTCCATTGCCTCCAATTGCCAAACAAAAAGAAATTATTAATAAAATAGAAAGTATTGAAAAACAAATTGAGGATATAGTCAAAAGTTCTACTGATATTGAAATCAAAAAGAAAAACATACTAACCAAATATCTTGTTTAATTAAAATTTTTATGAATTAACCGACTGTTCTTCGTGGTTTACGCATGAAGAAAATTCAAACTACAATTGTTCTGTTCTGTATGATTCGTATATTTTATTTGCCGGAAAGCGTCATTATAGCTTTGTTTAACGTTTCATCTATTTCCTGGTTAATTTTGTAATATCCGTTATCGCTGAAAAAATTCCGTGCAATATATGCTTCAACCTGCACTGTAATTATTTTCTTAAATATATCCGGTTCGCTGTTATCAGTTTTCAGTCCTTCTTTTTTAATATAAGAAATGAATTTATCATATATTTTGTCGCTTTCAAGGTATTTCCGAAAGTCATCCAGGTTTGCAATTTTCTTTAATTTAAACCGGTTTGAATCGCTGTAATAAAAAGCAAATTTGTGAACCAGGCTCAAATCTTTGATTTCAAAGTATAACTTGTTAAATCCCGTGGTATCGAGCGGGACAAATATGTCCGGCATAATTCCCCCTCCGCCATAAACGATTTTACCTTTTGGGGTTTTAAACTTTAACGAGTCGTTAAAATGTATACTGTCTTTATTTTCTAATTCGCCATGGGCATAACGTTTGTTTAAGTCTTTCAAATAATCATCAATTCCATTAACGTATGGTTTCTGGATGCAACGACCGGTTGGCGTATAGTATCGCGAAACGGTAAGCCTTATAGCTGATCCGTCGGACAAAACAATTTGTTCCTGCACCAAACCTTTCCCGAATGAGCGTCGGCCTATGATTGTACCACGGTCATTATCCTGGATTGCGCCGGCAAAAATTTCAGAAGCTGAAGCTGTAAGCTCATCAATAAGCACAACCAAATTATTGTTCTGGCAAATACCCGAAGCAGAAGCCCGATAATCCTGGCGCGGCCTTGCTTTCCCTTTTGTATAAACAATCAGTTTTCCTTTTTCCAGAAATTGATTTGCTATATCAATGGCCACATCTAAATATCCTCCTCCATTGTCTCTTAAATCGAGGATTAAACTTTTCATGCCCTCGGTTTCTAATTTTTTTACAGCAGTAAGAAATTCATTTTTAGTATTTTTTGAAAATTGGTTAATTTTAATATAACCGATTTTTTTATCAATCATATAAGCTGCATCAACGCTAATAAGTGGAATTTTATCCCTGGTTATTTCGAAAGCAATCTCATTTTTTCTGCCCGGACGTTTTATCCCAACCTTTACTTTTGTACCTGTCGGGCCTTTTAATTTCTTTACAATTAATTTGCTATTCATTTTAACCCCGGCAATAATTGTATCGTTAACTTTTATAATTCTATCGCCTGATATAATTCCCATAATTGCAGACGGCCCTTTTGGTACAGGCATTATAACAATTGCCGTATCGTTTTCCATGTTAAATTCTACTCCAATACCGCTAAAATTGCCTTCAAGCGATTCATTAACTTCCTTAAATTCATTAGCGGGAATATAAACCGAATGAGGGTCAAGTTCCTTTAACAACGCTATAATTGCATCTTCCGTAAGTTTATTCGGCGAGATGGAATCGACATATTCTTCTTCTATATATTTAATTACATTGTTTAGTTTATCGCTTTTTGGATAAAGGAATATTCCATTGTAGGCTATCCTGGGACGTTTATTAATAAAAATTCCGGTCATTATACCAATTACCAAAACCAATGAAATGATAACAGGTAAGTAAACTGTCAGCTTTTTTCCTGTGTTTTCTGTCATGTTTTTTTTCTTATAATAATATGTTAGCTGTTTCGATACCGGCGCGCTGAAGAAGTTTAAGCCCATCCTCGTTGCGGTATTTATCACTAAAAACGACCCGTTTTATACCCGATTGAATTATGAGTTTGGCACATTCAAGGCATGGGGAAGTTGTAATATATAACGTTGCATTTTCGCTGCTATTATTCGATTTGGCAACTTTTGTAATTGCATTGGCTTCTGCGTGCAACACGTAAGGCTTGGTTTTATTTTCTTCGTCTTCGCAGTTGTTTTCAAATCCCGATGGCGTGCCGTTATAACCATCGGAAATAATCATTTTATCTTTTACAATTAACGACCCTACCTGTTTGCGCTTACAATATGAGTTCTTTGACCATATGAGCGCCATTTCCAGATAACGCTTGTCCAAAAGCTCCTGTTTATTTACATTGGTTTCTATTTCATCCATTGCTTAAAAATGCAATTGGGTTTAAAAAAATTTAGCAAACTTATAAACAATTATTTGTTATTTGAAAATTTTATTTTTTCTTTTCAGCTACCGTTGAAAGTTGCAAGCCGCCGCGGATATTCTGGATTAAAGTTACCTTGCAATAATCCGGCTCAATAGCTTTGAAAACATCATCGGCAATAGTATGGGCAAGGGCTTCGGCAAAAACAGCTTCATCGCGGAACGACCAAAGATATAATTTCAGGCTTTTGCTTTCTATGCATAGCTTAGCCGGAGAAAATTCAATTATCACATTATAAAAATCGGGCTGGCCTGTTACCGGACAAAAACAGGTTAATTCGTTGCTTTCGAACTTCACTTGGCTCACATTTTCAGGGGCAGGAAAAGTATCGAGTTGTTTGGATGGCTTGGTAACTTTCTTTCCGAGATATTGAAATTCCTTCATGTTTATTATAATTAATTATAAAATCATTTTCCAATGCCATGTTCATTTCAGCAAATGTTTTTATGAATATACCTGCGCCGCAGATTTACATGTTTCATCCACTTCAACGCATTTAACCTTAATTCCCGGTTTATCGAAAATTTTAACCGCCTGCTCAAGAATGATTTCCCCAATTGCTTCCGATGTCGGATTGCCTTTAGTTTTATATATCCGCTGGCCTGACTTTACAATATAATCGCACATCGGGTCGTTTTCCCAAAGGATTGACGTATGGTCTAAATTATCATCAATCCAGGTTTTCAGCTCTTTCATTTCCATGAAATCAATAACCATGTCTTTATCATCCAATTTATCGGCTTCAATGTGCAACCTGATAACCCACGAATGTCCATGATTATTTGTGCATTTGCCAGTATAGTTTTTAAAAAGCCTGTGCGCTGCCTCAAAAGTAAATTGTTTTGTTACCGAGTATTTCATTATATTTCATTTTAATAACTTTCTTTAAAACATGGTAAACTTATAAATAATCGTAATTATTCAAGTTATTTAGACTGAAGGTTGAAGGCATTTAGGGCAAATCCCTCAACTCTGTTCGGAGGAACAAAAACCGCTGACCTTCTCATTTGCGAAGTTAATCCATATATTTCATCTTGAGAAAAATTTTCGGTTATCTTATAGATTAAAACTGCCATTTCATAGGCAAGTTCAAATGCCCTGAGTTTAGTACGATCTCGCATGTTTTTATCCTATAGTCTTTTAGTCTAAAGCCTTTCTGCCTGAATAATTACAAAAAATCGCAATTACAACCTATTTTAACTATTTCCCTTTTGCCTCTCCCCAAAATAGAATCTGCAGGCGGGGCGAAAAATTGAAACCCAATTTGACTATTTTATCAACCAATGCAGTATTAAGCTGCGATTGAAGTGTTGTTCCCTCGAAAGCGATGTACACTTTTCTTTTATCAATTTTAAATTTATTTATTATTTGAAGAACCTCATCCAAATCGGAGTGGGAGCATATTACAAATTTGAAAATGCAAAAATCCTTATCCGCCCAATAACTAAGGCTTCTTTCATTTATTTCCTGGTGCGAGTTTGATAATTTCGGGGACACAACCCAGTTGAATTTATTGAATTCGGAATTTTCCATCGCGCTTCTCAATATTTTAGCGCCATCTTTTAAAGTTATCTCAAGCCCTTCGCCTGGAATTATCGTTCCGTTGGTTTCGACGTGGAATTTTTTGTTTTCGGTTATTAAACGGTTCAAGCCTGTATAATGCCGGTTCTCCGCCGGTAAATATTATATGGTAAGGCTTGCTTTCACAAATTATTTTACGCAATTCTGTTGCCGAATATTGGTTAAACGGGTCCGATTTTTCAAGCCAGGTATATTTGGTATCGCACCAGGTACAAGAGAGGTTGCAAAAATGGAACCTGACAAAAAGGCTGTATGCCCCTGCATAATTTCCTTCACCCTGAATTGATTCGAATATCTCGGAAACGTAATATGTGTCGTCGTTTATTAACATTTAATAAAAATAGCTGTTAAAAAGATACTATGGCGCTCAATTGAATAAACAAAACAATCTCTATTACTCTGACAGCAGTTCTTTCAAAACTTAATTAACCGGAATATAGTTTCATTCAAAAATAAATGTATTAGTTATGCGCTGTAATTTTTGTCGGATAATATTTGCAATCATTTTGTTTACATTCTTTGTTACGATTGTAATAATTACAAACTATCTTAGAAAAATCGAGCCTCACTTTTAGGTTTTCTTCAACAAAAATAATTGCTGTTTCAAGGGATATATATGTATCCCTTTTACAACATCTCGGTCCGCCATTAACTGCAATTTCATATAAACTCTTGGATGTAATAAGATTACTTAATTTCCATTCTTCTTTTGATAAAGGCGTGCTATCCAACAATACACTCATAAAAATACCAGTCCCAACTCCAGCGCCACAATTACCATATAAACCACAAAAACCTCCTAAAATGTTTTTCGCCCTTGCTTTTACTACTTCTAATTTTTTATAGATCAGGTCAGTATTTCCTGTCTTATTATAATATGCGGTAATTAATACGGCAGGAACAAGAAAGTGATGCTCTGGACCATGAAGTTTAATTTTTGGATTATTCATGATTGAATTTGATAATTCTATTGGGTTTGTACTATCACTATTATTACAAATCATCTGTATATATTCAAATCCTTCCATTTCATGACAAGCATCACAAACAAAATGTCCATTTATACATTTTGCATTTGATTCAAATATATTTTTACAAACACTGCAATTCATCAGTTCCGATTTTACTGAATAAATCAAATCCGAATTACAAATTATACATCCATCGCTTGTCATACTTCAGTAACTTTAATTTTTCTTTTAAAGAGTCTTTTTAAAAATATTATACAGCACCATAGGCCGGTACTAAATTATCAGTAAACCCTAAACTTAAATTTTCTTTTAATATTTTACAGGAATAAAAATATAATATTTTTTTAATTTCACCCGTTGGTTTGTTTTTTATGCCGGAAGTTTTAAATTTAAATTATGGAAGTATTAAGCATCAGGGAAGTAAATAAGTCATTTGGAAACCACAAAGTTTTAGACAAGGTGAGCATTGGGATACCTGAAGGCAGCATTTTCGGATTGCTTGGGCCGAATGGCGCAGGCAAAACCACGCTTATACGGATTATCAACCAAATTCTGGCCCCTGACAGCGGCGAAATACTTTTCAAAGGCAGCAGGTTAAAAAGTGACGACGTTTTTCGAATCGGTTATTTACCCGAAGAACGCGGTTTATATAAAAAAATGAAAGTCGACGAACAGGCAATATACCTTGCCCAACTGAAGGGGCTTTCGCGACAGGATGCTTTAAAAAAGCTGAAATATTGGTTCGAAAAGTTCGAAATGCAGGGATGGTGGGACAAAAAAGTGGAGGAGCTTTCGAAAGGTATGCAGCAGAAATTACAATTTGTAATTACAATTCTTCACGACCCGGAATTATTGATATTCGACGAGCCTTTCAGCGGGTTCGACCCTATTAATGCCAACATGCTGAAAAATGAAATACTGGAACTAAAGGCTAAAGGGGCGACAATTATTTTTTCTACACATAATATGAGCTCAGTAGAAGAATTGTGCGATTATATTACGCTCATAAACAAATCGCGCTGCATACTGAACGGCAGGTTGGATGAAATAAGGATGCGTTACAGGACAGGAATTTTTGAGATACAATTCACAGGAAACCCTGACGACTTTACCGGCGCCATGAATTCAAATTTCGAACTGCGCGAAATGAAAGTCAATCATACTTCCCATATTGCAACCGTTCAAATAACCGGCAGCGCTTCCGATAACGAACTGTTGCAACTGATAGTTCCCAAAGTTCACGTAATTTCATACCGCGAGGTGCTGCCGGGAATGAATGAAGTTTTTATTTCGGTTGTTGAGAAATCAGAAATTTAATAATTTTTAAAGATTACTATAATAGCTGCCATAATTAAAATACCTCACAATGAACAACCACAAAATAGCCATCATTATGAAGCGTGAGTTTTTAACACGTGTGCGAAAAAAGACGTTCATATTAATGAGCATTTTGGGGCCGTTTTTATTTGCAGCTATTCTGGTGGTTCCCATGTGGTTTGCAAATTTGGAAGATAACGAGGTAAAAGTAATTGCCGTAGCCGACAGCTCGCACATTTTTGCGGGAAAAATACCGGAAACCCAAACATTAAAATTCAGGTATCTCTATAATGCCGATATATCCGGCATAGAAAGGAATTTTCAAAACCGGGGATACTGGGGAATTTTATTTATATCGCACATTATAACCTACACGCCCAATGCTGTTCAATTAATTTCTTATTCACAACCAAGCCTGTCAGTTAAATTGCATATTCAAAATGCGCTTGAGAAGGAAGTGGAAAGGCAAAAGTTGCTTGCCCATAATATTGCCAATATTGAGGAAATTTTAAGATCTGTTAAAACAACCATCAGTTTAAAAACAATTAAATTGGAAGAAGGCGGCAGGGCTAAAGAAAACTATACTGAGCTTTCTATGGTTGTCGGTTATATCAGCGGGTTTCTTATTTATTTTTTTATTTTTCTTTTTGGCGCTCAGGTGATGCGAGGCGTTGTTGAGGAAAAAACCAACCGGATAGTTGAGGTAATGGTTTCTTCGGTAAAGCCGTTTGAACTAATGTTGGGAAAAATCATAGGAATAGCCGGCGTTGGCTTATTGCAATTTTCGGTTTGGATTATCCTAACTTTCGGAATCGTTGGCTTTGCTCAAAAAACATTGGCCCCACAGGTTGGCAAGAGCCTTACCGAAAAAGCTTTATCGCAGGATATCATGAACGGCCCAAAAAATGCAGTTCATTTTAAAACGCCGTTACCCGATGATAATGCAGCTAAATATAACGATTTGTTCAATGAAATAAAGAAAGTAGATTTCGGCGCTCTCATCTGCTCATTTATTTTTTTCTTCCTCAGCGGTTATTTGCTATATGCTTCCCTGTT
>CAWEFA010000125.1:0-6694 GCA_963808135.1 uncultured Bacteroidota bacterium
AATGGCCTGTTTGCCTTAAAATATTTTTTCTCATTTGCAACACGCGCCGATTTAATCCTCATAATTACCGATGTTGCCGCAGCAGCTTTTGTTTCCCTTTCATTTATTTCCACTACTGCCTTTTGCAGCACGTTGCTAATATATAAATCCTTTTTTCCGCTTATGCTGGAAAAATCAGCATCGTCTGAAAATGCTTTCTGCAAACCGAGTTTATTAAGTATCGGTCGGGCTTCATAACCCGATTCGATTTTAAATTTTGGTATACTGAAATTGGTATTGATTTTCCTCGACTTTGCCAGCATTTTAAAAAACCGGTCCCGGTTTAATGATTTTGTAATTGCCGTCATAAAATCCCGATTCTTTGGAAGAATAATTACCATCGAAAAACCCAAACCTTTATAAGGCAGTGAAATTGCTTGCAATACGGAATCTTCGTAATATGGGATAATTTTTTCATTGTTCATAAAGGGCACGTTGCTTACCAGAACAGAATCAGTATAAAAAGGTGCGTTAGATGTTTTGCCCGGATCAAATGCATAAAGCCATTCCGCATTAAACGATATTACATTAATAAGCAAAAGCTTTGTTAAAGGACTGAGCATTTCGGGTTTCATCATATTCTTTATAAGCCCTTTTGTTTGTCCTTCAACATAAGAGTTGATTTGCTTTGCCGCCTTTATGCACGATTCATTGTCTTTAAGGTTCATTGTATTGTACTCCGCATGAAAATTATCATTAATGCTTTTTGAAAATGAAGGCAAAATATTATAATCATCAGAAATCCAAATACTGTTGGATGACAATATATCCTTTTTCGAAATTGAATCCTGCCATGTTTCTGAAATTTTTCTAATCATCTCCAAATAAACTTTTTTGTTTGAGTTTATTAGCAGTAGTTTTTCAAATTCCTTTCGCGTTAACCCATCTGACCCGGCATAAGCCATTGCAAGCGCCATAGAAAGGCTTGAAGGGGAAATGGCCATATTTTGTCCTTTGAATTTCTCATCAAGCATCAAAAAAGTTTTAAATGCCAGGGAATTTATTGAATTGCTGATGATGGTTGTATCAGCAGCAAAGATAACTTCATTGCTTCTTATTAACGATGGTTTCCTGCTTGCACCAAAACAAAATCCGATCGATAACATCATTAAAATGAAAATACATTTTTTATTCATAGCCGCTAAAATAAATTATGAATTGCTTATAATTTACCTGAAATCGTTATTTCAACAAGCAGTTTTATTATTAATGATTTGTGAAACACCCATGATTCTGCTGAAAAAAAAATAAAAATAAAGCGCCGGTTTTGTAACTCAGCATGAAAATAACTAACTTTAATAGAAAATAAAAATGAATGTTTTCAAAAAAAAATGACATTTATAAAAATAGCAAAATGAAATATATAAAAGGGATTTTAGCGGGACTAATTTTACTATTTTGTGAAATGGTTGCATTTTGCCAGGAAACCAATTCAAATATCGATAAATCTATAAGTGATTTGGAGAACCAGGTAGCCACTTTCGAACAATCAAAAAACACTTTGGAACTTGCGCGATGCCAAACAAAACTCGGTTTTTTGTATAAAGATAAAAATGTAAATTCAAAAGCAATTGAATATTTTCAAAAGGCAATTAAAAGCAATGAGGACTTGGGCAACCTGAATGCCATTAAAAATCTTTGCATCAATTTAGGCATGCTCTATAACGAAATTGAAGATTATAACCAGGCATTGCTTTACTTAGAAAAATCGTTGCGTATAAATGAAAAACAAGATAAAAAGCGGGATATGCTTTCGGATCTTATAAACATAGCCTTCATTCACCAAAACCAAAAAAATTATACCGAGTCAAACAAAATTCTTGAAAAAGCAACAGCTATAGGCCAGGAACTATCCAATATCGCTTCGCTAAAAAGCTGTTATAGCATGTTATCTGAAAATTATAATATATTAGGAAACCCGGAAAAAGCAAAAGAATATTTCGACCTCGCATCTACAATCAATAGCCATTTGCAAAAAGAAGAAATTAAAAAATTCGAGTCCCGTACTATACAGGCCGAAGCAACAAGCAACGCCAAGGATGTTGAAATAAAATCAAAAAATATCGAAATTCAAAAAATGTCGAGAGAACAGCAATTAACTCTCGATTTATTAAAAAAAGAAAAAGAACTCAACGAATTTAAAGAAAGGGAAAGCCTGGCGATAAGGCGCTATACAAATTTGATTATTATTTCGTTAACTTCTATATTGGTAATCGTTTGCAGTTCAATGTTTTTTATATTCAAACAACTGCGCGAAAAGAAAAAAGCATATACAATGCTTGAACATAGTAACCAACAGGTAGTTGAACAAAAGAAAGAAATTGAAGAACAGCGCGATTTAGCCAATATTCAAAAAAAGAAAATAACCGACAGCATATTCTATGCAAAGCGTATCCAAAATGCCATCCTGCCTCCAATGTCGTATATAGACAAGGTTTTGCCCGAACATTTTATTTTGTTTCGCCCACGCGACATTGTGAGTGGCGATTTCTACTGGATGACCGAAAAAGACGGCATTCTTATAATTGTCGCAGCCGATTGCACTGGGCATGGCGTTCCGGGAGCTTTCATGAGTATGCTGGGTATTGCATACCTTAATGAAATAGTTAATAAAATTACTGTAAACAGGCACATTCGTTCATTACATGCAAATGAAATATTGAACCAGTTGAGGGAAAATGTTATTAAATCGCTGCACCAAACCGGTAAAATAGAGGAGACAAAAGACGGCATGGATATATCTTTATGTATTATCGATTATGAAAACCGAAGTATGCAATTTGCCGGCGCACATAATCCTGTTTACATTATTAGAAATGATAACCTCGAACAGATAGACGCCGACAAAATGCCAATTGGAATCTATAAACAGAGCGATAAACTTTTCACCAATTATGAAACTACTTTAGAAAAGAACGACTTGGTTTATATGTTCTCCGATGGCTATTACGATCAGTTTGGGAGCAAGCAGAAGACCAAAATATTTAGCGCAAATTTCAGGAAAGTGATTTTAGAAAATCATAAAAAACCTATGCTTGAACAGAAAAAAATACTGGAAGAATTTTACGATAACTGGAAAGGCGATGCCGACCAGGTAGACGATGTGCTGGTAATAGGGTTTAAATTCGATCCGCATTTCAGGGCTACGCCTATTCGTCCGCAATTTCTATGGCATGAAAAGAAAATTCTGATCGCTGAAGATCTCGACCTGAACTATATTTTGCTTGTTGAAGCTTTAAAACCCACTAAAGCAAAAATCACACGGGTTATGAATGGCCTCGAAGCTGTTGAATATTGTAAAAATAATGAAGCCGATTTAATTCTTATGGATATCCGAATGCCGGTTATGGATGGAATTGAAGCTACAAAACAAATAAGAAAATTTAACAGGGAATTACCAATTATCGCACAAACAGCGAACAGCGAACCCGATGATATCAGGACTATCCACGAAGCCGGTTGTAATGAATATATTTCAAAGCCAATTAATTTGAATATTTTCCTTGATGTTTTGCGTAAACATCTTGATACTTAAAAATTGTCGGCAGGCTGATTATAATAATATAAAATAATATAAAAATGGAACCTTTAATTATTGCTGGAGGACAATCGACACCCAAAGTAGTATTAGATAAAGAAAATAACAAATTTGAAATATCAGGATATTCTTTACCTGAAAATGTAATGGAATTTTACTCTCCGGTTTTTTCGTGGTTAAAGGAATACAAGTCCCAACCCAATCCGAAAACCGAACTGCACATGAACCTCGTTTATTTTAATTCTGCTTCTTCCAAAATTATTCTCGATATATTAAATGTGTTCGAAGAAATAAAATTTAAAGGTTTTGAAGTAGAAATATTCTGGCATTATATGCAAATGGACGACGATATGCTTGCCGCAGGAGAAGAATACGAAAGCATGATCAATGTTCCGTTCAACCTCGTTTCATATGTCCAAAGCTAAAATTTAATTTCAGCAAACATCCTATAAAAATTTCTGATATATTTATTTTCTATTAAAATTATTTCAACTAACTTTAATATATCATGAATGAGGGATTGTTGTTAAACATCAATTTTGTGCTATGAAATTCAAAAGAACTTTTATATTGTTATTAGCGGTTGCTTGTCCTTTATGGATTTATTCGCAAAAAGCGCCGGAATGTAAGAAGAAAATTTATGTATCTCCCGAAGGGAAAGTATATGTTCAGAAGGCTTTGCCGGTTTATCTTAAGCTCTACACGCATCCCAATGACAGTTCAAATGGCGTTACCCTCCGGAGCGAGAGCACTGCAAAGTATACAAACCCGTTTTATTTCGATACAGAAGGCTTTAATTCCATTCGCAGCCCCTGGTGTGTTGACACAACAACAAAAGAAACAGTTTTTCCGAAGCAGGATATTGTATTTGAAGTTTATGCCGACAGTAAGCCGCCGGTTACCTCTATCAGCTTCGGCGACTTGAAAACCTTTAAGCAGAAAAACAGAGTATATATCAATGGCAAGGCCAAAATAAAACTGTCGGCTGTTGATTTACTTTCCGGCGTTGATAAAATCATGTATTCCATCGACTCATCCGAATATGCTGAATATAAAGAACCACTTTCATTGGGAAGCGAAAAAGCATATATTCTTAAATATTATTCTTACGACAATGTCGGTAACGTTGAACCGCTAAACGTTGCCAATTTATATGCCGATTACAACAGTCCAAAAACTTCAGCCGAATTTAAAGGGGATGTTTCAGATAGCATTTTATCCGGCAGAACGCTGATTATCCTCCATTCTGAAGATTCGGTAAGCAAAGTCAATAAAATATTAATTAAACTCGACGATAGCCCGGAACAATCATATACAGGCCCAATCAATACGGCATTCATATCTGAGGGCGAACACAAATTATTTTATCGCTCGGTTGATAATGTCGACAATTTTGAACCACAGCATATCATTAATTTCTATGTTGATAAAACCCCGCCAACGATAATGCATGAGGTAATAGGCAAAAGCTTTATGGTAAATGGAAAGGAATTTTCATCCGGGCATTCAATACTTAAGTTTACTACCATTGACAACAAAGCCGGGGTAAAAGAATTATTTTATTCAATTAACAACAGCAAATATGAGAAGTATGAAAAACCTGTAACGCTTAATTCAATCAGCGGGAACATGGGCATCAAAGCTTACGCATTGGACAAGGTTAACAACCGCAGCTATGTTTCTGATGAAGCCCAATCGTCGAGCATTCCTTATATCGATTTATCGGGCCCGATAATGGATTATCATTTGCTTGGCCCGGTATTTAAAACATCCGACACTATTTATGTCAGCAGTAAAACCAAAGTTGTATTAAATGCAAAGGATTTGGAATCGGGGCTAAATTATATCCAATATAAAATTGACAATGACAACCCGAAAACTTACAGCGCTTCTTTTTCAATTGAACAGGAAGGGTTTCATAAAATAGAGTACACCGGGTACGACAATGTTGACAATACAACAACAGCAAATTTCAGTTTAATGGTCGATAATTCGGGGCCAATAATATATCCCCGTTTTAGCACAGCGCCAAAAGGCAAAACAACAATTAATGGCAAAAGCCTACCGTTATACCCTCCTCATGTGGTTTTGTTTATAGCTGCAACCGACCTTGTTTCCGGTTACGATTATATGACATATTCAATTAACGGCTCGAAAGAAAAACGCTTTACCGGATACTTAGGTAACTTTTTTAAAGATAATGAAGTTGTGATTAAAGCCTATGATAAATTAGGAAATGAATCGGTTACTAAAATTGAATTTGGCATAAAATACTAAAAAAATATCTTAATTATGCGAATTAAGGATTGAAATATATTTGAACCGATTGGCCAAATTCCCCCTTTGAAAAGGGGGCTGGGGGATTGAAACATAAAATTTAAATAATCAATCTCCCTACCCTCTTCTCCAAGAGGGAATTAGACAATGGCACAGATTAGCATTTTTTAGAACTTAACAGCCCTCCCTTCAAAGGAATTCTGCTTAATTAACAATTGATGTAAATCATAATTTTCAACCCTTAATTCGGATCAAGAGGAAAAGTTGGGAAGATTGTCTTAATTGAAACCTAAACCCCAACCCCTTAAAAAGGAGGGTAAACTGCTGCATTGCACAGTTATAGTCCCGCCTCAGGCGGGATTGGGGTTTAAACTACATTTTTTCAAGTCCCTAATTTTTCCATCCAATCCAACATAATTATTGCCTTCCGGCAATGGCAGTTACAAACTGCCTGTATAATACCGGCGTAGTTACGCTGCGCTAAACTACGCCGGGCCAAGGGGCAATACCAATCAAAGGGACGGGTATATTCAATGAGTTGTGTCATCTATTGAATTAATGGCAAAGCACAATAAATGAAATAAAATTTAAAAGCCATATATTTTTTTATATTTACTTTTAATTTTTATACATTTGAAAACCGGTTAATTAACGAAATAAACATAATATTTCCCCTGCCATATTAAAACAGTTAATTTATAAACAAGGCTGGCATTAACTAACCCGGGAAAATATATTTTTAATATTGCTATAATAAATTTTAAAAGAAAAACTATGTAAAAATTTATATAACATAAAATATACGAAGCGTTAAGCTTTTATTTCTGCATCTGAAAATGG
>CAWEFA010000126.1:0-8049 GCA_963808135.1 uncultured Bacteroidota bacterium
TTCCGAAACAATTCTTCGGCCATTGAAGAGTTGCAATCGTCTTTCAGAAGTTTGGCATAAAACCGTAATGTATCCGGGGCATATTTATCCTGCGCCCTGAGTAGGAAAACAGGTTCATCGGCAGGAATTTTTCCTTCCGTATCAATTATCCTCCTGTTGTAATCGTCGCGGGTGAATTTCATGGTTCTAAAAAATTTTTGCTTTGAACGCCATAACAGTCAACATGCAAATTTCAATTATAATAAAAGGTTTGCAATTTAACAAAAGTTTGATTGGCTGGCAAGAAAAAGCTTTGCATCTTTGAAATGAAAAGCTTTTAAATGTAAAATGAATTATTCTAAATTTTCATCCAAAAAATTAACGTACCGATTTTTTGAGTACATTTGTAACTTTATTTTTTTAAAAAACAATTTATAAATATATAAATATCAAATAATTAAATTTAAAAATTACGAAAATGTCTCAAATTAAACGTGTTTATTCTTTCGGTAATAAAAAAGCCGAAGGTAAAGCAGAAATGAAGAACCTGCTTGGTGGAAAAGGAGCTAACCTTGCTGAAATGTGTTTACTTGGTCTTCCTGTTCCAGCCGGTTTTACGGTAACTACAGAAGTTTGTAGCGAATATTACCAGAACAATTGCAACCTCCCTAAAGAGCTTATGCCTGAAGTTTGGGCTGCTATGAAACAAACCGAAGATATTATGGGTATGAAGTACGGCGATCCTGAAAATCCTTTGCTTGTATCTTGTCGCTCAGGCGCACGTAAATCGATGCCCGGCATGATGGATACTGTTTTAAACATCGGTCTCAGTCCTGCAACCATTCCCGGTTTGATAAAAAAAACCAATAATCCCCGCTTTGTTTGGGATTCATACCGTCGATTGATTATGATGTACGCCGATGTGGTAATGGAAAAAGCAGAAGGTCTTGAAACTTCTGAAGGCAAAGGCATTCGTAAACAACTCGACGATATGCTCGATGACTACAAGTACAAAAAAGGTTTAAAATCAGATACCGATCTTACAGCCGATGATCTTAAATTTCTTGCAGAAGAATTTAAAAAGCGCGTTAAAAATTCATTAGGCCAGGAGTTTCCCGATGATGCCAAAGCCCAGCTCGAAGGCGGAATTAAAGCTGTTTTCAAAAGTTGGAATGGGAAAAAAGCAATTTCATATCGCCGCATCGAAGGGATACCCGATGAATGGGGAACAGCCGTAAATGTTCAGGCTATGGTATTCGGCAATATGGGCGACAGTTCGGCAACAGGTGTTGCATTTACCCGCAACCCGGCGACAGGCGATAACCTTTTTTACGGGGAATGGCTTGTAAACGCCCAGGGTGAAGATGTGGTTGCCGGTATCCGCACACCAAGTCCGTTGAACAACGAAACAAAAAATGAACAGAATAAGCACCTGCAAAGCATGCAGGAAGCCATGTCTAAAACGTATAAAGAACTTTCCGACATCCGCAATATTCTTGAAAAATCGTTTCACGATATGCTTGATATTGAGTTTACAATTCAGGAAGGCACACTTTATATGTTACAATGCCGTGCAGGAAAACGTACGGGAACTGCTGCGTTGAATATGGCCATGGATATGTTAAATGAAAATCTTATTGACGAAAAAACTGCTGTTTTAAGAGTCGATCCTGCGCAACTTGACGAATTGCTCCACCCAATTTGCGATCCCGACGCCGAAAAGAAAGTATCGCCGATAGTAAGAGGTTTGCCGGCTGGTCCCGGCGCTTCAGTCGGCAAAATTGTGTTTACTGCCGAAGATGCAGTGGCCTGGCAACGCAAAGGGGAAAAAGTTATTCTTCTTCGTGAAGAAACAAACCCTGAAGATGTAGAAGGCATGCGCGCCGCAGAAGGCATATTAACTGCACGTGGCGGGATGACTTCTCACGCTGCCCTTGTAGCTCGTGGTTGGGGTAAATGCTGCATTGTAGGAGCTGGGGCTTTGCATGTTGACGCATCAAGCAAGAAAGCAAAAGTTGCCGGTACTGACATAATTATTAAAGAAGGCGATATTCTCACTTTAAACGGCACAAAAGGAAATGTTTATAACGGCGCAATTAAATTAATGGACGCTTCGGAAAACCCGCGTTTCAAAGATTATATGAAATTAGTGGATAAGTCAAGAAAAATGGGTGTCCGTACAAATGCAGATACTCCAAAAGATGCAAAAATAGCACGCGACTTTGGCGCTGAAGGTATCGGCCTTTTCCGCACTGAACATATGTTCTATGGCGAAGGTTCAGACCAGCCTCTGTTCCTGCTTCGCAAAATGATTTTGAGTACTACCGAAGCAGAACGCCGTAAAGCTCTTGACGAATTATTTCCGTATATAAAAAAGGATATTAAGGCTACATTATTGGCTATGGATACGCTTCCTGTAACTTTCCGTTTGCTCGACCCGCCTTTACATGAATTTGTTCCTCAAAATCATGAAAAGCAGGCAGAATTGGCAAAAGCTCTCGGTATCAAACCCGAAGACGTTGCAAAACGTGGAGAAGCGCTTCATGAATCCAACCCGATGATGGGCCATCGTGGCGTTCGTTTAGGCGTTACTTATCCTGAAGTTTCAGAAATGCAAATCAGGGCAATTTTTGAATCATCAGCCGAACTGATGAAAGAAGGGAAAAACCCTCATGCCGAAATTATGGTGCCGGTTACTTGCGATGTTTCGGAACTTGATATTACAAAAAAGATTGTTGATAAGGTTTACGCTGAAGTTTGCAGCAAATTCGGATTAAAGAGTATTGATTATAAGTACGGAACGATGATTGAAATCCCAAGGGCATGCTTGCTATCAGACCGTATGGCCAAAACTGCTGAGTTCTTCTCCTTTGGGACTAACGACCTTACCCAGATGACTTTCGGTTTCAGCCGCGACGATATTGGTGGTTTTATGAACGATTATCTTGATAAAAAAATGTTAGCAGCCGATCCGTTCCAAACAATCGACCAGGATGGTGTTGGCCAGCTCATAAAAATGGCAGTTGAAAAGGGCCGTGCAACTCGTTCTGAACTTAAGGTTGGAATTTGCGGCGAACAAGGTGGCGATCCTGCCTCGGTTGAGTTCTGTTATAAAACAGGTTTGACTTATGTCAGTTGTTCGCCTTTCCGCGTTCCGATTGCGCGTTTGGCTGCCGCACAAGCCGCTATTAAAGCAGGTAAGTAACTTTTATTTTAGATTATTTTTACTTATTTGAAAGGCTTAGTTTTTATTAATTGTTGAGAATAAAAGACAAATATATTTCTTTAGAATCAAGGTAGGCTTTTCAAGCCTGCCTTTTTTTATATATCAATAATTTTAATACATTCGATAGGGATGTTATATTCAAACCGAATTATACGAATCTTGATTAAAACAATGATTTTTGAATTATTTTCGAATCTTTTGGAGTGTCGAAAATTTTGCTTTCATCAACATCATCCACAGCCTTTTTTTCTTCTTCCGGCTCGGGAACGTTCTCCGGAACGGCCTTCTGAAGCGGTTCAATTTCAGTAATCTTTGCAACCTGGAAAGTTGTGATGCGTTTGCCTTTGGCGCGGATACTTTTTACGGCAATAAATTGCTCAACGTCCACCAACTGCTCAGCGCGCTTTTTATGCTTACCGCCAAATGCTATTTTAACCTGCGGAAATGTTTCAGCGGTTATAAAAATTAACTTCGATTTTGCATTTTCGTCGTCTATAAAGCTGGTAAGCTTGTCAGTGGACTCAAATGTAAAACGCTTTATATAATAATACTTTTGTGTTGCATCGAAATAAACTGCCGAGAATACTTTTTCGGGCTGAAATTTTTCAATTATTAATAAATCATCTTCGTAATGGTTTGATAAGTCATAGTTGGTAAGCCGGTACTCGCCGCTTTGGAGGACTACCAGAATTTTGTCCCCATTCCTGAATTCGCCCAGCAAGTTTCCGCGGTCATCGGTATTAAGGCGTTTGACGTCAGGATCCCACCAGATATTGGCCCCGCCGAGGGTCGATTCGCCCTTTTCTTTTAATGACAACTTATAAATGGCATTTTTTGTAAGGATATTACCTATGGAATTTTTTCCTTTTATGGCCAAATCGGCAAAATTCAGGGAAAGATCGAGGATTTTGAGGCGCGGTTTCGGTTTTAACTTTATTTTTACTGTTTCAGCCTCGCCATCGGGGTTTGCGGTAAAATAAAGAATTTTTGAATAAGGTGTACCCTGCGTAAGGTTATATTCTTTATCGCGTGTAAGCCCGGCAATCGGGCATCTTTTCATGTAGGAAATCCCCGATTTGCCATCGAAGTATATTATGTTGAAAATTGTACGCGTATCATTTTTCCTAAAAACTGCAACATGTATAATGTCTTTGCCAACAAATACCTTGTCTGAAACTTTTGTAATAAGGTATATGCCATCGCGGCGGACAATAATTATATCATCAATATCGGAACATTCGCAAACAAACTCATCTTTTCGCAGGGCGGTACCTATAAACCCTTCTTCGCGGTTAACATAAAGCTTTTCATTGGCCGCAACTACCGTAGTTGCCTGGATTGTTTCAAAATTACGAAATTCGGTTTTTCTTTCGCGGCCTGCGCCAAATTTTTTCTTTATTTCTTCAAACCATGAAATAGTAAATTTTACAATATTGCTTAAAGTTGTTTTTTACTTCTTCAATTTGGTTTTCAATCTCTTTTATATTTTCATCAGCTTTTTTAATATCGAATTTCGATATCCTCCTTACCGGTTTTTCGGTAAGTTTGAGAATGTCCTCCTTTGTTATTTCCCTACGAAGAAGCTTTTTATATGGGTCAAATGCCTTGTCGATGGAATCAATTACCAAATCCCAGGTTTCTATATCCTTTTCAAGTTCGCGATAAATTTTCTTTTCAAAGAATATTTTCTCAAGCGATGACAAATGCCATTCCTCGTTTAATTCGCTTAATTTAATTTCGAGTTCCTGTTTTAACAGATCATGTGTGTTGTCGGTATTTCGTTTGAGGATTTCCGAAACTCCCATAAAAGAGGCCTATCGTTTTCAATCACACAGCAATTCGGCGAAATAGAACTTCACAATCAGTAAAGGCATAAAGTGCATCAATGGTAACATCAGGTGATATCCCGGGTTGAAGATGAACAAGGATTTCAACATTTTCAGCCGTATTATCATCTATTTTTCTGATTTTTATTTTGCCTTTCTCGTTGGCTTTTAATGATGCTGTCGATAAGGCTTGTGGTGGTCTTGCCAAAAGGGATTTCGGTAATAACAAGCGTTTTTTTATCAAGTATGGTTATGTTCGCGCGCACGCGGATTACCCCTCCTCTCAAGCCATCGTTGTAGCGCGATACATCGGCCATACCGCCGGTCGGAAAAATCGGGGTACAGTTCAAAAGGCTTGTTTTTAAGATGGGCAATAGATGCATTAATAAGCTCGATAAAATTATGCGGCAATATTTTTGATGCAAGGCCAACTGCAATACCTTCCACTCCCTGGGCAAGCAATAACGGGAACTTTACAGGCAGGGTAACAGGTTCTTTGTTACGCCCGTCGTACGATGGTTTCCATTCAGTGGTTTTAGGGTTGAAAATCACCTCGAGGGCAAATTTTGTCAGGCGCGCTTCAATATACCTCGATGCTGCCGCATTATCGCCGGTAAGAATGTTTCCCCAGTTTCCCTGGCAATCGATAAGCAAATCCTTTTGCCCTAATTGTACTAAAGCTTCGCCGATGGACGCATCGCCATGCGGATGAAATTGCATTGTATGGCCGATGATGTTGGCAACTTTGTTAAAGCGCCCGTCATCGAGGCGTTTCATGGAATGAAGGATGCGGCGCTGTACAGGTTTTAACCCGTCGTTAACATGCGGAACGGCCCTTTCGAGAATTACATACGAAGCATAATCAAGAAACCAGTCCTTGTACATCCCGCTCAGCACGGTGGTGTACCGATATGCTTCATGCTGTTCCCCACCGTCGGTTTCCTCTATCGAACCGTCCAAAATAAAGCTATTATCATTTACGTCGTCTTCAGCCATATTTATTGAATAATATCTGATATCTTGAAATGAACTATACTCCTTCCAAATCCTCTTCGAGCCTCAGGTTTTCAATAATAAAATCCTGGCGTTCGGGTGTGTTTTTGCCCATATAAAAATCGAGCAGGTCATGGATAATATCTTCTTTGCGCATCCTAACCGGGTCAAGGCGTATGTCGGCGCCTATAAAAAACTTAAATTCATCGGGCGATATTTCGCCAAGTCCTTTAAACCTGGTAATTTCCGGGTTCGGTCCTAACGACTTTACTGCGGTTTCTTTTTCTGTTTCGTTGTAGCAGTAAGTTGTTTGTCGTTTGTTCCGCACCCTGAAAAGAGGGGTTTGAAGTATGTAAAGATGCCCTTTACGAATTAATTCCGGGAAAAATTGTAAAAAGAAGGTAATCATCAGCAGGCGTATGTGCATCCCATCAACGTCAGCATCTGTGGCAATAACAATGTTATTATAGCGGAGGTTATCCATGCCGTCTTCAATATCCAATGCGGCCTGCAGGAGGTTAAACTCTTCATTTTCGTAAACAATTTTTTTGGTAAGCCCGAACGTGTTCAAAGGCTTTCCTTTAAGGCTGAATACTGCCTGGGTATTAACATCGCGCGATTTTGTAATGGAACCGCTTGCCGAATCCCCTTCTGTAATAAACAGCGTGGTTTCGAGTTTGCGCTCGTCATTATCGGTAAGATGGATGCGGCAATCCCGTAGTTTGCGGTTATGAAGACTGGCTTTTTTGGCACGTTCGCGCGCAATTTTCTGGATACTGCTGATTGCTTTACGTTCTTTCTCCGATTCGACAATTTTTTTCAGCAATATATCGGACGTTTCGGAATGTTTATGAAGATAATCGTCCAGTTCCTTTTTAATGAAATCCCCGATGTATTTGCTGATACTCGGCCCGTCATGGCCCATATCCTTTGAACCCAGCTTGGTTTTCGTTTGCGATTCGAAAACCGGCTCTTCAATTTTAACGCTTATTGCAGCAATAATTGAAGCCCTTATATCCGAAGGTTCGAAGTCCTTTTTATAAAATTCGCGGATTACTTTAACGTACGATTCTTTAAAAGCCTGCAAATGCGTACCGCCCTGGGTTGTATGCTGTCCGTTTACAAAGCCGTAATAGTCTTCGCCGTATTCGTTGCCATGCGTAACAGCTATTTCAACATCATCGCCTTTTAAATGGATAATGGGATATAAACCGGGTTCCGATAAATTATCGTTCAGCAAATCCAGCAAACCATTTTTAGAAACATATTGAATCCCGTTATAATTGATAATCAATCCGGCATTAAGGTAAGTATAGTTCCGCACCATGGCTTCAATATACTCATGTATGTAATGAAAATGGCCGAACATTTTATTATCGGGGATAAAGATAACCTCGGTGCCGTTAGGCTGGGATTCTGCTTTTCCTTTTCATCGGAAATTATATTCCCTTCGGAAAAAATAACTTTTTTTGCCCTTTTATCCCGAAAAGCCTGTATTTGAAATTCGGCGCAAAGTGCGTTTACAGCCTTTATGCCCACCCCATTCAACCCTACGGATTTTTGAAAAGTTTTCGAATCGTATTTAGCGCCCGTGTTCATTTTCGATGCCACATCCACAACTTTCCCCAACGGGATACCGCGCCCGTAATCGCGTATACGCACTGTTTTTTCGGAAATAGAAAGCTCTATTTCTTTTCCGTTGCCCATCATAAATTCATCAACGGAATTGTCCATAATTTCTTTAATGAGCACATAAATGCCGTCGTCGGGAGAAGAGCCGTCGCCGAGCTTGCCGATGTACATCCCCGGGCGCTTGCGTATATGTTCGCGCCATTCAAGGGTTTGGATAGTATCTTCGGAATACGCAATATTGCTCATATTTAAAGCATCTGATAAAAAAACAGCAATTGAAATTTTATGGTTTCGCTGCCATTTTAAACTTTCGGCAAATATAAAGAAAAGAAAAGGGGACGGTAATATTTTTCTTTCAACAGAAATTGTTAATATTTTAGTTGGCTAATTGTA
>CAWEFA010000127.1:0-10894 GCA_963808135.1 uncultured Bacteroidota bacterium
TCCAGTTTAACCTCTGGTTGTTTGATATTTTTTTCTTTGATAATTAAATTGTATTGCTTTTGAAAAGAGAAAAAGCCACTTTTAGTGGCTTTTTCTCTGTGGGCCCACCTGGGCTTGAACCAGGGACCCCCTGATTATGAGTCAGGTGCTCTAACCAGCTGAGCTATGGGCCCTGAAAATTGATTATTTTATATTTTATATTGAAATGGAAAATTGGGTTATCCTTATTTCAATATTTAATATTCAATTATTTTTTGGGAGTGCAATATTAAATAATTGATATTTATTTATCAAACGTTTGATAAATTTTTTATAATGAAAACAGAACCTAATTTAGAATTAGGCTCGTTCCTTTTTTAGATAATTCCGAAGGACAAAACAAAAATTATAATTCGGCAATAATTTTAATTGCATTTCGATGCCCCGCAATTTGTACACGTTAAGCATCCTTCCTGGTAAATCAGGCTTTCAGATCCGCATGATGAACATTTTTGTCCTGATTTAGCCAAAGTGCCATTGGGTATATATTTTTTCAGGGCCCTTTCAACTCCATTTTTCCATGTGCTAATCGTTTCGCTATCGAGTTGCAGTGAGCTTACCAGGTTAACAACGTCGTCAATTGGCATACCATAGCGTATTACGCTTGAAATTAGTTTTGCATAATTCCAATATTCCTTGTTAAATTGATGCGAAAGCCCTCCTAATGTATTCTTGTAACCGTATTTATCGGTATATTGAAAATCGTATCGTGTATTTCCTTCTTCGTCTTTATTCTTAACAATTTTTCCTTTAGTTATTGATTTCGGGATTGGGAATATATCTTCATCCTGAAGGCCGGTAAATATTTCATAAGGATTTCCATTGAGAAGGCCGATAAAAGCAATCCAGTTTTCATTGTTATTCTTAAAGCGGATAATTTCAGCATCGAGTACTTTTGGGCGTTTTAAAATCTGTTCTATATCGGTAAGATTTTTGTTTTTAACATCTTTTTTCCCTGAAATAAGCACGCCTGAACGTGAGTTTTCGCGATAGACCGTACAACCTTTGCATCCGCTTTTCCACGCATTTATGTAAAGCTCGCCAACCAATTCTTCTGAAGCATTTTCAGGAAGGTTTATTGTAACGCTAATGGAATGGTCGACCCATTTCTGGATTTCGCCTTGCATTTGTACTTTTTTTACCCAGTCGATATCTTTTGATGTTGCTTTATAGTAAGGAGAGAGGGCAACCAATTCTTGGATTTGCTGGTCGTCATAATGAATTACTTCTTTTATATTATAGCCATTGACTTCGAGCCAAGTAATAAATTTGTGATGAAACACATTGTACTCTTCCCAATGATCTCCAACGTCATCTATAAAGGCCACCTTTACATGGGTATCGTTTGGGTTAACCTTTCTGCGGCGTTTGTAAACCGGCATAAATACAGGTTCGATACCGGATGTTGTTTGGGTCATAAGACTTGTTGTTCCGGTAGGGGCAATTGTTAAAAGTGCAATATTGCGGCGCCCCGATTTTACCATATCTTCATATAGCTTGTTATCCTCAGCGCTTAAACGCTGTATAAAAGGATTGTCTTTTTCAAGATGCCAATCATATATGGGAAATGGCCCCCGTTCTTTTGCCATTGCTACCGACGAGCGATATGTTTCAATTGCAAGTGTTTTGTGAACTTCAACAGAAAAATCTATAGCATTGTCGCTTCCATACCGAATGCCAAGAGCGGCAAGCATATCTCCTTCGGCAGTAATACCAATTCCGGTTCTCCGGCCTTCAGCAGTTTTAATCCTGATATTTTCCCAAAGCTTTTTTTCAACTCTTTTTATTTCATGATCCTCAGGATCGCTTTCTATTTTTTTCAGGATCGCGTCTATTTTTTCAATCTCAAGGTCAATAATGTCGTCCATTATACGTTGGGCAACCCCTGCATGTTTTTTAAACAAATCAAAATTAAACCTTGCATTGCGGGTAAAAGGTTCTTCAACATAACCGTAAAGGTTAATGGCTAAAAGGCGGCAACTATCATAGGGGCATAATGGAATTTCGCCGCATGGGTTCGTTGAAACTGTTCGATATCCGAACTTAGCATAGCAATCGGGGATAGATTCCTTAGTAATAGTGTCCCAGAATAAAATGCCCGGCTCGGCAGATTTCCAAGCATTATGAACAATCTTTTTCCATAGTTCGCGGGCGTTGATTTCTTTTTTGAATGTGGGATTGGGCGAGTCGACCGGGTAATGTTGAACATATGTTGTACCATCAACTACAGCTTTCATAAATTCATCATCGATTTTTACCGAAACATTAGCGCCGGTTACTTTTCCCTGTTCAAGCTTGGCATCGATAAATTTTTCGGAATCGGGATGTTTTATTGAAATGCTTAGCATTAATGCGCCCCTGCTGCCATCCTGGGCGACTTCGCGTGTAGAATTTGAATAGCGCTCCATAAATGGCACAACGCCGGTTGAACTGATGGCGCTGTTTAAAACAGGACTGCTCATAGGACGAATATGGGATAAGTCGTGCCCTACGCCACCCCTGCGTTTCATTAGCTGTACCTGTTCCTGGTCGGTTTTCATAATTCCGCCATATGAATCAGCTCCGTTCCCAATTACAAAGCAGTTTGAAAGTGAAGCTATTTGAAAATTATTGCCAATGCCGCTCATTGGGCTTCCCTGGGGAACGATATATTTGAATTCTTTTAAATATTCATAAACTTCCGACTCAGACATAGGGTTTGGGTACTTGCTTTCGATGCGGGCAACCTCTGTCGCAATCCGATGATGCATATCGTCGGGGCTTTGCTCATAAATTTTGCCGAATGAATCTTTCAGGGCATATTTATTAACCCAAACTCTTGCCGCCAGTTCATCGCCTTTAAAATACTCCAAAGCGCCTTTAAATGCTTCTTCATAAGCATATACATGCGGTTTTCCACTATGTTTAGATGTTTTACCCATCTCTTCGTTTTGCTCTTCGTTTTTAACTTTCATAGCAAGGGTTTCTTCAGTCTGCATTTTCAAACTTTGTTAAAGTGTTAATAAATCGTGCTTTAAAAGTTTCTTTTGGTATAGGAAATTAATATTGCAATTTATGAAGTATAAAGTTTCTAAACCAAGAAACCGACTTCGCAATTATTAACCGATAGTTTGTAGTTATTAACAAAAAGGAAATTTTTATTTAACCTTTTCTTAACCTATTGATTTTTAGAATAAAATCATCAATAATTTATAATTGCCAATAATAATTGTATGATTTTCAGTTAATCAATAAAATTATGAAAACGAAACCCTGCTTTTTATAAAAAGAAAAAAATTATTTATTAATGACTTCTGACAAAATAACAGAAGTAGCCCCTGTATTATTTGAAATATAATTTCGGCAAATTTCCCCTGCTTTTTGTAAGGCAGTCGGGTCAGTTAACAGCTTATCCAGAACTATCTTTAAGCTATCATAATCATTTACAGAATAGGCTCCTTCTTTGTCAACAAGATCGACAGCCTCCTGGAATTTTTTATAATTCTTTCCAAAAACTACCGGAAGCCCAAAAGTAGCGGCTTCAAGAATATTATGGATCCCTTTACCGAAACCTCCTCCAATATAAGCAATATTGCCATATTGATATATTGATGACAACATGCCTATATTATCAATTATTAACACTTTAAAACCTTCAATGTTCATGCCATCGGCCTGAGAATATTTTACCGCTTTGCCCCCAAGTTCGTTTATTAATTGATCAATGTGGCCTTTTTCAATTTCATGCGGCGCAATTACATATTTATAATTGTTTTCGCAAGAACTAATATACTTTGTAAGAATTTTTTCATCAGGCGGCCAGGTGCTACCGGCTATAACAATTCTGTGGCTGTTTTTAAACCGTTCTAAAACCGGTAGCTGCTTTGCTTTAGATGCAACATAATTAACCCTGTCGAACCTTGTATCTCCGCTTATTGAAACATTATAAATTTCGAAAGACTCTAAAAGCTGCTTTGAAAAAGCATTTTGAACAAATATATGCGTAAACATGTTCAACACTTTCCTATACCAACAACCATACCATTTGAAGAAAAACTGATTGCGCCTGAAATTGGCCGATATGCAATAAAGTTTAATATTTCGCTTGTGCAATATCCTGATGCAATTATACCAGAATTCGTATTTTACAAAAAACACCATTTCAGGTTTAACAATATCAACAAATTTTTTAACCTGCCAAGAAAAATCTACAGGAAAATAATAAACATAGTCGGCTTCCTGGTAGTTTTTCCGCACCTCATATCCCGAAGGCGAGAAAAAAGTCAGTAAAATTTTATATTGAGGTTTTAATTGTTTTATTGTTTCAATAACCGGTCTGCCTTGCTCAAATTCGCCGAGCGAAGCAGCATGGAACCAAATTATTTTATCATCGGCAGAAATATCTTTCTTTAATTGTTTCAATAAACCTTTCCGGCCTTTTACAAATTTCCCCGCTTTTTTATTAAAAACTGATGCCAATAATACGGCAATCCAATAAGCGCCCATAATTAAGTTGTAAACAAATACCATTATTTATATTGATTGGTTTGTTTAAAAAATTCAGATTCGCAAAGTTATTAACAATAATTTGAAAAAAGTTAATATTTATATCCTGCTAACATTATCAATATGAAACATGTTTTTTATTTTTACTCCGGTAAAAGTTATGGAATTGATAATTTAATCGAACGTTTAAAGTGAAAGCATCAAAAAAAGTGAAACAGGAACACGATGAAAATTTGAAGCGAAAGAAAAGAAAAACAATATGCTTTAATAATTTAGAAATACAGGCATTAGAGAAATACTATAAAAAATACAGGTTACAAAACCAATCAAAGTTTATGCGCGAAGCAATAATGAAAACTGTATTAAAAAAGTTTTCCGATGATTATCCAACTCTTTGGGAACAACCCGGAATTTCAATGCAAACAACTTTGAGGTTTTAAATTAAATTGTTCATTTGTTGTAATTTTTTATACCTTAGCAAATTGCAAAACCACAATAAATTGTCTTTATGATACAGGGAATAAGCAAAGTTTATACTTAGCTATGCATGTTTTAGGGCAATTTACAGGTAATTGCAAAAGGGTCAAATTTTGTTAACTGTTTAACTAAATTGTGAAATGAAAATTCGGCCTATTATTATCAGGTTACCTGAAATTCATTTAGTTGTTAAATTATACCTTCTTAATTCAAATCTCCAGTTATTGCCGCAATTTTATTATCATCAACAATTATTTTAAATATTTTGCTGATAGTAATTTTTAATTATTATCAGATGTATTTATAATAAATTAAAAAAGATACCCTAATAAATATTAAAAAAAAATAAAAAAAACCGTATAATATATTCAAAAAATATAAATTTGCGGTCGCTTTTTTTAGCAAGAATTCTAGTATTAACCAATTTAATTTTTATGTGTATAGATGATAAATCAGGTTTCTGTTTCAGATCTTTTTCAGGTGGAAAAAGACTTGAATGGAATTCTTGTGGGCAACAGAATTCCCCGGGACTATTTTGTGACTAAAGGTACTGGTCAGAGTGATATTACTATTCATGCAGGGTCATACCATTTAGCCCTGAAGAAAGCTAATATCGAGATGTGCAACATAATGACATATTCCTCGATATTACCTGGTATAGCCAGGAAAGTTGAACGACCGGATTATTTAGATCACGGCGCAGTTATGGAATCAATTTTAACCTCATGCAATGCAGAAAAAGGACAACGGGCTTCAGCCGGAATCATATACGGCTGGTTGTACGATAAAATTACACAAGATAAATTTGGCGGTTTGGTTTGCGAACATTATGGAAATTATGATGAAAAAGAACTAAACAGGCTATTGGAAGCAAGCTTAAACGAATTATATGTTAATGGTTTCGATGACAGGTTCTACCTCCGAGACATTGAAAGGATAACAGAAAGTTTTGTTCCAGATAAAAAATACGGTACTGCTTTGGTAGCCCTTTGTTTTACAAATTATGTATATCCAATAATCGAGGCTTAGCTCATTAAGAGTTAAGCCTCTTGATTTTGTTTTGTTATTCGGCTTTGCCGGGTAATTAATAATGCTTGAAATTTCCCAATCCTATAGCATAATTGTTAAGCTTTGCTGCTTCATCATTTAATAATCTGGAATTATCGCGACTTCGGATCCACTCTGTTGCATCTTTAAAATTTGCCCCGTTCTTTATTCCATTTCCTAATGACCATATTATTACGGAAGGATGATTTTTATCGCGCTCAAATATATCACGTGTGCGCTCGAGAACTGTCAAATGCCATTCGGGTTTAGAGGTTATAGAGTTGGTGAGAGCGGAATCTTTTTCATTCAAGTAAATATTTGCATCATCGATAACATAAATTCCATATTCATCGCATAGTTCGAGCCACCTGGGGTTAGCCGGGAAATAACAAGAGCGGACGACATTTATATTGGTTTGCTTTAATGACCCGATAAATTGAATCATTAACTTTTCATCAAAGGCAATCGCTTTTAATGTATCGTTATCATAATGGTCGATACTTTTGAAGTTTATTTTAGAACCATTTATCAATAAATTGTTGTTTTTAATTTCAATTTTCCTAAAACCCACTTTTGCGCATACAGCATCAACGATATTTTCTTCTTTATCTTTTAGCAAAATTGTCATCGTATATAGGTATGGCTTTTCAGCCGACCATTGAAATACTTTAGGCACTATCTGTTCAAATTTTACAACGCTGTCTTTTTTATGTGAAACATTAATTTCGCGTTCAAGCGGCGCCATTACATCCTTGTTTTCTTTATCTTTTATGCTGACAATAAGATTAAACTTTCCTTTTGCACTTTTAAGATATTTTTTAAGCACAACAGAAAGTTTAAAAACGCCATCAGTATAATTTTCATTTAAACCGGCATTTACAAAAAAATCCCCAATCGCAGCATTATCCAATGAGTAAGCACAAACATTGCCAATTATACCGTACATTGGCTGCAAAACCGTGTTTTCGAGCCAGCTTCCGTCGCAGGAGCTAAGCACTTGAACGGTTAAATTGTTAATCCGGCCAAATTTTGCATAAGGTGTTATATTATATTCCGAACCGGTTTTACTATCCTCGCTATAACCAATCAGTTTTCCGTTTAACCAAACATAATACGCCTGGCTTACACCTTCAAACCGGATAAATATTTGCCTGCCGAACCAGTCTTCTGGTATTGGAAAATAACGACGATATAATCCAACCGGGTTATTATCTTTTGAAATTTCAGGAAATGATCCTTTAAAAAGGTTAGAATTTTCACTTTTAATTTGTTTTCCAAAACCTTTCATTTTCCAGTCGGAAGGAACGGCTATTTTGTTCCAGGCCCCGGTATCGGCAAGAGGCTGCATAAAATCTTTTGAACATGATGCGGGATTGGGCAGCCATCTGAACTGCCATTCACCGTTTAGTTGCATAAACCATGACGAAGCGCTGTGGTTGTTGCTAAGCGCAATCTTCTCGTTCGGATAATGATAGAAATCAGCTCTTGGATACTCTTTGTTTAACTGGTTAACCAAAGGGTTGTCCCATTCAGGGGTTTGTGATTGTAAGCAAAGGCAGAATAAAAAATTTGCTAAGACGAACAAAATGGAGTTTTTCATTTTTAAAAGTTTGAATACTTCAAATTAATTGGTTATTCAGCCAAATATACAAAAATTGCCTTTAATCAAACTGAAACCGAACAAATCTAAATTAAAAGTCAGGGATGAAATACTTAATTTTCAATCAGAGTTTATCTTACCATTTCAAGCTAAGTTGTAAGTTACTTCGTTAAAAAAAATGTAATTTTGACCCTTTTAGAAATTATAATTCCTATTAACAGCTAATTATAAAAAGATGAGAATCAGACATATTATAACTTTGGTTTTTTATTTCACATTACTTGTAAATAATGCATTTGCGCAGCCATTTTATTTGAAAGGCGTTATTACAAAATGTCCGTATAAAAAAGTTTATTTATCGCGATACCGGGGCGACACATACTTGCTCGCCGATTCGGCAAAAGTAAATGCAAGCTCAGTTGTAAACTTTGTTATGAAAAAAAATTATTTGCCCGGAATTTATATAATATCATTTTTTGAAAATCCGGAATCGAATAATAAAAACATAAATTTATTGTATGATGGCGAGAACGTTGAATTCAGTTGCAATTACGACCAACTGCCGGCCGGCATTAACATTGTTAAATCGGAAAAGAATAAATTATATTATAATTTTCTCATTCTCAAAAACCGGACCATCCGGCAATTATTTGAGCTGTCCGAAAAAGGCAGGGCTTTTCCTACCGACAATCCAAATTATAGCTCTATAAAGAAGCAGTTTAATTATCAGCAAAAGCAATTATCCGATTTTCTTATCAATATTGAACAGAATTATCCAAACTCATTCTTGTACAAGGCCATAAAATCGATGTCATTTCCAGAATTCCCCTTTGCTATTAGCCAGGATCAAAGCAACAACTATTTTCGCGAACATTTTCTCGACAATGTAAATTTTTCTGACACCATATTGATGAACTCGAATATTTTCACAAGTAACACATATTCATACATCCAACTTTTTAAAAACCATAAATTATCTGATTCCGCACAACAAGTTGAATACATACATGCAGTAGATAAAATTATGCAACGATGCTCTGCAAGCCCTCAGGTTAAAAGCCAGGTAGCCGATTATTTGGCAAAGGGTTTTGAACAATTAAATTTGGATTTGGCGCTGGCTTATATTTATGAAAAATATATTCAATCGGAATCATGCGAAAACACTGACTTATACGACCGGGTAAAAATCAGGGTCGAAGGCAACAGAAAGCTGACTATCGGCAGCATTGCACCGGAAGTAAATTTATTCGATAACGATAGCAACCAAATTGTTTTATCCGCTGTTTACAGCCCTTATACGCTTGTAATATTTTGGGCAAGCTGGTGTCCTCATTGCGTTGCTACGTTACCCCTTATAAAAAAATTATATAATAACCAGTTGAAAAAGCAATTTGAAATAGTTGCCATATCCATAGATACTATAGCAAAAGACTGGCAAAATGCAATCAGGGCAGGAGGTTATAAGTGGTTCAACTGCTCCGATTTGCAAGGTTGGAAGGGAAAAACCGTTAAAGATTATTATGTTTATAGCACACCAATGATGTTTTTGCTCGACGATAAAAAGCGCATCATTGCAAAACCTTTAGATATAAACCAATTAGTTTCAAAATTAGTTGAACTGAAAATTATTAATTCAGGATTATTACATTAACTTTTCATTTTATACATGGAAACAAAATATTGAAAATCAAATTTAAAATATTATCCCCTTATTTCAAGCCATAAATCTCATTTCTAATTGTTTCTTAACAATCGCAGATATTCAATTTCAAAATTAAATACTTACATTTGCAGCGATTAATCGAGCCTTATGTTTAAAAATTTTTTCACATTATTAATCTTATTTTTTCTGGCTTATTATATTGTAAAAGCCATATTTAAGATAGTTCAGTTATTATTTCCCCGAAAAACAACCGGCAATTTTTTTAATTCCGGGCATAACCGCGACAATATTTCAATGGATAATTCTAAAAAGCAGAAAAAGCGCTTCAGCAAAGATAGCGGAGAGTACATTGATTATGAAGATGTAAAATAGCTGCAATTTATTATAAGCTTTCTAAAAAAAGCTTATAAACAATTTAATATTTAAATAGGTTACAACTAATCCTATAAATAGCAATAGGAAAAACATTCTTCTTTTATTTGCGTATTTCCCCATTACCTTTTTTGAAGAAGTTAAATAAATCTGTAGAAAAATTGTAAAGGGCAATTGCATGCTTAAAACCATTTGAGAAAAAATAAGCCCTTTGAAAGTATCTGAAATCATAAATATAATTATCAGGGCGGCAAATAATGAAATATAAACCCCGAGGCGGCTATGGCTGTCTTTCAGGTCAAGAGGTTCGCCATACATGCCTGCAAGAATTGAACCTCCTGCCATTCCCGATGTAATACTTGAAGCTATCCCTGCAAAAAGCAAAGCTATTGCAAATATTAATGATGAAAATTTTCCAAGCAAAGGCAATAGCATTTCTTTTGCCTGACCTAACTCACTTACCTGTAATTTATGTACAAAAAATGTCGATGCGGCCATTATAATCATGGCGCTGTTTATGGCCCAGCCGATAATCATTGAAAAAAGCGTATCGGTAAACTCATAGTTCAATTGTTTTTTTATTACTTCACTGTCCTTCAGGTTCCACTGGCGGCTTTGGATAATTTCCGAATGTAGAAAAAGATTATGCGGCATAACTACAGCCCCCAAAATACTCATGACTATTATTATTGAATTGGGCGGCACAACAGGGTTCATCCAACACACTGCTGCTTGCCCCCAGTTAATATGGACTAATGCAATTTCGTAAATAAATGAGAGCCCTATTATTGAAACAAACCCGATTATCCATCTTTCAAGACGGCTGTATGTGTTCGATAATAACAAGAACAACACAACGGCTACTATCATAATTGCACCTATGCTAACGGGTATGCGAAAGAGCATTTGCAGTGCAAGCGCGCCTCCGAGAACTTCTGCTAGCGATGTGGAAACAGAAGCAAGCATTGCCGAAAACAAAAGAGGTTTTGAATATACCGGTTTAACATATTTGTTGGCAGCTTCACTTAAACAAAGGCCCGTAACGATGCCCAAATGCGCTACATTATGCTGAAAGATAATAAGTATAACCGTAGAAAGCGTTACTACCCATAAAAGCGAATACCCATAATATGAACCGGCAGCAAGGTTGGAAGCCCAATTGCCGGGATCGATAAATCCAATAGTTACAAGCAATCCCGGGCCAATATATT
>CAWEFA010000128.1:0-65228 GCA_963808135.1 uncultured Bacteroidota bacterium
AATAAATAAAATAATAATTATAACAAAATAAGTTTTTATATATTTAAATTAAAATTTAATAAATTTTTTTTATAATTAAATAATTTTAATAAAAATTAATAAATTTTTATATTAATAATTAAAAAAAAAAAAGCTAAATTTAAAAATTAGTTTTTAAAATAATTTATTCGATTTTTAAAAAATATAAATTATTATTAATAATAGCAGCGATAATTATTATTAAAATTTTATAATGTAATAAAATTATAGCGAAAAACTAAAATTTCGTATAATAAAATATAAATTTTTATTATTATTTATATTTAAAACTTTATATATTATTATTTATCGAGATATTTAAAAAATTATATTTAAAATATCTCGAAGTTTTATAATTATTAAAAAAATAACTTAAAAAAAATTATTTAAAAGAGTATTTAATAAAACTTTAAAAATAAGAAGAAATATAAAAAATTATTATTAAAAAATAAAAATATAAAATATAATAAAAAATTGTTTTTTTTTTAATTATTATAAAATAATATATTATATTTAAAAAAAATATTTGTAATAAATTTTTATTAAAATAAAAATATATATTTTATATATATTATATAAAAAATCTATTAATATTAAAATATAAACTAATTAAATTTATAATTAAAATATTATCAAATTAAAATATATCTAAATTAGTTTAAAAACAAAATTAATAGAAATTCTAAAATATATAAAAGAAATCGTTATAATTATTAAAAAAACTTTATTAAAAAAAAGATAATTAATAATTATAATAAAGATTTGCGATATTTTATAAAAAGCTTTTATTAATATAAAAATAATAAAGAATTTTAAACATTAAAAGAAGCGCCTGTATTTATTGTTGTATTCCCAAGAACATTTATTGTTTGTATTGCCCCATTTCTATATTGGAATGTATCTGATTTTACAGCCAGGTTCCCATTGATGGTATATGTATGGGTATTTCCTGTGGTAATTACCTTACCTGTTGTTCCGCCACTATCGGTAAGGTTTCCATAAACTGTCAGGTCAACATCAGGAAGCGTGATAGTCGTACCGTTGGCAGGGGTTAATATTAAGTTATTGTAATTTTTAAGGCTCAGGCCCGATGAAGAAGCAGTAGGTATAGTTATGCTAACTCCTCCGGTAGTATAATATTCCACTGTTCCACCACCTGAACTTAAAAAGTCTCCAAAATCTGCTGCAGGAAAAGTACAATTTAGAACACTGCTTGAAATCTTTAAAAGTCCACCACCGCTTACACCCTTAGTAGGCAAAACAGCAAAGTTATTCCCGGTTGTTGTTCCCAAATCAAGCGTTGAACCTGAATTTATATAAAGGCTTCCGGCCATTGGTTGGACGCATCCATAGTAATGTAATGGTTATGGGTTGCATCGCCAATGATAACCAACGTATTAGGTCCAGGCACACCTGCATTGCCTGTTCCGCCAACTCCGGTAGACGACCATGTGGAAGAGCTTGTCCAATTGCCAGGAGTAGCACTACTGTACAAAACCGGGATTGAAGTAAACGCGGTCGGATAACCGGCAGTATATTCCCCATCAGCTTCGTAAGCTGTGTCATATAAAATCTGGTTGGTGCCATTGTTAACTTTATTGACATTATTGTAAACTGTCCATGTTGTACCGCCACGATATACGGCAGGGACATAATTTGATTCAGTTCCCTGCACAAAATAATTGCTTTGGGCATAATCGTAATAATACTGGTGGATAACTGAGTCCGTTATTCCGCTAAAGCCGGTACTGGTAGTTTTCCAGTAACAGGTAAGGGCGTTCGTTGTGCCTTGTGCCAGCGGGTGCCTCGAATCGACCGGCCTTGTCGTTACAGAACCATAGGTTGTGGGCGGCGGTGAAGAAAACCGGATGCTGGCCGGCATATAATAATAGGTGCTGTTTCCTGAATTTAAAAACCCGAACGGGAACAGAAATGCACTTGTGTTGCTATAAGTTTTGGTTACTCCGTCATCGGACATCAATCCGGTGGTTTGTATCATACAATTGGTATTGAAAATTTGTGCAGCCCCGGTAAGCGCACTATAAACAATTGCAGAAGAACCCAATGTTAAAGCATTTGCACCTATATTTAATCTCGTCCATGCGCCCGGCGTACCTGCCAAACGCAGTTCGCCGGTAACTGCCATAGCCGAAGCCATGGTTACTGAACCACCGGTTTTATTCAGCGTAAGGTTATTAAAACTCCCCGAGCCATTGCCCGAAATTATTTGTGCATTTGTGCCTGTAAGTTGGATACTTCCTGCGCCTGAAGCCGGTTTAAAATGTGTGCCGCTGTTAACAATATTTCTCTGGGCAAAAAGTGTAAGGCCGCCATCCTGAAAAGTACAACCCGAACCAATGGAAAATGTATCTGCCACAGTTATATTATTTCCTGCCAATAACAGGTTCGAAGTATTTTCTAAGAAAATTTTATTTATTGTATTGCCCGTAAAAGTTCCATTGGCATTAAATGTTTGCGCACCGCTTCCGTTAAAATGTAACCTGTTTGTACCCAGGCTCAGTGTTGAACCCGTACTGACGGTAAAAATTCCACCTACATAAATATCGTTGTTACAATTGAAAACAGGATTATTAGCGCCATCAATATAAAAATTATTAAGAATATGTAAGGCTTGTGCAGCTTCCACCGGAGTGGTAAACGTACCGCAGCTTGCCGGGTTATATAGTTTATACTCCATTGTATTGCTGATAGAAGCAGTACCTGTGCCGGTTTTATAAATGTTTAAATTATATAAAGGAGCTGTAGATAAAATTCCATAATCTAAAGCGCTTGAAAGAGTAATGTTAGTAGTGCCCCCGGTTACATTATAATTGCCGCTGCCAACCATTATCATAATGGCGCCGTCAACTGCTGTTCCTTCCAACCCACTGATGTTGATAGTACCGCCGCTCATAATAAACGCATCACTGCTATGAGGCAAATCAAACAGGCAATACGGATGACTTTGCTCTGAATTGGCATATCCGTTTCCACTTTTATCCTGACCTAAAATATTGAGAGTACCACCCGACATATTAAAAGTAGAATGTGGATCTGACCCTTGTTGTGAATGCCTGAACTGGGCAATATTTACGGTTCCCCCTTCAATAATTACCTCGCCTGAACCTATATATATTATCCCGGAAGAGTTTCTTGAATCCACCAATCCATTAGTTACCCTTAATGTTCCGGCCACTTTGAAATCGGAACTACCTGTTTGATTATCCGCAGTTGGGTTTCCATCTGCAGCAGTTGTCGTGGTTGTAGAATATACGGTTACATTAGGCCCGTTAACCCATAATGCGCCATTCTGTGGAATATAAAATTCTCCCTGGGTGGAATATTCAACCAATGAAGGTATATATATTGATCCGGTAAGTTGTAATGTGCCGTTTTCAATCCACAATGCATTTAAAATAATAGGATTTGTATTACTGCATTCCGTTCCGGGATTATAATTATTAGAAATATTATTTGGGGCAAACAATTTAAAATTTGCGGTATTTGAGGAATTTACCGTAAGCATATAGGTCTGGTCGGTACCTTTGTTAAGTATAAACCTGAAAAAGTTTGTAATACCATTACAGGTAAGCGTATTATTGGATAAGCCGCTAAACGTAACATTTACAATACCTGTGGCTAAAGGATATGCCCCGCATCCGGTACACCCAGTATTTGCAGTATAATTAGGATTGACCTGGTCGGTGAACTTTACAGTGCCATTATTGGTAAAATCACCAGATACAGTCAAGGTATGAGTTGGCGTCGGCGTTGTTGTTGCAACATTCATAGTACAACCTGCCCCAACAGTAATATTTCCGTTAACCGTCATGTTAATAACATTTGTAGCGGCATTTCCAAATGTTAAAGTTAATGCGCCGGCTCCGGTGTTTGTTAAGGTTAAACTTCCGTTAACAGTATAGTTGATTGGATTGCTCGGATTTGTAATCACAAAAGTATTGCTGCCTGCTGTACTGTTCGAAAATTTAAGATTATTGTAAGTGGTTTGGGCAGATGATAAACTACCTGCCACGTCGTAATATTCAATAGTACCGCCTGCGGATGATACAAAATTGGTAAATGTTCCTGAAGGAATATTGGATGAATTGATCCGCAATACACCCTGCCCGCTTACTGTTCCAAAGTTATGGCCAGTTGTATTTTCAATATCCAATGTGCCGCCCAGGTTTATTTGAAGGGTTGTAACAAGAATAGAAGGTGTAGAATTAATATAAACATTACGGCCATTTAAAATAACCACGTTATCCAATGCGCCTGGAATACCTGCATTCTCCCAAAGCGTGCCGGAAGGATCGGTAGTCCATGTGCTTGCGCTGTTCCAGTTTCCCGATTGGTAAGAATAATAGTTATGAGATGTGTTTCCTGCCGTCCAATAGCTGCTTGTTGCAGCCGAAGTTGTTGTCCCGGTAATAGAAAAGGAGTTTGTTCCAGTACCTGGCGTTCCTGTGGGGGGCGGTGTTGTCCATGTAGAATGGTTGGGGCTGTAAAAAACCACATAACTTGCCGGCGAAGAAGTACCGGGGGCTTCTGAAGCATCGTAATTAAAAGTTGCTGTAACCGCTAAAGTTTTGGAAACGCTTGTCTGCACATCCCAATAATTATTAAGATAATATAATCCTAAAGAACCATATACCGACCTTGCACTTACTGTTCCGCCCGCAGTAGTGGTTAAAGATACCGGGGAATATTTACTATTGGTACCGGTGCCAATAGGATATAAAGCCTGGGATGAAGTTGCATTTTTAATTAAATAGCCGGTACCGTCGGTACCTATCATATTTGTTTTGCTAAAATTAAAAGTGCCTGAACCGTCAGTAATGGCAGCAGCCGCATCATTGGATATGATAAGGTTATTATTGCCTAACGCCAATACCCCCGAAGTAAGCATTAAAGTGCTGTTTACGGTTTCACCTGCGCTTAAAGTAAGCCCGGTAGAATTATTTAAAGTTAAATTCGTTACGGTTGTTGGAAGATTAGTGCCAGTAACCTGCCCTGCCGTGCCATTATACACAAATGTAGTTCCTACGCCGGTTGGATTGTATGTTGCAGTAGTCGTAGTTATATTTCCGTTTAAGCCGGTTGTGCTTCCGATGCCTAAAATACCTCCTGCGCTTAAAGTAAAACGGCCTGCCCCGCTAATAACAGAAGTGCCACAATTAAGCGTAGCGCCTGAATTAACTGTTAGCGTTCGTCCTGCTGGAATAGCCATATTAGAATTTAAGGCAACCGTTTTCCCGGAAGGGACATTCTGAATGGTATAATTAATATAGGTATTCGTGTATGTCCCGGCGCCGCCCCAGGTAACTGATGAACTTGCAGTAGCGCCTGTAAAACCTAAATTAATTGTACTTGATGTAGGTCCAGTCTGTTCTAAAGTACCACTTGCATTTACTGTTACATTGCCGCCAATATTTACCGTAACAGCCGCAGTATTAGGCGTAAGGTTAAATGTTGTTGTGTGAGTTCCATCACCAATTGTAAAATTGCCATTTACCTGCAGTGTAGTGCCATAAGTGGTATTACAAAAATCTAATAAATGATTATTTGTGTTAGCTACGTAAAAATTACCTGCAATAGTAATTGTTGACACTGCTGATGGAATAACCAAATAATTTGTTGATGTTTGTCCGGGACAGTTCCATGTAAAATTTCCAAATGTAGTAGATGCAGTAAGCGCAGTTATTGCTGTACCGATAATACCATAAATATAACAAGTTGAGGTTGCATTCCAGGTTGCCCCAATAGGAAATGCACCTCCATTTTCATAGTGAATGTAAGTGCCACCGGCGCTAAAGGTCAGGTTACCCGGCGTTGTAATTGTGCCATTATTAACTATTGTTCCTGTAGTAGCGTATGGCGCTGAAACCGTAATATTGTGGGTGCCGCGAATTACCAGGCAATCACCTGAAACAGGAGCTACAGCAGTTGGATTAGTGCCTTCCTTTTTGAAAGCTACTCCTGTAACAGTTTCAAAAGCCCAATTCTGCAATGTAAAAGTTGTAGTAGTTGGAGTAGCAGTAACAATACCTATAAAATTATTTGAATTATCAAATAAAGCATCCCCCACTGCAATAGAACCTGCGGTAGTATTTGATCCGTTAGCACTTATCGCAGATGTAGTTATGTTGCCAGTACCGGCTACAAGATTAGTCCATGTAGCTAAAGCATTTAAGTTTCCACTAGCTAACGAAACAAAATAATTTTGCCCCCATGAATTAAAATTAACCGAAAATAAAAACACAACACCCAGTAAGCCTTTTGTAAAAAACTTATAATGGATACGCAATGCGCCCCGCAATAAAAGTAACTTATTGTATAATAAAGCCTGCCAGATCAACTGTTTCGTAGTTTTTATATTATAATCACCCCCACATATTATTTTCTCGTCAAATATCAGTTTTTTTTACGAATAATTATGAATTGGGTTATTTGTTGTTAACTCTTTTACACCAACGTACAAATTTCATTGATGAAAATACTAATTAATTCAACAAACTTTGGCTTTTGTAATATTTATAAGAAACAAAGGTTGAAATAAATAAATCATTATCAAAAAATCATTATGAAACACCCATGATTCTGCTATTCGCAAACACGAATGAAGATAATGTGGGTGTTCCATACGACCATAAAAAAATAAAATTATCTACGTATGAAACTTCGTGCTATCTTGGCATGTATATGTGAAATGGCTTACAAAGTTTTAATTCAAGCTATTTTTATTTATTAAAATCAAAACAGCTTCTCAAAACCTTATTTGCTTATTCCGATTACTCCGCATGCAACCCGTGGGCCTGCATTACCGGCGGGTTGTGATTTTAAATCGTCCTGGTTCTTATGGACTATTACCGACCTGCCAATAATTGAGTTTTCTCCTTCGAACAACAACATTTTATCGATATATTCATAGCTTGCTTTTCCTGATTTATCGGCAACAATATTTCCCAGGTCGCCGCAATGTCTTACAGAATCATTAGGTGCGCCATGCATTTTACCAAAAGGGTTAAAATGTCCACCTGCAGAAGAGCCGTCGGGGGCGCTGCAATCGCCACATTCATGAATATGAAACCCGTGCTTGCCTTTACTGAGGCCTTGTAATTCAGCATTTACTTTAATACCGTCATCGGTTTTTGTAAAAGTTACTGTTCCAAATACCTTATTCCCTTTGGTAGGATGAAGCACACAAATTGCTTTTGTAATTTTTGCTTCGGCAGATTTCATTGGTCCCATTTGCATTTGCTTTTGCTTTTGCTCTTTGGATGATTTGTTCATACAACCCGTAAACTGAATTACAGGAATAAAAAGGGCAACGATTGATAATATTCGAATGATTTTCATAGGATAAATTTTTGGTTATTATGTTTTGTTAATTTAGTATTTATTTAACATGCCAGTAAATAAAATGTTCTAAGGGTTATCTATTATAAATTCACGTTACTTGTTTTTAAAACTAAAACAAGCAACCATAAGGGTTTTTTATTAAAAAACAAAAATCAGGAACCCGAAACATTCAGGCTTATTGCGATAAAGAATCTTCTTCCCGGGGACAGGTTGTCGAAGCTTTTGGAATTAACCACATTGAAAATATTGTCAATCCCAAAAGTAAATGAAATGAAGTTTTTGCATTGCTGGGTTATGCTGGCTTTCCAGATATTATAAGGCCTGTCCCGGTTAATTGTTTCTCCGGTTTCAGGAGTATAGTACCTAAAACCATTGTATTTTCCCGAGAATTTAAAAGTAGTTTTATTTTTATAAACCATGAATGAATAACTTCCGGAAAGGTTTGCCGAAACAGGGCTTATATTATAGAGTTGTTGGCCTGTTATATTGTTTCGTGCATCAACAAGGCTTATTCCGCCATTAATCATGAAGTTCTTAAAAGGCATCATCTTTTCCATTATATCAATGCCAATTATTGTGGCTGACGAGTCGTTTGTATATTTATCAGTTTTTATTCCATTTATAACTGACCAGTTATCTGTAATTAAATTCCGTACGCGGTTATAATAAATATTAATGGAATGGCTGACCCAACTCTCGTTCAATTCAACGGAATAACCAATGTATTGTGATTTTTCTGGCTTTAAACCGGGATTGCCTTTTAATTGAAACCATAAAATTGAATCTCTTCCAAATTTATGATAAAAATTATAATACATCTGTTCAAAAGATGGGGAACGATAGCCAAACCCATAAGATAAGCGGTAAATTAAATTATTCTTTTTGGCCATTATTGCAAATTTGGGAACAAAATTTAAACCATAGGTTGAATGGTCGGTAGCCCTAAAACCGATAATGGTTGAAAATGTACTGTTTATTTTAATTTCATCCTGTCCGAATAATACCGATTCATAAGCCCTTTTTATGCCCTTTGGAATAAAATCACCGTTTGAATTTAATTGTTCCGGAAAATATTCAATCCCGGAAGTGAACCTGTTTATGGAATAGGCATTGTTGAATGACAACCTCACATCCTGAAGAAAATCATACCCGGTTTTTTCAATTTTATTATTATCATTTACCAAAATTCCATAGGTAGTATAATCATCATTGTAATATGACAATTGCAGGTTTGTTGAATCGTTAATTTCATAAAATAGTTTGGCGTTGCCATTCATGTCGGAATAAGCATCATCTGCCGGGCCTCCGCTTGCATCATATATATGTTCGAAATAAAACCTGCCGCTTGCCGAGAAGGTAAGTTTTTTAGATAAGCCTAAATCGAATTTCTGAGAAAAGGAGGCGTTCTTAAATTTACACTGAATCCAACCGCTATCTGGTAATTGATAACCATTTGTTTGGTTATAGGCCAGGCTGGTCAACGATAAATAATTATCCCCTTTTCTCGAAATTGTTGTTCCCGATTCCAGTTCGTTAAATTTTGAATATTTTGCAAAAGCAGACAGCTCGAAAGGAATTACCGGTTTCCTGGTAATGATGTTGATAACCCCGCCAATTGCATTCGATCCATATAAAGCCGATGATGCGCCGCGTACAATTTCAATGCGGTCGACATTGTTGAGGTTCAGCATGGAATAATCAATATCACCGTTTATTTCTCCGGCAATTCTTTCACCGTCTAAAAGGAATAAAACGTATTTCGAATCCATTCCCTGAAAGGTCAGGGAAGGCCTTAAAGGTGTTTGTTCACTGTTAAAATCCAATCCCGGCACTTCATTTTCTAATGCTTCCGCAACATTTGTTATGCCTATATCTTTAAGATTATTCGGATAAATCACCTGCGTAAAAACCGGCGATTCTTTCAATTTCATTTCAGTCCTTGTGCCTGTAACCACAACGGCTTCCATATCTTCTATGGCCGGATCAAGCCTAACAAGAAAAGCGCTGTCCATCATTTCAGGCAATGAAACTGGAATTTCTTTAGTTTCAAAACCTACAGATGAAAATGAAAGAATATATTTTCCTTTGTCAAGGCCTTTAATCCTGTAATTCCCGTCAGTATTTGTTGCAGAAATTTTATTGGTATTTTGGACACGAACAATTGCCCCAGCCAAAGGCCGGTTATCCGAACTATCGGAAACTTTGCCTACAACCTGTAATTCCTGGGCATGAGCAATGCCAAAGTTTAATAAAATAAAGGTAAAAAACCATTTCATTCTAAATTATAAGGCATTATTGAAGGCTTTTTGAACCATTCTGCTGATAAAAATAGTTAAACTTCACATAACCGCTACCTGTGATAATGCTTGGGTCTGTAGCGTTGTAATAGCTTTGGATTTCCAGTTTGGCATATTTTCCTGAAGCAGTTTTAATAATGTATATTAAATTTTTAGAAGAAAGCACATCATTATTTGGATTATAATTATACCAAGTTGAAAAAACCGGGTTTGCAATAAGAGTATCTATTGCCCCATACGCTCCCGGAACAAAAAGAGAATCATCTACGGCAAACGTTGCCGTATCAGGAACAGCAATCAATTGGTTAAATCCACTTGTTCCGGTTTTGCCTGAATTGAATACCCCGCCATTCCCTTTGCCGGACAAACCGCTATTCGTTTTTATGTTACACCGTTGAATAGCCAAATCCCAATTATTCGAAGTTAATGGGTCTGATATTTTTACAGTATCATTTAAATCGAAAGAAAAATAAACCCAATTGGTAAAGCTGGTAGCATTTACTGTAAAAGTTGTTCCGGGTAATGTATTTACGTCTTTTTTGCAATTTGTTAAAAAAAGGAAGGCCAAAGGCAAAATGAAAATACTGAAAGATTTTTTGTTTCTCATAAATAGCTATTTTTATTGTTTGCGGTCAAAAATACAATTTTTCTGAATATGTTCGTCTGCTGCCAAACAGTTCGTAAAGATTATACTTTGATAAATTAGTCGTTTTTTTGAAATTTGGAATCGTTGTAGATTGGATGTATAATTATAAAAGCCACAAAAACACTAAAACACAAAATATCACTAAAAAATAAGATTTTCATTTGTAGATAATTTTAATTTTTATGGTCGTATGGAACACCCACATTATCTTCATTCGTTTTTGCGAATAGCAGAATCATGGGTGTTTCATGAATCATTCTGGAATAAAGTAAAAATTTAAACAGGTAGCTTAATATAACTCTTTAACCAGTTCATATTCGCCTTTGTTCCTTATTTTTTCCATGTTTTTAATAAGCTTGCTATTTTCGGTATTTCTTGCAAACTCATCAAGTATAACCTGCTTTGGGTTTTTTATAAAATTATCCCATGTTATCTTCCTTGTCAATTTTGCTTTTACACATTCTTCCATAATTGCTTCAACCTGCGACATGCCTTTTTCTTCAACACATACAAAAGGTACCCGGCAGGCAATGGCATCGTTCACTGTCCCGCCGCCTGCCCTTGTTATAAGAAAATCGAAAGCAGGCAATATTTTTTGAATAGTGCCGCCCGTAAGATAACCGAAACCACGCACCCGCTGCTTATCGTCATATTTTAAGATTTTCCCCACTTCGGGAATTGTTTTAAGGCGATCGGGAATATATATAACAAAGGTCAAATCGAGTTCCTGAAGTTCGTGATTTGCTTTTGAAAATTCATTTACAATTTTAGGGATAATTGTGTCCCAAACTGGCGTATCGCCAGCCTGTATAAGGACAATTTTTGTATTTTCTCCGGGTAGTTGGCCAATTGTATCAGTCAGGTTTGGCAACGCTTCATCTTTTTCAACCTCGCCGCCGAGCACATAATCCATAACATTGATTTGTTTTTCACTCAATAAACTTTTCCAGTGTTGATGAAAAATATCAGGAGTTATAAATGATGGAAACAGAATTAATTTTTGGACAAATGCTTCATCTTTCTCTATCTCGTCAGTAAGGCATTGCCATGAATGCCGGTCGGCTTCAGAAAGCCACAGATGATCGGGCTGATTTTTGTCTTCATCAGCCAAAATCATTTTCAAGGTTTTTGACCAGCTATGGTCGAAAACCGAAACTGATTTTATTCCATTTTTAGCAGCCCGTTTTGCAGCAGCCGGAACGCCAAAATCAAGCACAAGGTCATACTTTGAAAACTCGCTGATAAACGGGTATTGGTTGCTTTGTTCCTTATAATTGCCAATTTTTTTTATAGTTCCGGGCAACGATACTTTTCCATCGGTTTTGTCAAGTTGAATTAAGCCCCATACGGGAATCGCGTCTATTCGTCTATTTTTTATTTCATCTGCATAAATACTTTTATTAAATTCTACCCGGGATTTATTCAAAATTGTTATATAGTTGTTTTTATCCTGAAGCAGTGCCCTAGCAATGTACGATGCAAGCGCTGACGGGCCAAAACCGTCTTCGTTCGGGATTATCAATATTTTTCGTTTTTTGTTTGATTGCATTTGCTTAATGTGAAATTATTATAAAAGTTAAGCTCATAAAGTTATAAGATAAGAGCTAAAGTTATTTCACACTCTTCGGATGTCGGCGCCGATGGCATTTAACCTTTCATCGATTTTATAATAACCCCGGTCAATTTGTTCGATATTGTGGATGATGTTTTTACCTTCTGCCGACATTGCAGCTATGAGCAAAGCCACACCTGCCCTAATATCGGGGGAACTCATTACAGTAGGGCGTAATTTCAACCTGTTATTTAATCCGATTACTGTTGCGCGGTGCGGATCGCAAAGTATAATCTGCGCCCCCATGTCTATAAGCTTATCTACAAAGAAAAGCCGGCTCTCGAACATTTTCTGGTGAATTAAAATACTGCCCTTAGCCTGTGTTGCAACAACAAGAAAAATACTGAGAAGATCAGGAGTAAGGCCAGGCCACGGGGCATCGGAAATAGTTAATATAGAACCATCAATAAAAGTTTCAATTTCATATTCCTCCTGCCCGGGTACGAAAATATCATCGCCTTTTCGCTCGAGGGCTATGCCAAGGCGTTTAAAAGAATCGGGAATAATGCCCAGATTCTCGTATGATACATTTTTAATTGTAATTTCCGAACGGGTCATGGCAGCAAGCCCTATAAAACTGCCGACTTCAATCATATCCGGGAGAACGGTATGTTCGCAGCCTCTTAAATTTGAAACGCCTTCAATTTTCAGAAGGTTTGAGCCTATCCCCTCGATAATTGCACCCATGCCGACCAACATTTTGCATAATTGCTGAATGTAAGGTTCGCAAGCCGCATTGTAAATTGTTGTAATCCCTTTGGCCATAACCGCAGCCATAATAATATTGGCAGTGCCTGTAACAGAAGCCTCGTCCAGCAGCATATATGCCCCTTTTAATTCGCCGGCCTCAACAAAATAAATATTTTCATTGGTGTTGAAATTAAAGCTGGCGCCTAATTTTTCGAAACCAATGAAGTGGGTGTCGAGCCTGCGACGGCCAATCATATCGCCGCCGGGTTTCGGGACAAACCCTTTTCCAAAACGAGCCAGCAACGGGCCCAAAATCATTATCGAACCCCTGAGGCTGATTGCTTTTTTCCGAAAATTTTTGGTTTTTAAATAGTCAATATCTACGTTCCCTGCTTGAAATGAATAACCCGTCTGCCCTATTTTTTCAACCTGAACGCCTAATGATTTCAGCAAATCAATAAGAACTGCAACATCATTGCTTTCAGGAACATTATGAACGATAACCTTTTCGGGAGTAAGAAGTGTGGCGCAAACGACCTGCAATGCTTCATTTTTGGCGCCCTGTGGATAAAGATTGCCTTTCAGTCTTTTGCCCCCGTATACCTCAAAGCTTGCCATAAAAATTTCAGAATTCTATGAGGATTTATTTTTCTTAGTAATAATCCGTTTGTTTTTCTTTGTTTTCGATAAAATATCCCTCGTATCAGACAGCCTCATATCCTGTGCGTTGATATTTATCTTACCTTTTGATAATTCTGCCAGGTTTTTTAATATATCGGAATCACTAACCGCTTCCCTGTTCCATGTTAAATATTGCTTCTTCATCAGGTTTGCAAGGGCTTCAGTAAGTACTTTTTTTTCCTCTCCTTCAGGTTTCTCGGCAGCTTTCATTATCATTTGTTCGACTATTTTGCCATAATGCTTGTAAGTAATATTGCCCAGGCTGTATGGAACCCTGCGCGGTTTTTCAGCAAGTATGGCAGGTGTGGGTATCGGGTATGGCGAATCAATGTCAATTTTAAAATCTGAAATAATTGCCAAATGGTCCCACAGCTTATGTTTAAAATCAGCAACATCGCGAAGGTGCGGGTTGAGGTTTCCCATAACATTTATTAAGGTGCGTGTGGCACGGTTGCGTTCTTCCCGATCAGGGATTGAGGTAATAAAATCGACCAACTTATGAATATTACGGCCATATTCAGGTAGGGACAGCTTTTTACGCGAGGTATTATAATCAAAATTCATAATCAAATTTATTTTTAATAATATTTCAAAACTTTAAGGATTTAGTATTTCGGTAATTTTCAATTTCCAGATAAAAAAGAGAACCTGTCTTCTAATTATAAAATAAAGATAATAAATATACCCGGCAAAAGTAAGAAATTATTTGGAATATCATAAAGCGATGAATAAATAAGTCGCCAAACCTCATTTTAATCAATTATCTTAAGCCTGGCAAACTTCAGCAATAATTTTTTTTCGCCAACGCTGTCGAAAAACACAACAGCTTTGTTATTTGGGGCGTAGCCTTCGATGTTAAGCACTTTTCCCGGGCCAAACTGCTGATGAGAAACATTCATTCCTGCCCGAAGCTGTGAATGATTGTCTGCATCGGGGAAATTGCCTGTTATACTTTTCTGCTTTGTTGCAGTTTTTAAATCGACTAATTTTTTATTTATGGATAACGGCGCAATATTTTTAACTGAAGTTGCCGGCTTGGTTTTACTTTTGGGCGCTTCAGAATAATTATAAAATTTTCCTGACTCCGGTTCATTGAATTCCTGTGTTTGAATTGAACCCGGCATATCAACATATTTTTCATCAATATCTTTTAAAAACCGGCTCGGGCTGCACACATTTGGGATACCCCATTTATACCTGTGGGCGGCATAAGAAATTGTTGCAACTTTTTTTGTCCTGGTAAGCGCTACATAAAAAAGCCTGCGCTCTTCTTCCAACTCATGTGGCGATGCAAGCGCCATTCTTGAGGGGAACAAATCTTCTTCAACGCCTGCAATGAAAACATAATCAAACTCCAGTCCTTTAGCCGAATGAATTGTCATAAGTTTCACCTTATCCCTGTCTTCTTCTTTTTCAGTATCGGAATCGGTAAGCAGCGCTACGTTTTCGAGGTATTTTTCGAGCGTAACCATCGGGGTTTCATTTCTGATGTTGTCTGAAAATTCTTTAATGCTGTTTAACAATCCCTCGATATTTTCCATCCGGCTTATATTTTCATACAAGCCTTCTGTTTTCAGATCGTTAATAATGCCGCTTGTTTTGGCAATTTGTAAAGCCAGGTCGTAAGCTTCAATTGTGTATAGCTTTAAAGTGAAACCATTGATCAATTCCCTGAATTTTTCAATCTTCTGAATAGCGCCGCGGTTGAACCCCACATTATTAATATCGGGCTCTGAAATTGCCAGCCACATGCTCTTTTCAGCCTTTGCAGCATATTCTTCTATTTTATCAACAGTAACATTCCCAATCCCGCGGGCCGGATAATTGATAACCCTTTTTAATGCCTCATCGTCGTTTTTATTTACCGTTAAACGATAGTAGGCAAGCAAATCTTTTATTTCTTTTCGCTGGTAAAACGACAAACTGCCGTACACCTTGTAAGGAACATTCCTTTTTCGCAACGATTCTTCAAAAATGCGGCTTTGGGCATTCGTCCTGTACAATATGGCAAACTGGTTGTAGCTGACGTGTTGTGTAAGCCTTGTGTCGAGAATGTTGTTGGCAATAATAAACCCTTCTTCCTGGTCGGTTTCGGCTTCAATAATTTTCACGAGTTCGCCATGTTCGTTTGCCGACCAGATATTTTTCTGTATCTGTCCTTTATTTTTAGCAATTATACTATTTGCAGCATGGACAATATTCTGGGTTGACCGGTAATTTTGTTCAAGCTTGAATAGCTTGTATTCGGGATAATCATTTTTGAAATTCAGGATATTTTCAATTTTTGCCCCGCGGAACGAATATATGCTTTGGGCGTCATCGCCGACAACGCAAACATTTTTATGCACTGCAGCAAGCTTATTGACGATAAGATACTGTGAAAAGTTCGTATCCTGGTATTCATCAACAAGAATATATTTGAAAATATGCCTGTATTTAGCCAGAATATCCGGGAAATCGCGGAAAAGAATATTTGTATTCAGCAAAAGGTCATCGAAATCCATCGCATCGGCTTTTTTACATCGTATGCAATACAACCTGTAAATATCGGCAATATGCGGTTTACGGGCAGCCTTATCCTGTTCTATTATTTGAGCGTTGGCCATGTAGCTTTGCGATGTAACCAAATTATTTTTGGCCATAGATATACGGTTCAACACTTCATTAACTTTATAAACCTGGTCATCGAGGTTTAATTCCTTTAAAACGGATTTGATAACGCTTTTCGAATCGGACGTATCGTAAATGGTGTAGTTTGAACTAAACCCCAGTGAAGCCGATTCGAACCGGAGTATCTTCGAAAATATAGAATGGAAAGTGCCCATCCAGAGGTTTCGCGCCAATTCGTGCCCGACGAGGCCGGCAATACGCACCTTCATTTCATTTGCAGCTTTGTTTGTAAATGTAAGCGCAAGTATTGATCGCGCATTCATTCCCTGCGAAAGCAGATGAGCTATTTTATAAGTCAATACCCTCGTCTTCCCCGAACCCGCGCCGGCAATAACAAGCAATGGGCCGCCATTATATAAAACCGGTCCGCGTTGTTCATCGTTTAAATCATTGAGAAAATCAACCACTTATTTATTTTTATAATATTCCCCAAAAATATATTTTGTAAAGTTTTAATTCTTCATGAGAAGAAAAAAACGTTGAGAAACTTATTAACAATATAAAATTTATTCCGTTTTTCTGTCTCCGGATTCCAAAACCAAAACACAATAATTTCAGCTTCTCTTGAGTTAATATTTTCTGGTAATTATAATTTTGCAGATCGTTTAGGTATATTTGCACCTTCGAGTTTATGATTTAACCTATGGTTGATTAATATTTATGGTTTTGTCAATGAAATTCTTTAAATACATAACATTTGTTTTAACAATTCTGATTTTTTATCCTGAAGTACAAACCAATGCACAGCTATATGGCATCTTGGCAGATACTGTAAGGGTTACGGACAGCCTGGAATATGGCGGAAAAGATATAATTTATATTTACAATGCTTCCGAAGCCTTGAAAAACCTCGATAACTGCCGGGGAACGTTAAAGGCAAAAATCCCAAACAAATTAACAAACTTGCCATTACATCTTGTTTGGAGCAAGTATGATTTTGAGCAAAAGAAATTTATCGGTTTTGATTCGTCATATGTTTCATCCGGCGATTCCAGTATTAAAAAGAATCTGTTATCAGGCGGTTATCAGGTTCGAATTACCAGATACCCAATCGATATTACCTTTCGCGCATGGATATTTATAAATAAGCTCCGGCTTCATTTGAAAAAAAATAGCGAAGGAAGTTTAAATCGTTGGAATTTTAATTGCAAATATATAACGTTGGGTGTAATTCTTTATAATATCAATGATCCCGATAATACACAGTGTACAGAACAGTGTGACGGTAATTTGTGCGATTCGTTATGCAAATTGTGGTATATCCATAACAAATTTATATATGCCAATCCGCTTACAGGAAATACCATAACGCTTAAAAACGATACTACGGTTATATGGTCGGCTTATGCAATGTGGTTTGGCGATACACTTTCAAATAAAACATTTGAAAGCGCGCCTCAAAATAATCTTATTGTAATTAAACCTCCGCCGGATACAACCACTTTCACAATAAATTTTTCCGATGAATATCATAATTCGGCTACCGATTATGTAATATTCAATTCAATTTATCCAAGGTCTTTATTTGATATTAAAGTTTCAGACAATAATCAACCTGACTCTACATCATCTATTGGCGAGGCCCCTTTGAAAGCAAAATTTACAAATAAATCTTTAAATGCCAAAAAATTCGAATGGATACTTGCCGATACATTTCAACAAAGCAATTTAAGTTACAACAGGAATGACAGCGCCCATTTTACAATATCAAAAAGCGATACAAATTCCGTGCATTATACTTATTACATACCCAATATCTATAATGTAAGACTTATTTCATACGGCCCGGGAAATACTTGTACGTCAGACACACTTCCTAAAAAAATCAGAGTTTATTACTCGGAACTCGGCAGCACTACAAGTTCCCATGATACGCTAAGGTTCCCAAATGCTTTTTCGCCTGGTAATAACGACAAAATAAATGACATATTTTTTTATAAAACCGATAATCCCACCGGTAATACAATTTATGAAACCTGGAAATCGATAAAAAGCCTTCATCTTATGATTTTTAATATTTTGGGCAAACTGGTATTTGAACATGAAGGCCCTGTATTGCTCGACGGGAAAGATGGATGGAATGGCACAACTCTTTATGGCAGTAAAGCGCCTACAGGAGTTTATTATTATTATTACGAGGCTGTTGGTTATGGCAACTTTATAGATAAATCCCAACAAATATCATCAAGCTCCGATACCACTGTTCAAACCTCGAATTCAAATAAATTAAAGGGCAGTGGATATGTTTATTTGTTCAGGAAACGCTAAAGATTTTTTAATTCCTGATATATAGCCACGATTCCTGGTTAACATTGGTGCGGATATTACTTAAAGCGTTTACGATATCCTTATAATCATTGCAGGCATAAGCGCTAACGAGGTCAAATCCGTTTGTGGCATGTACAATTTGTGCTTTATAACCCAATTTGTTCATCTCCTTCTGAAAATTCTGCGCATTTAAAGGATTACGGAAACTTCCGGTTATTACATGGTACGATCCGTTGATACAACAGGATTTCTGAACCGAATCGATCCTTAATTGCGCATCTTTCTTAATTTTCTCAATTTGGGCTGAATCGTCTTTTTTAATATCGTCCAAACGTTTGGCAAACTCAGCTAAATACTTCCTTTTACCAATAATTCCTTTTTTTCTCAGATATTCGCAATTTGTAAAAACAATTGAAAGAATTGCGAGGATAAATACTACTTTTTTCATTGTATTATATTTTTAATTAAAAAATCATTGTGTCAAACTTTTTTAACTTGTGGGTTTTATACGCTTATTATAACAATGGAATTCATAATTAGTTAAAATTCGGTGAAATATACAAAATGTCAAATTAGTTTGCAAGAAATTAGCTGAAAATGAATACCTCAGGTTTATGCAAACTGCGTAAAGCCCATTATTTTTGCTTTTTTCGCAATAATACCCTAATTTCACATTCTGAATTATTTAAAATGCCGAAAATTCTGAAAATATTGAAGTTGTATTTTTTGGTTGTTTGTATTTTGATTATTAATGCATGTTCAATAACCAGATTAAACATAAATCATAGAACACCACGAAATCCTTTTAAATACCCGGTATTTACATTAAAAGATACTTTGCGCGGCCAGCTAAACCGTTTCAGAAGTTGTTACGATGTAACTTTCTACAATCTTAATGTTGATTTTAATTTTAATGAAAAAGTTCCATTTCAGGGTTTGCGGATATTTATTTTAATGTTATAAAGAAATTCGATACCATGCAAATTGACCTATATAATAATATGTCTCTGGACAGTATAATTTTTGAAGGCAATAATTTGAACTATTACCGTTTATACAACGCTGTGTTTGTAAAAATGGGAAAGCAGCTCGAGCACACCTGAAAACAAAAACATGAGGATATATTACCACGGAAAGCCGCAGGTTGCAAAAAAGCCTCCCTGGGAATGCGGGTTTGTTTGGAGCAGGGATAAAAACAGGAAACCATGGATTGGCGTGGCATGCGAAGTTGACGGAGCAAGTCTTTGGTGGCCGGTTAAGGATCATCTTTCCGACGAACCCGACAGCATGAAGCTTAGTTTCACTATTCCTTCGGGACTTATGTGTGTTAGCAACGGACACTTGACAGACAGCATTTCTAAAAATGGAAAAACAACTTTTACCTGGAAAGTTACCTATCCTATCAATACATACGATGCCACTTTTTATATAGGCGATTTCAGGCATTTTTCAATTCCTTATAAGGGAACAGACACTTCATTTAACCTCGATTATTATGTATTGCCTTACCAGCCTGGATATTGCAAAAAATCATTTCAAGCAGGCATCGGATATTCTTCACTTTTACGAGTCGGTTTACGGCCCTTATCCCTGGCCGCGCGATGGCTACAAATTAGTAGAAAGCCCATATGAGGGCATGGAAAATCAAACTGCAATAGCTTATGGAAACAATTACAAAAATATTTTGCACCTCTTTGATTATATAATCCTTCATGAGTCGGCGCATGAATGGTGGGGCGATAGTGTAACAGTACCCGATTATGCTGAAGTTTGGATACATGAAGGAATTGCAACATACAGCGAAGCCCTTTATGTTGAGCATGTATTGGGACGCCAGGCTTATTTAAAATATGTCAACTTCTTTTCGCTTTACATTCGCAATAAAAGGCCGGTCGTAGGTCCGCATGACGTTAATTACTGGGATTATAAAGATATTGACGTTTACCTGAAAGGCGCCATTATGTTGCACACATTACGAAATACCCTTGCAAATGATTCTGTTTTCTTCGATATAATGAAATCATTTTATAATTTACACAAATATAAATTTGCAGTAACGGGAGATTTTATCGATTTAGTAAACAAGAAAACATGCAATAACTATAAATGGTTTTTTAACCAGTACCTTTATAATAGAACCTGTCCTGAGCTTCAATGGCAGTTAAACTTCAATCCCGATAAGAAAACAAATGAATTCCATTTCAGATGGTCAAATACTTCGGAAGATTTTTCAATTCCCATAAAAATTCAAACTGAAACACAAACAATCATCATTAAACCAACTACAAAATTTCAAACAATCGATTTGTCAAATGATAATTCCGTAAGAATTAATACCGACCTTTCATATATTGCATTAAAAAGAATTAGATGGATATATTGAAAAGCAATTATAATAATTGGCTCATTAAATATTTAAAAGACTATACAAATTATTCGGATTATTCTCAAGTGAATTTCCGATAATTACCAAATCAGCGCCAGCTTTAAAAATCTTTTCAAGCTGCTCCCTGCTTCTGATTCCCCCACCTACAGCAAGCGGGATTGAAATATTTTTTTTCACTTCGGCAATTAAGGCTTCGGGAACGGGATTCATGGCGCCGCTGCCTGTTTCAAGATATAGCAATTTTAAACCAAGCATTTCACCGGCAATAGCAGTGGCCACCGCAATATCAATTTTATCGGAAGGAATTGGAATTGTATTGCTAATATATTGGACTGATGTTGGTTTGCCGCTATCGATAAGAATATAACCTGTTGATATAATTTCAAGCTTGCTTTTTTTCAGCATCGGCGCAGCAATTACATGATTGCCTATCAGGTATTCCGGGTTACGGCCCGATATAAGCATTAGCAGTAAAATGGCATCGGCTTTTTCAGAAAATTGTAATAAACTCCCCGGAAATAGAACTACCGGAAGCGATGTATTGTTTTTTATCTTACTAATAAAATGGTCAATAGGTTCAGAAACCAGGCTTCCGCCTGCCATAATAAAGCTAATCCCGCATTTTTCGCAAACATCAAGGGTACTGAACAGCGAATGGTCGTTCGCTTTATCCGGGTCGATGAGGACTGCTATTTTTCGTTCCTTACCTTTTTCAACCAATGTATCGTAGACCATAATTTAATTAAACTTTATTTCACAAATGAAATATTTATTTGCTGCACCAAACCACAACATAACCATCGAGTTGAAAATAAGATAATTTAAATGATTCGATGCCATATTTGTTGTGGACTAATCCGGCGAGGTTCCCTTGAGGTTTAATTTCGAAAGGTTTAATTGTAAGATTTTTTTTAAAATTAATATCCTGCTTGTCGCAAATTTTATAAATAGCTTCCTTGGCACACCAGTGGATATATAAATGCAAGCGTTCCTGCAAAGGATTGCTTGTAATTATTTCTTTTTCGTTAACGAATTTATGTGCAATATTATGTATCTGGTGCGACGTGAATTCAAAATCAATGCCAACGCGCTTATGCTTGCTTACAAGTATTGAAGTAAGGTTCTTGGAATGCGATATGCTGATATTATGTGAATTATCGGAAAGGAAAGGTTTGCGCAAATCATTATATATTATTTTACATTCCTTTTCAAGCATGGTGTTTATAAGCACCCTAACACTCAACCATTCCAATATTCTCTGGTTATTTTGATAGCTGTCAATTATTTCCTGTTCATCAGGAAATAAGTTTATTTTTGAAAATAAAGTATCGTAATCTTCAGTAATTTCCCAAATTCCTAAAAGGCAATCTTCTTCAACATATTTTTTTAAAATCAAGCCCATAAATTTTTACAAAGTATAATTTTAAGTTCGGGATTTGAAGCTAACAAAATTATTTGTTCCATTTAACGGTATTTATAAAATGTTCAACATCTTTACCAAAGAATTCGACGAGCGGGGCGAGGGAGTCAATATTCGGCTGGGCCGTAAAATAAAGCGCGCCCCTGATAAAATTTTTAGAACTGTCGGTAATGAAAAATTGCATGGACGAAGCTGCATTCCCTTTAATATTATACATAATACCGTAAACTTTATTGGTATCGTTTTTAATTAAGCCCTCATCAATAGCATCGGCCTTAACGGAGTGTTTATATGCCAATTTCCTGGCATCTTCAATAAACCCGGCCAAATTATTTCCATTCACTTTCTTATAGCTTAAATGAATTTTACCTTTGTACTTCGGAAATTCGATATTTATCCAAAAAGGTTCGGCATATTTATTTGAATCGGGCAAAATAATACCATAATCAGGGTATTCAAAACTATAAGGAAATTTGCCTTTAAATATTTTGTATTTTTTCTCAGGCAAGTCTATTCGCATATAGCCGCTGGGCTTAGGCGTATATGCCTGGTTACAGGAGATTAAAGTAATTATTATAGAGCAAAAAAATATTTTTTTTTGGAATTTCATATATGTTGAAAAATATCGTGAAAATTATTTTTTAAGTGCTTATTAAAAAATTTCAATATTTAAAAGATTATTAAGTGGTTTTTTATCATAATCAGGCGATAATTACCTTCACTTGTTTAATCCTTCGTTTATCGGCTGCTTCAATAATAAATGTAAGATTTTCGAATACAATTTTATCATTTTTCTGAGGAATTTCGCCTTTTAATTCGAGGATAAGGCCGGCAAGGGTTTCGTATTCCCCTTTTACACCATCGAAAACAGTTTCGTTAATTCCGGTAATTTTAAAAAAGTCGTTCAACAGAATCTTAGCTTCAAATAAATATACATTAGCCGAGAGTTTTTTAAAAAGCAATTCCTCATCAACATCCGATTCGTCGGATATTTCGCCAACTATTTCTTCAAGAATATCTTCCATAGTAACCAACCCGCTTGTTCCGCCATATTCATCAACAACAATGGCCAAATGGTTTTTATTTTTTTGAAATTCTGCCAACAGGTCGTCTATTTTTTTAGTTTCAGGAACAAAGTTTGCCGGTTTAATTAATGATTGCCATTTAAATACCTTTGTTTCCTGCAAATGCGGAAGCAGGTCTTTAGTATATAATATGCCTTTTATATGATCGGGGCTTTTTTCATAAACCGGTATTCGTGAATATCCTGTTTCTATAACAACAGAAAGCAATTTCCGGTAGGTTGTGTTATAATCAACCGCTACAATATCAACGCGTGGTTGCATAATTTCACTGACATTGATATTTCCGAACCGCACAATTCCTTTAAGTATGGTTTTCTCATCATTAAGAGAAGCTGAAGTAATTTCAAGTGCATTTGATAAATCGCTTACCGAGATTTGTGGCCTTTTTGCTGCAAGCCTCTTTTGAACCAACATTGTGCTGCCTACCAACATTGTTGTTAAAGGGTAAAATAATTTTGATAAAATATAAAGCGGATATGCCATTAACATGGCAACTTTAACATTATGGTTGATTGCAAAAATCTTTGGTATTATCTCGGCAGCGAAAAGCAACAACGATGTTACAATTAACACCTGGAAAACAAAACCCAATACCGGCGCATTCTGAAAGTTAATTACAAGGTGCGTGATATATGTCGATAATATGATAATTGAAATATTGAATAAATTACTGCCGACTAAAATATTTGCCAATAAACTATCAGGGTTACCTAATAATTTGAATAACATCAGGCTTTTTTTATTTTTTTTATTTTCCAGCTCGTCAAAATCAGCCGGTTTTAAAGAAAAAAAAGCTACCTCGCTGGCCGACATTAACGCCGAACCACATAAAAGTACAATGAGGAGCACCAGCTCACCCATTAATTTAAGCCTTAATGGATTCAATATAATGTTAAGCTGTACCCACATTAATTAAAATAACAAACAAAAGTTTTTATTTTTCTGATGCTCTAATTTAAAAAGGCAGATCATCAACAGGCTCGTTGCTGACAGCAACATTATCAGTTTCAGAAGCTGTTTTGCTTTCCTGCGCAGCCGGTTGTCCTTCTTCAGACTTACGACCTAACAATTGCAAGGTGTCTGCAATAATTTCTGTTGTATAACGTTTATTACCTTCTTTATCATCCCATGAACGGGTGCGTATCCTTCCTTCGATGAATATTTGTGAGCCTTTTTTAACATATTTCTGAGCTACCTCAGCAAGGCCACGCCATAAAACTATATTGTGCCATTCGGTATTGGATACTTTTTCGCCGCTTTTATTTGTATAAGTTTCGCTGGTTGCCAATGGCAGGGTACATACCGGCACTCCGCTTTCAAGATGTCGGATTTCCGGGTCTTTACCGGCATTTCCGATTAAAATGACTTTATTTACTGACATAATTATTAATTGTTATTAAGGGTTTAAATTAATAAAATTAAAGTTGGGTTGCAAGATAATTCATTTATTTGGTAAAGCCAAATTCAGTATTTATGTATTTTTCAATCAAGCGTGAAACAGGCAACGTTCTTATAGTTGCCAACTCAATTGTTTGAAAATTTTCATTTTCTACTTTATCAATTTTTTTCGTTTTAAACCTGTAAAACTTTGCAATTATAGTCTGATGGGTAAGTTTGTGAACATAAATATCAGATATACTTATTAAATTTCTTTTTTGTAATTTCCAAACATTTTCAATTTCACGCATAGCAAAAAACTTATCAATGGATAAATCTTCTTTTGACTCTATTAATGGAAACTCATAAAGCGATTTCCAAATATCATTTTGGCTGCGTTTATTTATTATAATTTGATTTTCGTCGGTAATTACTAAATAATGGAAATATCTTATTTTTTTTTCAGTTGTTTTATTTTTTAATGGCAAAACATCGATTTTGTTTTGATTTTTAGCATAACAGCTTTTGGCAACCGGACAATTTTCGCATTTCGGATTACGAGGTAAACAAATAACAGCGCCAAGTTCCATAATTGCTTGGTTAAAAAATACCCGGATTTGCACCGATTATAATATCATTTAAAATATCATAAAAAATGTTGTATGCCTTTGCGGAATTTACAGGAATGAAAATGCCCTTATATCGCGCAATAACCCTAAAAACATTTCCATCAACAGCTGGTTCTTTTTCTCCAAAAGCAATAGAAGCAATTGCCGCAGCTGTATAACGCCCAATGCCTTTTAATTTCAAAATTTCGTTGTAATGATTAGGAAAAATACCATTCATTTCGTCCAGTATTTGTTTGGCAGCGCTATGCATATGTCTTGCCCTCGAATAATATCCCAAGCCCTGCCAAATTTTTAATATATTGTTAATTTCGGCATTTGCCAATGTTTTAATATTTGGGAAACGTTTAATAAATTTTTTATAATAATCAATTCCTTGATTTATACGTGTTTGTTGAAGAATAATTTCCGAAACCCATATTTTGTATGGATCATTGGTATGACGCCATGGCAAGTCCCTTTTATTTTTGGCATACCAGGTTACTAATTCATTTTTCATAAATGTAAAATCAAACAAACCAATAAAATATTCATTAAATAAAATAAAAAATAATTACATCGAATTTCATTGTTAATTATAAATCTTTTATATTTGCAAACTCGAATTTATTCATAACAAATAATATATTGATAATTAAAGGTTTTAAAAAATGACAAAAGCAGATATTGTAAACGAAATCTCAAAAAGCACAGGCATTGAAAAAATAACAGTTCAAAAGACCGTTGAAGCTTTTATGGAAACAATTAAAGACTCTATGGTGAAAGATAAAAATATCTACCTTAGAGGTTTCGGCAGCTTTATAGTTAAAAAGCGTGCCAAAAAAACAGCCAGGAATATTTCAAAAAATACTACAATAATAATTCCTGAGCACCATATTCCGGCATTTAAGCCAGCCAAATCTTTTGTACATAAAGTTAAAGCAAACGTAAAATAGAACATTTATCTATTTAAAAAGTTGAAAGAATATGCCGTGTGGTAAAAAAAGAAAAAGACATAAAATGTCTACTCATAAGCGTAAAAAACGTTTGAGGAAGAATCGACACAAAAAGAAAAAATAACATTCTTTTGAGAGTATGCGTTTATTAAACCTAAAGTCCTGATGGGAGTTTAGGTTTATTGTATTTATACAGGTTTAACCTACACTTTACTTTATAGTTAGAAATTGTGAACAATGAATTAATAATTAGTGTTACTCCTAAAGATATTTCGATAGCTTTATTAGAAAATAAAAAGTTAGTAGAGCTTCACAAAGAAAAAAGCAATATTCAATTTTCCGTTGGCGATATATACCTGGGAAGGGTTAAAAAAATAATGCTAGGCCTGAATGCATCTTTTATAGATGTTGGTTCCGGAAAAGATGCTTTTCTTCATTATCTCGACTTAGGGCCACAGTTTCTCTCGTTAAATAAATTTCTAAAAATTTGTCTTGCTAAAAAAGGCAAGGTGCCTTCGCTGCAAAGGTTTAAAAACGAACCCGATATTGATAAAAATGGTAAAATAGCCGATGTGTTAACCAACGGGCAATTAATTTTAGTTCAAATAGTAAAAGAACCCATTTCAACAAAAGGCCCAAGGCTTAGTTCGGAAATTTCTCTTGCAGGTCGCAACCTGGTACTTATGCCATTCAGTAATAAAATATCTGTTTCGCAAAAAATTGAATCATCAGAAGAACGCAGCCGGCTTAAAACTTTACTGCAAAGCATAAAACCCAAAAATTATGGCGTTATCGTCCGCACAGTAGCGGAAACCAAAAAAGTAGCAACATTTGATAATGAATTGCGCGGCCTGGTAAAAAAATGGGAACTGGCTTTCGAAAACATCAAAGGCGCAAATTCACCGGGACGTGTTATCGTTGAATTGAGCCGCACGTCGGCAATCCTTCGCGATGCCCTCAATGTTTCTTTCAACAGTATTTATGTTGATGATGAAAATACTTTTCAGGAAATTAAAGAATATATTGGCACTATTGCACCTGAAAAAACAGATATTGTTAAATTATATAAGGGCGGCGAACCTGTTTTTGAACATTTCGGGATTGAAAAACAAATAAAATCGTTATTCGGCAGGACAATTTCGATAAAAAGCGGGGCTTACCTTGTAATTGAGCATACCGAAGCGCTGCATGTTATTGATGTTAATAGTGGAAACCGTTCAAGATCTGCAAAAGACCAGGAACAAATGCACTTGAGGTAAATCTTGCAGCAGCTGAAGAAATTGCCCGCCAATTAAGGCTTCGCGATATGGGTGGAATAATTGTCGTTGATTTTATCGATATGTTGCAAAACGAACATAAACAGGTTTTATTCGAAAAAATGAGAAGCCTGTTGGATACGCAAAAGGTTAAACATAATGTTTTGCCATTAAGTAAATTCGGCCTTATGCAAATTACCAGGCAACGCGTGCGTCCTGAAATGAATATCGATACTACCGAAAAATGCCCGACTTGCAAAGGTAGCGGTGAAATTACCCCAAGTATAATCCTTGAAAATGAAATAGAAATTGCCCTTAAAACCCATATTGAAAAAGAAAAATTGCATTACGTAAAATTAAATGTTCATCCGTACATAGCTTCTCATCTTAAGTATGGTTTTCCTTCTATAAGATTACGCTGGATGATTAAATACCGTTGCTTTTTGAAGATAAGTGAATCTTCGTCTTTGAATTTCTTAGAGCATAAATTCAACTAATAATTTTAAAAAATTAATAACGCCAATCAGACAAATTTCACTACGGTAATTCCTGCCCCCCCGGATTCAATATGTTCATCACCGAAATAATTTATATTATTAACAGTTTTTAAATAGTCCCTTATGAGTTGCCGCAGTATGCCGTTACCTTTGCCATGCAATATGCGCACTTCATTAACATCAACAACAATTGCTTCATCTAAATATTCTGCTACTTTTTGCAAGGCTTCATCAGCGCGCATCCCGCGTACGTCTATCTGTTTTTTGAAGTTTAATCTTAGTTCCGAAGTATCATAATTGCTATTTGGCGCGGTTTTTACCGTTTGTTTCTGATATTTCCGGTATTCGTCCCGGGAAATCTTTTCAATTCTTTTCTCGTCAATGGAAGTTACCATGCTGCCAAAAGCTACCATGATACTTTTGTCGTTTACTTCCATTACTTCACCGGCAACATCCTGACCTCGGAGTTTTACTTTATCGCCCCGTTTAATTATAGTATCTTTAATAATATTGTTTGACTTACCAGCAACTTTCGTAAACTTTTCAGAACGTTTTTTTTGCTTTCTTTTTTCCCTGAGCTTTAAGTTCTCAATTTTTTTTGCAATTTGTTCGTCTTCGCCTGAATCGAGAATGGATATTTTATCTTTTACCTTTTCAAGAGTTTTCCTTGCTTCTTTGGTTTTCTCCTTTTCGGCGTTGCTTTCTTTAATAGTGCGAATTGTATTTTCAATTTGCTTATTTACATCATCCAGAATTTGCTGTGCATCGGTTTTGGCCTTCTGCATAACTTCCTTTCGCATGGAGCTTATTTCGTTCAGTTCAGTTATATAGCGCCCGGATAATGCCTCCAAACGTTTATCGGTTTCTTTAATATGGCTGCGCTTCTTTTGCCAATAAAATTTATCACGGATAATTTCTTTTAAATTCCTGTCAAATTCTATGTGCCCCTCTCCTACTTTGCCTGTGGCCGATTGCAGAATGGTTTCCGGAAGGCCTATCTTACGTGCAATTTCAAACGCAAAAGAACTTCCAGGTTCGCCAATTTCAAGTTTAAAAACCGGTTGAAGGTGCTGAGTGTCGAAAAGCATGGCGCCATTTACAATCCCATCGGTTGAAGCTGCATAATGTTTAAGGTTTGTATAATGGGTAGTAACTATTCCGAAAGCCTGCAAGCGGTTTAATTCTTCCAGAATACTTTCGGCAATTGCCCCGCCTAAAATAGGTTCGGTGCCAGTTCCAAACTCATCGATCAGGAAAAGCATTTTTTCATTTGCATTACGAAGAAAAAATTTCATATTCTGCAAATGTGAACTGTAAGTGCTTAAATCATTCTCAATGGATTGTTCATCGCCAATATCTAAAAATATTTTCGAAAAAATACCCGCTTCGGAAGTTTCCTTTAAAGGAACAAGCATACCACACTGAAGCATATACTGCAATAATGCCACTGTTTGAAGGCACACCGATTTGCCCCCGGCATTTGGCCCCGAAATTACAAGTACCCTCTGCCGCTTATTCAGTTTTATATCCAGGGGAACAATTTCTTTATTTTCAGTTTTCAGGTGCAGGTAAAGCAAAGGATGTTTGGCAGAAATCCAGTCAATTACAGGATTATCTTGAATTGGAGGCATAACTGCATTTATTTCTATTGCAAATAAAGCTTTTGAACGCAAAAAGTCAATTTCGCCTAAAAAAAAATAAGCAAGAAGCAAATCATCTATATAAGGCCTGATATCGCCGGCAAAAGCTATTAAAATTTTCACTATTTCCCTACGCTCTGCAAATTCTAATTCTTTTAAATCGTTATTCAGTTCGACCACTTCAGCCGGTTCAATGTAACAGGTTTTACCGGTAGCCGATTCGTCATGCACAAAACCCTTAATGCGGCGTTTATGGGCTGAAATTACCGGTACCACAAGTCGTCCTTCGCGAATGGAAAGCGAAGCATCATTATCAGCCCAGCCTTCTGTTTGCGCATGTTTCATAATACGATGAATGCGCTTGGTAATTTCAGATTGTTTGGTAACTAATTCGTGCCGAATAGCGGATAGCTGAACCGAAGCATTGTCTTTTATTTTCCCCTGGTTGTCAATAATGGCATTTATCCTATCGTTTACAAAAGGGTATAATTTTAAATTTTTTGAAGTTTCCCAAAGAAAAGGATATTTTTCTTTACCACGTTCCTTAAAAAAAGAATATATTGCTTTGATCGTTTCGAGCGACCGGCGCATTTTGAAAAGTTCTTCAACCTCGGGAAAAGCGCCTTCGATTTTTAAATGACCCAAAACCTTAGTCAGGTCGAAAAAAAAGCTTGAAGGAAAATTGTCTTCTGTAAGGCAAATGGTTTTCATTTCGCCCGTACAGTTTAATTGGTGTATAATGGCAGAAAAATTCGCTGAAAATTTCATTACATCAACCTTCTGAATTCCCAATGGTGAGAGGCATAAGGCTTTTAAACGGATTCTTATTTTATCAAAACCCGTTTTTTGTTCGAAATTTTCAGGATAAATCATATAATTACAAAGTAAATGAATTTTTATTGATGCAGATTTAATAAAAGTTGCTAATTATTTATTGCGGTAACAGGCTCAATTATTTAACTTTATGTAAAATTTAATTTTTTTTAGTATTAATTATTGCTTTGTTTTTTTCTTTTTAATTGCTTTTGCACTAAATTTGATATTATAGAAATAAAATTTATATGCTATGAAAAAAATATTTATTTATGTAACAACTTTTATGTTTTTTGTCAGTGTTTGTCTTCCGTATTCTTTTGCTCAAGATACATTAGCAAAACATAAAACCGAGAAAAAGGAACAAGTATCAAAAGACGCTGCAAAAAAAACTCCGGCTAAAAAAAATCATCCGAAAAAAACCGAGCCGAAAAAAAAGCATCCGAAAAAAACTGAAAAAAAAGCAGTAAAGGGTAAAGCTCAAACAAAAGCTAATGAAAAAGGAACAAAGCCGGCTGGTAAAAAAGAAACTAAAGAGAAACCTGATACAACCAAATAATTTTAAAAATTAAAGGTTTTTCAAAAATAAAAAGAAACCCGGTTCTCACCGGGTTTCTTTTTGTGCCATATATTTTAGCAAAATGAATTTATAAAGTGAAATTTTTACGAAAACATCTTTAAATTGTAAGAGAAAGAAATTTTTAAATATTTTATAAATTAACATTTGCTTCATACCACTCAATTTTAAACTGAATTAATAAAAAAATAACAATAAGCCATAAATATTTAATAGGTGGTATTTGAATTTTCAAAAAAAAATCTACCTTTGCAACCCAATTTTATTAATAATTTCAGTAAATACACAGATTGTATGCCAACTATACAACAATTAGTGCGAAAAGGAAGAAAGAAACTTAAGTTTAAAAGTAAGGCTCCGGCTTTAAACGGATGTCCCCAGAGGCGTGGAGTGTGTACAAGGGTATATACAACAACTCCTAAAAAACCCAATTCGGCAATGCGTAAAGTTGCCCGTGTGAGGCTTACCAACGGTATTGAAGTTTCCGCTTATATCCCTGGAGAAGGTCATAACTTACAGGAACATTCTATTGTGCTTGTACGCGGAGGCCGTGTTAAAGACCTCCCAGGCGTAAGATACCATTTAATTCGTGGAACGCTTGATGCAGCCGGAGTTGAAGGAAGAAAACAAGGTCGTTCATTGTATGGTGCTAAGCGGCCTAAAGTTAGCGCAGCAGCAGCTTCTTCTAAAGGATAGTTTTTGATTAATAATTTTATGTAATTATATATAGGTATATATTTTTTGCTGACAGATAATGAGAAAAGCAAAACCAAAAAAAAGAATCTTACTGCCCGATCCCAAATATGGCGATCAGTCGGTAACTAGGTTTGTTAATAACCTCATGAAAAGAGGTAAAAAACAAGTTGCTCTTAAAATATTTTATGATGCTATTGATATTGTAGCTGAAAAAAATAAAGACAACGAAAAACCAGCGCTTGATATTTGGAAAAAAGCGCTTGAAAACATAACGCCCCAGGTTGAGGTTAAAAGCCGCCGTGTTGGAGGGGCTACATTCCAAGTTCCCCAGGAAGTTCGGGCCGACAGGAAAATAGCATTAAGCATCAAGCACATGATTTTATTTGCCCGTAAAAGAGCTGGCAAATCAATTTCCGAGAAACTTGCTGCAGAAATTACAGCTGCTTTCAACGAAGAAGGCGGTGCTTTTAAAAAGAAAGAAGATATGCACAAAATGGCAGATGCAAATAAAGCGTTTGCTCATTTTAGATTTTAATATATTGTTTAGTAAGACAATTTTTTAATGTTATTTATTAAATTTCATAAATAACAACTCCTTAAAAAGTCGAAAAATAGTTTTTTTTCAATTTACTTTCTGGGAGTAAAATATAAATACTAAAAGTTAAAGAGTGCAGACAACTTATGATATAGAACTTGGAAAAGAGGAAATATTAATTAATGAACAGGGATTTAAGATATACCAGGAATATAGGGATTATGGCACACATAGACGCCGGTAAAACTACTACTACCGAGCGCATCCTTTATTATACCGGTGTAAATTACAAGATAGGGGAAGTTCATGATGGCGCTGCTACTATGGATTGGATGGTACAGGAACAGGAAAGGGGAATTACTATTACTTCTGCTGCTACTACATGCTTTTGGAAATATAAAGATCAGGAATACAAAATCAATATTATAGATACGCCCGGCCATGTTGACTTTACTGTGGAAGTGGAACGATCATTGCGTGTTCTCGATGGGGCTTTAGCTTTATTTTGTGCTGTTGGAGGCGTTGAGCCACAATCTGAAACTGTTTGGCGCCAGGCTGATAAATATAATGTGCCCCGCATTGGTTTCATCAATAAAATGGACCGTACAGGCGCTGATTTCTTCGATGTAGTACAACAAATCAAAAACAAATTGGGTGGAAATGCAGTTCCTGTTCAAATACCAATTGGTTCTGAAGAAAAATTTAAAGGCGTGATCGACCTTTTCGAAAGAAAGGCACATATATATGATGATAACGATCCTAAAGGAGAGAAATTTAATGTCGCAGAAATTTCAGAAGAATTTAAAGAAGTTGTTGAGGAATGGCGTGATAAATTAATCGAAAATGTTTGTGAGCATGACGATGTGCTTCTTGAAAAATTCTTAACAGACAAAAAATCACTTAGTACAGAAGAACTTATTGAAGCATGCCGCAATGCAACCATTAATATGAAAATTACCCCAATCCTTTGTGGGGCATCGTTTAAAAATAAAGGGGTTCAACAACTTCTTGACGCAGTTGCAGCATTTTTGCCAAGTCCACTTGACGTTCCTGCTGTTGAAGGCATTAATCCTTACACTTCCAAGTCAGTTATTCGTAAACCTGAAGAAAATCAACCCCTATCAGCTTTAGCATTTAAAATTGCGACCGATATTTTTGTCGGCCGTTTATGTTATATAAGAGTATATTCTGGCGTTTTAAAATCAGGCTCATACGTTCTTAACACACGTACACAAAAAAAAGAACGTATCTCAAGGCTTTTCCAAATGCATGCCAATAAACAAAACCCGCGTGATATTATTGAAGCCGGCGATATTTGCGCTGCAGTGGGTTTTAAAAATATTCGAACAGGAGATACGCTTTGTGATGAGAAACATCCTATAATCCTTGAATCAATTATATTTCCCCAGCCGGTTATAGGAGTTGCCATAGAACCAAAAACACAAGGCGATATGGATAAATTAAGTATTGCGCTAAGTAAACTATCAGAAGAAGATCCTACATTTCGTGTTAATACCGACGAAGAATCCGGGCAAACTATTATAAGCGGTATGGGCGAACTTCATTTAGAAATTATTATTGACAGACTTAAACGTGAATTTAAAGTTGATTGCAACCAGGGAGCCCCACAGGTTGCCTATAAAGAAGCCATTACAAAATCCGTAAAACATCGCGAAATTTTCAAGAAACAATCCGGAGGCAGAGGAAAATATGCAGATATAGAAGTACGTGTTGAACCTGCCGATCAAGGTATTTCAGGGCTTCAGTTCGTAAATGAAATAAAAGGCGGTAATATTCCAAAGGAATATATTCCCGCAATAGAAAAAGGCTTTAAAGGAGCAATGCGTAATGGCGTGCTTGCGGGTTATGTTATGGACAGTTTAAAAGTTACTTTACTTGATGGATCATATCACCAGGTTGACTCGGACACATTGTCTTTCGAAATATGTGCAAAAATTGCCTTTAAGGATGCTTGTGCAAAAGCAGCGCCCATGCTGCTTGAGCCTATTATGAAACTTGAAGTTGTTACTCCTGAAGAATATATTGGCGATGTAATTGGCGATTTAAATAAACGTCGAGGTGAAATTGAAGGGATGGAAATGAAAGCGGGAGGCCGTGTTGTAAAAGCAAGGGTACCTTTAGCTGAACAGTTCGGTTATGTTACAGTTTTGCGTACACTCACTTCCGGACGCGCAACATCGAGTATGGAATTTTCACACTACCAGCAAGTTCCACTAAACCTTGCAAAAGAAATATTAACTAAAGCAAAAGGCATATCAACCATAATTTAAATTTATAAATAATGAGTCAAAAGATTAGAATTAAGTTGAAATCATATGATCACAATCTGGTTGATAAATCGGCAGAAAAGATTGTGAAAACAGTAAAATCAACTGGAGCCGTTGTCAGTGGCCCTATTCCCCTGCCAACTCATAAAAGAATATTCACAGTATTGCGTTCTCCTTTTGTGAATAAAAAATCCAGGGAACAATTTGAAATTAATTCGTTCAAACGATTGCTCGATATTTACAGTTCAACGCCCAAAACAATAGATGCTCTAATGAAACTTGAACTGCCAAGTGGGGTTGAAGTTGAAATTAAGGTTTAAAAAATTAAAATTGTAATTCAATGTTAGGCATAATAGGTAAAAAAGTTGGAATGACATCTCTTTTCAATAATGAGGGGAAATACGTTCCTGTAACAGTTATAGAAGCCGGTCCCTGCGTGGTAACCCAAATAAAAACATTGGAAAAAGACGGGTATGACTCAGTACAATTGGCATTTGACGATAAGAAAGAAAAGCATTGCACAAAAGCATTGTTAGGCCATTTTAAAAAAGCCGGTACTGCTCCTAAACGAAAAATATTCGAATTCAAAGATTTTGATAAGGTCAATTTAGGAGACGTTGTTAAAGTTAACGATTTCATTCAGGAAAACGAGTTTGTCGAAATCAGGGGTAAAACTAAAGGTAAAGGATTTCAGGGTGTAGTTAAGCGGCATGGCTTTAGCGGCGTCGGCGGACAAACCCACGGCCAGCATAACAGGCTTCGCGCACCGGGTTCAATGGGAGCTTCCTCATTTCCTTCACGTGTTTTTAAAGGAAAACGTATGGCAGGCCATACCGGAAATGTGAATATTAAAGTCTTCAACCTTCAGGTAATAAAAGTGCTGCCGGAAAACAATATTGTTATGGTTAAAGGTTCAGTACCGGGAGCAGTTGGCACATATTTGATAATAGAAAAATAATTGATTTTAAAGAAAGGGTTCATATTAAAAAAGTCTGAAAACTTTGGATACTAATTAACACCCTTCAAAAAAAAGAAGAATATTATAAAAAATTAAATATTTATATAATGAAACTTTCAGTTTATAATAGAGAGGGTTCTGAAACAGGCAGAACAGTCGAGTTGAAACCTGAAATTTTTGCTATCGAACCAAATGATCATGCAATATATCTTGCAGTGAAACAATATCTCGCCAATAAAAGACAAGGGACTCACAAATCTAAAGAACGGGCAGAAGTTTCATACAGTACACGAAAAATAAAAAGGCAAAAAGGAACTGGTGGGGCACGTGCAGGAAGCATTAAGTCGCCTGTTTTTATAGGAGGTGGCCGTGTATTTGGACCAAGGCCTCGTGATTACGATTTCAAATTAAACAAAAAAGTTAAAAATCTTGCCCGCCTGTCAGCCCTTAGCTATAAAGCAAATGATAATAAAATATTAGTTGTCGAAGATTTTGATTTTGAGTCTCCAAAAACAAAAGATTTTTTGAATTTACGCAATAATCTTAATGTTCAGGATAAAAAATTATTGCTCGTGTTTCACGAACAAAATAAAAATGTATATTTGTCATCCCGGAATTTAAGGGATAATAAAGTTGTAACGCTTTCTGAATTAAACACATACGACATAATGAACGCATCAACTTTAGTGTTTTCGGAGAAAACAATTAACGTTTTACAAAAAATTGAACAGTAACCATAGATTGTCATGGATATTTTAATTAGACCGATAGTAACTGAAAAATTAACCACGCAAGGAGAAAAATTAAATTGCTATGGTTTTGAAGTAGACAAGCGAGCAAATAAGCTGCAAATTAAAAATGCTGTCGAAGCTATGTACGGTGTAACTGTCGAGTCTGTAAACACATTACTAGTAAGGGGTAAAAGCAAATCCCGCTTCACTAAAAAAGGTTTTATTAAAGGAAGGACAACATCAATAAAAAAAGCTGTAATTACATTAGCGAAAGATGATAAGATTGATTTTTACAGCAATATTTAATTAACAACAATGGCAGTAAACAAATTTAAACCGGTAACTCCTGGACAAAGGGATAAAATACTAAGTGATTTTTCCGAAATTACTAAGGTTGCCCCTGAAAAATCCTTGCTCGAACCTATTAAAAGCAGTGGTGGCAGAAACAATACCGGTAAAATGACTATGAGATATATTGGCGGTGGACATAAACGCAAATACCGCCTTATAGATTTTTCTCGAAACAAGGATGGGGTTCCTGCAATAGTTAAAAGTATTGAATATGACCCAAACCGTACTGCACGAATTGCTTTATTGGTTTACACCGATGGCGAAAAAAAATACATCCTTGCACCTGACGGTTTAAAAGTGGGACAAAAAATTCTAAGCGGCGCAGGTATAGCCCCTGAAATAGGAAATTTCCTTCCATTGAGCGACATTCCTTTAGGAACAATAGTTCATAATGTAGAGCTTCGTCCTGGTTGTGGAGGAACTTTAGCAAGAAGTGCAGGTACTTTCGCACAACTAACTTCGCGTGATGGTAAATTTGCTATAATCAAACTACCGTCAGGGGAATCGCGTATGGTACTTGTTTCATGCAGGGCTACCATTGGCTCGGTATCAAATGTTGACCATTCAAATGAAAAAATGGGAAAAGCCGGCCGTATGCGTTGGTTAGGCCGTCGCCCAAGAAACCGCGGCGTAGCAATGAACCCTGTTGATCATCCAATGGGCGGTGGAGAAGGCCGTGCTTCCGGTGGACACCCCAGATCCCGTAAAGGAATTCCTGCTAAAGGCCACAAAACAAGAAATAAAAATAAAGATTCAAACAAATATATTATAGAAAAAAGAAAGTAATATATAAATAAATAATTTCAAATGAGCCGTTCACTTAAAAAGGGACCATATATTAACAACAAGTTAGACAAGAAAATTGCCGACTTGAATAAGTCAAATAAAAAGACAGTTGTAAAAACGTGGGCAAGAGCTTCTGTTATACCTCCTGATTTTGTTGGGCACACAATAGCTGTACACAACGGGAATAAATTCATTCCTGTTTATGTAACCGAAAACATGGTAGGGCACAAATTAGGTGAATTCGCTCCTACTCGCACATTTCGCGGCCATAGTGGAAACAGGAAAGATTAAAATAACTGGTTTGTTAAAAATTATAGATTCAATATACTGAAATGGGTACACGTAAAAGAAATGCAGCAGCTAAATTAAAAGAGGCTAAGGATAAAAAAACACAGGCCATTCTTCGCAATTGCCCAACTTCGCCAAGAAAAATGAGATTGGTAGTTGATCTGATTCGTGGAATTGAAGTAAATAAAGCTCTTGATATTCTTAAATATTCTCAAAAAGAAGCTTCAAGAAGAGTAGAAAAATTACTTATGTCAGCTTTAGCAAACTGGCAAACAAAAAACGAAGGCGTTCGTCTTGAAGATACAAAATTAATTGTTAAAGAAGCATTTGTTGATCCGGGCCGCCAATTGAAAAGGCTTCGTCCGGCTCCTCAGGGCAGGGGGTATAGGATTAGAAAAAGGTCTAATCACGTAACTTTAATTATTGAACCGGTAAATAGCATAAGTCAAACTAATTAATATCAATGGGACAAAAAGTTAATCCGATAGCAAATAGGTTAGGAATCATTAAAGGATGGGATTCTAATTGGTATGGCGGAAGAAGCTATGCTAGCAAATTAATTGAAGATACCAAGATTAGGGAATATCTTAATACACGCCTTGCTAAAGCAAGTATTTCAAAAATTATAATCGAACGTACTTTAAAGTTGATTACAGTTACTGTAAATACTGCCCGTCCGGGAATTATCATCGGTAAAGGTGGACAGGAGGTTGATAAACTTAAAGAAGAATTAAAGAAAATTACCAATAAAGAAGTTCAAATAAATATTTTTGAAGTTAAAAGGCCAGAACTTGATGCATGCATAGTTGCAAACAATATAGCCAGGCAGGTTGAAGGAAAAATATCTTACCGTCGTGCCATTAAAATGGCTATTGCTTCTACAATTCGTATGGGTGCAGAGGGGATAAAAGTTATGATTTCCGGTCGTTTAGGAGGCGCTGAAATGGCCCGTACCGAAATGTTAAAAGAAGGCAGGATTCCATTGCACACATTCCGTGCCGACATTGACTATGCCCTTGCCGAGGCACATACAAAAGTTGGATGTCTTGGCGTTAAAGTGTGGATTTGTAATGGCGAGGTTTATGGCAAACGCGATTTATCCCCAAATGTTGGGCTTAAAAGTCAAAAACAAAAAGGTGGTGGCGACTTTAAAAGAAGGAGAAAATAACATAACACATTTTATGAAATGTTACAACCAAAGAAAACAAAATACAGGAGACAACAAAAAGGTAAAATGAAGGGCAATGCCCAGCGTGGCAACACCATTGTATTTGGTTCCTTTGCAATTAAATCTGAGGAATCTACATGGATTACAGGCCGCCAACTGGAGGCTGCCCGTCAGGCTGTTAGCCGTCATATGAAACGTGAAGGCCAGGTTTGGATTCGTATTTTCCCCGATAAGCCTATCACAAAAAAACCCGCAGAAGTACGTATGGGTAAAGGTAAAGGAGCTCCTGAAGGATTTGTTGCACCGGTTACACCCGGTCGTATTTTAATTGAAGTTGACGGTGTACCTTTAGATATAGCTAAGGAAGCACTGAGACTGGCTGCACAAAAGCTTCCTGTTACAACAAAATTTTTAATCAGAAGAGATTACGCAGAAATAATATAATAGAACATGAAAACTGCTGAAATTAGAGAGTTGACAAAAAAAGAAATAGAAGAAAGAGTTGATGCTGAAAAAACAGTTTTGGTCAAACTACGCATGAATCATAAAGTTTCTCCTTTGGACAACCCGATGAAAATTCAGGCTACACGCAGGAATATTGCAAAAATGATGGGTGAATTACATAAAAGACACCTGGAAGAAATGAGAAAAGCTTAATTGATTACAAAAAGAACTTTAACAATCATTCATTAATGGTTCAATAAGCAGCAGTAAAGATTTTGAAACACGAAGTAATAACATTATAAAATGGAAAGAAACTTACGTAAAGAACGTGTAGGTGTTGTAGTTAGCAACAAAATGGATAAAACTATTGTCGTCACCGTGAAGCGTAAAATGAAACATCCTATTTATGGAAAATTTGTGAATAAAACTTCAAAATTATATGCCGAGGATGAAAAAAACGAATGTAGCATAGGAGATACAGTTAAAATAATGGAAACAAGGCCATTATCAAAATTTAAAAGATGGAGATTAGTAGAAATTACCGAGAAAGTTAAATAGTTATGATACAACAGGAATCCAGGTTAATAGTTGCAGACAATAGTGGTGCCAAAGAAGTTCTTTGTATCCGTGTTTTAGGAGGCACACGAAGACGATATGCAAGCGTCGGCGATACCATTATTGTTGCAGTTAAAAGCGCTTTGCCCTCTGGCGAAGTAAAAAAAGGTACAGTAAGCAGGGCAGTTGTTGTACGCACAAAAAAAGAAATAAGACGCCAGGATGGTTCATATATTAGGTTCGACGATAATGCCGTGGTATTATTAAATAATGCTAACGAAATACGTGGTACGCGTATATTTGGTCCTGTTGCTCGTGAATTAAGGGACAACTACATGAAAATTGTTTCTTTAGCTCCTGAAGTGATTTAATTAATTATTAATTCAATGCAAACTAAATTACATATAAAAAAGGGCGATACAGTAATTGTAAATACCGGAGAATATAAAGGCCGGCAAGGCAGGATACTTGAAGTGTTTCCCAAAAAAAGTAAAGCTATTGTTGAAGGGATAAACTTAGTTTCGAAACATACAAAACCAAACGCCAAACATCCGCAAGGTGGAATTATTAAAAAAGAGGCATCTGTCCATGTTTCAAACCTAATGCTTGTCGATCCTAAAACCGGTGCTGGTACACGAATTGGCCGTAGACTTAACGAGAACAATAAATTAGTTAGGTACACAAAAAAATCAGGGGAGGAAATTAAATAATGAGCTATATACCTAATTTAAAGGCTAAATACAAAGAAGAAATAGTTCCTGCATTAATCAAGGAATTTAATTACAAGAGCGCCATGCAGGTTCCCAGGTTAGAAAAAATTGTTCTAAACCAAGGAGTAGGCGATGCTGTTGCCGACAAAAAGCTTATTGATGTTGCTTTGTCTGAATTATCGAATATATCTGGACAAAAAGCAATTCAAACGTATGCTAAAAAGGACATATCAAATTTCAAACTTAGAAGAAAAATGCCTATCGGTGTTAAAGTTACGCTTCGCCAAGACCGTATGTTCGAATTTCTTGAAAGATTGATTAGCGTTGCATTGCCCCGTATCCGCGATTTTAAAGGGGTTAATAGCAAATTAGATGGTCGTGGTAATTATAACCTTGGGCTAACCGAGCAAATCATTTTTCCTGAAATTGATATGGATAAAATAACCAAAGTAATGGGATTGGAAATCAATTTTATTACAACAGCCAAAACCGACGAAGAAGGATTTGCTTTATTAAAAGAATTTGGATTACCGTTTAAAACTGTTAAAAGAAAATAATATATGGCAAAGGAATCAATGAAAGCCCGTGAAGTTAAGCGAAAAAGGCTTACGGAAAAATATGCCGAAAAGAGGGCTAAACTTAAATTAGTTGGTGATTATACTGCATTGCAATCGTTACCTTTAAACTCAAATCCGATAAGGATGCACAACCGCTGTATGATTACAGGAAGGCCCAAAGGTTATATACGCCAATTCGGCATCAGCCGTATATTGTTTCGTGAAATGGCTTCTAAAGGTCTCATTCCAGGAGTTAAAAAAGCCAGTTGGTAAAATATTGATAAATAATAATAAGTAATAAAGAAATGACAGACCCAATTGCAGATTTTCTTACCCGAATAAGAAACGCTATTAAAGCCAAACATCGCATTGTTGAAATACCTGCTTCAAACCTCAAGAAGGAAATTACCAAAATTCTTTATGATAAAGGATATATTTTGAACTATAAATTTGAAGACCAGGAGCCCCAGGGAATTATTAAAATAGCTTTAAAATACAATCCCGAAGATAAGAAATCTGCTATAAAAGTTATTCAGCGGGTCAGCCGGCCCGGCTTACGCAATTATGCCGGTAAAGCTGAATTACCAAGAGTTTTAAATAGTCTCGGCACTGCAATAATATCAACCTCCCAAGGTGTGATGACTGATAAAGAAGCACGGGAAAAAAATATTGGCGGTGAAGTTTTATGTTACATACATTAATATCGGAGAAATAAAATTATGTCAAGGATTGGAAAATTACCGATAGATATACCAAAAGGTGTTAACATAACGGTTGATGCAACGAATTTAGTAATTATAAAAGGGCCTCAGGGTGAACTTAAACAAAAAGTTGATCCCGATATTAAAGTTACTGTTGCCGACAACCAGATATTAGTTACAAGACCAACGGATCAGAAGCGGCATCGTTCGTTACATGGGCTTTACAGGTCGCTCATTGCCAATATGGTTAAAGGTGTATCTGAAGGTTTTACTATACAACAGGAACTCGTAGGAGTTGGCTACCGTGCAGAGGCTAAAGGACAAAATCTTGAATTAGCGCTTGGATACTCACATGAAATATTGTTCCAGATTCCTGATGATGTTAAAGTTGAGGCCAAAACTGAGAGAAGGTCAAACCCTGTAATTACACTTAAAAGCGCCGATAAACAATTGTTAGGTGTTGTTGCCGCAAAAATACGTTCACTTAGAAAACCTGAACCATATAAAGGCAAAGGTATTAAGTTCGTTGGTGAGAAAATTAGAAGAAAAGCTGGTAAAACTGCTGTTGCATCAAAGTAAATTATTTAAAATATGGCATTAACAAAACTTGAAAGAAGAATAAGGATTAAGCACAGAATAAGAAAAGAAGTTTCTGGATCTTTGCAAAAGCCGAGGATGTCAGTTTTTCGGAGCAATAAACATATTTATGTTCAGTTAATTGATGATCTGAGCGGGCATACTATTGCTTCCGCTTCTTCAAAACTTAAAGAAATAGCTGAAACTTCAAAAGGTAAAAAAGCAGAACAAGCTAAACTTGTAGGTAAGAAAATAGCTGAGATGAGCTTACAAAAAGGTATTAATCAAGTTGTATTTGATCGTAGTGGTTACCTTTATCACGGGAGGGTTAAACTTTTAGCTGATGCCGCGCGTGAAGGTGGTCTTAAATTATAAATTAATATGTCAGAAAGCGTTATTATTCGTAAAGTAAAAACAACCGACCTGGATTTTAAAGACAGGTTAGTTAGCATTCAACGTGTAACTAAAGTTACTAAAGGTGGACGTACATTCAGTTTTTCAGCTATTGTTGTGGTTGGTAATGAAGACGGAATTGTCGGACATGGTTTAGGAAAAGCAAACGAGGTTACTACTGCAATATCAAAAGGAATTGAAGATGCAAAGAAAAACTTAATTAAAATCCCTATACATAAAGGCACAATACCGCATCAACAATATGCTAAATATGGCGGCGCTAAAGTTTTTATTAAACCTGCATCCGGTGGAACCGGCGTAAAAGCAGGAGGCGCAATGCGTGCAGTTCTTGAAAGTGTGGGAATTCATGATGTTCTTGCTAAATCAAAGGGTTCATCAAATCCACACAATTTGGTAAAAGCAACTTTCCGCGCATTGCTTGAATTGCGCGATCCTATGAAAGTAGCTCAATCAAGAGGGATATCAGTAGAAAAAGTTTTCAAGGGATAATATTTCTTTTTTAGATTATTATGGATAAAATAAAAATTACTTTAGTAAAAGGAAAAAGCGGAAGCACTAAAAGGCAATTAAGAACCCTTCAAACTCTTGGACTTGGAAAAAGAACAAGCAGCGTTGAAGTAGAGGCTAATCCTGTTATTAAAGGGATGGTTGCAAAAGTTAACCATCTAATAAAAGTTGAAAATATTTAATAATTAAAGTTTTTTGATTGTTTATAGTGATTTTTATTTTAAATGAACAAAAGCAAAAAACAAATAAATAATATTTATGAATTTAAGTAATTTAAAGCCGGCTAAAGGATCGATAAAAGATAACAAGCGTCGTGGCAGAGGCCAGGGGTCGACTGATGGCGGAACTTCAGGCCGCGGCAATAAAGGCGCCAAATCCCGCTCAGGATATTCAAGGAAGAGAGGCTTTGAAGGTGGACAAATGCCAATCCAGCGACGCCTCCCTAAATTTGGATTTACTAATTTAAACAGGGTGGAATATAAGGCCGTTAATATTGAAACATTGCAATGCCTCGCAGATAAAGGGATTACAGTTATCGACCCACAAACTCTTAATGAAGCTGGATTTATTTCGAAAAAATGCTTGGTTAAAATTTTGGGCAAAGGCGAACTTAAATCAAAGCTTGAGGTTAAAGCACATGCATTTTCAAAATCTGCTGAAGCTGCTATACAGGCAGTCGATGGAACAGTCGTAAAACTCGATATATAATGAACAAGTTTATAGAAACTTTAAAGAATATCTGGAAGATAGAGGATTTGAGAGCAAGACTGCTCTATACTTTAGGTATTGTGCTTATATACAGGTTAGGTTCTTATATAGTGCTTCCGGGCATTGATCCGCTAATGCTGGCACAGTTAAAAAGGCAGGCGAATACAGGAATCCTTGGAATATTGGATATGTTTTCGGGTGGCGCTTTTTCAAATGCATCGGTATTTGCACTCGGCGTTATGCCATACATTTCTGCATCAATTGTCATGCAATTGCTGGGAATGGCTGTTCCTTATTATCAGCGTTTACAAAAAGAAGGTGAAAGTGGCAGGCGTAAAATGAACCAGCATACACGCTATCTTACTGTTTTTGTACTTCTGCTCCAAGCGCCGAGTTATCTTGCAAATCTTCATGCTACTATACCTGCAGAAGCATTTTTAGGTGGCGCTCTGTTTGACGTAACAAGTGTGCTGTTACTTACTGCGGGTACAATTTTCATAATGTGGCTGGGAGAAAGAATAACCGAAAAAGGAATAGGAAATGGAATATCACTTCTTATTATGGTTGGGATTATTGCAAGACTCCCGCTTGCTTTGGGGCAGGAATTTGCTTCGAGGTTAGAACAAAAAGGCGGTGGTTTGGTTGTGCTTTTAGTTGAAATTATAGTATTATTTGTTGTTTTTGCCGGGACTATTTTGCTTATTCAGGGAACAAGGCGAATACCTGTTCAATATGCTAAAAGGATTGTTGGAAATAAACAATATGGCGGGGTTCGCCAATATATACCACTTAAAGTAAACGCTGCCGGGGTTATGCCAATAATATTTGCCCAGGCGTTAATGTTTATTCCAATAACAATTGCAGGCTTTGCGAAAATGGAAAGCCTTTCAGGATTTGTTTCTGCATTCTCACAAATTACAGGTTTTTGGTACAATTTCACATTTGGCCTTTTAATAGTAATGTTTACATATTTTTATACTGCCATAACAATAAATCCTAATCAAATTGCTGAAGACATGAAAAAGAACGGCGGGTTTATTCCTGGTGTAAAGCCTGGTCGTAAAACAGCCGACTTCATTGATTCAATAATGTCGAAAATAACACTTCCGGGAGCAATTTTTCTTGCAATAGTTGCTATTCTTCCGGCATTTGCAATTATGTCGGGAATGACAAGCGCTTTCGCCCATTTCTACGGAGGAACAAGCTTATTGATTATGGTTGGCGTTATTCTCGATACATTACAGCAAATTGAAAGCCATTTGCTCATGCGACACTATGATGGTTTAATGAAAACCGGCCGCATAAAAGGCAGAAGCGGCATTTAAAGATAGTTACGTAAAGTTCTTTGATGATAAATATTCGGACAACTGAAGAGATAGAATTACTTAGAAAAAGCAATCTGTTAGTCTCTGAAACTCTTGCTGAAGTTGCCAAGCATATCAAACCAGGCGTAACAACCGAAGTTTTAGATAAATTAGCAGAAGAGTTTATTCGGGACAATCAGGGTATTCCGGGCTTTTTAGGCTATAACAAGTATCCAAAAACGCTCTGCACTTCAATAAATAGCCAGGTAGTACACGGGATACCTGCAAATATTGAACTGAAAGAAGGAGACATTGTTTCAATAGATTGTGGGGTAAAATTAAATGGTTATTATGGTGATTCGGCCTACACATTTGCAGTTGGTGAAATCACTGAAGAAACTTACAAGCTCCTCAAAATAACAAAAGAAAGCCTTTTCATAGGAATTCGATTTGCTGTTGAGGGAAAAAGGATCGGCGATATTGGATACGAAATTCAATCATATTGTGAAACTGCAGGATATTCAGTTGTTAGGGAAATGGTTGGTCATGGTTTAGGGACAAACCTTCACGAAGCTCCGGAAGTTCCCAATTATGGGAAAAGAGGCACAGGGCCGATTTTAAAAAAAGGTATGGTAATTTGCATCGAACCTATGATTAATTTGGGAAGTAAAAAAGTTTTTCAGGAAAAAGATGGTTGGGCTGTCAGTACCGCTGACAATAAACCTTCGGCGCATTTTGAACTGGCAGTGGCTATTGATAAAGATAAAGCAAATATATTATCGACCTTTTCATTTATTGAAAAAGTTTTAGGTAAAAAAGAATTTTAAGACAACAATAATGTCAAAACAAGCCTCAATAGAACAAGATGGCACTATCAACGAAGCATTGTCCAACGCTATGTTTCGTGTTGAGCTTGAAAATGGGCATATTATTACAGCGCACATTTCCGGCAAAATGAGGATGCATTATATTAAACTTTTGCCTGGCGACAAAGTAAAAGTTGAAATGTCTCCATACGATTTAACCAAAGGGCGAATTACATTTAGATATAAATAGATTTATTCAAAATTATATAAAGAAAATTACAATGAAAGTTAAAGCATCGATAAAGAAACGAAGCGCCGATTGTAAAATCGTGAAACGTAAAGGCAGGCTTTATGTAATTAATAAAAAAAATCCTAAGTTTAAACAACGTCAGGGATAATTTAATTAATTTTGCACTTCAAAAAATTTTAAACTATGGCAAGAATAGTAGGTGTCGATCTTCCTAAAAACAAGAGAGGTGTGGTAGGGTTAACCTATATTTATGGAATTGGCAAAAGCTCTGCTAAAAAAATATTAGAGCAAGCAGAAATTAGCGAAGAGGTAAAAGTAAAAGACTGGGACGATAGTCAACTCTCAAAGATTCGGTCTATTATTAATGAGCAATTAAAAGTTGAAGGTGAACTTCGTTCCATGGTACAATTAAACATCAAAAGATTGATGGATATTGGCAGTTATCGCGGTATCCGCCATCGTACTGGTTTACCTGTAAGAGGTCAGCGTACCAAGAATAATGCCAGGACCAGAAAAGGGAAAAAGAAAACCATAGCTAACAAGAAAAAAGCAACTAAAGGATAATAATTATTAATTCATTATGGCAAAAAAAACAGGCGTTTCAAAGAAAAAAACAGTAAAAGTTGAATCTTCCGGACAGGCACATATACATGCATCATTTAACAATATTATAATCTCACTTACTAATGGTGAGGGACAAGTTATTTCATGGTCGTCAGCTGGGAAATTAGGATTTAGAGGCTCCAAAAAGAATACACCATATGCAGCCCAGGTTGCAGCAGAAGATTGTGGTAAAATTGCTTATGAAGCCGGTTTACGTAAAGTAAAAGTTTTTGTTAAAGGGCCCGGCGCAGGAAGAGAATCGGCTATTCGTTCTATCAATGCATGCGGTATAGAGGTTGCGGAAATAGTTGATGTTACCCCAATGCCTCATAATGGTTGCAGGCCGCCAAGCAAGAGAAGAGTTTAAGTATTAATAGAAGTTATAATTATTCAAAGTTTAACAATGGCAAGATACAAAGGACCAAAAACTAAAATATCAAGGATTTTTGGAGAGCCAATCTTCGGAATGGATAAAACTTTTGAAAAGAAGAATTATCCCCCGGGGCAACATGGTTTAAACAGAAAAAGGAAAAAATTGTCGGAATATGGCATTCAATTAAGAGAAAAACAAAAAGCTAAACACACGTATGGCGTTCTCGAAAGACAATTTGCCAATCTCTTTGATAAATCGCAAAGAAGTAAAGGAGTTACCGGCGAGGTGTTGTTGCAATTACTTGAATCGAGGCTCGACAATGTTGTATACCGCTTAGGAATAGCCCATACACGAAACGGCGCCCGTCAACTTGTTACACATCGTCATATTACAGTAAATGGCGAATTGGCAAGCATCCCTTCATTTCATGTTAAGCCGGGCGATATAATAGGGGTTCGTGAAAAATCAAAATCACTTGAAATTATTAATGACTCGTTAAAAACTGCACGATACAATAAAACATCGTGGTTAGAATGGGACAAAGATAAATTTTCAGGCAAATTTTTAAATGTACCGGAAAGAAGCGAAATTCCGGAAAACATTAAAGAACAATTAATAGTTGAATTATACTCAAAATAATCTTATATAATTATATGGCTATATTAGCATTTCAGAAACCCGATAAAGTTATTATGATAAGTGCCACCGAAACTTCAGGGCAGTTCGAATTCAGGCCCCTGGAACCCGGATATGGCATAACCATTGGTAATGCGCTTAGAAGAATATTGCTTTCTTCTTTAGAAGGTTTCGCCATTACTTCAATTAAAATAGAAGGTGTTGACCATGAATTTTCAACAATAAAAGGAATTGTTGAAGATGTTACTGAAATAATTCTGAACCTCAAACAGGTCCGCTTTAAACGAATTGTTGAAGATATTGATCACGAAAAAGTTCAGATTACTATAAGCGGTTCAAATGCTTTTAAAGCCGGAGATATGAATAAATTTCTCTCGGGTTTTAAAGTATTAAACACCGATCTTATAATCTGTCATCTTGAGCCAGGCGTTAAGCTTCAAATGGAGATTAGTATCAATAAAGGAAGAGGCTATGTGAATTCTGAAGAAAATAAGCTTCCGAATGCTGAAATTGGAAATATCGCTTTGGATTCTATATTCACACCAATAAAAAACGTGAAATATTCCATAGAAAATTACCGCGTTGAACAAAAAACCGACTACGAAAAATTAATTTTCGAAATTTTTACTGATGGGTCAATCCACCCAAAAGATGCTTTAAAAGAAGCCGCTAAAATATTGATTTATCATTTTATGCTCTTTTCTGACGAAAAAATCACGCTCGATTCGGATGAAAAGAATGCAAATGAAGAATTTGATGAAGAAATACTTCACATGCGCCAGTTATTGAAAACAAAATTGGTTGATCTCGACTTGTCAGTCCGTGCATTAAATTGTTTAAAAGCAGCAGAAGTCGAAACCTTGGGCGATTTGGTGAAATTCAATAAAAATGATCTTTTGAAATTCAGGAACTTTGGCAAAAAATCACTGACTGAATTAGACGAATTATTAGAAAGCATGAATCTTACATTTGGAATGGATGTAAGTAAATACAAATTAGACAAAGAATAAGAACAATGAGACATAACAGAGTTGTTAATCATTTAGGCAGAACAAGTTCACATCGTAAAGCGATGATGGCTAATTTAGCATCTTCTTTAATTTTACAGAAAAGAATTACAACAACTGTAGCTAAAGCTAAAACATTAAGGACTTATGTTGAGCCTTTAATTACAAAAACAAAAGAAGATACAACCCAATCTCGTAGGACAGTTTTTAGTTATTTGAAAAATAAGCAAGCCGTATCGGAATTATTTCGTGAAGTTGCTGCAAAAGTAGCCAATCGTCCAGGTGGCTATACAAGAATACTCAAAACCGGTTACAGGATTGGGGATAATGCCGAATTATGTATCATAGAATTGGTCGATTATAACGAAAATATGCTTTCTGCATCCGGAAAAGCCAAAGCAAAGGGCACAAGAAGAGGCAAACGCGTCGCTAAAAAGACAGTTGAAACTGTTGCAACAGCAGAACAAAAAGCAAAAGATACTGTAGCTGAAACAAGTTCAACCGTTGAAAATAAAAGCGCAGAGACTGAAGAAATAAAAGAACCTGAAAAAAGCAACGATACCAATTAATATCTTATTGAAATAATCAAAAGGGATATTGGTAATTCACCTTTATCCCTTTTTAATTTTATTACTGAAAATATTCCGTTATAGAGATTCCAAAAATCCAAATTGCTCATAGAAATAAGCAATAGATTATACAAACATCTTACCATACAAATGTTTAACAAAGCTTAAATAAAGTATTGATTTATTTATTTATTTTAATTTACTTTGTTTAGGTTTAATATTGTTAATTATCGTCATGCCTTATAAAGAAAGAAAAATAGAAAAGGTTTATTACTCTATTGGCGAAGTAGCTGAAATGTTTGGAGTAAACACTTCACTTATACGTTTTTGGGAAAAAGAATTTGACATAATAAAACCGAAAAAAAATAAGAAAGGCAACAGGCTATTTACAAAAGATGATATAGAAAATTTTCATATAATCTTTCACCTTGTAAAAGAAAGGGGCATGACCCTGAAGGGCGCACAAAAGAAAATGAAAGAAAACAAGGAAGATACGATACATAATTTTGATGTAATCAAAACATTGAAAAACATCCGTGAAATGCTTATAGATATTCGTGAAAACCTATAAAATATGCGAATAAAGGATGTTGCAAAAATACTCGAACACTTCTCCCCGCTTCAATTTCAGGAAGCATATGATAATTCAGGACTTTGTATTGGGAATCCGGAAACAGAAGTTACAGGGATTTTACTTACTATTGACATCACCGAGCCTGTCATAGATGAAGCTTTTTCTAAAAACTGCAATCTTATAATTTCACATCACCCTTTAATATTCAATGAGATTAAGCGATTAACAGGATATAAATATACTGAAAGGTGCATTATTAAAGCTATTCGGAATAATATTGCAGTTTATTCGGCACACACAAATTTCGATGCAGTTTTTGACGGAGTAAATAATAAAATATGCGAAAAACTTTTGCTCCAAAATTGCAGGATTTTATCTCCCATTAAAGGTCAATTAAAAAAGCTGGTAACATTTGTTCCTAATAATTATGCCGACAAAGTAAGAGAAGCATTATTTAATGCAGGCGCTGGAAATATCGGCAATTATGATAGCTGTAGTTACAACACTACAGGTAAAGGCACTTTCAAGGGAAATGATTATACCATCCCATTTGCAGGCGAAAAGGGAAAACTACATTCTGAAGATGAAACCAGGATTGAAACTATTTTTCCACAGTTTTTGCAAAAAAATATTATTGAAGCTTTATTAGCAGCTCATCCATATGAAGAAGTTGCTTTTGATATTTATTCTCTTGAAAACACTTATAACAAGGTTGGAATGGGAATGATAGGTGAATTACCTGAGTCTTTGGATGAATTATCTTTCTTACAAAAAGTTAAAACTATTTTTAATGCCGGAAGCATCCGTTATACAAAGCTTTTGGGAAAGCCGGTAAAAAAAATTGCAGTGTGCGGCGGTAGCGGAAGCAACCTTCTTTCTAATGCTATTAACAATAATGCCGATGTTTTTATTACAGGCGATTTTAAATACCACCAGTTTTTTGATGCTGATGGGAAAATTTTAATTGCCGATATAGGCCATTATGAAAGCGAACAGTTTACAAAAGAAATTTATTATAATTTGCTTATTAAAAATTTTCCTAAATTTGCGGTTCATTTTTCGAGCATAAATACAAATCCAATAAACTATTTATAAAAATGGCAAACGATAAAAGCAAGGCTGTTGAAAGTACTGAAATATCTATTGAAGAAAAATTAAAGGCTCTTTTTGAATTACAAAGGGTAGATACGGAAATTGATAAAATAAGAATTCTTAGAGGAGAGCTTCCTCTCGAAGTTCAGGATTTAGAAGATGAACTTGCCGGTTTAGAAACACGAATAAATAACTTTGAAGAAGAAATTAAAGGATTAGAGGCAGCAGTAGCGACAAAGAAAAATGAAATTACAAATGCCAATGGTTTAATTAAAAAATACCAGGAACAACAAAATAATGTCAGAAATAATCGTGAATACGATTCGCTTTCGAAAGAAATAGAATTTCAAACGCTCGAAATTGAGTTGTGTGAAAAACGTATCAGGGAATTTACTTTGCAGATTAAAAGTAAAAAAGAAACCATCGACAGCTCAAAGTTACACCTTAATGAACGTGTTACCGATTTAAATAATAAGAAAAAAGAACTTGAAGATATTATTGCAGATACTCAAAAAGAAGAAGAAAACCTTGCCAAACATTCAAGAGAATACGAGATAATTGTTGAACCAAGGTTAATAATGGCTTATAAACGTATAAGAAGCAATGCTCGCAATGGCTTGGCAGTTGTTACCGTTGAACGCGATGCTTGTGGCGGATGCTTCAATAAAATTCCGCCCCAACGTCAATTAGAAATTCGCTCGCGCAAGAAAATTATTGTCTGTGAATATTGCGGGCGTATTTTAGTTGATAATGGATTTACGGAACAACAGTAATTTATTTAACCTTTTGTAATATCAGTAATTCGAAAGAAAACTACTGCCGCAATTAAAAAAATCAGATTCCTTTAAATTGTTTAATTGTTTCCTTGTATCGGATTCGAATTCTCTCAGGTGTTTCACATCTTCAGTTTGAAGCATGAAAGAATCAGAATGGCAGGAAAAAAGTTTCACAGGTATTACGTAATACTGGTATTTGTTTTTTAAAACTCCCCTGTAAACCCAATAAGGCAAGTAATTGAAATCGGTTGCTTTTGCTTTTTCCTTTTTTTCAATAGTGAAACTAAACAAAGCGCCTCCATCACAATATCGGTTGCGCTGATTCGAAATTAAATTTCCCATTGAATAAAAAACAGGCACAATATGTGTTGAATCGGTAGTATCGGGATAAAGCAATTCAAATGTTTGAACAACGTGAGGGTGCGAACCGATAATAATATTGCAACCGTGTTTAGCAAGAAAATTTGAAAGCTTGTGTTGTTCATCGTTTGGTTTTAACTCGTATTCTTTTCCCCAATGCATTACAACTATTTTATAATCGGCTTTCAACGAATCGGCCTTTGCCAGGTCAGCGCTGATTGTCTTTAGGTTAATATAATTTACAATATTCGGTTTTTCAGTCAACAGGCCATTTGTGCCATAAGTATAATTTAGCACCGCTATTTTAATTCCTTTCTTCTCAATTATAAATGGATAAGAATTGTTTCTTTGAACAGAGTCAGTGTATGTTCCTAAATGATGTATGCCAACGGAATCCAAAATAGCAATTGTCCTCTGGAATCCTTTCTTTTTCTTATCATAGCAATGGTTATTGGCCGTAACAAGATAATTAAAACCTGCATTTTTGATATCGAACGCGAGTTCATCGGGACTTGAAAATTGCGGATAACCGGAATAAGGAGGCCCGGCAAGTGTAACTTCTAAATTGGCAAAAGCAATATCGAATGAATGAATATAGTTTTTAATAAATCTGAAGCATGGTTCGTAATTATAACCGCCATAAGTTGAATCGAAGGCAACTAAGTATTGAGGGGTATGCCCCATTATATCGCCTGCAAAAACTATTGTGAGTTTCGAGCTATCTGGTTGTTGGGAATAAAGAACTTTCCCATAAAATAATATGCAAATTAAAAAGAATGATTTTAGAATATTGAAAGTTTTAACCGGTTCAAGAAAGTTTAAGTTTGGAAACTTAAACATCAAAAAACGAAATTTCACCATATTTATCCGGTTGATTTTATATTTTTCAGGAAAGTATAATGAACTTGAATATTCTAAAATGATTGTTGCAATAAGAACTTTCCTTACCAGTCTGCCGCTGGCTCCTCCCCCGCCAAAACTTCCGCCGCCAAATCCTCCAAAACTTCCGCTACCGGAGGAGAAACTACCCCAATCGCTGTTGCCTGATCCACGCGAACCCATCATGCCGCCCATGAGCAACCAAAAAGGAATATCGCTGCCCCTGCGCCCGATAGTATGTTGGTTTGAACGATTGTTCCTACCGGTTAAAGCTATAATAAAAATTACAAAAAAGCTTATCAGTAAAAATACAATCGATCCTTTTTGGGAATTGTTATGACTTTTTGAATATTGCTCGGCAGTATATTTTCCTTTGGTAATATCTATTAAAATGTTCACAGCCGCGCCAATTCCACCGAAATAATCGTTCTGTTTAAAACGGGGTATCATTTCTACTTCTATAATTCTTTTTGAAAGGGCATCGGTAAGCGTGTCCTCCAAACCATATGCAACTGAAATTGCAACATAACCATTCGATTCGCCGGTCTTAGGCTTTACCAAAACAACTATGCCATTGTTTTTCCCCTTTTGGCCAACGCCCCATTTTTGCCCAATTTCAAAAGCCAGATGATTAACATCATACCCATATAAATCATTTACTGTAACCACAGCAATTTGTGTTGAATTTGTTTTGTCAAATTCGTCCAATCTGGATTCAATCTCATTAATTTCATTGGCTGTAAAAATTTTTGCAAAATCATTTACCAATCTCGGCGGTTCCGGGCGTTTAAATATGTTTTCTTGTGAATAGCTTGTTGTAAATATTAGCAATGCCACAAGAGTGAATATTATCGATTTTGTTTTTTTCATAATTGTCTGGTTTTCTGATGACTAAAATTATAGAAACTTAGTTCTCAATTATTCAATTCTAATTTTTCCCAAATGAAATATCATCGGAAAGTTCATTTGCCTCATCGGCCTGGTGTGGAAAAAATGTTTTTAATTTTTCCCCGGCAAGAAGAATTCCATGCACAAGGCCGTCTGTAAATTTCGATTGAATGAAATATTTTTGCATCGCATCTTTAACATTATTCCAAAAATCCGGTGGAACAACATTGTGTATACCTACATCGCCGATTATAGCAAATTTTTTATCCTCTATTGCAAGATAAAACAAGATACCATGCCGCAAATGTGTTTTATGCATTTTAAGCCTGGCAAAAATTTTAGACGCCCTGTCAAGTACGTCTCCTTTGCAGCGAACTTCAAGGTGAACACGGATTTCTCCAGAACTTTCGTGTTCCGCAGTTTTAATGGCTTCTACAATCTGATTCTTTTCCTGGCTGGTAAAAAAACTCGATGCTTTCATTTTCCTATGCAATTAAAACAGATTTTAAATATTAGATTTACCCACTGTCTAAAATTTCACTTCAGGGGCTTTTTCAGCTCCTGCAGCAGCTTCGAAATAGGGCTTTTCTTTAAAACCAAATATTCTAGCGGTGAAAATTTGCGGAAATTTTCGGATATAAGCATTAAAATCCAAAGTGGCATCATTGAATTTCATTCGTTCAACTGTAATTCTATTTTCAGTTCCTTCGAGCTGTGCCTGTAAAGCAAGAAAGTTTTGGTTAGCTTTCAAATCGGGGTATTGTTCTGCCACAACCAGCAAACGGGATAATGCACCTTTTAAACCATCCTGGGCTTCCTGAAATGCTTTAATCGATTTGGCGTCCAGCTTCGATGCATCTACGTTAACCGAGGTTGCTTTTGAACGCGCCTCGATAACCTGTGTAAGCGTTGATTTTTCAAAATCGGCATAACCTTTCACTGTATGAACCAAATTTGGTATAAGATCGGCACGACGCTGATAAACATTCTGAACCTGCGCCCATTGCGATGTAATAGTTTCTTCTTTTTGAACCATACTGTTATAACCACAGCCTGAAAGCATAACCAGGGCAAGGATGTAAACAAAATTTTTATATTTCAAAGCTAAATTCTTCATAACATTTTAAATTTGATACAACATTTGACTGTAAAATTACACTAATTTTTTATTGCAGCATTCTGATAATAGTTAAGAATAATGAATCGATTAATAAAAACCAGTAGCGATGGATCGCATACAATTTATAATGCTGAAACAGATGAACATTATCACTCAATTTTTGGGGCATACACTGAATCGAAACATATATTTATAGAAAACGGGCTGAATCGTTCAAAAGCTAATCCTGTTAAAGTTCTTGAAATTGGCTTTGGCACAGGCTTGAACGCTTTTTTAACTTCAATTGAAGGATTTAAAAGCAATAAAAAAATTATTTATGAAGGCATTGAAATGAACCCTTTAGAACCCGAAATTGTACAAAGCCTGAATTACCCTGCAATAATAAATCCATCATATACACAACTTTTCATTCAATTGCACGAAAGCAAATGGAATGAAACTTTAGAGCTAACGCCGAACTTTAGTTTTAAGAAAATATTAGGAGATGCAACCAAAATAAGATTGTCATCGGGTTTCGACGTTGTATATTTCGATGCTTTTTCGCCAGAAAAACAACCCGAACTTTGGTCGGAAAGAGTTTTTAATAAAATTTATAAGGCAATGAACCAGAACGGAATTTTAACAACATATTGTGCAAAAGGCTCTGTTAAAAGACTATTGAAAAGTGTTGGATTTAAGATAGAATTATTATCAGGCCCTCCCGGAAAAAGACATATGATTATGGCAATTAAATTATAAAGCTTTTGGTTCGAACCATTTGAACTTTTTAACAACTTATTTATTTACAGGCAAATTACTTTTAGTTATTAAAATTATTTTCATTTAATTTTTAAAATAACCCTCAATTTTGTATTTTCGATCATTTAAAAGATGTAACTTTATACATAACCTATTTTAATATCAGCCGTTTAAACAACTATAAAGGCATTATATTTATTTTTTATAGACAATAAAATTTATTATATTAGATAATATTAAATTCAACTTTGTATGCTGAGGTTTAAATTAATATCGATTTGTATAACAATTTTTTTATTTAGTCTACAACTTATTTCTTGTAAAACTTCAAATTATGCTAAAAAAGGTATATCAAGTCGCCATCCTATACAAAACAATATTAAAAATACAAGATATAAAAAATCGGAAATAAGAATATTAAGGCCTTATAATTGCCCAAGCTATAAGACCTATATTATAAAACCCGATAAATTGAAAAATGTTTATGGGACTAAATATTCGGAAAAAGAAAACAAAAAAATTCAGAGTAATTAATTTGTGTCCTTCAAACTTTATTATAAAGTTGCTTGCATTAAGCCAATTGAACATTACCAACATTTCAGAAAGCTTTTTTTAGTTTATTTTTGCTGTAATTAGCTTTGTGAGTCTTGTAAAAATCTTTATTAGTTTTTAAAAGCATCTAAAATTATTCTTAAATTATAATTTTTTTATAAAGCACAAATGTCAAATATTAATATTTTCTAAAGCATTAAATTCATAAATTTGTTTTAGAAAAGATTTATTATATAAATTCTATGCCTACAATATTTAATACCAATAATTTAACTTTTGAATTTCGTGAATCGCATATTCCAGAATTTAAATGGCATACAAGCCCAAGATTAGGTAAAATTGTTAATTCAAAACTACTTCAGTTTGATGTGCGAATGATTGATCCGGGTAAGTTTTCATTTCCTTACCATTTTCACAGGGCATCAGAAGAAGTATTTATGTCAATTTCCGGTGAAGCCACCCTGAGAACTCCAGAAGGATTTCAAAAAATAATTAAAGGAGATATTATCTTTTTTGAAGAAGGCCCATCCGGTGCTCACCAAATTTATAATCATGGCGATGTTCCTTTTGTGTACCTTGATATTCGTGCTCTACAAGGAATTGATGTAACTGAATACCCGGATTCTGAAAAAATTAACATCGCCCCCAATATGGAAATTTTTAAAAATACCGCAAAGGTTGATTATTATACTGATGAAGAAAATGTAGCGCAAAAATGGCCCAAGGAAATTATAAATAAAAAGTAAGTTAAGGGGTTTATTCCTACTTTTAATTCTTACTGGATTTTCAAAACTAAATATTAAAAAAATCATAATTCATTTAATATTTAGTTTGCTGTGTTTCCTGCTAAATAAAAAATAAATTACAAAACCCATAATCATCCAAATAATTAACCTAAGCCAGTTAGCCCAACCCAATCCATAAATCATTGCGCCGCAAATTAAAATGCCCAAAATTGGAACAATAGGCACAAAAGGGGTTTTAAATTCCCTTTTCATATCAGGATTTGTTTTTCTTAATATCCATATCCCAGCACAAACCAATATAAATGCAAATAAGGTTCCTATGCTTGTCATATCGCCAACTATATCGCCGGGTATAAAGCTGGCAAATAAGCCCACAAACATTAGAAATACAATATTTGACTTATAGGGTGTATGGTATTTTGAATGTATATCTGAAAAAAGTTTAGGAATTAAACCATCATTGCTCATCGAATAAAATACCCTTGATTGTCCGTAAAGCATTACCAGAATTACTGAAGAAAAACCGGCCAGGATTGCGACTATTACTAATGCTGCCATCCATTGGTATCCAGGCATATATTTCTGAATTACAAATGCTACTGAAGCTTCTTTCCCTGCATGTCTGAAATCATCCACCGTTCCAACGCCAGTTAATACATATGCAAACAAAATATACAAAACTGTGCAAACAGCTAAAGAGCCAAGAATACCGATAGGCATATCGCGTTTCGGATTTTTCGACTCCTGGGCAGCAGTAGAAACCGCATCAAAACCAATAAATGCAAAAAAAACAACGCCTGCAGCTCCTAAAATACCTACAATCCCTCCAAAATGATGCGATACTCCCTGGTCATCAACATGTATTGACGGAGCTGGTATATAATTATTCAGGTGAGTTGGGTTAATATAGTGCCAACCAATAATAATAAAAAGAATAACAATGGTTACTTTAGTAATTACAATTATTGAATTTACAATTGAAGATTCACGTATGCCTTTTATTAAAAGCAAAGTGAGAACTATTATTATAAAAAAAGCAGGAATGTTCATTAAGCCATGAGCTGCAACCAGTCCATTTTGATCTTTTAGCAGTTCAAATGGTGAGTGGCTCCATGCAAAAGGAACAGATAAATTGAAATATGCAAGTAATTTATTTAAATACTCGCTCCAGGCAATGCTAACAGTTGCTGCTCCAAGCGCATACTCTAAAACCAAATCCCATCCAATGATCCAGGCAACCAATTCACCCATAGTTGTGTAAGAATATGTATAAGCGCTACCTGCTTTTGGTATCATTGAAGCAAATTCAGCATAGCATAAACCGGCAAACGCACAACCTACGCCGGCAACAATAAAACCAATAGTTACAGATGCCCCGGCATTATTAGCAACGGCGGCGGCTGTTCGAACAAAAAGTCCTGCTCCTATTATAGCTCCAATTCCTAAAAATATTAAATGCCAGGCAGACAATGTTTTTCTGAGATCATACTTTATTTCAGATTCTGAATTTTCATTTGTCAATTCCGAAATTGGTTTTCTACGAAATAAATATTTCATAATTTTTTGCTATTTATGTTAAAGTAATTATTGAGATCCAACCATATTGAATACCTATCTCTATTTTTTCTGCATTGTAGAATATAAATATTTCAATTTATTTATTCTTGAAAACATAATGCCAATTTATTTAAAATTGTTGAAATATGAAGACTTATTATCTTTAAATTGGAATTATTAACTCCAATTATAAAAAATATTAATAAGCCTGTATCATTATTTTTTAATGTTATATAATTTTACGAATACATTGTATTCATTGAGGATTGGGCTTTTATAATAATAATAAACTTTCATCTTAGCTGAATTTTGATTTCGGAAAAATCAATTAGCATTATTTATAATTTCATTCTTAGTATCTTAACAAGTATCATACTGCATAAACCAGAATTTTAGGGAATTTCAAAAAATTATTTATAGTAGATATTATATAGATTAAAAAATTAATAAGTTCTTTTACATATATTTGTAACCCATAGACACAATAACTATGGGATTAAAAGTTGACAAAGTAAGAAGGAATCCCGTTCAATTTCTTAGCCTCACAGGGTTTAATCCAGATGAGTTTGATGAATTGGCATTAGAATTCCGAAATGAATGGGAACAATATTCCAATCATTTCACTTTAGAAGGAAAACCTCGACAACGAATAGCATTACCTATATCAACAAGTGTTTTACCGGGCGTTCAGGACAAATTATTGTTTATATTAGTGTACCTAAAAACGTTTCCTTTACAAGAACTTCAGGCTGCTACTTTTTCGATGAACCAACCTCAAGCCAATTTTTGGGTACATCTTTTAAGCCCAATTCTTGGCAAAACTCTTAAAAGGCTTAAAGAAATACCTGAACGAAACAATCAAAAGCTGGAACAGCTATTGAAAGATTGCCCTGACATATTGCTTGATGGAGTAGAAAGGAGTATTCAACGGCCACTAAATGCTGAGCAGCAACAAGACTGCTACAGTGGTAAAAAAAACTCATAGTGTCAAGAACAACATTCTTTCACTGCCCGATCGCCGAATTTTGTTCCTGAGCCGAACCTACAATGGTAGCGTACACGATAAGAAAATTTGTGACGACCAGCCGCTAACCTTTCCAAAAGGAATAAACTTGTGGCAAGATACTGGCTTTGTAGGTCACTATCCTGAAGGAGTCAATATCCGAATGCCAAGCAAAAAGCCCAAAGGCAAGGAGTTGTCTAAAGAACAAAAACAGAAGAACCGGGAAATATCCAGGTTTAGGGTACTTGTCGAACACGCTATATGCGGAGCTAAGCGTTGCCGAATTATCAAAGAACGTTTACGTTGTCACAAGTTTGAATTCGATGATCTGATAATGGAACTCGCTTGTGGGTTACATAATTTTAGAATAACTATGAAATGTGTCGCATAAATCAATTAATCTATATAATGTCTAATAAATTTAATTTGTTTTGTTGTATCTTTGCACTCGTTTTTTGAAAAGATACAAAATATAGAAAATGAGACAATTAAAAATAACCAAATCTATCACAAATCGCGAGAGTGCATCATTAGACAAGTATTTACAGGAAATTGGACGGGAAGAACTCATTACAGTTGAAGAAGAAGTAGAACTGGCGCAACGTATAAAAAAAGGTGACCGCATTGCACTTGAAAAACTTACCCGGGCAAATCTTCGATTTGTAGTATCTGTAGCAAAACAATATCAAAATCAAGGGCTCAGTCTTCCTGATCTTATTAATGAAGGTAATTTAGGTTTGATTAAAGCAGCTGAGAAATTTGATGAAACAAGAGGGTTTAAATTTATTTCATATGCAGTTTGGTGGATAAGACAATCAATACTTCAAGCGTTGGCTGAGCAATCGCGAATTATCCGTTTACCATTAAATCAAGTGGGTTCACTAAATAAAATAAATAAAGCATTTTCAAAATTTGAACAGCAATACGAAAGAACTCCTACTCCTGAAGAATTAGCGGCAACGCTCGAATTGCCCAATGAAAAAGTTGCTGACACATTAAGGGTTTCGGGCCGTCATATATCTGTTGATGCTCCGTTTATTGATGGAGAAGACAATAGTTTATTAGATGTACTTATTAACAGCGATTCTCCAAATGCAGATAAAATATTAATAAAGGAATCATTATCAAAAGAAATTGATCGGGCACTTGCTACTTTAACTGAACGTGAGCGGGACATAATCAGGTTATTTTTCGGCATAGGCTGCCAGGAAATGACACTTGAAGAAATTGGAGACAGTTTTGGGCTCACTCGTGAAAGGGTAAGGCAAATTAAAGAAAAAGCTATTCGCAGATTAAGAAATACGGCAAGGAGCAAACTTTTGAAAACTTATTTAGGATAAAAAATACTTTTGAAAATAATTAGTTATTTAATTTACAATGATTATAAATATCATTTCAGACAAAGCGGCTAAATTTTGAAATTACTAAAATATAATTATTGTGTTAAATAACTAAATAAAAATAATTTATCGTCATTTGAAATGGATAGAAATGGGATCAAGAGGAAAAGTTGGGGGGGAATAAATTAAGCATAAATATTAGCCAATCTAAACAAGAAGAAACTTACATTTCTCACACCTCTAAAAGCAGATCGGAATGCTTTAATCTTAGCATTGAATGATTCGGCAGAAGCATTAGTGCTTCGATTATTAAAGTAATTGAGGATTGTTAAGTAATGGGCTTCTATAGATCGGGCAATGGTATTGAAAGATTTAAAGCCCGATTTTTCCACATTCTCATACCACAAAGCAAGTTTAGAAAAAGCTACTCCTTTATCCTTGGTTTTACTGTAAATTGTACCTAATTGCATTGCCAAACCATAGGCTTTTTCTAACAGTGGATATCTGGCGAATAGTAGTTCTGCACGATATATTTGAGAGGGCGTCCAAGAAGCTTTGGGTTTAAAAAGCAAATACCGGCTTCGGGCTAAAAGTTGCTTTAAGGTGTCGCCATTTTCGAGTATCTCAGGAATATACTTTTGGCCGGTTTCTTTACTGAGTTCAATCTCTTTATTCTCTTGTTCGATAGCTTGCCAACGATATTGTATGCGTATCTCCTGTACTGCTTCATAAGCCAGTTTTTGCACATGGAACCTATCGGTAACCAAACTTGCTTTAGGAAAACTAAAGCGGGCTATCTTCTCCATGTTTGCTGCCATGTCCAGTGTAACTTCCTGTACTTTGTTCCTTTTGGGCGCAGGTATTTTTTCTAAGATTGACCTTATCGTGTCGCTATTGGTCCCTTTAATCATGGCCACCAGTGTACCTTTTCGACCTTTGCCTTCTTTGTTGGTTATTACTGTGTATAGTTCGCCTTGAGAAAGCGCTGTTTCATCTATACTTAAGAAAGGGCCTATATTGTCTTCAAATAATATCCATTCATTGGCATGTGATAATTGTTCCCATGTGTGAAAATCGCTTATATAATCCCGGTATTGTTCTTCCAATTGAACGCCATCAACACCAAAGTATTCCCCTACGCTTTTACAACTTACTGGCTTGGTATCGAGAAATAACTTTTAAAAAAGCCGCAAATTCTTTTGTCATTCGCGTTCCTTTTGCCACAAGTTCCCAGTTACGGCTAACTATAGCCCCTGTATCTTCGTTAAGCCACTTCCTACGTTTGATTAATAAGTAGACTCCCTTTCCACGGATTGGAAAATCTTGCACTTTGATTTCCTCGAAAAAGCCTTTGGAGGTTAACTTATCGCTTTTATACTCCTGCGGAGTATCATTCTTTTCTTCTAAATAAATATAAAGCTCTTTTTGAGATTGCTTTACATAGTTTATGTTAAAGTATTCCAGTAGGCCATCTGGCAATACGAATTGTGCTATATCTAATCCTTCTTTCTGTTGCATGTATTTTTATTGCAAAGAAATTAGAATTTTTTTATTCCCCCAACTTTTCCTCTTGATCCTAGAAATGACACATAAAAAAAGCTGTTTGAATTATCAAACAGCTTTTTTTGTTCCTTATAATTAATAAACCTATGAAGATTTACTTATTTTTTTACAGCCGGAGCTTTCTTGGTTGTATCTTTAACTTCTTTAGCTCCTTCTTTCTTTGGCGGAACAGCAGCTTTCTTTACTGGTTTTGTTGTCTTTGGGGCTTCTTTTTTAACTGCTTTCTTTTCAGCCACCGGTTCTTTTTTAGTGCTATCTTTCTTAGCAACTGCTTCAGTTTTCTTGTCTGTTGCTTTTGCTTGTCCTGATACTATTGAAGCTGATAAACCAGCTACAAATACAAATACTAATGAATAAACTAATACTTTTTTCATGGTAATTAAATTTAAATTATTAAATAATAAAGTTATTAAATCTAAAAAATATTATTTCTTAGGTTCATTCTTTTTAACTTCAGCTTTTACAGTTGAATCTTTTTTACACTCTTTTTTAGCATCAGCTTTTTTGGTACATTCTTTCTTAGCCTCAGCCTTTTTAGTTGTGTCTTTAACTTCTGTTTTTTGTACAGTAGTTGTTTCTTTCTTTGGTTCCTGTTTTGCAGGAGTTTGTGCTATTACTGCAGTCGCTAAAAAAAATAATGCTGCACTAGCTAATAAAATGAGTTTTTTCATAGTTTTAATTTTTAATTTAACTTAAAATTTTTTGAAGGCGTAAAATTAGAACGGTTAAACCGAGTCTACTCAAAACAATTAGTTAACGAATGTTAATGAAAGTAACTATTGTTGTTGTTTTAACATTTGTTAACATTTTGTCGCATTTTTTAACTAAAATATTAATAATTTATCAAACTGTATATCAAAAACATGAACATGAAAAATATTTAAAATGATTCGTTAATGAAGGTTAAAATTCATTTTTATTCTTTTAAGGTGAACTGTGATAGTAAAAAATCTATCATAAATAAATGACGTCATGATTTTCAGGGTTATTTTCATTTTTATATTAGCAATGTTTGTTAAAATATTGTTTTATATACAATTAGTTTGATATGTTAAAAATTAAAATAATTTTAAAGTTAATAATATTATTGATTGAAAGTAATGCCAGCATGTTAATTTTTATTAATGGTAATCCTTACATTGTTAATTTGTCATTGTCTTAACCCAGTGGACACATAATAATCCAGCCGGATTGTTGTATAAGTTTCAACCTTTTTTGAATGTATAATATAAGCCTTTTGTGTTTTAAATTGCTCTAACTTTATTTCCCTTGAAATTTATAATATTGCTTATTAAAGTTTTATGACAAAAAGACACTTTGTCTTTTTGTTTTTTGTCCTATATTATTGAGAATTCATCTAAGCTAATAAGCTCGTTCAGCTTGCTAAAAGCTTGGTCAGAAATACAAACTCATCCACGCCTAATTGTTCGGGGCGCTTATTGAAAATTTCCTGCTTAAGCGCCACCTCGGGATACATCAATCGAAGTGAATTCCTTAAGGTTTTTCGCCGCTGGTTAAAAGAAGTTTTTACAACTTTAAAATATAATTGTTCATTGCAATCCAAATTCATTATTTTATTTCTTTTAAGCCTTATTACAGCGCTTTTAACTTTTGGCGGCGGTATAAAAACGTGTTCATTAACAGTAAACAAATAATTTATGTCGTAAAAAGTTTGTAGCAAAACGCTAAGAATTCCATAAGTCCGGCTTCCTGGAGGCGCGCTTATGCGTTCCGCCACCTCTTTTTGGATCAGACAAACCACCTGAGTTACAAGATTTTTATTTTCAAGTATCATAAAAAATATCTGGCTTAAAATATTATATGGAAGATTTCCTATAATTGTCAAATTTTGTTTAAATATGTCATTAAATTTAAAATCAAGAAAATTTCCTTCTAATATCTTGCCTTCCGGAAGTATAGTGTTTCTTTTTAAATATTCTATAGCATTTTTATCAATTTCTATTGCATAAAAATTTTCATATTTTTTAGCAAGAAACCGGGTAAGTATGCCCATGCCAGGCCCGATTTCAATCAATAGCTGAGGTTCCCCTTCTATGCAGTCAACTATTTTGCGCGCAATGTTGGCGTCTTTCAGAAAATGCTGGCCCAAACTTTTCTTCGGTTTAATGAACATGAATTTGAAAATTAATTATTTGCTAGCTACCTTATTATTTTATAATGAATTTATTTTTCTGAATTTAAAGATTGTTATTTTCAATGAGAAGAAAAACGATAATAGATATTTACATTGCATTTTCTCAATAGTCGCCTGATTGCAAACTTTTTATCCCCACTTATCCGGGGCTTCTTTCCATTTTTTAAGAATTTCAACTTCTTCAGGTATAATATAAGCTGTTTTAACCGCTAATTCAATTAAAGCTGAGTAATTACTGAGTGTTACCAAATTTACTTTTGCTTTTGCAAAACTTTCCATTGCTGAAGTAAAGCCATAAGAAAAAATAGCTACCATGCCGGTTACTTCTGCGCCTGCTTTACAAACAGCCGCTATAGCTTTAATACTGCTTCCGCCGGTGGATATAAGGTCCTCAATCATAACAACTTTTTGGCCTGTTTTTAAATCGCCTTCAATTAAATTTGAAAGCCCATGATTTTTAGGAGCTGACCGAACATAACAAAAAGGTTTGTGATTTTTGAGGACCTTA
>CAWEFA010000129.1:0-15827 GCA_963808135.1 uncultured Bacteroidota bacterium
TATCTTCCATTATGAAGAAAACATTATTGGATATTGAACTGCAATTGTCATTGTGATTGAAACGGTAATGAGTAATTTGTTCAGTATTTAAATCCATTCGGTCAATACCTCCATTCCACATACCAATCCATAAATTGTTATAGCTGTCACAACATAGCGCGAGAACTTTATTATTTGAAAGGGAATATGGATTATGAAAATCGTTCCTAAATACTTTGTACTTATTCGTTATCCTATCCCACTTATAAATACCTCCGCCATCGGCGCCAAACCATAAGTTGCCTTTATTATCTTCAGCAACAGCCGTCATGTTATTGCATGTAAATTCTTTTCCTAAATCAGAAAATTTGTAATTTTTGAAATTCCTATAATTTTTTTCAATAACATCAAGGTTTCCAAATCGTCCTCCGACCCAAATGTTGTTCTTATCTTCAAACGTTTGCGAGATACTGTTTGAACTTATTCCATTCTCATTCTGCACCTGTGTATAATTCAGGAAAATCCCTTTATTTTGGATTTTTTTTATACCATGCATAACTATTGACAATCCTCCGTTTGCCGAAACCCATATATTTCCGTCTTTATCTTCAAGGATATGGTTTATTTGGCCTTCGCAAATACTTTTTTTGTCAACAGGGTCGTGAACAAATTGGTATACCTTGTTTGTCTTCTTCTCCCTTACAAACAATCCCGCGTCATCAGTGCCTATCCATAAATTATGCTTTTTGTCTTCAATAGTGCAGCCAATTGAATTTGTTGGAAGTTTTGCATTTAAAGCCGAATCGTCATGGCTTGATATAAATTGATTGGTATTGGGATTAAAATGTAATAACCCTGACATACTGCTAATCCAGAAAGTTCCGTCAGAGGCTTCGAACATAAACCTAATCCAATTGTGGGATGCTTTGTCTATGTTTTTATTATGAAATAAATACCTGTTAAAATTGTTTTGACCTGGATTATATAAATTAAAACCATTGTCGGTGCCAACCCAAATCCTGCCGTTTTTATCTTTAATTAAACTTGTAACTAAGTTGTTTGTAATTGAATGGTTATTATTTTTATCATAAATATATCTGACAAATTTTTCAGTTAGTTTACTGTACTTATTTAAACCGCACCTGGTGCCAACCCAAATATATTCGCCATCTTCGACCATGCATTGAATGATATTATGGGATAAGCCGGAACTATCAAGAGGATCATTACGATATACTGTAAAATTGTAACCATCAAATTTGTTTAAGCCATCTTCAGTACCAAACCATAAAAATCCTTTACTGTCTTTCATAAAGCAGCTTACATTTCCGTGAGAAAGGCCATCTTTTGTAGTATAATGTTTGAAATTAAAATTTTGTGATTTTACAAATAGTGAAGTCAGCAAGAAACATCCTAAAAGATAATATTGACTAATGGCGCCAAACTTATTGATTATTTTCATACGTAGATAATTTTATTTTTTATGGTCGTATGGAACACCCACATTGTCTTCATTCTTGTTTGCAAATAGCAGAATCATGGGTGTTTCATAGAATAAAAAAATCGTGTTTTGTAAAATTTGCCAATAGAACAATTATCATCCTTAAATTTTATAAAAAATAACGAATTATTAAGTACATTCTAACGAATGACTTGGAAGAACAATGCTGAGAATTTTGAGTTTCGTCCTTCAAAAGTATAAAAATACCTTTCTATTGTGAAATTTTTGGAAAATAATTTGACCATAAATTGAAAAAATAATTGTAATGTTTGATAAAATATCTAATTAATCTTTCGGTATAGTGAAAATAAAACTGCTTCCTTTTGCTACTTCGCTCTCAACCCATATTTTGCCCCCATTTTTCTCAATAAATTCTTTACACAGGACTAACCCTAAACCAGTTCCGGATTCATTTAAAGTGCCTTTTGTTGAAACTGTAACATCAATACGAAACAACTTTTCGATATTCTCCTTTGAAATACCAACGCCTGAATCGCTAATATTTACTTCAACAAATTGATTATTTATACCCGATTTTAAAATAATTGTTCCATTTTCGTAAGAAAATTTAATTGCATTTGAAACAATGTTTCGAAATACAGTTTTTAGCATATTTTCATCGGCAAATACAAAAATATTTTGGTCAATCAATTGTTTTATTGAAATATTTTTTTGTTCGGCATCGCCTTCAATTAATTTTAATACTTCTTCGGCAATTGTAAAAAGATCAAGACGTACCGGTTCAAATGTAATATGCCCGGTTTGGGAACGGGACCATTGCAATAAATTTTCGAGCAAGTTATTGCCTGTTTTTGATGCAGTATATATCGTATTAAGGTATTTGAGCGATTTTTCCTGAGTTATTGTATCAATTTTTTTTATGAGTAAATTCGAAAAGCCGGAAACGGCATTAAACGGATTTCTTAAATCATGCGCAATGATTGAAAAGAACTTATCTTTTGTAGCATTTAAAAGCGATAATTGCTGATTTGCTTCTTTCATTTGCTCCGATTGCTCTAATATTACTTTTTGCTTATCAACTAATAATTCATTAATGTCTTTCAAATTTTCGTTATTTGTTTTTATTTCTTCAGCTTGTTCTTCAATAAATTGCTGGCGTTCTTCAAGAACTGTATTTGTTTCGTTTAATGCTTCATTAACTTCTTTTAACTGACTGGTCCTTTCATCCACTTTTTGTTCAAGCGCACGTTTTTGTCTTTGTAAAGCCATCACTCGAAACAAATAGAAACTTATAGAGCAGGTAATTATGGTTAATATAAATAATATCCTGAACCATAATGTTTTCCACCATGGAGGTAAAATAATAATTTTGATTGAGGTTCCCTTTTCGTTCCAAATTCCATCATTATTGGATGCTTTTACATGGAAAATATATGTGCCTCCAGGCAAATTTGTATATGTAACAAACCGTCTGTTTGCTTTAGTGTAATTCCAATTGTTATCAAAACCTTCCATCATATAAGCATACTGGTTAGCCATTGGAGCAATATAATGCAACGCGGCAAATTCTAAGGAAATAACATTGTCTTTATAAGAAAGTGTAATTTCATCAGATTCAGTTATTGATTTGTTTAAAAATGTCCCTTTCCCTTCTTTTTCTCCAATAGGAACAGGTTGATAATTTATTTGAAAATCAGTGAATACAACTTTAGGTATTTCGGAATTGTCTTTGATACTATCGGGATAAAAAATATTAAATCCGTTATTGCCACCAAAAATCATTTCGCCGCTTTTTAATTTGCAGCATGCGTTTACTATATATTCATTGCCCTGGAACCCATCCCTTTCAAAGTAATTTTTATATTTTAATGTTTTAGGATTAATTTTCAATAATCCATTTGTAGTACTCAGCCACATATTGCCATGTCCATCTTCTAATATTCCCTGGATAGCCACGTGGGGCAATCCTTCTTCTCCGGAATAACTTGTTAATTTATCGGAATTTCGATCATAACTAAAAAGGCCGCCATTACATCCAATCCACATTATTCCATTATGATCTTCGCGAAGGCAAAGAATTTTATTATTGCTTAACAAATTAAAATGACCGTTTTTATAATTTGTAAACGTATTCTGTTTTGGATCGAACCTGTTCAATCCTCCATTTAAAGTTCCAATCCATATTATGCCTTTACTGTCTTCAAAAATTGACCATACATAGTTATCGCTTAAACTATTGAGATTTCCCGGTTGATTTTTATACTGTATAAATTTTTGTTTTTTATAATCGAACCTGTTTAAACCTTCAGTTGTACCTACCCAAATATCCCCAGCTTTATCTTTGATTGTACTCCAAACTGTATTATCGCTTAAACTGTTTTTATTATTAGGCTCATTTCTATACCATGTAAATTTATTTTCTATCGGATCAAATAAATTTAAACCGCCATCTGTACCAATCCATAGCTTGCCCAATGAATCTTCACAAATTGCCCTGATAATATTGTGGGTTATGCTGCTCGGATTTTTTGGATCATTTAAATAAAAAGCGAATTTATTATTTTTCCTGTCAAACCTGTTAACTCCGCCACCATTAGTGCCAATCCATATAATTCCATTTTCATCTTCCATAATTGCTACAACTGAATTGTTATTTAAGCTATTCGGGTTGTCAGGTTGATTCCTGTAAAGCGTCACTTTCTTTTTATCTAATACACATTTGTTAATACCCCCGAAATCGGTACCTAACCAGATTATGTTTGATTTATCTTCATAAATCGAAAGAACAGAATTGCTGCTAATGCTGCCAGGATCTTTCAGGTCATTTCGAAGACGAATAAATTGATTTTTATCAATTAAGCCATTTTTTAGTATATTTATTCCGCCGCCATCAGTGCCTACCCAAATGTTCCCTTTTTTATCCTGAAGGATTGATCGTACAATATTATGGCTTAAACTATGAGGGTTGCCAGCCTCATTTTTATAACAATAAAATCGGTTTGTGCTATAATCGTATCGGTCTAATCCCTCGCCCCATGTACCAATCCAAATATTTTTTTTCTTATCTTCGAAAATTAAAGAAATTGCATCGGCGCTTACACTAAATGGGTTTTTAGGATCGTTCATATAACGGGTGAACTCCCTTTTGTTTTTGTCTAAGCGATTCAAACCGATATTTGTTCCAACCCATAATTGTTTCCTTGAATCTTCGAAAATAGCTAAAATTCTGTTATTGCTAAGGCTTTTATTATTTTGTGGATCGTTTAAATATCTTATAAATTTCCCGCTTTTTTTGTCGAATTTATTAAGCCCGCCTCCATAAGTTCCAACCCATATATTGCCTGAAGGATCTTCATAAAGGTATCGAATGTAATTATAGCTCAGGCTGCTTGTATCATTTGGGATGTTTCTATAAATAATAAATCTTTCCTTTTCACGATCGAACTTTTCAAGTCCATTTTCCGTTCCGAACCATAAATCACCCGATTTATCTTCTATTATTGTTTCAACGTGATTATTGCTTAAGCTAAATGGGTTTGCAGGATCGTTCTTATAAACTTTAAACTGGTACCCGTCAAAACGGTTTAAACCGTCGTAAGTTCCGAACCAAAAAAAGCCTACGCGATCCTTGCAAATACATAATATTGAGCTTTGAGAAAGCCCTGATTCAATAGATATCCTGTCGAATTTTATTTCATCAAACTGGGAATATAATTTATCCGTTAATCCGAAAAGCAGAATAAGCAGCAGAGCCGTGAATAATATAATATTTTTAAATATGCTTTTCAAAATAATTATTCATTTTTATGTTTATAGTTTGCCAATATAGACTATTTTACGACTCAAATTTTAAATTTTGAAAATCATTTTTATGCTATAAATAATCAGGCTTATTAAAGTTAATAAATATCCCTGTATTTAAAACAAAAACTTTGTACTAATTAGAATATAAAATAGTGTAATTGAAATATTATTTATTTGGATAGTGGTAATGTGAATTTAAACTCGCTTCCTTTGCCAGCTATGCTTTCAACCCAGATTTTGCCCCCATTTTTTTCAACAAATTCTTTACACAGGATTAGCCCTAAGCCTGTTCCCGATTCGTTTGAAGTGCCTTTTGTAGTATGCGTAATATCGATGCGAAACAGCTTTTCAATATTTTCTTCTGATATTCCAACGCCTGAATCGCTTATATTTACTTCAACAAATTGGTCTTTTATTTCCGATTTTAAAATAATTGTTCCGCTTTCATAGGAAAATTTAATTGCATTTGAAACAATGTTTCGAAATACAGTTTTTAGCATATTTTCATCGGCAAATACAAAAATATTTTGATCAATCAATTGTTTTAATGTAATATTTTTTTGTTCGGTATCGCCTTCAATCAATTTTAATACTTCTTCGGCAATTGTAAAAAGGTTAAGCTGCACAGGTTCAAATGTAATACGCTCAGTTTGGGAACGGGACCATTGCAATAAGTTTTCGAGCAGGTTGCTGCCTGTTTTTGATGCTGAATAAATCATATTCAGGTATTTGAATGTTTTTTCCTGAGGCATTGTATTGATTTTCTTTAACATTATCTCTGAAAAACCGGAAACGGCATTAAACGGATTTCTAAGATCGTGGGCGATGATAGAAAAGAATTTATCTTTCGTGGCATTTAAGAGCGACAACTGCTGATTTGCTTCTTTCATTTGCTCCGATTGTTCTAATATTACTTTTTGCTTATCTATCAACAGTTCATTAATATCTTTCAAATTTTTATTATTCGTTCGTATTACTTCAGCTTGTTCTTCAATGAATTGTTGACGTTCTTCAAGAACTGTATTCGTTTCGTTCAAAGATTCATTAACTTCTTTTAATTGCCTGGTCCTTTCACTCACTTTTTGTTCCAACGCCCGTTTTTGCCTTTGTAAAGCAATTACTCTGTATGAATAGTAACTTATCGAGCTTGTAATTAGAATTAATATTAATAATACCCGAAACCACCATGTTTTCCACAATGGAGGCAATATTATAACTTTTAACGAAGTCCCCGTTTCATTCCAAATGCCATCATTGTTAGATGCTTTTACAATAAAAATATAATTGCCTGGATCGAGATTTGTATAAGAAGCTTCATGCTTTGTACCGCATTTAACCCAGTCTTTATTGAAACCAGCCATCATATAGGCATATTGATTTTTTACCGGCATGGTATAATCCAATGCAATAAAATCAAAAGCAAAATAATTTTCCTTATAAGTTAAGGTTAATTCTTTTGTCTCCGAAATATCATTAATTAATATAACCCTGTTATTAATTTTTTCGTTTATTTTAACCGGTTTGTTAAATATTTTTAATCCTGTTATAACAACTACAGGTTGATTTGTATTATACTTAATCTTATCGGGATAAAAAGAGTTAAACCCATTTGGCCCTCCAAAAAACATTTCCCCATCTTTAGCTTTTAAAGCCCATCCATGCAAATTCGTATTTTGCAAACCTTCAAGGCGATCAAACACACGGATTTCTTTTGTTTTCGGATTAAACTTTGCAAGGCCTTTGTCAGTTGCAAGCCATAAAATATTTTGGTTATCTATTAAAATTGAGCTGACCGCATTGCCAGGCAGCCCGTCATTCATAGAATAATTTGTATAATTACCGGTTTTTGGATCGCATTCATCCAACCCGGTTGACATGGTGCCAAACCATAATTTTTTTTCGTTGTCCTCGTTAACACAAAAAACTCCATTACTGCTTAAACTGTTGTTGTTATCAGGATTATGTTTCAGATTCTTGAATTTTATCTTTGGAGGATATTTTGAAAAATCATATTTTTTCAGATCGATAACACTAACCCCTTCGTAAGATGTGATGTACAAGTTTTGTTTACTATCTTCAAACATCGATATAAGTGAATTCGCAATAAGACTTGATGAATCTTCACTATTTGAAGGGTAATTATAAAATCTTTGGTTTTTCCGGTCGAAAAGATCCAAACCATGATTTAGCGTTGCTGCCCATAGATTTTTTTTACTATCTTCGAATACATACCAGATATGTATTACGGAAATTGCATATTGATTATCAGGATCGGGTAAATAGGATTTAAAATGGTTGCCATTCTTTACATCCAGGCCGCCATTAAAGGTTCCCATCCAAAGCATACCGTCGCTGGTCTCACAAAGTGAGATGATTGCATTACTGCTTAGCGAATTCGGATTTAAAGGATTATTCAAAAAATGTTCAAATTTCCCGGTATTCCTGTCAAGTAAATTTAAACCGCCACCATCGGTGCCTATCCATATATTTCCATTTTTACTTTCAGCAAAGCAAAGAATGTTGTTAAAATTTAAGCCATCCGGTTTATTGGTACAAAAATAGCGTTTGAATTTTTGTTTTCCGGGACTATATTTATTCACTCCGTCATTTCCACTAATCCAGTACGAACTTGCCCGATCCCGGTAAATAATTCCTGTTTTATTTGAGTTTAATGAATAGCTGTTGAAATCATCATGTAAGCAGTAATGAAATTTTCCTTTTTTCTTATTAAATATATTAATCCCGCCTTTGTCCCTGGCTCCGAACCAAAATGTCCCATCATCACAATCAATCGGTTTAACCAATATATTGTCGTTCGGGCCATTATCAGTACCATCTGCTTTATATAATTTAAATATGTTTTCTTTTCTATTCCAAACCACTAACCCATTAAAATCTATTGTAATAATAAAATCGCCATCACGATCCTTGATCATGAACTTTTGTTGATCAGTAAAATTTCGCATTTCAGGATGTTTAATCGGTTGGGCAATAAAAGTTTTTTGTTTCTCATTAAAGAAAAAAAGATTATTGCTAAAGCTGCATACCCAAACCACGCCTTTATTATCTTCGACAAATGAATAAACAATACTTTTATTAACCAACTTCATGTCAGGTTCATTTAAAACATATCTCTCGGCGTTAATAACATGTTTATAAATTTGAGGGTTGTTATAAACTTTAAACCTGTATATGCCAGTGGTTGAGCCCATCCATAAATATCCGCGGCTATCGATCATACAACCTGTAATATATAAATTATCATAGTGATATGAATTGTCATTTTGGGTATTGATTACATTAATTAACTTTTGTGAAAAATTGTCCTTTTTTCTGTTATAACAACAAAAATTATGGCTTGTCATAACCCATAAGTTCTTAAGTGTATCTTCTATCATTGTAATTGTAATTGTACCTGAAACCGAATTGGTGTCTTTGGAATCATATTGATAAACTTTAAATGACAATCCGTCGAAACGGTTTAGCCCATTTAATGTGCCAATCCAGATAAATCCTTTGCTATCTTGTAAAATTGAATAAACAAAACCGTTTGATAATCCATCATTAGTGGTATAATGGTCGAATTCGAGGTTTTGATATTGGCAATAATTAATTGTTTCTAACTGCAAGGTTAAAATCCAAATTAATATTGTTATCCAGTTATTGTTTTTAAGCATTTGATTGATGCCTATCTTTTAAAATTTAAGATTGTTAGCAATAAATTAAAATTCATTCGATTAATAACCAATCAGATTATTCGCCTTAAATTCAGATAATCCGGTTAATGAATTTAATATCCTTTATTAAAGATACGGAAAAAAAACAGAAGTTAAAAGATGGTAAGTAAGATAATAAAATGTTTTAAAATAGTTTTATGGGCTTTTTAAAAATTATTAACGAGATTCAGCCAGTGGTAAAGTAAAAATAAATTTACTTCCTTTATCTATTTCGCTTTCAACCCATATTTTTCCATTATGTTTATCTATGAATTCTTTGCAAATTATTAAGCCAAGCCCTGTGCCAGTTTCGTTAGCAGTGCCTTTGGTTGTAACAGTTTTCTCAATTTTGAATAACTTTGATTGGTTTTCAGGCGGTATACCAACACCTGTATCGGCAATTGTAACTTCAACTTTTTTGCCAACGATGCCATAATTTAAAGTAACAGTACCGTTCTCATTGCAAAATTTAATGGCATTTGAAATCAGGTTACGGAAAATTGTTTTAAGCATATTTTCATCGGCAAAAACTATAATATCCTGATCAATTAATTGTTGAATTGAAATATTCTTGCGTTCGGCATCGCCTTCCATCAAGTTCACTACTTCTTCGGCAATTTCTAATAGGTTAAGGCGCACAGGATCAAATGCAATTCGCCCGGTTTGGGAACGGGACCATTGCAAAAGATTTTCAAGCAGGCTGTTCCCGCTTCTTGAAGCTGTATAAATTAAACCCAGGTATCGGAGAACCTTTTCATGGGGCAGGGTTTTAATTTTTTTAATTAGCAATTCCGAAAAACCGAAAACGGCATTAAACGGATTTCTAAGATCGTGAGCAATTATAGAAAACAATTTATCTTTAGTGGCATTTAAATGTGACAATTGTTCATTGGTTTTCAGCATTTCTTCCGATTGCACTAATATTAATTGTTGCTTATCTACCAATAATTTATTTGCTTCTTTCAGGCTTTCACTATTTTTTAATATTTCTTCTGCCTGCTTTTCAATTTTGGCTTGTCGTGCCAATAATTGTTCGTTTTTTGCTTTAAGTTCTTCGGACTGTTCTTCAATGAATTGTTGGCGTTCCTCAAGAATTGTATTTGTTTCGTTCAGTGTTTCGTTAGCTTTCTCTAATTGATAGGTTCTTTCTGCAACTTTTTGTTCCAGCAAATGTTTTTGCTTTTGTAAAGCAAGTACCCTGTATAAATAGAAATTTATAGAGCCTGCAATTACAGTTAATATTAATAATACCCGGAACCATAAAGTTTTCCACCAGGGCGGCAGGATAATTATTTTTACAGAAGTTGCTTTTTCATTCCAAATGCCATCATTGTTGGAGGCTTTCACATGGAAAATGTATCTGCCTCCTGATAAATTGGTATATGTAACAAACCGCCTGTTGGCATTGGTGTAGTTCCAATTTTTATCAAAGCCTTCCATCATATAAGCGTATTGGTTGGCAATTGGATCAACATAATGTAACGCGGCAAATTCAAAAGAAATAATATTTTCTTTATATGAAAGTTTTATTTCGTCGGTAAACATGATCGATTTTTTTAGAAATGTATGTTTACCTTTATTTTCGCCAATAGGAACCGATTGGTAATAAATTTGAAAATCAGTAATTACAACTTTAGGAATTTCGAGGTTGTCATTAATGCTATCGGGGTGAAAAATATTAAACCCGTTAATGCCTCCGAAAACCATTTCCCCGCTTTTTAACTTGTAACAAGAGTTTGCAACATATTCATTACCCTGGAACCCGTCCCTTTCAAAATAATTTTTGTATTTTAAAGTTTGCGGGTTAAATTTCAGCAAACCATTAGTTGTACTAAGCCATAAATTTCCATGATCGTCTACTAATATTCCCTGTATTGCAACATTGGGTAATCCTTCCTTTTCAAAATAAATTGTAAATTTATCGGAGTTTCGGTTGTAGCTGCAAATACCGCTATTAGTGCCAATCCATAAAATACCATTTTGGTCTTCGTTAATGCTAATGATTTTGTTATTTTTTAATAAATTAAAGTGGCCATTTTTATAATTTTTGAAAACTTCTTTTTGAGGATCAAACCTGTTTAACCCACCATTTAAAGTTCCAATCCAGATTATGCCTTTGCTGTCTTCAAATATTGACCAGACGTAATTATCGCTTATGCTATTCGGATTATCCGGTTCATTTTTGTACCGTATGAATTTATGTTTTTTATAATCGAACCGGTTTAATCCTTCAATTGTGCCAACCCATATAGCTCCATCTTTACCTTTAATTGCACGCCAAGCCGTATTATCGCTCAAACTATTTTGGTTATTGATTTCATTTTTAAACCAGGTAAATTTATTTTCAGCCGGGTCAAAAAGATTTAATCCATCATCTGTTCCAACCCAAATATCTCCAGATGAATTTTTACAAATTGACCTTACAGTATTTTGGCAAAGACTATTTGGATTTTTAGGATCATTTATATAAAAAGTAAATTTATTGTTTTTCCTGTCGAACTTGTTTAATCCACCGCCGTTAGTGCCAATCCATATAATTCTGTTTTCATCTTCCATAATGGCGCAAACGGAATTATTGTTCAAGCTATTTAGGTTGTCGGGATGATTTCTGTAAAGCAACACTTTCTTTTTTTCTAACACACATTTGTTGATACCTCCGAAGTCGGTGCCTAACCAAATAATACCGGATTTGTCTTCATAAATAGAAAGAACAGCGTTGCTGCTTAAGCTGCCCGGATCTCTCAAATTATTGCGAATATGAATAAATTGATCTTTATCAGTTGATCCATTTTTTAAAATATTTAACCCGCCGCCATCTGTACCTACCCAAATGTTCCCTTTTGTATCCTGTTGGATTGACCGTACAATATCATGGCTTAAACTATTAGGATTGCCAACTTCATTTTTATACAAGAAAAACCGGTTCGTATGATAATCGTATCGGTTTAATCCCCCGCCCCAACTTCCAATCCAAATATTTTTCGACTTGTCTTCAAAGATACAAGAAAATGCAGCTGCGCCGATACTATATGGATTTTTAGGATCGTTCACATAACGAGTAAACTCCCCTTTGTTTTTATCGAGGCAATTCAAACCGACATTTGTTCCAACCCATAAATTTTCCCTGGAATCTTCGAAAACACTTAATATTCTGTCGTTGCTAAGGCTTTTATTATTATGCGGATCATTTAAAAATCTGACAAATTTTCCGCTTTTTTTATCTAATTTATTAAGCCCGCCTCCATATGTGCCAACCCATATAGCACCTGAACGATCTTCACAAAGACACCGAATATAATTGTAGCTCAGGCTGCTTTTATCATTTGGAATGTTTTTGTAACATATAAATCTTTCCTTTTCACGATCAAACCTTTCCAGGCCATTTTCAGTTCCGAACCATAAATCGCCTGATTTATCTTCGATTATTGTTTCAACATGATTATTGCACGGGATGGTCGATGCCAAATATCAGGTGACCGGTATTGGGCCGACCATGGCCGGACGCAATGGCGGCGGCGATCTCTATTACACCGACGGCGAAGTCTGGATCCTGCGGCTGGTCGAGGCGTGCCAGAAGCGCAGCGATCCCACGACCATCATTCCGAGCCCGCCCGCGACCGAACTCAAGGATCAAATCTGGCGGGCGGTCGCCCAAGCGCTGCGGAAATAGCGGCGAAATAGCTGACTTCGTTACGCTGCGGCGAAAGGCATCGGCCATTTTTGGTGATCTGGATTGCTTCGCCGGCGCTCGCAATGACGCAGCCGAGTCCGTCTATCGGCTTGCAATTCCCGCCATCCCAATCCCTCCAATACATCTACAAGGAAAATCAATAATGGCAGTTCGCGCCGGCCGGGAGTTTCTGGCAATCCCCGGACCCATTCAAAGGAAAAAGGCGCCCCCAAGTGGCTGACATGGCAGGATATGATCGAGGTTAAGAATGCGCTGGATTGCATTAAAAAGAGTGCAGAGCGCTGAAAGTATAGGAATGAAAAAACTGACTGTTTCCCTTATCCAAATGGACATCAAGACCGCGCATGTTGAAGAAAATCTGCTTGAAAGCTGCGAAGCTGATTGAAACAGCGGCCAAAAAGAAACTCCGATTTTATCTGTCTTCCCGAAATGTGGGCAACCGGGGTGTCGCATATGAGAACCTGTCGAGCTGTACCGGAAAACTATTTCGACGAGATTGTTTCGTTCATTGCGACACACGCAAAGGAATCGAGGATCTTTCATCGTAGGAGGATCGATTCCCCGAAAACGAAAGCGGCAATATTTATAATACAAGCCTCATAGATCTCACCAGGCGGGAAAGATCGTCGGCAAATTCGCGGAAGGTTCCCATGCGTTCAGTCCTTACGGAGAGGACAAACATTTCGCAAGGGGGAAAATATTCTCGTCCTATTAAAGCTGAACGATGCTCAAGATAGGCGCGGTGATCTGCTACGACTTGCGGTTCCCTGAACTGACCAGAAAACTTTCTCTTAACGGCATGGAGATATTATTCCTGCCGGCGCAGTTCCCTTTATCAGGGAACCGCACTGGGAGATCCTTCTTCAGGCGCGCGCTATCGAGAACGCGATATTTGCATGCGGGTGCAACAGGACAGGTTCGGGACCGGAAGCACGAATACAAGGGCGGCTCGATGATCGTAAGCCCGTGGGGAGAGATCATCGAAAAAGGTTCGGATAAGGAAGAAGTGCTCACTGCCTCGATCGACATTAAAAAGGTTTATGAAGCCAGAGAATCTGATCCCTGTTTATAAAGACGGAAACCGGAAGTATATTAATGACAAATCCAAAAGTTTATTTTCTTCGATAGAAAAATTGAACGGCAAAACCTATTACGCCTTTCGAAGCGGCAGGGATTGGACCTGTATTTAATATTGGAGATCTTGTAGCAGTAAAAGTCCATTTCGGTGAGCCGGGCAATACTGCGTACCTGAAGCCGGAAAACGTCAAACCGATCGTGAACCATCTTGTCTCATCCGGCAAAAAACCTTTCCTGACTGACGCGAACACTCTCTATAAAGGTAAAAGATCCAATGCTGTTGATCATATCAATACCGCCGCCACCCACGGTTATTGCTTCGCGCCCGTCGTGATCGCGGACGGACTGAACGGCAAAGATTATGTAAAGGTAAAAGTGAGCGGCAAACACTATAGTGAGGTCAATATCGGTTCGGTGGCTGTTCATGCCGATTCGATACTTGTCATGACACATTTTAAAGGGCATGAACTTACAGGATTCGGCGGCGCGATCAAAATTGTCGGCATGGGACTCGGGTCCAGATCCGGCAAACAGCAGATGCACGCTGATGTAGCTCCTGAGATAAAAAATGAAATTTGCACGGGATGCGGAACATGTATTGAGTCGTGCCCGGCAAATGCAATCCGGCTTGTTGAAGGAAAAGCCGTGATCAACAGGGAAAAATGCATCGGCTGTGCAGAGTGCGTGGTCACATGCCCGAGCGATGCGATTGAAATAAGCTGGAATGGAGCTCCTGATTCGGTCCAGGAAAAGATCGCCGAGTATGCCCTGGGAGCCGTAAAAGGCAAGAAATGCGCGTATTTCAACTTTATTAACAATGTTTCGCCAAATTGTGATTGTTACGGCTTCAACAATCCGCCGATCGTCAAGGACGTTGGAGTGTTGGCAAGCCTTGATCCGGTAGCAATTGATCAGGCAAGCGTTGACCTTGTCATAAAAACAGCCGGACATGATATTATAAAAAAGACATGGCCGGACATAGATTATAATGTCCAGCTTACGCACAGCAGAAGATCGGTTTTCGGTGGGAAAGTATGAACTTATCGCTTTATGAGCGATCTTTTGAAAGATGAGACCTTCCTGAAACTTGAAAAGGAATACAGATTCCTTTCGCGCTACCGTTCTTCACAGGAGATCGATAAAATCAGCTGCGTGATATTCGACATAGAAACAACCGGACTTCATCCGGACAAGAACGAAATAATAGAGATCGGCGCCGGAGATCAAGACATGTGGAAAAGATGCAATCGACGTTTTTACATCACTTGTAGAACCAGCAGGAATCGTACCTCCGGAAATCGAGAAGCTTACAGGGATATCTCAGGAAATGCTCAGAGGCAAACCAAAGATAAAAGAAGTTCTTGGTGATTTTTTGGGATTCATCGGAAATGAAGTATTGATCGCTCACAATATTGATTTAACCCTCCCTTTATAAAGAACAATGCGTTAAAATATCTTAAAAAAGAAATAACCAACAGATCTCTGTGTACGGTCAAGCTCTCAAGGGTTCTGCTTCCTGGACTGCCTAATCATAAGCTCCATACCGTAGCCCAACACTTGGGTATTGAAGTCATTAATCGCCACAGGGCAATGGGAGACTGCGAAGTAACATTTTCTGTGTGGGCCAAACTGTTAGACTTCTCAAAGAAAAAGACTTCACAACACTGAATCAGGCCGAAGAGATGATGAAATAGAGCGTCACTAATTGAACCCAAGTTCTATTTCTGTTATATTGGAATCGTAATGGATTTTTTAACTGATATCTGGAACAAAGCCAAAAAACTTGACAGAAGGATAATATTACCTGAGACAGAAGATGCAAGAACACTTAACGCAGCTAACCTTATCCTAAAAAGCAAGATCGCCCGCATCATTCTCATTGGAAATAAAGAAAAAATCGGCGGCGATTCCAGCAGTCTTGGCCTCGATCTTTCAAAAGCCGAGATAATAGATCCCGCTTCAAGCAGCAACATTAACCGCTACTGCGAGATCTATATGACGAGAATGAAAGAGCATCACAGGGAAGTAACGTTTGGCGAGGCAAAAGATTTAATCGTGAATGATTTTCCTTTTTTTCGGCGCGATGAGCGGAATGCGT
>CAWEFA010000130.1:0-3542 GCA_963808135.1 uncultured Bacteroidota bacterium
TTAGAAATACGCTGACCGAGGTTTTGGTTGTGGCTAAAAAGCCCCAGGCAATCCTGCAGCAGCAATTCAGGACGACTAATAATATCGGTCTGGCGATGATGGCCGCGGTCTTCCTGTATGCCGCCATCGTGTTAGTCATCGATCAGGGCTACCTGCCCTATAAAGCCCAGCCCGGCGCCAGTCTCGGCATCTTCACCACCCTCAAGTATATCCTCCTGGCCCTGGCCGTATTGCATTATTTCATTATCAGATTTTTACAGAAATTCTCCTTTAAATCAGCAGCTTATCTGCCGCCTGCGGCCATTCTCACCTTTGCCTTGTGCGAAGCGGTCAGTATCTACGGCCTGGTGGTCTTCTTCCTAACCGGCAACGCCACCGACTTTTTTATGTTCATGGTCATCTCGCTGTTATACTTCTACCTCTTTTATCCCAAATATGCTGACTGGGAGAGATTGTGGAAGCAACAGTGAGTGTGCCACTCAAAAGCTGAGGGCGTTTTAAGCAGGAGCAAAAACCAACATACCAAGGTTAGGTCCAAAGGAATTAATTTCGGTTCTTATTGTGATTTTTATGTAAATAAGCCTAATAGTTTATAATATATCAATTATAATTTACGGAGAACCATAGGCATGTGGCTAAAAGCAACTGACTCACAATTATCAAATAAGGGAATCATTTCAAGAAATGTTTTGGGATATAAATTGAGTGAATATTATAGATCATATTTTACTATATTTAGAGCTTTCCCAGATAATGCTGAATCATTAAGAGAGACATGGTGCCCACCAATACACTATTCAATAGAAATAAACGATAAATTAAAATCAGACATATTAAATGTTGGTCCAATTTACCCTGGTAAGTTATTTGATTTTCCAGAAGAATTATTTGACCGAAGTGAAGATAAAATAAAAATACTAAAATTATTATCTGATAAATTTATTACACATGCCAATAACACTAAAAATCCCATAAAACAAGACCAAAAATTATTGATATTTGGGGAACCTGGTTGTGGAAAGACTACCACAATAAATACAATTTTTACGGTTTTCAGAGATGATTATAAATCTCGAAAAATATTTTGGATGCGGCTTGGAGTTGTAGACAATCTCGGAAACCTTCTAACTACTGAAAAAGTTCAGGACTTTTTTTATGGTAAATTTTATAATTTAATTTTCGTTGATGATCTATCTGGCTATATTGACGAATTAAGACTAAGAAATCCTGAAAAGGTAAAGGAGATTTTCCGGGATCAATTTAATAATCTGCATGGAGAACATACTCGTGAAACAATAATTACGGAATTAAAGAACTATTTTTCATCAAGGAAAAAAGAATTCTTCCAGATATTTACGCATTACTTGTATCACAAATTAAATTATGCCTTTATATTCGTAATTGATAATATTGATAATATCGATAATATCGATAATATTAATAACGATACATCTTACGGTAACAAAGCTTTTCAATATATCAATGATGTTTTTAATATTGTATTTACTAAAGCATATATTCAGATACCTGCTTTCAAAATATTAATAGCTAGAGGTGAAACAATTAAAAATTATAGTAAAGTATTTAGGGACTCTATAAGGTTACTCCTGCATAATGTTAAGCATATTGGTACTGCTGATCCATTTTGTATTTTTGAAAGAAGAATAGCATTTATCAAATCAAAATATAATGCAAAGAAAATTAATTTCAATTCAGATGATGATTATATTTATTGTAACCCAAATAAACTTGAGAAAATATATAATAATATTATTTTACCATCAATCAATTTTACTGATAAAGGAAAGAGATCTATTATAGTTAATTTATCTAATTTCAACATAACAAAAATGTTCAACATGACCATGGACGTTATAAAAACACATATATTTAATTTTGAGCAAATGGACGTTACAGATGGAGGAGATATTGATATTTCTGAACTTAGACTTAATCAAATTGTTTGGGCACTATGTCTTCGAGAAGGGAGGTTATTTTATAAAAATGATCCAGATTTTACATGGATTTATAACTTATATGATAATTATAATCATTTACCGATTTTTAATGGACAAAGTTCATTTTTTATTAAAAGACTGCTTCTTGATTACTTTGATTATCACAAAGCTGAAACTAAATTGCATTATATTTCCCATTTACATTTTATAGAAGTTTTTCAAAAATATTTCAATTATTTACAAGAAGATATCGAGACCTCCTTAAGCGACCTGACAGAAAATGATTTATTATGTACTTTTAAAGAAAGAGAAGAAAAAAAATATAGATTGTCATTTAAAGGAGATTATATTAGGAAATTTCTTCCAGAATTATATATCTACATTGAATTAATTTCGGAGGATACACCTGTTCCAGAGAAGGCTGCAAAATACTTTGAGCTTTTCGATTATGATCCTTTTGAAAAAACTAAATACTTTAAGCAAAAAATATCGAAAGTAAGAATGTTTGTAAAATTATTGGAGCAATATGAAAAAGAAGAATTCAGAAAAAGAGATAATACATTCCAATTTTGTAAAAAGAGGTATTTTCCACATATGAAAGAAAGGCTAAAACTTCAAGAAAGCATGCTAGCTTCTTTTTTTGGACAAGATTTTATCAAATGGGTATCGTCATGTCCGGTTAGGTGGGAATCGGAATATTCTTTCTAACTAGGTGTCATAATGGAAAAATACGATGTTCAGACATTAATCAATAATCCATTCAAAGATTTTTCATTAAAATTTACCTCCAGTGAAATAAGGGAAAAAAGAAATTTACTAATATTAAGCCTCATAAATTTAACTGTTTCGATAACAAACATGATTCCAACTAGAATAAATACTTTAGGAATAACTTTTACGCAATCACATCAAAAAATGATAATTTACTTATTATTATTGTGTACAATATATGTTATTGTATCATTTATATTTACTATAATACCTAAAGCTATTGATTATAATAATGAATACTTCTATAAAATTGAATTATTAAATAACCATCGAGAGATAGATGGTATTTCGATAGCGCAGATAGCCAATATCAATAGTATAATTGCTAAAATAAAAATATATCGTATTGTGAGAATACTATTTGATATATGGTTTCCTATTTCATTTGGTAGTTTATCTGTTATATTCCTCATAAATAAGATAGTAGTAACTATCAATACAATATCGTAACTATTTTATCGAATCAATATGCCGCATCATTTATAATCTTTTAACGAAAAAATATTTATGTATATTTTGAAGTAATTGTTAAATATATGAAAAACGTCGGCGTCTTCTACCATCCCTCCTTCAGCCGCAAGAGCTACATGACCATCGGCAACCGGCTGCGGGATTTTCCCGAGGCCCTGGAGCCCGTGCTGCAGAAGCCTAACGTGCGGCTGTTTGAGGCGCCTCGGGTTTCCGAGGAGCTCATTCTCAAGGTGCACGACCCGGCGATGCTGGAGATGGTGGCCCGGGACGGCTTCTGCGCCACGGCTTACGAGTCGGTGGGCTCGGTGGTGGCGGGCATGGAGGCCCTGGCCCAGGGCGTGA
>CAWEFA010000131.1:0-58363 GCA_963808135.1 uncultured Bacteroidota bacterium
GATTGTATCGTTTTTAATGAATATCTTAGAACACCTTACTGATCCATTTACCCTTCTATTAAAAATAAAGAATAAACTTACTACAAATGGGGTAATTGTTTGTTCTATACCTAATGTTAGATTTTTCTATACATTAAAAGATTTATTGGTGAAAAAACAATGGAAATATGAAGATGCTGGAATTTTAGACAAAACACACTTAAAATTCGGAGCCCAAAAAAGTATTATAGATATGTTCAATTCATTGGATTATAAAATAATAAAGATAGAGGGCATAAATGCAATAAAGTCTTGGGAATATACACTATTAAATATTTTATTTCTTGGCTACTTATCAGATACAAAATATTTACAATTTGCTTGTGTAGTAAAACCAAAATAATTTTTTAGCCATCGCTTAACAGCTTATATTTGTTTTGCTACTTGGAATCGTTTGGCTTTATAAATGCCATTATCATTGGCACAGCCTAAAACTCGGGGTAAAAGACTGACAGATTTATCGAGGTTAACATTTAAAAAAATAACAATGAAAAATACATTATTACAATAATACTTAGTTTATTTTTTAATATATAATTCTATGTTTTCTATTTCAGTTATTATTCCAACCTATAATGGTAGAAATTTATTAAAAAAAAATTTACCTTCCGTATTGAATGCATTGCGTAATCAACATGTAGATTATGAGATAATTGTAGTTGACGATGCATCCGATGATAATACAAAAGAATTTTTGCAGTTCAATTATCCCAAAATAATAGTATTGGAAAACAACAAAAATTTAGGATTCTCCAAAACAATGAACATCGGCATACAAAAAGCAACTAAACAGCTTGTTCTGGCATTGAATAATGATATTCGTTTACCTGATGACTTTTTTTTATCAATAAGAGAAATTTTCTGGCAAGATGATGTTTTTTCCGTTTCATGCACAATGAAAGATGCCGAGAATAAAAAAACCATTGAAGCAGCTAAACGCCCTGTTTCGCATATTGGGAAAGCCGTTTATGATGATGTTGAAACTAACGAAGATGTTTATACACTTTTTGCAAGTGGCGGTTGTGCTCTGTACAATAGAAATAAATTATTGCAATTAAATGGGTTTGATGAAATTTTTTCACCGTTTTATTATGAAGACGTAGATTTAGGGCTAAGAGCATGGCTTCAAGGTTGGAAATCTATCTATACGCCACGAACCTATTTCTTCCACGACCGATCAGCTACTATCAAAACGACTTTTGAAAAAAAATTTATTCGAAAAATAATTTCAAGAAATATATTGATAATTAGATATTTATACACAACAAAAACACGGGTTTATTTATTTTTTGTTTATTTAATATATCAATTTATACTAAGTTTTATACTCATTTTTTTAAATAGAAATCGAGCTTTTTTCTTGTGTGCTGTAGATTTCTTTTTAATATTTTGGTTATTGAAAAAGAAAAAGAAAGGAATTAAAAATTCGAAATAATTTATCTTATTAAATCGAACAATTATTTCTTAAAAATTACCATCACGATATTTATTATCCACTATAGCGTTTTATTGATCGCTTTATTAATCGCTTTATTAATCATTAAAGCAAGATATACAATGGTGCGCTATAGATTATTAATTGACGACATTTTATAAAGGCAACATCCTAAAAATTCTATTTTTGCAACAAATATTAATTGAACATATATTTATAAAAAGTTAATAACCAATAGAAAAATAATGTGTAAAAGTTAAATATTATTTTAATTACTGAAGCTGTAAATTCCAGAATTAATATTTTTAAATATTTGATTATTAAATTTAAAATTGTGGTTAATATCTATTATAAATTAATTTGATGATTTAGTCTATTTTTTATAAATAAAATTGCATGGAAAAGCTACATATATATTATCGTTTAAGCGATAAAGGTGAAAATAAAGAGAGGTTACCTATTATTAATAATAAAAGCTGTCTTGAAAATTTTATTAAACATTTTCCATCAAGTAATATTGAAATTATTGCAGACAATGTTTTAGATGAAACATATGAATGGTTGACAACATTAAATTTTTTAATGATTCATCGCACCTTTTTAGGAAACTCCGGAAGTTTTTGGAATACATGTAAATTAGTGAAATCATTGCCTATTAATGATTATGTGTATTTTGTTGAAAATGATTATATTCATAGGCCCGATTCGTTGAAAATATTATTAGAGGGTTTGGAAATAGCCGAATATGTCACTTTTTTACCCTACTTTTATTTAGATAAAATATATTAACGGGATTAATCCTGAGGTGGAAAACGGAGGCGAAAGAAGCAAAGTATTTCTCACTAAATCAACACACTGGAAATTAACAAATAGTACGACGATGACTTTTGCAACTCATGTGAAATTTTTAAAAAAAGATCTATTTTTTTTTGGACTGGTTTACAGTTGGTTTAAAAAGAAAAGTACCTGCAGATTATAGAATTTTTTATTTTTTAGTTAATCTTAAGAAAAGAAGAATTATCAGTCCAATTCCTGGCTTTGCCACTCATGGATAATAAAATTATTTGTCGCCATTGATTAATTGGGAAATATATTTATAAACAATTGGAAAACAAATTTATGTGTAATCTTTTTAGAGCTATTATATTTAGTTAAACTTATAATTTCACTAAGTTAATCGCAATTTGCAAATAAGGTTTTTAGTAATCTTTAATTTTCAACAATATTATAATTGGTTCAGGAAATAGAAATTTCAAAATACCAGTTTAAAAACGGCATATTTATTCTGTGTTTCAAAACTCATCTGAGCTCGGGATCAAATTATTGGAATAAGCTAAATCTTATGTATTAAAAAATGCCGCTTTATATTAAGCTTTTGATCTCCTCAATTATCATGCTTGCAAGTTTGCCGGCCTCTGTTTCTGAGCCGCCTTCGGCGTAAATTCTTATTACTGGTTCAGTATTCGATTTTCGCAGGTGTACCCATTCCTTATCAAAATCGATTCGTAAGCCGTCAGAAGTATTTATTTCCCGGTTGCTGTAGCGTTGTTTTATTTCAGTAAAAATTTTATCAACATCAATTCCGGGATTAAGCTCCATTTTATTTTTAGAAATAAAGTACGATGGATATTTGCTGCGCAATTGCGAACATTTAATTTCCGATTTGGCAAGATGGCTCAGGAACAGTCCAATACCCACAAGAGCATCGCGCCCGTAATGCAAAGCGGGATAAATTACGCCGCCGTTTCCCTCGCCGCCAATTACAGCGTTTACTTTTTTCATTGCAGCAACAACATTTACTTCACCTACTGCCGAAGCTGTATATGTTCCGCCATTTGCTATGGTTACATCGCGGAGCGCCCTTGTCGAAGAAAGGTTTGATACAGCATTCCCCTTTTTATGTGAAAGAACATAATCGGCTACTGCAACCAAAGTATATTCTTCGCCAAACATTGTGCCGTCTTCACAAATAATTGCAAGCCTGTCAACATCGGGATCAACAACAAAGCCCAAATCGGCCTTTTTGCTTTTCACAAGTTCCGAAATGTCTTTGAGGTTCTCGGGCAATGGTTCGGGATTGTGGGCAAAATTCCCGTCCGGTACGCAGTTCAATTCATAAATTTCTTTTATGCCCAAAGCTTTGAGCAATGGCGGTAATATTTTGCCGCCTACCGAATTTACACAATCAATTGCTACCGATAAATTTGCTTTTTTTATAGCGTTGATGTCAACCAGCGGCAATGCCAGTATTTTATTTATATGAAGCTGGTCAAGGTTGTTGTTTGCCGATATTGAGCCAAGTTTATCAACACCGGCAAATATGAAATTTTCAGTTTCGGCAATTTGCATTAATTGTTTTCCATCGGCATCGGAAATAAATTCGCCTTTATTGTTCAGCAATTTCAGGGCATTCCATTGTTTCGGGTTATGGCTTGCCGTTAGAATAATTCCGCCATCGGCATTAAGCTCAGTAACTGCAATTTCAACTGTCGGCGTAGTTGCCAAACCAATATTAATAACATCTATGCCAAGCCCTGTAAGCGTTCCGCAAACCAGTTGTTCAGCCATAGGGCCTGAGATTCTTGCATCGCGGCCAATAACAATGGCACATTTCTCTTTACCAGAATTTTTTATTATCCATGTGCCAAAAGCAGCAACAAATTTTACTATATCTATAGGCGTAAAATTATCGCCGGTTTTACCTCCTATTGTCCCACGTATGCCTGATATTGATTTAATAAGTGTCATTGATATTAATAATTATGGAAATTCAGACTATAAATATAATTATTTTGGCCTTCAGGTAAAAGTAAAAAATATGGTTATGGTTAATTCTTATTAACTTTGCCTGACAAAATTGAATAAATGGATATTAAAAGAAAAACTGAAGTTGGTCGTAAAATTCGTCCGCGCAGGACTTTTAAAGAAGGGAATAAAGTAAGGGCAAGCAAACAAAAAATTGTAAAGCTGCATGATTTGAAATCTTATAAACCAGGCGATGAATTGATAAGGCTCAACAAATACATTGCAGCATCCGGTGTTTGTTCGAGGCGCGAAGCTGACGATTTTATTACTGCCGGATTGATTAGTGTAAATGGAAAAACCATTACTGTTTTAGGCACGAAAATTTCGCCCGGCGATGATGTGCGCTATAACGGCGAACGGATAAAACGTGAACGGAATGTGTATATTTTACTGAATAAACCTAAAGATTACATTACAACCCTTAAGGACCCTTATGCGAAACGAACGGTTCTAGACCTGTTGAAAAGCGCTTGCAAAGAACGAGTGTTCCCTGTAGGCAGGCTCGACCGGAACACTACCGGCGTTTTATTGCTGACAAATGATGGCGAGCTGACTAAAAAACTTACGCATCCAAGTTATAATAAGAAAAAGATTTATCATGTATTTCTCGATAAGAACCTGAAACCGGCTGATTTAAGAGCTGTTGCAGAAGGAGTTGAACTTGAAGACGGCTTTATTAAAGCCGATGCCATAAGCTATGTTGATTTGGAAGATAAAAAGCAAATTGGTATTGAAATACATTCCGGGCGCAATCATATCGTACGCAGGATTTTTGAAAGCTTTGGCTATAAAATGTTAAGATTAGACAGGGTTTATTTTGCCGGCTTAACTAAAAAAGGTTTGCAACGAGGCAAGTGGCGATTTCTGAGCGACATGGAGATTAGAACATTAAAAGCTGGAAGTTACGATTGATGATAACTATAAATTAAAAATTACGAATTACAGATTACCGTTTAAAGGTCAATAATTTTCATAACTGAAAATAGATTATGATAAAGATAAATATTGTTTATTCTTCCCTGAAAAGCACAATTTTATTTAACACCAACCGTTCAAATAAATATGAAAAACAATAGCTTAAAACAATATATTTTAAGCAAAAAGTTCAGGTCGCAGGTTGAGCTGGCTTTAGCTGTTTTTTTCGGGATTATTTTATTTACAAATATTTGCCTCAGGATAATTACACGCCATAACAAAGTTTATCCGGTTCCTGATTTTAAAGGCTTAACCCTTTCGGAAGCAAATGAATTGGCTGATGATAATAATTTGCGCATCCGAATAATGGATTCGGTTTATAGCCAGTTACAAAAGCCGGGAACAGTGGTTGAGCAGGAACCTAAAAAAGGTGTAAAAGTTAAAAAGAACCGCCGGATATTTTTGGTAATAAATGCCGTTAATCCTGAAAAAACAGCAATGCCAAATGTTGTGGGGGTTTCTCTGCGGCAAGCAATTGCAATACTCGAATCAAACGGTCTTTTGGTTGGGCATTTGCGTTATGTGCCCGATATTGCAAGCAACAATGTGCTGAACCAAAAATATAAAAGCAGGGAAATACAACCTGGCGCTGAAGTGGTTAAAGGTTCTTATATCGATCTTATTCTTGGTAAATCGGGAGGCAATGAAATGGTTTTAGTCCCGAAACTTACAGGACTTACATTTCACGAAGCAGAAAAAAAAATATCGCGTGCATATCTTAACCTTGGCGCTGCTATATATGACAATTCAATAAAAACTTTGGACGATTCATTAAATGCCACAGTGATTAAACAAAACCCGGTTTTCAATGAAAAACAAAACGCTTCAATGGGCTCAATCGTAAATATCTGGCTAACTTTAGAAAATAAGAAAAATGATAAATCCGATAAAAAGGGCGAATAATTTTTGCCTTTTAATTGTATTCCTTTTGCTTCAATTAAATTTATTTGGACAGGAAACCGTAAAACCTTTGGTATTCAACCCGGTGCTTGTTGAAAATGCCGCAAATCGAAAACCTAACAAGCTGAAAGGAGATACAGTTAAAGCGCCAATTCAATTGCCTTTTTTCGATGACTTTTCCGATTCTAAAATATATCCTAAAGCATGCCTTTGGGCTGACAGCGATGTGTATATAAATTCTTCATACAGCGACGATCCCATTTCCATTGGCGTAGCAACCTTCGATGCTTTGGATAAAAACGGGATGCTTTATAAATCAGACACAAATGCATTATTTATGGCCGATAAACTCACAACTTTACCTATTGACCTCAGTATAAAACATGACAGCTTATACCTTAGTTTCTTTTATGAAGCTGGCGGTTTAAGCGGTTTAATCGATCCACCTGATGTGAACGACACACTTATTTTACAATTTTATGCACCCCTGCTAAAAAAATGGAATACGGTTTGGCATGCATTGGACTCAACCGCCTCCTTTCAGACATTTAAACGGGTTATGGTCCCAATAACAGATACAGCTTATTTTCATAGTAACTTTAGGTTCCGGTTTTTAAATTATGCGAACATTAATCAAAACAATGAGGTAGTAGGAAAGAACAGTAATGGCAATATTTGGAACCTCGATTATGTTTATCTGAATAATAACAGAAATTTCGGTGATACCGTATTTCGCGATTTGGCAATTATAAGGCCTTTATACTCGCCTCTTGTTGATTACGAATCAATCCCGTGGAAACATTATATTCAGCCAAATGTTTATTCCACTGCATTATCGAATGGCCTGAAACTGTGTATAAGAAATAACGATGACACAACCAGGGGTACTCAAAGGACATATATTGTCAAATACAAAAATTCATATTCCCTGCCTTTCGGCCCATCTTCTGCCATTCAGGCCAAACCGGATACCATAGTTGCTTTTAACGATACTTTACAGGAAATATTATATTCGAACGAGGTTGACTCTGCTACTTTTATAATCAGGGCAAACTTAGACAATACTCCTGACTATGATTGTAAATCGAACGATACCGTATATTATAAGCAGGTTTTTAAAAATTATTATGCTTATGATGATGGCTCGGCAGAATCGGGTTACGGTTTTCAGGGAGAAGGCAGCGCAAATGCAATGCTTGCATATAAATTCAAAGGCTATCTCTCGGATACACTTCAGGCTGTAGATATGTTCTTCAACAGGTCGGTTAAAAATGCCAACAACGCTAATTTTTATCTTACTGTTTGGGACAATAGTAATAGCGGTATTCCCGGAAAAATTCTTCATTGCAATAATCAATATGATTCGGTACTTTATAAGACTATTCCAGATACAACTGCAAATGGAATAAATAAATTTCAAAGGTATAAATTGGATACTCCTATTATTGTGCCCGATACTTTTTATGTGGGCTGGATTCAAAATAATTCAGATACATTTTTAAACCTGGGCTTAGATTTAAACAAAATTACACACGAAAGAATATTTTATAATTTACAGGGAACGCCTGATGCATGGGTGAAATCCGCTATGAAAGGCGCTTTGATGATAAGGCCGGTTTTTGGTAAGAGAATCAGCGATGAAGTAAAGGATAAACAAATTTCAAATAAAAATTTTGTAATTTATCCTAACCCTGCTTATAACAAAATATATATTAAATCGTCTGCGTTTGCAGAAAATATAAAGAATAGAATCTGTATCTTCGACCTGACAGGCAAAATAATGATAACTACAGCCCTGAATAATAACGGCATTGACGTTTCAGGCCTGAAGCCCGGATTATACTTTGTGCGGATGCAATCGGGCAACGGCAATTTTTTCAATGCCAGGTTTATAAAAAACTCAAATTAGAATATTAATTGAAATCCCTTCGGATTTTCTTTTATTACTTTGTATTATAAATTTTTAAAAAGAAGGGACAATGACTGAAGATGGCGCAAAAGAGCAAACTGAACTTTATGAACATTTTCGTTTTAGCGTTGATAAAGGACAAACCCCGGTGCGCATTGATAAATTTCTGCACAACCGTATTGAAAATGTTTCAAGGACAAAAATTCAATCAGCCGCGGATGCGGGCAATATCATTGTTAATGATGCGCCCATAAAGCCGAATTATAAAGTCAGGCCCGGCAATATCATATCAATTGTTCTTGCTTTTCCTCCCCGCGATGAAGAAATAATCCCTGAAAATATCCCAATTAATATTGTTTATGAAGATGACGATATTGTTGTTGTTGATAAGGCACCAGGAATGGTAGTCCATCCGGCATATGGAAATTATAACGGAACCCTGGTAAATGCGTTATACTGGCGCTATAAGGATTTGCCACTGTTTCAAAGCGGCGATATGCGCCCTGGCTTGGTTCACAGGATTGATAAAAATACTTCCGGTATAATTATAATTGCTAAAAATGAAAAGTCGTTAAATAAACTGGCCAAGCAATTTTATTACCACACCATTGAAAGGCGTTATATGGCCCTTGTATGGGGAATTATGAAAAATGATGAAGGCGTATTAACTGGAAATATTGGCAGAAGTATCCGAAACAGGAAAGTTATGGCGGTATATGACGAAGGCACACAGGGCAAACCTGCAATAACCCATTATAAAGTTAAAGAGCAGTTGGGTTATGTGAGCCTGATAGACTGTTTGCTTGAAACAGGCCGCACCCACCAGATAAGGGCACATTTAAAACATGCAGGCCATCCTTTATTTAACGACCCGGAATATGGAGGCGATAAAATTTTAAAAGGTACAACCTTCACCAAATACAAACAATTTGTAGAAAATTGCTTTAAAATACTTCCCCGCCAGGCATTGCATGCCCGTCTGTTGACCATCGACCATCCGTCAACAGGCAAACGCTGCACCTTCGAATCGGAATTGCCTGCCGATATGCTTGAGGTGATTGATAAATGGCGGAATTATATTGTCGGGCGTGAAAAATAAACATTATATCAAATTATAACCTTTATGGGACGCGCAAAATTTTATATTCTCGATGTTTTTGCCGAAAGCAAATACCAGGGAAACCAACTGGCAGTATTTACAGATATAACGGGGATTTCCGATATGGAAATGCAACAGCTTGCACGTGAAATAAATTTCTCCGAAACCACTTTCATACTTTCAAACCAGGCTGGGCCGAATGGCTTTCCGGTAAAGATTTTTACGCCGGCCTGCGAAGTTCCGTTTGCCGGGCATCCGACTATAGGAACTGCTTCGGTTATTAAACAGGAAATAATTAAGAAACCTTTGCAGAAAGTTGTACTTGACCTTAAAGTTGGGCCAATTACTGTTACTTTCACAGATGATGGAACTGTTTGGATGAAACAGGTTGAACCGGAATTTGGTAAAATATTCGAAATAAAAACCATTTCAGAAATTCTCGGGCTTCAGATTTCTGAAATAAACGAACGTTTTCCTATAATTGATGTATCAACAGGTTTGCCCACAATTATTGCGCCTGTTAAAACACTTCAGGCAATAAAACGAATAAAAGTTAATAAAGAAAAATATTTTGAACTGGTAAACCAAATCCCTTCAAAACTTATATTGGCTTTTTGTCCCGAAACATACCACAAAGAAAACCAGCTTAATGTGAGGGTGTTTGTAGATTATTTCGGTATTCCCGAAGATCCGGCAACAGGCAGCGGAAATGGCTGCCTTGCAGGTTACCTTGTAAAATATTCATATTTTAATTCTACTGAAATTAATATTGCCTGTGAACAGGGATATGAAATCCAGCGGCCATCAAGGCTATATTTGAAAGCAGGAAAAATTGAAAATAAAATCAATATCAATGTCGGGGGCAAAGTGCAAATAATAGCGGGTGGAAATTTAATTTAAATTATGAAGCCGGAGTATAATCTGAATAAAATTAAGCTTCTGCTTGATAAAAAAGTGGAATTGTACAACCAAATTGATTTCATAGAAACAGACCCAATCCAAGTTCCCCATAAGTTAACTCTTAAAGAAGACATTGAAATTGCAGGGTTTTTAACTGCAACAATTTCCTGGGGACAACGAAAAAGCATTATAAAAAATGCAATGATGCTTCTCTCGTTGATGGACAATAGTCCTTATAATTTCATTTGCGAGGCCGGAGAACGGGAATTTGCACCTTTTAAATATTTTAAGCACAGGACTTTTCAGGGTAACGACTGCATATTTTTCTTAAAATCTCTTCAAAATATATATTTAAATTCGGGTGGGCTTGAAAAAATTTTTACCGAAGGGTTCAATCAAAAAGGCAATATTTTTTCCTCTTTAGCATATTTTCATGATGTTTTCTTTTCAATCCTTCACCCGTTAAGAAGCAAGAAACACGTTGCCGATGTGAGGGTAAATGCTTCGGCCAAACGTTTAAATATGTTTTTGCGCTGGATGGTTAGGGATGATACCTGTGGAGTTGACTTTGGCCTTTGGAAAAATATTCCTCCTTCTGCGCTTATGATACCGCTTGATGTTCATACCGGCAATGTAGCCCGCAGGCTGGGCTTAATTGAACGAAAACAAAACGATTGGAAAACTGTGGAAGCGCTAACCGATATTTTGAGGACTTTCGATCCCACTGACCCGGTTAAATATGATTTTGCACTTTTCGGAATGGGAGTGGTCGAGAAAATATGTTGAAACCAAACAACAAAGGCTAATATGAAAAATGTATCAATGTTTTTGAACTTTCAATTGTTTATAAACGTCAGCTAAAGCCTGATCGGCAGTCATCGTCCCATCCGATATTTCATCGGCATGAATTTTTACGGCGCTTTTAGATACTCCAAAAAATATAGCTGCATCGTCAACAAAAGGAATTTTTCTCAACCCGTATTTGTTTTGAATGCCATAAGTAAAATTTTCAAAAGGATCCATACCGAGAGAAACCGAAGTCATATTTCCTTTAATCCCTGTAGGGCATTTAGTGTACCTCGACCATTTTTCAGCAATATCAGGCCTCGTCATGAACAATAAAAACTTAATGGCGGCATCGCGGTGAACAGCGTTTTTCGGAACTGCCCATGTAATAAAATATCCGCCAAAGTATAAATTTGCTGGTTTAAAAACTGGAAGCTCGGCAGGCACCATGTTGTTAACTTCAGCGCTATCTATTCTTAGCCAGATATTATACATCCAGGAAGCGTTTAAATAAAAAAATGATTTCCCTCTTAGCGGATAATCGGTAGTTTTATCCCACTTAATGTCCTGAAAGTTTTTTGGAAATGCATTGTTTTGTGCTAAAATTTCAAGGGCTTTTAATGCTTGCGAAAATGCCTGAAGTTTATCTTCGTTAACATTATCGTTATAAATATCTTTAGTATTATTTAATGCCGACAAGAAAAGAAATTGAACCAATAAATTTCTGGTAGTCCAGTCAGAGCACACCTGAATAGGCATTATATAATTCCCGTGCTTTTTATTATATCCATCAATGGCTTTTACATAACTTATCAAATCATCGAAAGTCATGCCAAATTGCTTAACGTTAATCCCAATTTCTTTAGCCAGCCTTTTGTTATACCAAATTAACCAATTAAAACCTTCGAGGCTTGGGCCCGGCACAGTCCCCTTCCAAGATTCTTTTGCCGAATCGCTAACCAGTTCAGGTAATGTGTTTTTTCTAAATTCAGGAATTTCACTAAAATCGACGAGGTATTTTTTTGCCCAATCGGGATCATTCATGTAGTCGGCAGTAGTTTTATAGGCATTATTTATTCTTATAACATCCCAATCCGATTTATCAGCAGTTATACATTTTTTTACAAATTTTTGTTCGGAATAGCTATCATTTCTATCCCAGTAAATTTTTTCAGGAAAAACTAAATTTACCGAATATTCCTGATGCGTAAATTCAAATTCATTTGCCAATTCGCGAATGAGCTTTTCTTTCTTTCCTTCAGTTAGCCAATGGCCAACTATGTTTAATTTTACCGGATTTGCAATAGGTGTTATGTTTTTAATTGCATCAATATCTGCTTTGCTGCCTTTATTGCCCATGCATCCAAAGCAGCCTATTAGCATTACTATTGACAGTGTTTTAATTATGATGTGCTTATTTATGCTATTGACAAATACCATTTTCTCACATTCAATTTTAAGAGAAAAATATTTAATAAATTAAGCTTACTTGTTCAATAATAGCCAAATCAATACAAAAGTAATAAAACCAAAATATTTGTAATTATAACGATATAATTTCTTTAAAGTTAGCATAAATATAAAAAATTGATAAACTGATAACTTCCATGCCAGTATTTATCCGAATTATTTACTGTTTATCATTAATCAATTTCAAAATATAACTTTTCAGATTATCGGCATAACCTACAAATGAAGCTTTAACATTCCCGTTTTTATCAATGAAAAAGAATGCCGGCGTGGATTCAACCCCATACCTTGCGCTAACCTTTTTTCCATTATATAAAACAGGGTACATGATATTTTCTTTTTTGGCATATCTGCTGTAACCGTCCCTGAATTTTTTCCGAATATCAATAGCATAAACTACAAATCCTTTGTTCTTATATTCGGAATATATCTGATCTATGACTGGAGTTGCCTTTATGCAAGCCTGGCAATATTGAAACATGAATTCCAGCAACACTTTCTTGCCTCTCAGATTGCTTAATTTCACGGAGTCCCCATTAATATTTGGCAAAGTCCAATCGGGCGCTAATTGCCCTTTAATGATTGTATCTTTTGCCAACTGCTCGTCTTCAAAAAAACTATTAAAAGGAATTTTATTGTAATCAGCCGGAAACTTTTTGTAAGAATAATCGACATTATTCCTTGAAGCAGGAATTTTAATATCAATAAAATTGCTGGTTAGGGTAATATTTTCATTGTAATAACATATAAACTGCTGCGGAATAAAAGTGGATTTATCTATCAATATTGTAAAACTGTAACTGAACTTGTCTTCAGTAGGTTCGAAAATTGAAAATTTCACCAATTCCTTTCCCTTCACTTTTACATTTAATTGGTAGCAATCGTTATTATTAAATTTTACATCGGGCTTTGAAATAATTTTTGTATTCGGGTCGGATATTATTTTTGGCAATATTTTCTTTAATTGAAGAAAAGAACCTTGCAGAAAAATTTTGTCTACAAGTATTTTGACAGATGGCATGCTATCATATAAAATCCTGTGCTCGTCAACATCACAATTATAAACCATTTTACCGTCAAAAGCCTGTTCGGAAGTTGGCGTTTTGTAATCATATTTTGCGCCTATTAATGTATCGGCGCTTGTAAAGTCGAAGTAAAAAAATGCGGTATCGGTAAATTCGGCATTTTCAGTTTTGTCAGCATCTTTAATAATTAAGGTATATTCGATAGTTTTTAATTTTGAAAGCTGATCAATAGTTTTTTCGAGGATTTTAAAGCCTTCTTTATTTTTAAAAGTACATGAGGCCAATAATATAATAATGTACAGCGGTAGTTTTTTCATTACGTTTATCCTATTTTTTAACTCTCGTATTAGCGCGTGTAGATGATGTTTTGGGCTTTTCTTTGTTGCCGCCCGGCTTTACTTGTTTTTCTTTCTTGATTTTTGTGTCCTGTACTTTTTGTTTTTTTGGTTTTTCCTGTAACTCCTGTGTTTCTTCATCTTCATGGGTTTCCTTTTTTACTTCAGGCTCATCTTCAAAATTATTAAACCCATTTCGCTGGAGAATATTATACCATCCAATCATTTTCCGGATATCTGAAATATAAACTTTCTGCCGGTCATAATTGGGAAGAATTTTTGCAAAATATTCTTTTAATTCAGGATCGCCGGATTTTGAATCAATTGCCTGACCGCCATTTTCTGCAACAGAAATAGCCTTAAAAATTTTCCTTAACGGTATTTCTTCTGATTCCGCAAAAACGGCAATATCAACAAGCGAACTTACTTTGTAATGCGAAAAGGCATTCATTCTTTTCTTATCTTCAAAACCCTCAACTATTATGCCATTGCGGGCCTTGGACACATATTTAAACAACCCGCTATATCCTGAAATAGTCATTATATCTTTTAATTCCATAAATGATAATTTAAATTTTATGTAAAAATATAATTGTCCACGAACCTACCAAAATTATACTAATTTATTTATTAATTTTTTGCCTTTTAACAAATATAAAATTTAACAAACAATCCGATAATTTTATGCCAATTACTATTTTATCAATAAATCGGCCACTACAAACGATGCAAAAATAAGGCTTGCTATGCCGTTTAATGTTGCAAATGCAAGGTTTACGCGGCTAAGATCATCAGGTTTAATTATAAAATGCTGGTAAATAAGCAAAGAAATAAAAATTATTGCCCCAATCCAATTCAGCAATCCCATACCAGCAACCAGGCCTGACAATATTACCAGGAATGCGCATAAAGTGTGAAGCGCCGATGATATAATAATTGCGCGCCTGCGGCCAAGGGCAGCCGGAATTGATTTTAAAGAATGTGTTTTGTCGAATACGTCATCCTGTAATGAATAAATAATGTCGAAACCGCTGACCCACAACAATACAATCGCTGAATATAAAAGAGGAAGCCAATGAAAACGTCCTGTGACGGAAAGATAAGCTCCTATTGGGGCAAGCGATAATCCAAGACCAAGAACAAAATGACATAAGACCGTAATACGCTTCATAAGGCTGTATCCTAAAATAATTATAAGGGCAACAGGTGAAAGCAAAAAGGTAATTTTGTTAATGAATAAAGTTGTAATAATAAATAAAATAGAATTTATAATTATGAAGATAATTGCAGAACCAGGTTTTATAATACCTGTAGGAATTTCACGCAACGCTGTACGCGGGTTTAATGAATCGAAAGTTTTATCGGTAATCCGGTTAAAAGCCATGGCTGCGTTTCTTGCAAATGCCATGCAAAGTATTATTAAAATAAGTAAATGCCATGATATTTTCTCGCTCGAAAAATGGATAGCCAGAAAAAATCCTATTAAGGCAAAAGGCATAGCAAAAATTGTATGGCTAAAAGTTACAAGTGAAAAGTAATTTGATATTTTTTTCCCAATCATAATTACAATAGAAAGTTTTTTATAATGATATTAATATTCTCCACATTGCTGACAATTGTCCATCGATTATTTATTCCAATATCGATTTATATATTTCAAAATTTTCTTTATCGAAGCAAATAAAAATTACTTTCTCTACGTTTTTAGACAATTTTATAAATTGCTGTACTTCTGAAACAGCTATTTTCACAGCTTTCTCCTTTGGAAAACTATATATCCCGGTGCTTATATTCGGGAAAGCAATAGATTTAAGGTTCCTGCTTTCTGCCAGTTCAAGGCTTTTTCTGTAACACGATGCAAGCAACAAATCTTCATTGTTATTGCCGCCTTTCCAAACAGGGCCGACAGTATGGATTACATATTTCGCGGGAAGGTTATAACCCTTTGTTATTTTGGCTTCTCCTGTGCGGCAACCTTTAAGCTGCCTGCATTCCTCAAGTAAGCCGTGTCCTGCTGCCCTGTGAATTGCACCATCTACTCCCCCGCCGCCCAGCAATGTTGTATTGGCCGCATTTACAATAGCATCGACCTTCTGTTTTGTAATATCGCCAAGCAACAATTGTATTTCAGCCATTGTTTTTAAATTCGATAAAATTCTATTGTCTTATGATTGCCCCAAGCTCATTTTCAAAAGCTTTTATCAAATTGTTCATCACTTTATCTATTTGGTTATCTGTAAGTGTTTTTTCATCATCACGAAGGATGAAGCTTAGAGCGTAAGATTTTTTGCCTTTCTCAATTTTATCGCCCTGGTACACATCAAAAAGGTTTATGCTTTTTATAAGTTTCCGTTCGGATTTGCCGGCAACACTTACAAGCTGATCGTAGGTTGTGTTTATATCGAGCAGCATTGACAGGTCGCGACGGACTTCGGGATATTTCGGCAACTCATGAAAACATATTTTATGATTTTTGCCAAGTTTTAGCGCCAGTTCCCAATTAATTTCGCCGGCAAAAACTTCCTGTTTAATATCAAACTCTTTTAATAATGTATTTGAAACAATTCCAAACTCCGCGAGCTTCAAATTATCTGCAAAATATGCCAATCCATCTGAAAGCAATTCATGCTCATTGGATTTTGATTGCAATATTGACATGTCAATACCGGTTTTTATCAAAACATTATTGATAAATGTTTTCAGATGAAAGAATGTCGAATAAACTTCGGGCGTTGTCCAGTTTACCGGTTCGAAAAGGCCTGTAAGAAAAATACCGAGACAATAATTTTCGGAATACTGGTTCAGTTGATTTTTAGGTTTCTCCTGCTTATTAAAGAAATAGCAATTTCCAAATTCGTAAAATTTCAGGTTGGCATTTTTATAATTAATGTTGTGGATGATTGATTCGAGGCCGCCAAAAATTAAAGTCTGGCGCATGCAATTCATATCGGAGCTCAAGGGATTGATGATATATGCAATATTGTTTTTATAACTTTCCCTGTTTTCATAATAAGCGCTTTTTGTGAGCGAGTTGCACATAATTTCATTAAAGCCGTTACTGCTGAGATAATCCGAAACCATATTCTGAACCGTCGATGGTTCTGGTTTTTCGGAATAGGACATGGTGGAATTTACCTTATTGGATATTTTAATATTATTATAACCATAAACCCTCAATATTTCTTCCACTATATCAGCTTCGCGCTGGACGTCCACCCTGTAAGGCGGAACAGACAGCGACAATCCTTCGGCAGTTTCCCGGTTAATTTTAATTTCAAGCGATTTAATAATATTTATAATAGTTTCGCGGCTCAAATCGTTGCCAATTAAATTATTGATGCCTTGAAAGGTTACATCCACCTTAAAATCAGCAACAGGTTCAGGGTAAATATCAACAATACCGGATGAAATAGCACCGCCTGCCAGTTCTTTAATAAGCAAAGCCGCCCGCTTCAAAGCATATACCGTGTTGTTTGGGTCAATGCCTCTCTCAAACCTGAAAGAAGCATCGGTACTAAGCCCATGACGGCGCACAGATTTACGTATCCATACCGGGTTAAAATAAGCGCTTTCGAGGAAAATATTTTTAGTGTTTTCATCAACGCCTGAACCGACGCCACCAAATATACCGGCTATGCACATTCCTTCGCTATCGTCGCAAATCATAAGGTCTTCAGAAGAAAGCTTGCGTTCAGTACCGTCTAATGTTGTAAAATTTGTGCCTTCAGGCAAAGTGCGCACAACAACTTTCCGGCCTTTAATTTTATCGGCGTTAAACGCATGCAGAGGCTGGCCTAACTCATGAAGCACAAAATTTGTAACGTCAACCACGTTATTAATAGGTTTCTGGCCAATTGCTTTTAGCCTGTTTTTGAGCCATTCGGGCGAACTTTGCACCGTAACGCCTTGAATCGATACTCCCGAATATCTTTTACAACCTTCATTGCTTTCTATAATTACTTCAATCGGAAGTTCATGATTGTCTGTTTGAAAATTATCAATTGCAGGCTTGGCAAGCTTTATCGGTTTTTTCTGGCTAAAGAAAGCAGCCAGGTCGCGGCATACGCCATAATGTGAAGCGCTGTCTATGCGGTTCGGGGTTAAGCCAATTTCAAATATCCAATCGTCTTCCACATTGAAATATTCTTTTGCCGGCGTACCGGGCTTTGCCTGCGGGTTAAGCACCATAATGCCTCCATGTGAAACGCCAAGCCCAATTTCATCTTCGGCACAAATCATCCCTTCGGATAATTCGCCCCGTATTTTCGTTTGTTTAATTTCAAATTTTTCATCGCCATTATAAATAACAGCGCCAATTGTAGCAACAACAACTTTCTGGCCTGATTCAACATTGGGCGCCCCGCAAACAATGTCTAATATTGTATCGCCGCCTATATCGACTTTCGTTAAGCTTAGTTTATCTGCATTCGGATGTTTTTTACATTCGAGAACATGACCGATAACAAAACCTTCCAATCCACCTTTTACCGATTGCCAATGGTCAAGGCTTTCAACTTCTAATCCCAGGTTGATAAGAATTTCAGCTAATTCACGCGGGGTTTCAGTGATATTGATATATTGCCTTAGCCAATTATAAGAAATTTTCATTATGTGATATTTTGAGTCAAAGTGGACAAATGTAAAAAAAATTCCGGTCTTCTTAACTATGGCATTTAAGGATAGCGTGAGCAGTTTTTATAACCTAATATATTAGGTCAATGTATAAAAATTAACGAAATTCGATCATGGAAAAAGCGCAGATAATTGAAAAAACCTCGGCAGGGTTCGTAACAATGACAAATATAAATTCCTCACCATAGAAGTTGATATCCTCTTTAGCGTCAAACTGGTTTTGAGCGATAAAAACCTCACAATTCCATATTCTCTGATTGTCTAACGAAAATTTTTATTGGTACCGCTTTCTAAAATTTGCAGCAGTTTTTTTCATCCCGTTTTTAATAAAACTATTGGCAACTGGTTAAACGATTGCTAAGATAAGGACTGTATTTGAAATTAAAGTAAGTAAAAAGTGTTTCGCTTATATGATTTAAAAGAGTAAATAATTATATTTTTGATTAAGTTGCCATTATAAAGCCAAAGCAAAACTTAATGTATAAATTCTTCGCTAATAATCTTCAATTTTATTAATTCAGATACCAGTTGGTTAATATCTAAAGGCTTTGCTATGATACGCTTTTCATTATCGAGCAAAAACATCATAGGCGTACCGTAAATATAATAGTCTTTAACGGCTTTTCCTTGCCAACCCTGTAAGTCGGAGCAATTAATCCATTTATAAGCCCCAAAATTAATAGCATTTTGCCAGTCTATTGCAACAGTATCGATGGAAACAGCCAATACTTCAAGCTGCCTGTTCAACTGATTGTCATATAATTTTTTTATAAGAGGAAGCGCCGCGAGACAATGCGGGCACCAGCTTGCCCAGAAAATTATAAGTGTGTAAGGACTGTGAATTGCCAATAATATAATTTGGTTGCCGTCAGTATTAAATAAATTAATTTCAGGGGCAATACTGCCGATAAACAGCTTTTTATTACCTTCAATCCTTGTTTTAACGCGGTCATATAACTTATTGTTTTCACATGATTGCGGTTGGGTATATTTTTCATAAATGTGACCCAGCACAGAATCCATATTAAGTTGTTCAAACCCTCTGACCAGGGTAATCTGTCACCTGGGTTTTTACTTTCGGATCGGCAGAACAGCGTTTCATCAGGGTATCGATTGCGGAAATATATTCACATTCCTGAGCCTTATTGGATAAATTAGGATTTTTATAGAGTTGTAAGTACGAAAAAGCATTGCTTGTAAATATATTTGAGTTCAATAATAAAGTATCGGAAAAATTAATATTATCGAGGAAATGTTCGCGAAGATATTTATTTCTTTGTTCCGGGCTGACAGAAAAAGGGAATGACGGGAACGACACCGATTTTAAAACCATGTATAAAAACGATCCTGGATATTTCCGTGCTACATCGATAAGGAAACCGGCCTGTTGTTTTTGCAGTAGATTAAACTGTTTTTCAATTGAACCATAGAATGGATCGCCGGGAGGAAAAGCCCCGGTTATATCCGACAATGCAAATAATTGCCGAACCGTACGATTTTTTAAACTAAGAAAATTATAATACAATTTATTTTTATCCGACTTAAGTATGTTAATGCTTGCAGGCAATTGTTCAAAATCGCAATTAAACTCAATGTTTTCCCTGTCATATATCAAATTGATGATTTTCTGGTTTAACCCGGGTGTTTCGGGAAATGATACTGTATATAAACCCGGCACATAATTTTCTTTCAGTATAAAGTAAACAGCCCCGCTTGCATCTGCTTTTGTTGAATCGATAAGTATAGACATGTCGCCCCGGTAATGTGATAAATAGGCTGTTTTATAGGGGCATTTGGTAATAGCGCCTTTCAGATAAAAAGGCTGGGCAACAATGTTACAAACAATTGAAACCGACCAAATAAATAAACTAATAATATATTTCATTTTCAAATTTTTATAAAATAAACCTCTGGTATGGTTTTACAACTAATATCAAGGATAAAATTACATATTTTTTATGTCGGGTCAATAAGGAGGAAAATCGCGGTAAAAACTTTCACGGGTCCCGAATTTCACAAACTCAACAGTATCGTTTTTGATATATAAACCAAAGCGATAAGGGGTTTTCTTTATTTTAAAGTATGATCCTGCCGATACTAATTTTTCAAGTTTTGGGATTTCTGCCGGGATATTGGCAGCCTTAACCTCATTAATAGTAGCTTCAATAAGCTTCCTTACGCTTTTGTTATTGATTTTTTTAATCAAAAGAATTCCTCGTAGCTCTGCTACGGGGTAAAATCAAATAATAGGTTTGCTATGCAAACTCCATTGTTGTATTTTCTTTGATACCTCGCAGCTCTGCTGCGGGGTAGTTCATTTATCGCGCAAGAACGATTTGCGATAAACAACTTTCATTTTAAAACATCCATTATTTCCTTTTCAGGTACAAATGATGTTCGCCTGCCTGCTTTAATTGCTTTAATAATACTCTCGTTTTCGGCATCTGCACTTTTTACCGATTTTATTCCTTTAAAAAGGCCCAGCGCTTCTTTTATTTTTACAGCGTTGGCCTTATTGGTTATATGAAGTATTAATGTTTCCATTTTTTTTGTTTTTCACAAAATTAAAACAATTATAAATCAAAAAGTTCAAATAGGCAAATATTGATTCGCTATATTAAAAACCCTTCAACCCATTACCCCAGTCAACATTTTAATTCAAAGAAAAAAGCCGCCACATGCTAAAACCTGCACCAGCTATGGTTTTAAAAAGCGCAGCGAGGCTGCTACGCTTAACTTGGGGCAAACAAAACATAGCATGGAACTCATGCCATTATTTTGGAAATGACTTATAAACAATAGAGCGATGAAGAATCCGATAAAATATAATTGTTTTTGGGCTATACTTAACCCCAATCCTGTAATTTCCTGCTTTTATGCGTCCGTAACCCGGATGCCTTTCTAAATATTTAAACCCGGGTATTTCATCAGGGGTTTTGCATTTTGCAGCAAATTCAAAAGCTATTTCGGTTTCATCCAAAATATCTGCATGCTTTATTTTTGAAAGGTCATCCCAAAAACACGATGAGGTTTTTACAATCATTTTGTTAATTTGTTTCGCAGTTCGACAAAACGTTTTTTAGATTCATCGTAACCATATAACTTATCTTTCTCTGCTTTTTTCATTTCATTGACAAGAAAATCATCGGCAAGATTTTCAAAATCAGCCTTACTTATCTTATCCGATACATTTTTAACCCCCTTTATCATCGTTAGGACTTCTTTTACCTTTGTTTTACTGGCTTTATTGTCAAGATGGATTACAAGCGTTTCCATAATAATATTTTTAGCAAAGGTATGAAATTTATCAAGATTTTATTTTGTAACAAAAGACCTGAAAAAGACAAGAATTTATAAAAAGCCGGTAGAAGCCAAAACCTACTGTTTTTTTGTCTCTCATCCCTTCTTAAAAAAGGAGGACAAACAGAGCAATGCACTGCACTGTTATAGCCCCTTTTTAAGGGGTTGGGGTTGTAATTTGGGTTGTAATTTTGGTTGGGGTTTCCAGTATTTGGATTAAAATTAAAAAAGCCGGCACAAGCCAAAAATTTGCACCGGCTATTCTAAATATGGTGTAGTTAAAAAACTGCAATAATATATAAGCTTAGTTAAAAACTAAGCATAGGGAATTACTTTTTCACTAAACTCTAATTCTTTATGCATCTAACGTTCACGCCCACATTGGGAGCAGTTTCATCTATTACAAATGCTTGATTTTACGTAAACAATAAGATTCAACAGTACCATTAGTGCTTGTAGACGATTCAAAATATCCATATTCACCATATAAATCAAATTCGCTATTAGGTGGTGGAGACCACCAAAACATACCTGCCAAGAATCCATTAAAACCTGAAGAACCACCCGAAATTAGTGCCGTGTAAGCTACATATGGTGAAGTAAAAAAATTTGCTAGATTGCCTAATTCACTATACGATGGAATATGCCATCCAAACGGACAAATTCCTTGAGATCCTTCTGTGGTCTGGTAATTCATTGCTTCACCATATGTATAATAGCCACCATAAAGATTACAGTCATTTTTATAACAATATTTCTCAATCACACCGTTATTAGATGCAACAATAGAAGTATCAATCATGGTACCTACATTCAAATTTTCTTTCATCCAGCATTGAGTTCCAATTTCAACTGTATGATAAACTTGTCCACCGTAAGTAAAATTAGTAATACCATTACAAGGATGCACAGATTGACCGGGTGTTTGTCCGCACATTTCAAACCAGACAGTACCGGTGTAGAAATTGAAACAATTGGTTTCGGTATTGAAAATAACCAAACCGGTAGCGGGACTGGCGATAGCATTGCGCTGGGCGGTGGTCATTCGCGGGGTCAGGAAACCCTGCGTGGTTGAAGTAACATCGAGCTTGGCAGAGGCATTGGGCGAGGTAGTCCCAACGCCGGTCTGGCCAACAAGCCAGGCATTAGCTACAGCATAGAAATTTGCTCCGGCAAGTTGTAAATAATTGCCCGTTGAAAAGTATATCAGGCGTGCATTATAATCGACGTTAAGATTAGTGGTAAAATCGATATAAGGATATGATGAACGGGTTAGTTCAATATTTCCACCGGCTATTTGCGTGCCATAAGCTGTAGGGATACTATTATAGGTAGTGCCTCTGATATCCAGTGTTGCATAAGGAATTGATCCTCCTGTGCCAATACCTACTTTGGGATAATCGGACTGGATAGAGTTTGCATCTAATGTAGTCCATTGGCTTGTAGAGCCGGACTTTAAATGCGAACCCCCGCCTGCATTTTCGGCATATAAAGCATAAGGCACGGCCAGTAGTTTCGAAGTCCCCATTTCTTTAAAATTATCGCCGCCGTCGGCATCCATTTCTATTTTTATATAATAAGCAGCGCTTCCCCACGAAATTGCATCAAACGTTCCAAATACGGCTGTGCCAGCGCCTATTTCAAGGTTAATAAGACCTAATGCATTAGTAGTAGCCAGGTGCGTTTCGCTATAAGCAACAACGCCGTTTTCATTATCTGCTACTATGCTAATTTTAAGGTTTACCAATTTGTTGCTTAATACCTGGTTCGCTGCATCACGGGCTACAGCCTGGTATTTGAATGTTCTTGGCACCTGGCTTGTTGTATCGCTTGATAATGACGCTGATTTCAATGTACTTTCTGTTTTTGGGCTTTCCGTTGTAATAGCCTGCTTACCCAGATCAACAGAATCGCGGGTTCCACCCGGTGTCACTTGTGCGAAACACGCAATGTTGGTTATTATTGATAAAACAATTAAGCTAATTTTTTTCATTCGTATAGAATTTAATTTCAAAGGTCGAATGGAACCCACATGTTCTCAGATTTATAGCTTCTAATTTAGCTTCTGAGATTTTATTCATCCGATCTTTGTGTTTAACTTTTTAACATGTGGGTTTCATATATTTACAAATAAAATTGGTTTGTCAGTATTTAATGATTTTAAAAGAACCGATGATATTATTACCGGCCGATTTAACGATTAATAAATAATTTCCGGATCTCAGGCTTTGTGCATCAAAATCAGCAAAGTTATTTTGAACAGTTTTCAACATAAGCAATTGCCCGCTCATATCCGTGAACTCAGCAGTATATACGCTCTTTAATTCCCCTGTAATTTCTAATGTAACGTACTTTGTTGTTGGGTTAGGGTAAGCAAAAATACTTTTTACCTCATCTTTGTTTTCGATAATATTGACAATACCAACATCGCCCTGCTGAAAACCCTGGGTTATTTTCATGTCGCTGTTTTGAACAGTTTCTGTAACACATTCACCCAATGTCCACGACAGGGAAATTCCGTTGTTTACATAATTATCGCCCGAGACAGCAACAACATTGCGCTCTATGGTCTGGCTAAACAATGTGCCGAACCCGAATACGCAAAAAGCAATTAAACTGATTGCCTTCATAAGCATTTAGTTTTATGAATTATTAAAAACAGGCCAATATATATAAAATATGTGTTATTAACAAATTTTTTAAATAATTAATCACGTAACCTGAATATACTGAGAAAACATTATGTATCAAAAGGAAAATCTGTGGAAAATTGCAAAATTTACCCCAACCCCTTATGAAGGGGCAATAACAGGACTGCTATTTTTTTAATTGTAGTGCTTATAGTAGCAGAATTTGTTAGCCCTCCTTTATAAGGAGGGTTGGGAGGTTAAACCACTAAGTAAAATAGCTCCCCAACTTTTCCGATTGGCCCAACATTATTCATTTTAACCGCTAAAATATTTTTCGATTTTATAAATAATTTATCCTCTAAAAAAAATAACATCGAACTGTTATACTAAACCGCTAACAAGATATTGATAATGCATATTGTTAGCTGTTTAGTTAATGCCGACCTGCTAACTGTTTTAAAACAAAAGCGAAGCGAATTGTTTTGATTATCATGTTAGCGGTTCGGTATTAGAAAGCTATTTTTTTTATTTTTTAAGAAAATTATTAACAAGCTTTTTATAAGTTGGTGAAAACTAAATTTTTAACTTTGATATTCTAAAAGCCTTTAAAATTAGGTATTTTAGAAGCAATACCCCTGAAAACCCTTACCGGCTGTTAATTTTTTGTTGCAACAAATTTGCAAATTAATCGTAAAAATTACTATCTTTTCGCCCCGAAATTTAGACCATTTTCTTTTTAAGTTTTTAAGATAGAAAAATTTTTTTAAGGGGTTGTGTTGTTTGAAGTTTGAACCGAATATTATACATTGGTTATGAAAAATTTAGCTAAATACATAATTGGAGTTGCGTTGTTTTTATTGGCAAGCAATATTGCTTTGTCGCAACCTGTAATTTTAAGCATAACTACCGATTCCGTTATCTGTAACGGGGGAGCGACCGGACAAATAAATATAACTATTACAGGAGGCACTCCGCCATATGTATATTATTGGTTTAAATTTCCATCTTTTCATGGCGATACCACCAATTCACTTACCCATACTTTTGCTAATTTATCTGCCGGAAATTTTTCATCGATCGGAGTTAAGGATAATATCGGTTTTGAAGTTGATACGTCTAATATTTTTGTAGGCCAGCCAAAGAAGTTAACTGTAAGTATTATTCCAACGAGTCCTGCAAGTGTTTGTTCAGGAATTGGATTGCCTTTAACTGCTACTCCAAACGGCGGCAACGGCGGCAATACCCATGCATGGTACGGAACAGGAACATTGGCAGATTCCTTAAATAATAAACATATTTATAATCCCACATTTACATACAGGGGATCTGCAAGTTTAACGCTTACCGATACAGTTAAGGATTACAAAGGATGTACAGCATTCAAAGATATTTCAATAAATGTAAACCAGGGGCCTTCAACATCGGTGTTGTCAGCATCCGGTTTAACAACTATATGCAATGGAAGCAGTACAACATTAAAAGTAACCATAACAGGCGGAGCTTCGCTATATACTGTTGTATTGAGTGATGGAACAACCGTCAATGGTTATACAAGCGGAAATGATATAAGTGTAAGCCCAACCACTACAACAACCTACACAATAACAAGCGTTACGGATGCCAATGGATGCCTCTCTAAAGGCTTGAGCGGCAGTGTAACAGTAACGGTGAATGCATTGCCAACAATTACACTGGGCGCCAACCCATCGGTATGCATGGGATCAACGAGCGCCAACCTTACTTATTCAGCAACCACAGGCGTTCCCGATCAATATAGCATTACCTTTGACGCGGCAGCACATGCAGCAGGTTTTGTTGATGTAACCAACGTAGCATTGCCGGGAAGCCCGATAATTATAACAGTACCGGGGGCGGCAGCAGCAGCAACATACAACGGAACCTTAACGGTGAGGAAAAGCACAACCGGGTGTTCAAGCACAGGCTACAGTATAACAGTAACAGTAAATGCATTGCCTACAATCACACTGGGAGCCAACCCATCGGTATGCAGGGGGTCAACGAGTGCCAACCTTACTTATTCAGCAACCACAGGCGTTCCCGATCAATATAGCATTACCTTTGACGCGGCAGCGCATACGGCAGGTTTTGTTGATGTAACCAATGTAGCATTGCCTGGCAGTCCGATAATTATAACAGTACCGGGAGCGGCAGCGGCAGCAACATACAATGGTACCTTAACGGTTAGGAAAAGCACAACCGGGTGTTCAAGTTCTGGCTATAGCATTTCAGTAACGGTGAATGCATTGCCAACAATTACACTGGGCGCCAACCCATCGGTATGCATGGGATCAACGAGCGCCAACCTCACTTATTCAGCAACCACAGGCAGCCCCGATCAATATAGCATTACCTTTGACGCGGCAGCGCATACGGCAGGTTTTGCTGATGTAACCAATGTAGCATTGCCGGGCAGCCCGATAATTATAACAGTACCGGGAGCAGCAGCAGCAACAACATACAACGGAACCCTGACGGTGAGGAAAAGTACAACCGGGTGTTCAAGTTCTGGCTATAGCATTTCAGTAACGGTAAATGCATTGCCGACAATCACACTGGGCGCCAACCCATCGGTATGCAGGGGGTCAACGAGCGCCAACCTGACTTATTCAGCAACCACAGGCGTTCCCGATCAATATAGCATTACCTTTGACGCGGCAGCGCATGCGGCAGGTTTTGTTGATGTAACCAATGTGGCATTGCCGGGCAGCCCGATAATTATAACAGTACCGGGAGCGGCAGCAGCAGCAACATACAACGGAACCTTGACGGTGAGGAAAAGTACAACCGGGTGTTCAAGTTCTGGCTATAGCATTTCAGTAACAGTAAATGCATTGCCGACAATCACACTGGGCGCCAACCCATCGGTATGCAGGGGGTCAACGAGTGCCAACCTCACTTATTCTGCAACCACAGGCAGCCCCGATCAATATAGCATTACCTTTGACGCGGCAGCGCATACGGCAGGTTTTGTTGATGTAACCAATGTAGCATTGCCGGGCAGCCCGATAATTATAACAGTACCGGGAGCGGCAGCAGCAGCAACATACAATGGTACCTTGACGGTAAGAAATAGCGCAGCAGGGTGTTCAAGTTCTGGCTATAGCATTTCAGTAACGGTGAATGCATTGCCGACAATTACACTGGGCGCCAACCCATCGGTATGCAGTGGATCAACGAGCGCCAACCTCACTTATTCTGCAACCACAGGCAGCCCCGATCAATATAGCATTACCTTTGACGCGGCAGCGCATACGGCAGGTTTTGTTGATGTAACCAATGTAGCATTGCCGGGCAGCCCGATAATTATAACAGTACCGGGAGCGGCAGCAGCAGCAACATACAATGGTACCTTGACGGTAAGAAATAGCGCAGCAGGGTGTTCAAGTTCTGGCTATAGCATTTCAGTAACGGTGAATGCATTGCCAACAATTACACTGGGTGCCAACCCATCGGTATGCAGTGGATCAACGAGCGCCAACCTTACTTATTCTGCAACCACAGGCAGCCCCGATCAATATAGCATTACCTTTGACGCGGCAGCGCATACGGCAGGTTTTGTTGATGTAACCAATGTAGCATTGCCGGGCAGCCCGATAATTATAACAGTACCGGGGGCGGCAGCAGCAGCAACATACAACGGAACCTTGACGGTGAGGAAAAGCATAACCGGGTGTTCAAGCACAGGCTACAGTATAACAGTAACAGTAAATGCATTGCCTACAATTACACTGGGCGCCAACCCATCGGTATGCAGTGGGTCAACGAGCGCCAACCTCACTTATTCTGCAACCACAGGCAGCCCCGATCAATATAGCATTACCTTTAACGCGGCAGCGCATGCGGCAGGTTTTGTTGATGTAACCAATGTAGCATTACCGGGCAGCCCGATAATTATAACAGTACCGGGAGCAGCAGCAGCAACATACAACGGAACCTTAACGGTGAGGAAAAGCACAACCGGATGTTCAAGCACAGGTTCTAATATAACAGTAACAATTGTTGCATTGCCTACAATCACACTGGGCGCCAACCCATCGGTATGCAGTGGATCGACGAGCGCCAACCTGACTTATTCTGTAACCACAGGCAGCCCCGATCAATATAGCATTACCTTTGACGCGGCAGCACATGCGGCAGGTTTTGTTGATGTAACCAATGTGGCATTGCCGACAAGCCCGATAATTATAACAGTACCGGGGGCGGCAGCAGCAGCAACATACAACGGAACACTGACAGTAAGAAACAGCACTGCAGGATGTACAAGTCCTGGCTACAGTATAACAGTAACAGTAAATGCATTGCCGACAATCACACTGGGCGCCAACCCATCGGTATGCAGTGGATCAACGAGCGCCAACCTCACTTATTCAGCAACCACAGGCGTTCCCGATCAATATAGCATTACCTTTGACGCGGCAGCGCATGCGGCAGGTTTTGTTGATGTAACCAATGTGGCATTGCCGACAAGCCCGATAATTATAACAGTACCGGGGGCGGCAGCAGCAGCAACATACAACGGAACCTTAACGGTGAGGAAAAGCACAACCGGATGTTCAAGCACAGGTTCTAATATAACAGTAACAATTGTTGCATTGCCAACAATCACATTGGGCGCCAACCCATCGGTATGCAGTGGATCGACGAGCGCCAACCTGACTTATTCTGCAACCACAGGCGTTCCCGATCAATATAGCATTACCTTTGACGCGGCAGCGCATACGGCAGGTTTTGTTGATGTAACCAATGTAGCATTGCCGGGCAGCCCGATAATTATAACAGTACCGGGAGCGGCAGCAGCAGCAACATACAATGGTACCTTGACGGTAAGAAATAGCGCAGCAGGGTGTTCAAGTTCTGGCTATAGCATTTCAGTAACGGTGAATGCATTGCCGACAATTACACTGGGCGCCAACCCATCGGTATGCAGTGGATCAACGAGCGCCAACCTCACTTATTCTGCAACCACAGGCAGCCCCGATCAATATAGCATTACCTTTGACGCGGCAGCGCATACGGCAGGTTTTGTTGATGTAACCAATGTAGCATTGCTTGGAAGCCCGATAATTATAACAGTACCGGGAGCGGCAGCAGCAGCAACATACAATGGTACCTTGACGGTAAGAAATAGCGCAGCAGGGTGTTCAAGTTCTGGCTATAGCATTTCAGTAACGGTAAATCCTTTACCAAATACTTCTTACACTGTATCTGATACCACAATTTGTTTCCTCGATTCAGCAACAATAACTGTTTCAGGTTCGGAAAACGGAACTTCTTATGTAATGAAAAAAGTTTTAGGTAACTCACCGGTAGGAGATACAGTAATCGGTACAGGTAATTCTATAAGTTTAATAATACCCAATGCTTCGATACCACTCGGCGTTTCAAAATATTATGTTGAAGCCACTTCTGCGGCAGGATGTGTTAGCCAGTTGATAAATCAGGCTACTGTTACAAAACGTACGGCAGTAACTGAAACTGTGAACCACAGCAATGTTATTTGTAACGGTGATTCTTCAGGCAAAATTTTGCCCAGTGGACATGGCGGTACAACACCATATTTCTTTTCTACAAATGGAAGTAATGGTTCGTTTATTTATCCCAATAATAAAAATATTTTAGAAAAAGCCGGACAATACCTGGTAGTAGCCAGGGACAACAATTCGTGTAAATCAACCGTGGATACTGTAAATATAACCGAACCTGCTCCCATAACATATACTTTAAGTTCAGTTCCCTCAAGCTGCTCAGGAACCGACGATGGCAAAATAATCATACAGAACGCAAGCGGCGGCACTCCAGGCTATAAGTATTCTATATACGGCGATGATCCTTCAGAATATGGCTTAAAAGACACTTTTCCAAATTTACCGCCGGATACTTACGAGGTTATTGTTAAGGACAGCAAGGGTTGTAAAAGCGGTATAGATACCGTAACGTTATCGGAAGCCAATCAAATTAATATAACTTTTTCTGTTAATAATCCTCCTAAAGAAATTTGCTACGGTGATTCCGGAACTATTACCCTCTCTGCTACGGGGGGATCGGAAAATTTTGAATATTCGATGTCTACTACCCCAGGCGTTCCTGGAGTTTATCAGCCGACAGGTAATTTTTATTTAGCCGGTCCTACCGATTATTACGGTTTTGTACACGACATAACCAATAATTGTACTGCGCTTGCTAACAATGGCAATCCGATTAGTCTTAACACAGACCCTAGAATCAATATTTTTATTAACGAGATTGATTCGGTTTCACCATGCTACGATTCACATAACGGACGTATATGGTTGAAATCAGCCAGCGGCGGTAAAGGCGGGTATAGCTACTGGCTGGATGGTATAAATTACGGTTCTCAGAAAAATTTCCCGGGACTTGCAGCAGGCTCACATATTATAAAGGTTGTTGATTCACATTCCTGTAGCCAGGACAGCACGGTTTCAATAGGCGCACCGCCTCCAATTGTTATCGACAGCGTAACGAAAAAGAACCTTAATTGCTACAATGTTCTTACAGGAGAAATACATGTATATGCGCACAGAGGCCTTGGCTCCACATTGCAATATGCTTTAAACGGCGGTTCATTTTCAACAACCCATGATTTCACCGGCCTGGATGGAGGCAATTATGAAATTCATATCAAAGACTCGATAGGATGTTCAAAAGATACAACACCCATAAAACTTTCGGAGCCGCTTCAATTTGTTATCAAAAGCGCTTCTGCAACCCCAATTACCTGTACTGGCCTCACAGACGGAAAAGTAACAGCAGTTGCAACAGGAGGCACCAAACCGTATAAATTTACTTTGTTCCCGGGAGGTGTAATTTTCAATAATACCGGTACATTCAGCAACCTTTCCAAAGGAAAATATGTAATTGAAATGACCGACAAAAATAACTGCGATACTTTAAGCACCGACAGCCTTGAAGTTATCGAGCCCGGTTTGATAGTTATCGATTCGTTCCCGCACAAGGATATTGTTTGCGGTGGAAGCCCGACAGGTCAAATTCATGTTTATGCACATGGCGGGACAAATCCGCGTGCTTATTCATTAACGCCGGGAAGCTATGCAAACAATTCAGGCATATTTAATGGTTTGCCTGCCAATTCTTATAATATAAGCGTTACCGACAGCAATCATTGTACTGCCGCTACAGCAGGCCCGGTTGCTATCATTCAGCCTGTTCCTTTAAGTTTCTCAAGTTTCACCATAACGAACCTTACATGCAACCAATCGGGCGATGGGATAATTAACGCTTTTGCCACAGGAGGAACGGGTTCGCTTACTTATACCCTCAATTATTCAGGTATTCCGCAGGCAACCGGCAACTTTCCTTCCTTACAGGCAAATCAACATGATACTGTTTATGTTCTCGATTCACTGAAATGCCAAATCGATTCAGCTTTTAAAATTACACAACCCAACCCGATAACCATAAAATCGGCTGTGGCTACATCGGTTTCGTGCCCCGGCATGAGCGACGGAACAATTACTGTATCGGCAATTGGCGGGAACGCACCGCTAACGTACAAAATCAGTCCAGCCGCTCAGCCTCAGAACAACAACGGTTCATTTTCACAGTTGCCGCGGAAAATATATAGCTATAATTACCGATGCCAAAAGCTGTCCTTCGGATACTACCGATACGCTAACCGTTGCCAATATCCAGCCATTGGTTATTTCTATCGACTCTATCAATCCTATATGTACCGGCGATTCTATCGGGCAAATTTATATCCACACACAGGGCGGGCATGGGCCTTTCCAATACAGCATACATGGCAATTTTCCTGCAAATTATGGTACCGATTCAATATTCAATAAACTTGTTGGAGGGACTTATGATGTTTGGGTTAAATCGCCGGTTTGCGGAACTGACCATTTCAGGCAGGTTACTTTAAACACACCTTCGGCGATAACTATAACCCTTGAAAATACAAATGTTACCGGATGCCATGGCCAGAATAACGGCCAGATAATTGTACATGCCAGCGGCGGAACAGGTTCCAAACAATTTTCTCTCGACGGCATCCATTGGCAACCTGACAGCAAATTTAAAAATTTAATTGCAACAGCATATTCAATATATGTTATTGATTCATTGGGTTGCCAAAAAGATACTGTTGATAATATTACCGAACCAACTGCCGTAAAAATATTAAGAGTATTCCGGACAAAGGTTAACGGCATATTAAAAGGCACGGCAGAAATTATTATGGCCAGCGTTGGCTCGGGAGGCTTGGAATATTGGCTCGATAATGGCCCGCAACAGGGTTCAAATATATTTCCCGGGCTGGATACCGGCTTGTACATGGCACATGTTGCCGACATAAATGGTTGCAGCGACTCGAAGCAGTTTAAAATTATAGATACCCTCGGCGTAAGCATCGATTCGGTTAAAGTTGATTCGGTTACATGCTTCGGTGGCAGCAACGGCGCATTGCACGTCTTTATTTCTGGCGGTACACCTCTATACAACGTTACAGTGAATTCGGTACTCGGCGATACTACCAATTTGCGTGCCGGTTCTGATACAATTGTAGTAACTGATCATAATTTAAGAAGCGACAAGGTAATAGTTACTGTGCCCCAGCCCGATTCCATAACCTTTAGTTTGAATGTAGTTAACGACAACGGTTCAGGAATTGGAAGCATTACCGTTAATAATGTTAAGGGTGGTTCAGGCGGCGGTTATGAATATGCCCTGAACCATACAGGCTTCAGCACAGTAAATACATTCGGCGGGCTTTCAGCCGGCAGTGATACCATTTCGGTAATCGACAGTAAAGGATGCCACCGGCTAAAGATTCTGTAGTTTTCATACATAATGACAGTTTTCTTTTAATCCAGGTACTTGAAACTCGATCCCAAATGTTTTGGCTCCGATGGTTCTGTAGAAGTTCAGATTTTTTCCGGAATTTCACCTTATAACATAAAATTGTGGGAATTCGGCACATTGATAGATTCAACCATTACTTTTGCAAGTGATTATACTTTTCCAGATGTACCTGTCGGGACAACATATTGGGTATCTGTTAAAGCTGGAAACGGGAATGACACGAATACTGTTGCATTTGATATAGCACAACCCCTCAGTCCTTTGAAAATAGAGTCAATAATTGCCACCCAAATACAAGCGGCGCTCCACTAACGGCACAATAACAATCACGGCATCGGGTGGATGGCCGGGCATTATGAGTTACTCCATTGATGGTGGCCAAAATTTCTATGGCAACCAGCCGTTTTTCCCCGGTTTGCCCGGCGACAGCCTTTACCAGGTTGTTGTGCAGGATTTCCGTAACTGCCCGGTTTCCGACACCATAAGAGTTAAAAACAGAGTGCCGTTAATTGTCAAACATCCAGGTGGTTGGCGAAGGGTGCTACCAAATGAACAACGACAGCATTACTATTATTGTTACAAGCGGCGATGCCCCATACTTCTTCTCGAAAGACAGCGGAGTAAACTTTGTTCAGCATGCAAGCCCGATGGTTTATACCAACCTTGCACCGGGACTATATTATATTGCAGTAAAAGATAAAGACACTACCGCTTATTACCCTGAAACTGTTGATTCTGCTTCTTTAATTTCTATTACAACCAATGCAATATCGCCGGTGTGCGATACTACCAAACGCGGCTCCATAAGCGTTTCAGTTACCGGCGGCGTTAAACCATACACCTATGAATGGTTTAATGAATTTGGTATCCGCCTTATCGGGCAGGATAGTAGTGTAATTGATAGCCTGCGCCACGGCAAATATGTTGTTGTTGTAACTGATTCCATGGGATGCCCTAAACAAAAAACCGATTCAATACAAAGGAAATGGCTTAGAATACATGATTTGACATTTTCAGCTTTCATTGTGTTTGAATGGCTTACACAACGGCTCTATTAGCCTGGATGTTATCGGGCAGTTTCCTTATACTTATTTTTTAAATGAAATTTGGCTTCCGAACGATTCTACCAGTAACTTGGCATTAGATAGCCTGGCACCCGGTGCTTATAACATTACAGTATTTGATAATGATACTTGTAATGTAGATACCTTAGTTACAATTGCGGCCACAGATTCTATGGGTTTTAAATTAGATACAATTTTGCCCCAAACCTGTAGCGGTAATGGCGCTATAAGCCTCAGCATAAGCAAGGCCGTACCTGTTGCAAATATTTACGTGAACGGGGTGATTTTGAATTCTGTCGACAGCGCCCACATTAATGATACTATCGTCCTTAGTTTGCCTCAAAATATTTATAACATTCAGGTTACAGATACGCATTGGGTGTACCCTTTCCGACTCGGTTGCTGTCGATACGGCAAACTGGCTGTATGTTTATATGGGAAATATAAATTCTATTTGCCACGACTCTGCTTATGTTATGCCGGCATCGGTATATTTAGGCCAGCATCTTTACAGCCCAACCGATTCCGATTACAATTATAAATTCCTGTGGTCGCCGGCCCAGAATTTTGTAAACGATACCATATTAAATGCAGTTTTAGTAAAACAACTACCGTTAGATTTTTATAATGATACTTTAACCGTAAAATATAAAAACTGCAAAGCAGATACTGTTGTTGAAATAAGCTATTTTTCAATGACAGGGGTTTCGCTGCCGCCGGTTGACAGTATTTCGAGGGGACGGCATGAAATAATCCCAATAATAGGAGGTATAGGTTCGTATCAGCAATATTATTGGAGCGGAAATATTAATTGGGTTATGGAAAATTCCACAGATTCCAGGAAACCTTATCGTCAGTATCCAGGGGCCGGTTACCTATACTTTTCATGGTTTAACTTATAATAATTGTTGGGAAACCGATACAATACACCTTGAACTTGCTCCGGGTTTAGCCCCTGCCCAGGGATTTACACCCAATGGCGACGGCTTGAATGATACCTGGTACATAGGCAATGCCGATGGCTACGGCAGCGATATAGATGTAGAAGTCTTTAACCGCTGGGGACAAAAGGTTTATGAGCAAAAAGGCTACGACAATTATTCCAGGTCATGGGACGGCACATACAACGGAAAACCTTTGCCGATTGGAACTTATTATTATGTAATTACCGTAAAAGGTTATTCGCCGAAATATGGTACTGTAACAATATTAAAAACTAAATAATGTTATGTTAAAATTAATAAATAGCGCTAAACCACCCCTACCCCTCCTTATAAAGGGAATAATGCAGTCCCCCTTTGAAGGGGGCAGGGGGATGTTTTATTTTCAGCACTATAAGTTAGAACATAGCCATTTTAAATTGAAAAATTGGTCTTTATTAATAAAACAGCACAAAGCTGCAAAATAAAATAATTATTGATATGAAGAAACTTATTTTCAGTTTGTTTGTGTTAGCAGGAATGTCAAGGTTGTCCGCGCAACAATCTCCAATATATACACAATATATGTTTAACCCTTTCATTCTTAATCCTGCAATAGCCGGAACGGTTAACTATTTTCAAATTAAGTCGGACTTCCGTTTTCAATGGATTGGTATTCCCGATGCCCCGGTAACAAATTCATTAAGCGTTTTCGGGCCAATGAGCGCCAAAAGCATGGATATGGGTTACGGCGCTACTGTTTATAGCGATATTACAGGGCCAACCAGCAGGTTGGGCCTTCGGGGCGCTTATGCATATAATCTTGCAGTTAATGATGAAATAAGGGTATCCCTTGGCGCAGCTTTCGGCTTTATGCAATATAAAATCGACGGCACCCAGATATCGGGAATGAAAGATGCAGAAGCAGGCGTTAACGGCGTTAATTCATTTTTTCAACCCGATGGTATGATAGGCGCTTACATGTACTCTACAAATTTCCAGGTAAGTTTTTCCGCCGATAACCTTTTTAACAACAAATTCGATGTTGATCCGCAAGCTATTGGAATTGCCAAACTCGAAAGAAACTATTACCTGTTGGGCGCATATACCTACATATTTAACAGGACGTGGTCGGCCGAAGGCAGCACGCTTATTAAAGGCGTTTCACCGGCGCCATTACAAGCCGATTTTAATGTACGGGTAATTTATCAGAAAACAGGTTGGGTCGGTATATCTTTTCGCTCCCAGGAATCAATTTCCCTTCTTGGCGGTTATATAATCAATAAACGTTTGTATTTAGGCTATTCCTTCGATTACAACATCTCCGATATAATGAGATACAGCCTGGGAAGCCACGAATTAATGATCGGCTACAGGTTTAATACTTTGAAGTAACTTTCCCGGTAATTTTACAGGCTTATCTTATTTCGATGTGCAGTGGAATTTTTTTGCCGCCAAAATATAAAAGGAACAAACGGAAGATTTGGGGAGAACATGTAATTCAAACCCCAATCCCGCCTCAGGCGGGACTATAACTGGTTCCGGCAAATTTTGCAATTGAGAAAATTCTAAATTTGAGAAAAAAATTTAACGGCTACCAAGTTAAACAACCTGACTTATTTGAAAGATACGCGCGATTATCTGCGAAAAAATATGACAGGGGCAGAACTGGCGCTATGGGAAGTATTAAAAGATAAAAAACTGGGTGGGCGCAAATTCAGGCGACAGCATAGTATTGGATATTATATAGCAGATTTCTATTGCCCCTCTGAAAAGCTGATTATTGAACTTGACGGGCAACATCATTTTACACCCGAAGGGATTGCTAAAGATATTGACAGGGATAAACATCTGGAAATGATGAATATTAAAGTACTCCGTTTTGAAAATAAAGAAGTTTTGAACAATCTGACCCTTGTACTAAAAACAATAAAAGCACATTTTAAATCAGGGCAATAATTATCAAATATTTACTGCCCTGTTATTGCCCCTTTTTAAGGGGTTGGGGTTTAAAATATTTTTTTCAAGTCCCAATTTTCCCATTTGATCCATAACCTACCATCCCTCCCGATTAATCCAAGTTATATTGCCGTAAAAAACCAACATGAATCTGTTAAAAAATAGTTAAGAAAATTTGGTCATGGGTTAAATAGGCTGAAATGATGTATATTTGTGAAAAACTCATCAATGAAGCACTTCAATATCATAACATGTCCAAATTGCAATAACGATGATTTAGTAAAGAACGGTCATAGAAATGGAACACAGCGTTGGCATTGTAATAAATGCAAGAAATATTTCCAGTATGAATTTAAGTACAATGCACGAAAACCAGGCATTAAAGAACAAATAATCGAACTTACGATGAATAGTAGCGGAGTCCGAGATATAAGCAGAACATTACAAATCAATAAAAACACCGTGATGTCGGTGCTAAAAAAAAACGCCACAAACAAACCCATACGTACTTGACATGATAGAGGCCAATCAGCTCGAAAGGCTTGATGTTGTTATATATTATACAGCAGAAATGGATGAGTTTTGGAGTTTTGTGGCGAACAAAAGGAATCAGCGGTGGACTTGGTATGCGATGGATAAGAAATCAGGGTTAATACTTGCCTGGCACAATGGCAAAAGGACAAACGAAGATTTTAGAACGCTATTAGGCTATTTGTCCAATATCCCAATCAATCGTTACTATACAGATGATTGGGGCGCTTATTCAAGCTTACTGCCGGAAGATAAACATGTAATTGGCAAGGATCAGACTTGGAAAATCGAAAGGAAAAACCTAAACTTTAGGACACACATAAAAAGGCTAAACCGAAAAACCATCTGTTATTCCAGAGATACCGACATTCATGACAATGTTATAGGAATGTACATAGAAAGGCATTATTACAGAAGTGGCACATATGGAAACGGAGTAATCAGCCGTTTTAACCCATGACCAATATTTGTTATAATTCAAAACCACAAGTGATTACGACAAAGATTGACCTAATGGATAAAATAGGTGAGAATACATAATTTGATAGAATAAAAAATACCCCCCTGCAATGGCGCAAGCCCAATGTCATTAAGTTAAGAGCATAACACATTGTTTGTCAGATGTTTCTTTTTCTGTTTGTAAACATAGGCGGCTTTGTCCTTTGCTTGTATTTATCAACATCTCTTTTATATTTTCTTCCCTCTCTAATAGGGATTGTGTGTTTTATTAAAATACTTTCAAGTTCTTCTAATGTCTTTTCTGCTCCATGTTGTATAAATAGCTCAATAATTCTGTTTTTCAAAAAACCCAGAGAAATAGAAGTATTTATCTTGTATTCATATTTTCTATCTGTTTCTTCTTGATTTAATTTTTCTTGTGCTTCACCTATAATTAAGGACTGTACATTACTTACAAAAAGCGCACAATTAAAATCTTGTAATATAGCCTGCTGTGTCAGGCCTGAAAAATTTTCAACAAGTAATATATTTTTGAGCCTATTGTAATAGGTTTCAACTGACCATCTTTGATAATATAATTGTTTAAAACAGCCGTATGGATATTTTATTTGGTCTGTTAAAGAGGTCATCAGTAATTCATCTTCCCCATTCTCTAATTTTATTCTTATAAACCTGATTTTTATATGACTGGTGGATGTTATAGTTTTCCCCTTAAATGATTGGTTTTGTTTAGGGTATATCTCCTGTATACAATCATTTTGACCACTTTGAATAAATTTTCTTGTCGCATTGCTAAAATCATGTTTACAGCGAAATAGAAAATTAGCATCATGTTTCAAGATGTTATTGGCTAATTCAAAACTGGGATACCCTCTATCCAATATTAAAAGGTCATTTTGTACTACTTCTTTGATATGTCGATGGGCTAAAGAAATTTCTCCATTTTTAATTGGAGATAATGTCCCTTGTATCACTATATTGTTTAGCACATCATATAATGCTGATACCCTGGCCAGGATCACATCATCTGTCTTTTTTTGATTATTTATTACACCATATATGTCTTTTAATGCCTGGGAATATGGCAACATGATTATACTTCCATCTATACTTAATAACCTGTGCCCTTTCCATAGTTTTAACCTTTGTTCATTATCGGAATAAAATTCATTGACCAATATATTATTGATTCCTATAAAAACATCAGGCGATAATTTTTGCCTGCTTTGTGTAAAAGCGCTTGATGAAATACTAACTAAAGCCTTATCGAATTTCAACTGGATATAATTGAAAAATGAATGCAGTTCTAATAAAATACTCCGCTTAAGCATGTTTATCATACTTAAAAGTAATAATTCAAATGGTAATTTTCGGCTTCTTATAAATGCTGTTTCTCTCATCCTATATTTTTCCTTTGTCTTAGGATTAAATATAAACTCCTCTATCTTATTAAAGATATGAGAGTTTTTTCATTTTTAATACAAAGTTTTTAAAAATAAATTTAAGCTATATCGCTTATAATCAAATATTATCAACATACTCATGTTTATAATTCCCTTAACTTAATGACATTGCGCTTGCGCCATTGCAGGGTTTCACAAAGAACTTTTTAGACAGCCTCAGAAAATACAAACCCAGCGAAAGCCGGGTTTTGTTTTTAGAATATAATGATATTAAATAAAACCAGGATATTTGAGGCACGGATTAAGCTTAATTAAACCCGTAGTAGCTGGGGATATTTTATTTAAGCAGTTTAAAAACTGCAAGAATAAAAAGCACAAGTTTAGAAACTTGCGCTATTGGGGGAACTCATATAGGAAAATTTTTAACAATTAAAACTGTACAATTATCCCAATTGTTGGCAATATTGTTCCTCCATTGGTTTGGTTGAGTTCTTTTAAAGTATAGCGCGGTGGGTTTCCCGAAACCGGCACGGAGTTATCAACAATATAAGCTGGCGGTGCTTCAGATGTAAAGTCGTAAACATTTTGAACATCGATGTAACCGGTAAGCGACCACTTTGTAAAATAGTATTCCTTATCAATTCTCATATCTAATTGATGGTATGCGCCAAGCCGAAGGCTGTTGAATTTCGAATAGTCCAAATATGCCTGCCCCTGTGCATCCCAGGCAGTAACCAATTCCGATTTGGCCAGGTCAACAGGTGTATAAGGTGTACCTCCAATGAACCTCCACTTGGCGCCAATCGTCCAGTTCCCTTTAAATTCCTTACGTACTACAATATTAAATAAACTATGGTTGTCCCATGCCGATGGAATATATTTTCCGTAAATATTCTGAAACTCGCTCCGAACAAGTGTATACGACAAGGTAACATTCGCGCCAAATAAATCGGTATTTCTGTATAACAGTTCCAAACCATAAGCGCGTCCGGTGCCGGTCGACTTGACTTCTTCATCGCCATAAGTTCCAAAGTCAGCGCCCTCGCTGGCCAGAGCAACAGAATCTTTCACTGAAAACGGATAATGCTGATAATATTTAAAAAAGCCTTCGAGCGAAATTTTCGAATTGGAATTGGGCAAATAATCAAAGCCAGTTACATAATGGTTTACCGAAATATACGTCATCCCATTTTCCTTATTAATAAAATTGCCGGTATTGTCTTTAAACCCAAGCGTGGTATATGGAGGCAATTCATAGTATTTGCCTGTGTTAAAATTCCAATGCCATTGACTGGTAATGCTGTATGAAGCTGAAAAACGAGGCGAAATTTGATTGAGCAAATTAGCCATTTCAGGATTATAATTGATTGCATCGGATCGGATTCCCAAAGAAAGCAACAATTTATTATTGAAAAACTCGCGGCTGATTTGTCCAAAAAATCCCCACTTTAAAAAATCCATATTGGTTTGATATATTTCAGGAACACCCGTATAAGTCTGCCGAAATGTATTATTATAATATTGGGCATATTCGAAACTTGCACCAATGTTGGTTTTAAAGCCATTGCCAAACTGGGCATTATTTTCGTAGCGGAATTTATTTTCAATTTCATAAGAATGATAATTGAGCAACGTGCCGCTATCCTTGTTATTACCGATGTATTTATATTGAACATTGTCAAGGTCATTGCGACTTATTACCCAGGTATCATAATTATTTTCGCGATAATGTTTATATACAGCCCCCACCGTATAACTCCACTGGTTGTTCACCGGCAGATAATTTAAAATATAGCGTTCCGATTCCGTTTTATTTGCGGCAAGGTTCAACGCGTTATTATCCAAAGATCCCAAACCGATTAAGCTGATTTCATTTTTAGCATTAATTTTTTTTCGGATTTTAAATTGCATATCGCTATAAGTCGGCAAAAATGGGAGTTGTAATGCCGAGAACAAAAATTGCAAATAACTGTGACGAGCAGATAAAATATAGGTTGTATTCTCAGAAATTGGCCCATCAAGGGTCAGCGCCATATCCGATGCTCCAACCGAAGCCTTCACTTTCGTTTTGTCATTATTTCCATCTATTTGTTTGATATCTATTACAGAACTCAGTGCATTGCCTTTATCTGCCGGAAAAGCGCCTGACAAAAAATTTACATCGCGCACCAAGTCAACATTGATAATCCCCACCGGTCCGCCTGATGCGCCTTGTGTAGCGAAATGGTTAAGGTTTGGTATCTCAACATCATCAAGATAAAACCTGTTTTCTGCCGAACCTCCGCCACGCACAATAATATCATTCCTGTATGCTGGAGTGGATGCCACTCCAGGATATGATTGAAGAACCTTTGAAACATCACGGTTTCCGCCAGGTTCTTTTTCTATTTCTTTAATCCCAATATTTATTTGCGACAATGGGCTTTCATCATTGCGCCTGAATTTTGAAGATTTCACAACTACTTCGTCAATAATCCGGGTAGTTTCTTTCAAATGGACTTCTATAAACTTTTTGTCGGCATTGGTTACAAGAAATTGTTCCGAAGTGTAGGGTTCATAACCAACACAACTAACTTTAATTTCAATATCTCCTGGCTTCACATTAGAGATTGTAAAATTTCCGGAAGAATCGCTTAACGTTCCCAAATTGGTTCCCCATACTGCTACTGAAGCAAACTCAACGGGCTGGTTGTTTTTTGAATTATATATTTTGCCATAAACTAAACCTTTATCGCCATTTTGGCCAGTGGTATATTGTAAAATAACATTACTTATAAATAGAAATAAATATTTTCTCATGCTCCAGAAATTATAGAATTTTATTTATGAAACAATGCAAAAAATATTTTGTTTAATTACGCACAATGCGTATGTGCGGGATTTCGTGGCTACGTCTGTATCAACCGATACAAAACTTGCCTGCGGGAACTGAACTTGCAAAACCTCTGAAACCCTCATGGAATTTGAGCTGTTGTTGTGTGTATTAAGATTTATACTAATCTAATATAAATCTATAACCTAAGGAAATTCCAATTGGAGATAAACTACTACTAAATGTTGCACCGTGATTAGTCTTTAAATCATCAATATAGTTATCGACATCAGAGCTTCTGATAGGCACCAATATAGCAAATGACCAGTAACCAATACTCTCCTTACTTGAGCGATAGTCTATTCCGAAACCAAAAGTCGGCCCATAAAATAACTTGTTATACTCCGTAGCATTTGAAACTGCAATTGCCGCATTATATCCATACATGCCTATTAAATAACGTGAGTTCGATGTATAAGATATTTAAAATATGACTGTTGCGTTATTCCCCTTGGCGAAGGGGGTAGGGGGATTGGATTCTTATTTGTTAAATTGCCAAAAAATATCAATCCCCCTGCCCCCTTTTCAAAGGGGGACTTGCTTTGTTCTTGATTATATGAAATTTACACATATATTATATCGAATTCACGTTAAATATGGAAATAATTTTGAGGTATGATTTTCAGTTATCAGTCTAATTTTTACTCCAACATTATATCCAAGCCCTGCAAAAGCATATCCAACTCCACCAAATAAACCAATATTTGTTTGGGGATAAAATAAAAGACTACCACCAATTCCACCATAATCCATTCCAAGGCCAATGCCTATCGATGTTTTATAAAAATTGCTTTTTGAATAAAGTTCATCTGATGCCATTAATTGATTTAAAATCAGAAATGTCATAACTAACATTAAGAATACGTTTTTTTTCATTGCTTAGTTTTTTAATAAGTAAATATAAAGTCTATATCAAAAATTATTACGAATTATCAATCCATGTAAATTATGGCACTCAACACCCTTATAATTTTATGCCTCCCCTTAAACGTAACTTATTACTTATTAAAAAAGCTATATTTTTATTGGCGGTTAAGCTTGCTTAAAATGTTGTGTATATCTGTTTTAAAATTACATTAAATTTTTTTAAATGAAATAACCATTTATACAGTTTTCTGGAAACTCTCAAATTATTCCTTACAACTACAGGCACAAGTCCCAACAATTACTAAGTCTTGCGCCATTGCAGGATCGTAAACATAAATTATAAAAAATATCAAAATTAAGACAGTGTTTATGAATTCAAAATATTCTGAATAAATTGCAGCTTTTTAAAGTAAATCAGATTTCTAAATAAATTTTTGATTTTTCAAAATTCAAATAATACTTTTATTCAATTTATTTGGTAAAAAACATTCATTGGTATTGATGCGGGTCAAAGCAAATCTTTTCATTCTTAGTCTTCTTGTTCAGAAAATGGCATTCGGCCAGGATTCTATTCCCGGGCAAAAAATCATAAAAGATTGGGATGTTTCCATTTTACCTTCTTTTGTTTATAATACCGATAAAGGCATTCAATATGGAGCATTGGCAAGCATTTATTATTACGACGACAGCACTCATTATCCCGATTATTTGTATAACCTGTATTTACAATCATCTGTAACCACGAGGGGCGGGCATGTCGATTATTTATTTTTCGATTCAAAGAATTTGCTGCCGGAAAAATTGAGGCTTATCGCCGATTTATCGTCTGTTGGAAACAGGTTTCAGCAATTTTACGGGTTTAACGGATACGATGCGCTTTATAATAGCAACTACGACAATCCTTCGAAGCAGGATTTTATTTCCCAATCGTACTATTATATCCAGAAGCTTGGTAAAACAATCTTTCTTGATGTCCAGAGATGTTTTTTCAATTCGCAATTTAAATGGGACCTGGGTTTTGGAAATTATAACATAACAATTCATCCTTCCAAAAATAAATTTGAAGGGATAACAACGGATAGTAGTCAACTTTCACTTTATGAAAAATACGTTACTTATGGGATTATTCCTGCTGCACAAAAAAATGGAGGAAATACATCTTACCTGAAAGGCGGGTTAATTTATGACACTCGCGATAACGAAGCAATTCCAACGAAAGGTATTTGGGCTGAAGGAGTTTTCATCAAAGCGCCAAAGTTTTTAAAAAATGATTTTGCTTATTCTCAAATTGTGCTAATTTTCAGGCAGTATTTTACTTTGCGGACTGACATGGTATTTGCATACAGAATTGCTTACCAAACAAAATTAAATGGCGCTATGCCTTTTTATATGATGCCTTATTTTATTAGTACATTCCATGTCCAGGAAGCTCTGGGCGGCGTAAAAACTTTACGCGGAATTTTAAATGACAGGTTGCAGGGCGAAGGGTTTGCGCTTGGTAATTTTGAATATCGTTATACTCCCGTCAATACAACATTATTCGAAAGAAATTTAAGCATTGCTTTTATTCTTTTTACTGATTTGGGGAAAATTACAAAAATGTATAACATTGATAAAACAATAAATATGGCAGAAGTCGATTATAAACCCAACAATGAAAAAATACACCAGTCTGTCGGCTCCGGGATTAGGTTCATTGTTAACCACAATTTTATTGTTTCCTCCGATTACGGCATGGCTTTGAATAAAAGCGATGGCAATTATGGTTATTACTTAGCACCTGGACTATTTATTTTAAATGAAATTATTATGGCCAATATTTTGAAAAATATTCTCATCACTGTTCTGATATTGCTTATTCCTCATATCCTGTTTTCAGAAGATTTGGGTTTAAATAAATTCTCAAAACAACTGTCTGTCAATACAGGGTTTAAAATGATTAACAACGATTCGCTAACGTTTAACAGGTTTTTGGTTACTCCGGCATACGATTTTATGCATAGCACACATGTCGATAATTTTACAGGCGTTAGCATTATTGGAAGTTATAATATTGTTCATTCATTTTATATGGGGTTGGGAACAGAATTTTCATATTCAAAATTTCATGTTGATAATGGATGGAAATTATTTAATCAAAAGAATTCCTCGTAGCTCTGCTACGGGGTAAAATCAAATAATAGGTTTGCTATGCAAACTCCATTGTTGTATTTTTTTTGATACCTCGCAGCTCTGCTGCGGGGTAGTTCATTTTGAAAATCATCCCTGTTTTTATAGACTTTAAACTGAATTTAAAAAAACATAAAATGTTTTGCCCTTTTGTTAATATGTCGGAAGGTATTTCGTTTCTAAATTATAAAAAACAAAAAAATTATTCTACCATAAAGCCATATAATGTTTCAGAGACAGGGTTATATTGTTTTGCCGGGTTTGGTTGCTATATTTGGATAAATAAATATTTTACATCGTTGATTAATATAGGGTTTGAAGGATTTCACATGGCGCCGGATAATTTAATTGTGAATCCACATGGCCTAACTTTACGAATAGCTTGTGTTCTTGAATAAACCCTTGCTAATTCGTTTTTGCAACCTCCGATATTAGCTTTGTTTTGTTTGTGAATATTACGTAATCTTTACAATAAATGGCACAAGCTACGTTTCGTCATATTTGCACAATATTTGTAATAGAAAGCATAGTTATACCTAACCGGAAATATATCTATTAATTGTACAAAAAGATAAATTTCGGGTTTAATTTTAAAGAATTATTAATAATTTGAAAATAAAGTTATGAAAAAGATTTACATCATAATAGTGTTAGTGTTTTTAATAGCTGCTACTGGAATAAAATGTGCAGCACAGGATAACGACAGGTCGTTGCTCAAGCAGGTTGTTAAGGAAAACCAGGAAGCTGTGGATGCAATTGCAATGTACCCGAGGGAAACGAGAAAAATAATATTTGAAGCCACTGAATACCCTGAAATTATTGCGAAACTGAATGCAATGCAAAAGAATTCACAGGATGCATTCGAAAAATTAATTTCATCTTTCAGTAAGGAAGAGCAGGAGAAAATATGGAACCTTACCCGCTATGATGGTTTAATACCCGATCTGGCTGCCAGCAATAATATGTCGGGAAATGAAATCAATAATATGTTGGCTAATTATCCCGAAGAAATACATAAAACCGCTTTAGAAGAGCGAAAGAATAATTACGGCCTGCTTGTTCAGATTGATAAAATGAATAAAAGTTATGATTCGGATTTTAAGCTTTTGATGAGCGGTTACCCACCCGAGGTTATCAATGTTTTCGGGGTAATGATAAAGATGCCAGAAGTTCTGAATATGCTGTACGACCACATGCAATATACGGTAGTTGTCGGGGATTATTATAAAAAAAATCCTGAAAGGGTTTTACATAAAACCGATTCTTTAAACCAGGTATTGACCCAAAAAAACACTCAGGAAGCCAATGACTGGAAACAAAGCATGAACGACAATCCCCAGGCGCAGGAAGAATATACACAGGCAGCGCAGGAATATGCCCAGGACAATGGCTATCAGCCTGAAGATTATAATGCCCCCCTGACAGAGGATGTTACAAATTACAGCTATTATCCATATAACTGGTGGTTCGGCTACCCATCGTGGTATCCTTATGACTACTGGAATCCATATCCATACTGGTATGATTGGGGCTTTTATTATGGCCCCGGCAGGCATGTGATTTTTTTCGGGCTTCCCTCTGCATATTTCATGGACTGGTATTTTTATTATCCTGAACATTGTTCAAAATACCCTGAATTATCAAACCATTATTATAATTACTACAGCAATCACCGCCAATCAATGAATTATAACAGCATAAGCCATAGTGTAAACGACTGGCGCAACAGGAACAAGGATATAGTTACCGATGATTGGGACAAAGATAATTCTGACAGAACCCGGCGGTTTAAAGAATACGGCCAAATGGAAGCGGATAGAAGGGATTATAATGTCAAAAATCCGAAAAAGCAAATCGGGCAATCGGAATATTTGCAGAAAAAACAAAGTAAATATCCATTATTATCTGAAGATATTTCTAAAAAACAGTTAACCCAAAAAGATATTAAAGCACAACCTGTCCGGGAAAATATGCCCGAGCTGGTTAGGAAACCGCCTGTTATAATACCTGAACATTATAAAGCTGCAACAAATGAACAGTCCAATAAACAGCCTGAACAAAACATCCAGCAACATAATGCCAGTGTTCCAAATAACAATATCGAGCAACAGCATCTGGTAATTGCGAACCCGCAGCCGAAAAATCCTAACCCTTCGAAGCAAACTGAGAATTTCAACCAGATAAGGAATGCCCAGCAATATCATCAAAACACATGGAGGGAAATAGAACCGCAATCGCAACCTGTTAGGCAATCCCAACCCCAACAGAACTACAATCCTCCTCCCAGGCAGCAGGAAAACCGACAGGTTGAGCAACCGGTTCGACAAAACAATGAAACGCCGTCAAATAACAGGAGGAGATAACTGGAATTAACTTTGAAAATATTTTTTTACCAACTGATTTTTCAAATATAGTAGCGCAAGTGGAAGATAAGAGATGAAAAAAGCACAGATTAGGCTAATGTTAAATCAGTTATAACGGGGAAACATAACCAAGTATATCCAACTTTGATTTTTTTCAGTTAAAATAAAACTAAGGTAATATTACTATTTATACTTTCCATGTTTATACCTTTGATAAAAATAATTTATGCTATGAAAGAAGATTTTAGTATATATTCTGGAAGGATACCGAATCCATTATATCGGGTTAAATTAAAAAATGAACCTGAGTTTATTGGAAAAATAGTTGGATTAGGGTCGCCTATGCAATCTAAAAAGCCTACACCGGATAACCCTGACCCTAAGTATGCAACTTTCGAAATAATTGAGGATAAAGATTTATATAAAAAAGAAAAGTATTATGAAAATAAACATTTAAACGATATTAAAACTCGACTAATTTCCAGTGATAACATTGAACTCTTAGAAGAAATTTAGAGTTCAGTTCATTCGATTAATATACAATAATATGATAACACCAAACTACAACAAAGCAATTAACTTGTTTGCGCGCGAGTTACTCGCGTGCAAATGCGCCCGTTTAAATAAGATGCCCCGTTCATTTCATTGCTAATTTCAATATGGGTAATTATCTTTATCAATAATAAACCATAATTTATGTCTGAAAAATATAAACCACTTGACCCATCAGGAGTTTATTTTATTACAATAACTTTGGTGGAATGGGTGAAGCTTTTTGATAAAAACCAATATGCTGAAATTATTGTTGGTTCAATTAAATATTGCCAGCAAAACAAAGGATTGGAATTGTACGGTTATTGTATTATGCCCAGTCATGTTCACATGATTGCAAGAGCAATTAACAACAACCTACCTGCAATTATCCGGGATATTAAAAAGTTCACTTCGGTGCAATTGACAAGAAAACTTGAAAACGATGGAGACCATGAAGGACATTTGCAATTATTTGCTAAAGCTGCCTCAATAATTAAAAGGAATGAAAAATATAAAGTATGGCAGGATGGTTATCATCCTGAACAAATCGTAACCAACAAGTTTTTTTATCAGAAATTAAATTACATACACAATAATCCATTAAATGATGGATTGGTTAATAATCCAACAGATTACCTTTATTGTTCATCAAGGAATTACGCGGGGTTAGAAACAAGGCTTGAAATTATTATAGAAAGTTCGCAACAAATTACCTATTGAAAATAAATTAACAGGTACGCGAGTAACTCGCGCACCAACTGGGTTACACAATCTTAAATTAGAAATTAATAATATAATAGCTTTCATGCTGTCCTATTGTTTGGTTGAAACTCATCAGATTCTGAATAAATTTTTAATCACGGCGCTTGAGTATTTGCAAAATTCATGTAGGTTTGTGCTAATAAAATTAAATTATGGGTTTGCTTTTATCCGCATCGATTTTAAATTCCGATTTCCTTAAACTTCGAAACACAATCGAGATGTTGAATTCCAGCGAAACGGACTGGATACACCTCGATGTTATGGACGGGGTTTTTGTGCCGAATATTTCTTTTGGGCAGCCTGTGGTTGAAGCGGTACATTTAATGGCTAAAAAGCCGCTCGATGTGCATTTGATGATAGTCGACCCGTACAAGTACATCGGCGATTTTGCAAAAGCCGGCGCTTACATGCTCACGTTCCAGTACGAAGCTTGCAACCACATTCAACGTACCGTTGAACATATTAAAATGAACGGGATGAAAGCCGGTATTGCCATAAACCCGCATACAACCGTAAATTTGCTCGAAGAAATTATTGACGATGTTGACCTTGTTTTAAACATGACGGTTAACCCGGGTTTTGGAGGACAGAAATTTATCGGGTCATCTTACGACAAGATAAAAAGGCTGAAAGAACTGGTATTGCGAAAAAATTCGAAAGCCTTAATTGAAGTTGACGGCGGCATCGACCTTTCGCATGTGAAAAAGCTTACTGAATGCGGGGTTGACGTTATAGTTTCGGGAAGCGCAATTTTCAAATCGCCGTCGCCAGCCGATACGATTAAGAAATTCAAAGCCATAAGCTGAGTTGAAAGCGATTATGCCGTTTTCTTGTAAATCCGATTAGCTATATTCAACATCAATATTGCAAAGACCGATAAACTCAGTATTTCGGGGATAATATCGGTAAAGCCGGAACCTTTGAGAAGTATCATACGCATGATGCGCATAAAATAATAAACCGGGTTAAGCCTGTCGAGGAGCTGGGCCCAGCGCGGCATACTTTCCACTGCTGTAAATATTCCGCTCATCATAATACAGATTATTAAAAAAAAGAAGGTGATAAACATGGCCTGCTGCTGGGTATTGGTTATGGTTGAAATAATCAAACCTATGCTAAGGACTACTAAAAGGTACAGTGCAGCCGTGCCGAACAATAACCACAGGCTTCCCAACATGGGAATATCGAAAAGCAATTTTCCCAACGTAAGGCCAAATGCCAGTTCTATTAATGCCAAAATCCAGAAAGGTATCAGCTTCCCGGCAATGAACTGGTATTTTTTTATTGGCGTAACATTAATCTGTTCAATGGTGCCGAGTTCTTTTTCGCGCACAAGGTTGAGTCCCGAAAGCAGCAATCCAATTACAGTTACAAGAATAACAAGAATGGCAGGCACCATAAAGTTTTTATAGTTAAGCTGCGGGTTATACCAATATGAATTTGTTATTTCAATATCTGAAATGGGGTTTATGGCTGTGGTTTTCCCGGCTATATTATTTATCACTTCAATATTATACCCCGAAACAATCCCTGTTATATAAGCGTTTGTTATCCCGGCAACCATTCCATTGATGGCGTTTATATTTACCTGTATTTTAGAGGAATTTTCGCGTATTAACCTTCTTTCAAAATCCTGGGGTATTTGAATAATGACATCGATATTGTCTTTTTTAAGTTCCTTTTCAGCCTCTTCGTTTGAAAACGTACTTTGGCGGATTTTATAAAACGGCGAGCCCTGGAACTTACTTATCAGTTTTCGCGATGTCCCGGACATATCCTTGTCAACAACAGCTAACCTGATATTTTTCATTTCCATGGTAGTGGCATTTGCCAATATAATAAGCTGAACAATCGGCACGACAAAAATTATGGGCAGCATCGATTTATTCCGAAATACCTGTATAAACTCTTTTCGTATTATGTAAAATATTGTTCGCATACATTGTAAAATTTCAGTTCATTCAAATTGTTGGCAACAGTTTTTCAATTATTACCATTTTCATTATTCCAACCTTACTTTAAATTTTTTTGCCGATACACTAATAAAAAAAACCGCCATGCCTGCCAGGATTAAAGTTTCTTTCCAAACATAAGCAATGCCTGTTCCTTTGAGCATTATATTTTTCAGGATAATGATGAAATACTTTGGCGGCATTATCATACAAAGCAACTGCAATATTTTCGGCATGTTTTCAATAGGAAATATAAATCCAGATAATAGAATCGTAGGCAACATAAGGGCTACCAACGATAACATCATAGCTACCTGTTGATTTTCAGTAGTGGTAGAAATAAATATCCCGATAGATAATGCCAGAATTATAAACAGCAAACATTCGGCCATAAGCAACGAAAGGCTTCCCTGCAAAGGTAATCCAAAAACCAGGTAACTTAAAACAATAATTATAATTGCATTTATAAAAGATAAAGCAATATAAGGCATTACCTTTCCGATAATTATTTGCAAGGGTTTGAGCGGCGATACCAGCAGTACTTCCATAGTGCCCAGTTCTTTTTCCCTGACGATTGAAATTGAGGTCATGAGCGCCGAAATAAGCATGAGTATCATTGCCATTGTTCCCGGGACAAACATGAAAACGCTTTTCAGCGACTGGTTAAACATCATACGCACTTCGGGAATTATTTGGTAAGGTATAAGCTGCCTGCGGTTTAAATCGTTGGTATAGTTCCTGATTATTCCCGATGTGTAATTGGTAATGAGGTTTGCAAAATTTGCATCGGAAGCGTCGGCCAATATCTGGATGGTTGCTTTGTTGTTGCGCCCAAGTTTTTTGCTGAATTCTGGTTCAAAAACCACTGCCTCCTTTATAATTCCTTTCCGGAAATTTTTTTCTATTTCAGGATATGTTTTCAGATTTTCGTACAATTTAAAATATCCTGAAGAAACAAGCCTGCTGGTTATTTCGCGGGTAACTTCGTCTTTTGAATTATCGAGAATGGCGATATTTATGTCTTTAACTTCATTGGTTATTACAAAGCCAAATAACAGCATTAATGCGAAAGGTATCCCGAAAAGCACCGCCATGGTGCGTTTATCGCGGAAAATATGATAAAATTCTTTTATAACGAAACCCCGGAACTTTCTCATTTTTTTTTCTTTATATTTGTTTCAAAGTTAATTTTTTATTAAGTTTTTTTAAGGCATCATTTATAAAAATTATGAAAAAGAAAATTGTTATATATATAGTCTATCCTGTGATTGCTGGAGTTTCAGTACTAATAATTTGGTCTTTATTACCATTTTTAAAAGATGTAATAATAAAAATAATAAATTTTTTAAAAGATTATAAATTTATTTCTCCCGTAATTGCTGGCGTTTTGATATTTATTGGATATTTTATACGTATGATTATGGATATAATATTTAATAATCGATTTGCTGGACTAATTAAATACTTTCCAGAAAGTGATTCCTCAAAATATCAAGATTATATTGAGAAAAAAATTCTTAAAGCAAAAAAAATCGTTATGATTGGAACAGGATTAAATATACTTTTTAAAGATCCAATCAGAGATAGAATTTTAAAATATGCAAATGATAGTCAATGTAAATTTGAAATTTTTCTTGCAAACCCATCAAGTATAAGTGTTGAAGAAAGATTAATTGAGGAAGAACTGGGAGATGAAAAACCTCCTGTCGGAAGGGATGGTTTAATAGATAGATTACGCGGTTTAATAATATATTTTTGTAGACTAGGAAAACCTACAAATTTCGAAATTAAACTTTTTAATAATTATCCTACATTTTCATTAATGATTGTTGATAATGAATATATTATTTATCCTTATGGCATGGCCAGATTAGGTAATTATAGCCCTGTATTTGTTTTTTCGAAAAAAAAGAGAAATATTGAATTAATAAAATTTTTTGATACCCAATATAAAACAATAAAACGTTATTCAGTAAACGCGGAATTAATATTAAGTAAAAATTTCATTAAAAGATCAGACATTGAAAACCTTTCCCTTACTTTAGTAGCAGTTTATTTTATTCCACGGGAAGAATCAAAACTTTACACTTTTGGTAGTAATATTATTGGTTATGATATTAGAGGACAAAGAGCATTTCCATCAGATTATAAGGAAATTATAGGTTCTGCTGAAAATTTTGGTTTTCATTTGACAATATGTGATGCTCTTTATTTTAGCAGTGACCATGAGATTGAAACAATTGCTGCAAGAGTTGAATATATAGTTAAAAAAATTTCTCCATTCAATATTACAAATCTTCAAATACAAACTGAATGTCCCGATGATCACTGTATATCAATTATAGGAAAAGATATAACTGGATATTTAGAAATTTTACACACTGAATTTGTCAACCATATTTACAAAATGGCAATTGGTTCAAATTATTCTTTTGAGATAGCTCCATTATTATTAAATGATCAAAATAAAGTTCGAACAGAAAATATGATTAAATGGTATAATGCTCCATATATTTTACAAAGTTATAAACCTCATTTTACTCTTTGCACTAAATTAAAAAATGGAGATATAAATACTATTTATGAAAAATTTAATAATAAATTTCAGAATGATGGAATTGAAAATGAAATTAAAGTTTCATCAGTTTCAATTGTAACAAAACCAATAAAAAGTCAACATTGGAAAATGTATAAAGAAATCCCACTTGGAAAAGATTAGGATTATGGAAACGAAAAATTTATCATTAACAACCTATCGAGAAACCTGCAAAAATTTTTATAATTTTCTTAATAGAAATGTCAGAAAATATGGATTAGATAAAACTGAAATTGAAAGATTGTCAAATAAATATATCAAGAAAATTAAAGACAAATATTCATTAAGCGATGATGTTTTTAAACCAACCGGTCTGGCATTAGGTGTACCATTGCCATCAAACATTATAAATAAAAATTTTGATCATATATCCTTTGTTATAAATAATTACTTAAATAAAATTAAAAGTGAGCAAAAAAACCTTTTTGTTAAAGTGCCTTCAGAATTTTTACATATTACTATAGTTAATAGAACGCACTTTGCAATTAGTAATAAAATTCAAACATTAACTGAAAATGAATACGATAAATTAGTATCTATTGTACAAGAAAATATTAAATTTCAAGTAGCAATTTCTTTAAATGGGCTTATTTTAACCCAAACAGGATCTATCATTATAGCTGGCTACTTTTTAGACGATAAAATATTTAACTTAAGAAAGAAAATTTCCTCTAATATGCCGGAATTATCTAAAAGATTACCCTGTGCGGCATACATAAAATTAGGTCATTTATTTCACCCAATAGATAATTCATATTTTTATGAATTCCTTTCACTTTTAAATTATTTAAGTTACTGGATTCATGATATTCTTATATTCGACAGCTTTTATACTCCCGAAGGAAGGATTCAAATAAATGAATAATACGAATCAAATACAGTGATTTTGTAAAAAATCCAAACCTAATTGTACTTTTTGACAAAATTGGAAATAAGTATAAAATTTTTAATTCTGATAATAATGAAATATTTTATCTCAATAAAGACAAGTATTTACTTTGGCTAAATGGCAATTTCGAACCATTGGCTGATTATACTTCACATTTAATTGATAAACAATTCATAAAAAAACGAAACTTTGATACAAAAAAGGAATTATCACAGTTCATTGATTTAACTCCACTTTCAGTAGATATTCAAAATCCTAAAATCAAAAACATATATATTAGATGGTATGAAGAGTCAGCCGAATTGAATGTTATATTCAATACAGAATTGATGCATCAGAATAACCCACTTTTAGTTTTAAACCCATTTGGCAGTTTATGCTGGCAAATGATAACTAAAAGAGCTTGTATCGGTGATATTAGAAAAGAAACATTTAGAATTTTTGGTGTTGATGAAGTTATTCCTTTAATTAAAAGGTTAATCATATTAGGCTTTATAGAACCTATTATTGGATTGCCTAATCAAAATTTTTATGAAGAAATAAAAAAAGAGCATAGTGCGCCTTTTATTCAATTTTTTATTCCTCAAACAAAAATACCATGGTATTTATTATGGGAAATTACACTGAACTGTGATTTAGACTGTAACTTATGTTACATTAGTGAAAAAAAACACATAAATCCTACTTTTGAAATTCTGAAAAAGACAACACAAAAAATAATAAATGCTGGAGTATTTTATGTCACTATTATGGGTGGCGAGCCTCTTCTTATAGGTGAATTAGAACAAATAATTTTAAAACTTAGAAATGCCGGTATTTTTGTTAAAATAATAACAAATGGTCAAAGTCTTTCCTTATCAAAGGCAAAAACTTTAGCTGATGCAGGAGTCAATCAAATAGAATTAAGTTTTGACGGGCTAACTCAGGAATCACATGAAGGATCAAGGGGTAAAAACACCTATATAAATTTAATAAATGCTCTTTTCAATGCTAAAAATGCCGACATACCAAGAGTTGGAATAGTTTGGACAATTAATCAACAAAATTTCTCGGAATATCTGGACTTGCCTAATTTTATGAGAGATAAAAATATTACTGAATGTTATATTAGCTTGTTTAGGAAAACTGGAATGAAAAACAGCCATTTATTATTTAATGAATTAAGTCAAAACCAAATAAAAGAACTGGAAAATATAATTTTAAAGTGGAAAATAGATTATCCTAATTTTGAAATTACTTTATTAAAGAATTGTTCATGCGGTAGAAGCAGTTTAGTTATTGACAGCGAAGGAAACGTAAAAACTTGTCCTTTTGATAGAAAGAGATATGGTAATATAATTGACAAATCTTTTAATAATATATGGGAACATATTGGGAATTTAATATTACAAAATCAGCCTATCGGTTACTGCAAATATAAATATTTGTCAATGCACTTTTGATTTTTTTTGTTCTATTATCTTGGAATATAGGTCATATAAAAATCTCCAACTATTTTTTTTATAAAAAATACTTCATCTAAATTTTTTGCATTATGCCTTTCCTTGTCACTATTGGAGTATCCATGTCGGCTATACTGTCCTCTGTTAACGTTTGGAAAATGAGTCGCCAAAGCTGCAGGGGGCAATCCGATAAATCCTGCTAAAAGACACCTAATTACCGATTTGTTTTCATTTGCCATAAAATATGAATTTGCTTTTATATGAGTTCCCATATAATTTTTGTTATTGTCACCAAAACAAATTAATTTGAATCATGATCATTCTGTTCTATTAGTTTAAAAATTTTTAAATAATCAATTTCATGAAAATTATTTATTATAAGGGTAGCGTCTTGTAATTTCTGTGCATCGAAAGATGTAGTTATACCAATGACTTTCATCCCTGCCCCCAGGGCAGCCTGGATACCATAATTGGTATCTTCAATAGCTACACAATGTTTGGGTTCTAAGCCCAGCATTTTTGAGGTAGTAAGGTATATTTCAGGATCAGGCTTACCATTCTTTACACAAGTATCGTCGATAAGCGCTTTAAAATAATCCCTGATTTTGAGTTTATCAACAACAAAATCCAGATTCTCTTTTAAGCCTGATGTAGCTACTGCAAGGGATACATTGTTTCTTTTTAAATCGGCCAATAATTCCGGCAGGCCATCAGGTGCGCTGATATATTTATCAAAAATTTCCCTGTATAAAGCTTCTTTTTCTATTGCAATTGCTTTTATCCTGTCATCGTCATAAATGTTGAGGAGTTTAGTTACATATTCCTTGCCTGTGCCTCCGAAGGTGTTTTTCAATACTTCGGCAGATACATTCTTGCCATACTTTTTACAAATTATTTGCCATGCCTGGTCGTGGTATTTGCTATTGTCGACCAAAACGCCATCCATATCAAAAATAACTGCAATTTCACTGTTCATAATGTTATTGTTGATTAATTTTATTCATTGTCAATTAAGCTTTAGAAGAGTCCACAGACCACAGTCAATAGTCCACAGCCTGAAATCAATTTTCAATAATCAATAATCAATTCTCTTTGTTTCTTGCAATTTTATAAAACACTTCGTCCATATTACCGGAATTATGCTTTGTTTTAAGCGCTATTGGAGTGTCGATGTCGGCAATGCGGCCGTCGGACATTATAGATACCCTGTTGCAATATTCAGCTTCGTCCATGTAGTGTGTTGTAACAAAAACCGTAATGCCATCGGTCGAAGCCTGGTAAATTAAATCCCAAAATTGCCGGCGGGTTATCGGGTCGACCCCTCCGGTAGGCTCATCGAGAAAAACAATATAAGGCTTGTGAAAAATAGCAACCGAAAAAGCCAGCTTCTGTTTCCATCCGAGAGGGATGTCGCTGATAAGCTTGTTCCTCATATCAATCATACCAAGCCTTTCCAGCAGTTCATCCGAGCGCTGTTTGATTATTTTAGACCTGATGCCGTATATCCCTGCATAAAACTGGATATTTTCAAATATGGTCATATCGCTATATAACGAGAATTTTTGGCTCATGTAGCCGATGGTTTTTTTAATTTGTTCGCTTTGTTTGTAAGCATCGAACCCGGCAACAGTTACAGAGCCTGAAGTAGGAGAGGAGAGCCCGCACAAAATCCTTATTGCTGTGGTTTTGCCGGCGCCGTTAGCCCCGAGAAAGCCGAAAATTTCTCCTTTGAAAACATCAAAGCTCAGGTTGTCATTAGCCGTGAAACTGCCGAATTTTTTAACTAAGTTCCTGACCCTAATCACCGGTTCATTTTCCATAAAATTAATTCTCCTGTTTTCTCATCAGTTTTATAAAACAATCTTCAATACCGGGATTGGTTAGAAATAATTCAATATTTGTATGCCCATGCTGAACGAGGTATTGTTTGAGCGAGCCTTCATTAAATTCATTATTCCCGGTATAATGCACATATTGTCCGAAAAGATTGGCGCTTCGGCAATTTTCGTAATCCAGCAAATCATTTTTTAGTTTATACACGTTGTCGCTCCGTACTGCCCATAAAGGCTCGCCGAATTGTTTAATAATCTCCGAAGGCATATTTATCGACATGATGTTCCCTTTCTGGATCAGCGCTACCCTGTCGCACAAACCCGCTTCGTCCATATAAGGTGTTGAAACTATCGTGGTGATTCCTTTATGCTGAAGATTTTAAGCATCTGCCAGAACTCCTTTCTTGAAACGGCATCAACGCCTGTTGTAGGCTCATCGAGGATGAGCACGCGCGGCTTATGTATCAGCGCGCACGATAGCGCAAGTTTCTGCTTCATGCCGCCTGAGAGTTTTCCGGCGGTACGTTTTTTAAACGGTTCGATATGGGAATATATGTCCTTTATTAATTCGTAATTTTCAGCTACGGTTGTACCGAAAATTGTGGCATAAAAGTCCAGATTTTCTTCAACGGACAAATCCTGGTAAA
>CAWEFA010000132.1:0-44193 GCA_963808135.1 uncultured Bacteroidota bacterium
TTTTGCCCTTGCCGCGTACCTGAACCGTCCATATTGCTGGTTGACGCGTCTCCTGCAGGACACCGGCGCTGACGAACTGATCTTCACCTCCGATCTCTACGATCACGCGGCACGGCTGCGGTCGTTCGAGATCGCGGCTGAGGTGATGAAGTCGCTGGCGCCGGTTAATCGAAACGCATCAGCCTTAACCCGCGAACTCGGCCTCTATTAACGACACCGGTCGGGACGCCAAGGCTTTCGTGGAATCACCGTCGAAACCTCGGTATAGCCTTTCAACGTGATCGCGCTAGCCGATGTGATGGCGTCCCGGGCAGATTGCCCAACACCTGCCGGATCTCGTCGCCAAAGGCCAGATCGGCATCCCAGCAGCCGCGTGCTCGACTCCAGCCGGAAGGCCTTGTTCACCACGTCGCCGAGGGCCGTGTAATCGGACGTTACGCCGCTGCCCAGGTTGCCGATCGATGCACGGCCGGTATTGATGCCGGCGCCGATCAGAAGCGGCCTCGGCAAATCGTAGCGCCGCTCAAAACCGCCGGCAAGTTCCTGAATTGCCAAAATGGTCCGGACCGCGGTGCGAAGACATTCCAGAGCGGATTCGCTTCGATGGTCCCAGATGGCCATCACGGCGTCGCCGATATACTTCACGGCCCAGGTTCCACTTGCTTCGAAAATCGTCCCGGTTTCATGATTGAAAGCGCCGATCACTTCGGCGATGCGCGAGTCGCCGAGGCCCGGGTCAGCCCGGTAAAATCGCGGATATCGACCACCAGCACCGTAATGTCGCGGAGCATGAGATGGACCCGCGTGGCAGCGGGATCGGATTGCGGGCCTCGTTCCGGTCTGGGAGCCGAGGTGGCGGCCTCGGAGAAGAGCAAGGCGAAACACCCGATCGCCAGCATGTCGCCGCTGCGCAAGCCTGCCGGTCCAACCAGCCGCCGCCCATTCAAAAAGGTGCCGTTGCGGCTTCCAGATCGAATACGGAATAGCCGCCCATCTCGTTCCTCTGCACCATGGCGTGATTGCGCGACACCATCTCGCTCTCCAGGACAATCGCGTTTTGAATGCTCCGCCCGATTCCGCAAGGCGTAAGGCCCAGAGGAAAACGGCGCTGAGGACCGCCGCCGGTCGAGAGGATTAATTCGGCGGCATCTAGTTCGGGCATTGCGACAGTGTAATGCAGCGCGCGGTATGCGCGGTTCTGATTCCTGGCGGCAGAACTTTAATGTAACGCAACTGTGACGGGACTGTAACGTCACGGCGCAATGCCGGCTTTATAATGAAGCGTCAAAGGTGGAACCTGCTAGATGGCGGAAGTCAATCTCCTGAGGCTGTTTCGGAACAACGAGGGAACTCAGTGCGCGGGCCGGTCATACTGTGTTCGAGCAAGGGACCGAGGGAACCGCGATGTACGTGGTGCTGGAAGGCGAGGCCGCCGTCGTGGTGGGCGGCGTGGAACGGGAGATTATTGGAGCGGGCTCGATCTTCGGCGAAATGGCTCTCATCGATGGCGGTCCCCGCAGCGCGTCGGTGGTCGCCAAGACGGATTGCAGGCTGGCTGAGATCGACCAGCGCCGGTTCGAGTTCATGGTGTCGCAGACGCCCTACTTTGCGCTGGCGGTCATGCGCATCATGGCGGACCGCCTGCGCAAGTCGAATGCACGGCTGACCAGCGAGTCAGGCCTCGACGCTGTTCCTTACACTCCGCCGGCCAACTTCTTTTGGCCGCGCCCGCAGATCTCTTCGTAGTAGCGCTCGTAGATCGGGATGATCTTGTCCGCGCAGAAGCGATCGGATGCGGTGCGGCGGGCGGCGCGGGACATGCGGTCGTGCAGTTCGTCGTCGGTGACTAACGCCGTGACGCGAGCGGCCTGCGCCGCGATGTCGCCGACGGCTTCGAGATAACCATCGACACCATCGGTGATTAACTCCGGCACCCCACCGACACGCGTGGCGACGGGCGGCACGCCGCAAGCCATGGCTTCGAGCGCCGCCAATCCGAACGATTCCATTTCGCTCGGCATCAGCAGCACGTGCGCCAGCGGAATCATGCGCTCCACGTGGTTCTGCTTGCCTAGAAACGAGACATGCCGTCCACGCCCAGCTCGCGCGCCAGGTGCTCGGCCGGACCACGCTCCGGTCCATCGCCCACCATCAACAGATGCGCCGGCACGCTGCTTCAGCACTTCGGCGAGAATCCGGATGCAATCCAGCACGCGCTTCACCGGCCGGAAATTCGAGAGGTGGATCAGCAGCTTTTCGCCTTCCGGCGCGTATGGCAGCTCGCCGGCCTTTGCGCGGTCCGGATGGTACAAATCGCAGTTCACGAAGTTCGTGATCACGCGGATGTCGTTCGTCACGCCGAACACATCCACCGTCTCCCGGCGCAGATACTCGCTGATGGACGGTGATGCCGTCGGATTTCTCGATCGAGAATTTCGTGATCGGGAAATAGGAGCGGTCCGCGCCCACCAGCGTGATATCCGTGCCGTGCAGCGTGGTGATGAACGGCAGCCGCCGCGCGGCGGCCAGCATCTGCTGGGCCAGCAGCGCGGAGATGGAATGCGGGATGGCGTAATGCACGTGCAGCAGGTCGAGATCGTAGTATTCCGCCACTTCCGCCATGCGCGAGGCCAGCGCCAGGCAGTAGGGCGGGTACTGAAACAGCGGATAGTTGGAGACTTCCACTTCGTGATAGTGGATGCGCGGGAATTCCCGGGTCGAGCCGGATGGGATTGGCGTAGGTGATGAAGTGGACTTCATGGCCGCGGTTGGCCAGTTCGAGGCCCAATTCCGTGGCGACGATGCCGCTGCCGCCGTACGTGGGATAACAGGTGATGCCGACGTTCACACCGTCAGGCTACCACGCTTTTCTAGCAGGGCCGGAAGAGATCTTCGAGACTGACGGCATCCAGAACGCGATCCGCGAGTTCTTCGAGTTGGGTCGTATTCATTGCCGCCAGCTTCTCGTCGACCCAAAGCGGGAGATTCCCGAAGCGTTTGGCCATCTGGCGGCGCAGGACCGTCTTTTCTCCATCCTCCTCGGCCTTGCGGAACATCGGGCCCAGCACCAGATTGTCGCGAATATCGATATCGATGGGCAACTCTTGAGCCTCCTCTCTAATAACGATTTCCAGCCGGCGCATGGCGGCAAGAATCATCAACTGCGCCAGCCACTGGTCCCGCTCGGACCGTTCCACTGAAGCGATCCGCTTGACAATTCGGCGGGCTGCATCTCTATAGTCGCTCAATCGCGTGAGAATGGCAATTACGTTGTCCCCGATATCGGGGCTGCTCAACAGCCCTTCGCCATCCAACTCGCGGACATCGATAAGCCGATAGCGGTAGCTGCAGTCGGGACCGAGCAACTCGTCATTCATGCGGAGCGGCTGATCGCCGACATACAAGACAACCTGACGCGGAAAGCGATTCAGAAGCCGATAAACCCCCAAGGAATACTCCGCCATCCGAAGGGGCATCGTCGAATCATTGCTGCTCTGCAATTCGATGTGGATCAAACCGCCGTCCGCTGTTTCGCCCAAGAGATCTGCCCGGAGATTCTGCACCTTAGGCAATTCCACGTCCAGCCATTTGGCGATCGGGACGTCAGTTACTTCCTGCAACAGTCTCGTGGCCGAACGGTGCAAGAGCAATTTCAGCGTGACGTCGTATACTTGCATGCGGTAGGCCCTTACGAGATTAGGTGTGGTCGAGACGATTTTTCTCTCACCCTTTTACTCACCCCATCCCAACCCGCCCGGCCATGCCTCGCGACAGGTTACACTAACGAAAAGTGTCAAGCCAGTCGGCGATTCGGGTTTCTTCCTCCATCAAAGCGCATAAAACGGCGTTCGGAGTCTTGGCGGCGATCAGCTTCTGCCATTTCCTGAACGACATGCTGCAGTCGGTGATCCCCGCCGTGTACCCGATTTTGAAACAGACCTACCGGCTGGATTTCCGCAGATCGGGCTGATCACGCTGACGTACAGTTCACCGCTTCGCTACTTCAGCCATTCGTCTGGAATCTGACCGATCGGCGTCCGACGCCGTATTCGCTGACCGTGGGGATGGCGCTTCACGCTCGCGGGGGTGCTGATGCTGGCTACGGCCCTGTTTCGGAACGATTCTGGGGCGCGGCGCTGGTCGGCGTAGGTCGTCGGTGTTCCATCCGGAATCGTCGCGCGTGGCGCGGATGGCGTCCGGGGGACAGCATGGCCTGGCGCAGTCGCTGTTCCAGGTGGGCGGAAATGCGGGCTCGGCTTTCGGACCGCTGCTGGCGGCCCTGATGGTGCTGCCGGCGGGACAGCGAGCATCGCTTGGTTCTCCGCGGCGCGCTGATCGCGATCATGCTATTGACGCGCATCGGGGGCTGGTACAAGAATCACGGCGCGACGCGCGCCAAGGCGCCGCGGCGCTCATGACCGGCATCCGCAATTGTCGCGGCGCAGGCGGGCTCGCACTGGCGGTGCTGATGGCGCTGGTATTCTCGAAATACTTTTATCTGGCAAGCCTGACCAGCTACTACACGTTCTTCCTGATCAGCCGTTTCCATTTGCCGATGCGGTCCGCGCAGATTCATTTGTTCGTGTTCCTGGGCGCGGTGGCGGCGGGGACGTTTATCGGCGGCCCGGTCGGCGACCGGATCGGGCGCAAGTACGTGATCTGGTGCTCGATTCTCGGAGTCCTGCCCTTCACCCTGGTGCTGCCCTACGCCAATTTATTCTGGACGCCGTGCTGAGCGTCGTCATCGGGCTGGTGCTGGCGTCGGCATTCTCGGCGATCATGGTCTACGCCCAGGAACTGGTGCCCGGAAAGATGGGCATGATCTCGGGGCTGTTCTTCGGGCTGGCATTCGGGGTGGCGGGGATCGGCGCGGCGATGCTGGGATGGCTGGCGGACGCCACCAGCATCGCCTTCGTTTACCAGGTATGCTCGTTCCTGCCAGTGATCGGGCTGCTCACCGCATTTCTACCAAACCTCGAGACCGGCTACAAACGCAGCCGCGCATAACATGGAACCCATTCGTATTTTCGTTACCGGCGGAACTTTCGACAAGACTTATAACGAGCTCAGCGGAGAGCTTTTCTTCAAGGATTCGCACCTGCCGGAAATGCTAAAGCTGGGCCGTTGCAATCTGGACGTGCAGGTCCGGACCCTGATGATGATCGACAGCCTGCACATGACCGAGGAAGACCGGCTGAGCATTCTGCGGCAATGCCGCAGCGCGCCGGAGAGCCGCATCGTGATCACGCACGGGACGGATACGATGGTGGAAACCGCCGGCGTGCTGGCGCGGGGGCTGGCGGGCAAGACCGTGATTCTGACCGGGGCCATGATTCCCTACGAGTTCGGCAGCTCCGACGGACTGTTCAATCTAGGAAGCGCCTTGGCATTCGCGCAGACGCTGCCGGTGGGCGTCTACGTCGCGATGAACGGCCGGTATTTCGCCTGGGACCGCGTGCGTAAAACCGGAAAACCGGAATGTTCGAAGAAGTTAGCGTAGCCTTTTCTTAAAAGTTCTAAGTTTGCCAATTCCTTGCCTAACTTTAACGATTGATTGTAATTAACCAATGCTTTGCTGATATCGCCGTTTGAATAATAAATTTCCCCAATTTTTCTTGAGCACAGCGCAATGTTATAAGTGAAATTAATTTCATCAGCCACTTTCAGGGATTGGTTAAAGAAACTTAATGCCAGGTTGTTCTTATTTAATAAAATGTACAGGTTGCCAAGGTTGTTAAGCGTTGTGCTTATCCCAATTTTATCATTAATGTTGCGAAGTATTTCAAGTGCATAAGAATAATATCTTAAGGCGCCGTTGAAATTGCCCATATCGCTGTATGTGTTGCCCAAGCTATTCAGCGTTCCTGCAATTTGGCTCATATCTCCCAATTTACGTCGAATTGCAAGGGCCTGTTTGTAATTGTAAATAGCATCATTGTATTTGCCAAGCTTTGAATAAGCATTGCCTATTGAAAGGAATAAACTGGCAACACGGTTATTGTTATTAATATTACTGTTTATTGCAAGCGCTTCGCTGAAATATTGCAGCGATTTTTCAAAATTGCCCAGGTTGAAATATATTGTCCCGATATTTGTGTAAGCGCTGGCAACTTCATTTTTTTCATCGAGTTCATTACTTATTTTAAGCGATTTAAGATAATATTCCAAAGCATCGGCATAATTTCTTGAATTCAAATACAGTCCTCCAATATGATTTAAAATTATGGCTACCGATTTCCGATCGCTGGTTTCTTGCCGTAACGCAAGCGCTTTTAGAAAATATTCCAATGATTTTTGCTTGTTGTTTAAATCTTTGTATGCAAGGCCGATATTTGTGTATGAATATGCAATGTCGCTTTTAATACCTGATTTTTTTCGTATATCCAGCGATTGAAAATAATAATCGAGCGCCTTGTTCGTCTGATTTTGTTTAAGATATATCCCACCGATTAAATTCAGAACATTAGCCTTTTCTTCAGGATTATTGGTCTTTTCATAAATAGATAAAGCGTTTTCAAGGTTTTTTAATGCTTCATTAAAATTTCCTTTTTCCCTGTTTACAATAGATAAATTGTAATACGAAACGGCAGTTTTGCCTAAGTCGTTTAACAGTAAACTTAATTGCAGCCCGGTTTTATAGTATTGAAGGGCTTTTTCATAATCGGTTTGTGCTAAATACAAACTGCCCAAATAATTGTATGTGATAATCATTCCTGCGGAATCCCTTAAAAGCTTAAAATAATAAAACGCTTTGTTATAATTTTCGAGTGAAGCGTTAAAATCCTGATGTTGCTTATAAATTTGTCCTAACAGATTATATGCTTCAGCAGCTTCTTTAATTTTTTCAATTTTCATAAATAATTCCACAGCCGATTTTGAATTTTCAATAGCTTTGGAATAACTATGGCTGTTAAGGCAACAAGCGCTTTTTATTTCCAAGGCTTTTGCTTCGTCATAAACATTATTTGTTTTTTTTGCAATTTCCGCAGCCTGGCCTGCATACTCTTCTGCTTTATTGTCCGAGTTTTTAAGATATTCCTCAGAAATAGCAATTAGTAATGCCGGTTTTTCTTTTAGCGGCAAAGCATCGGCTTTTTTTTGCAGGCTATCTATTAAGTATTGGTTTTGCGGGAAGCAAATTCCCGAATAAAAAAAAGTAACAACAATTGTTATGAAGATGTAATTTTTTGCAGTCATTGGTTTATCGGTTTTGTGTTTTCAATAATTGTAAAATTAATGCTTTACAATGAATTGCCTTAAATTTTTTAATTATTCTGCTAAAATAGCTATAATACTTTAACTTAAAATATAGGGAAATGAGTTTTATGTTTCAATTTTTGTCAACCATAGCTTTTAGAAAAATTATCGGCATCAAATAAAAAATATTTTATAGCCATGTAGTCGTTTTAATATTGCCAATATTCCTTTTTAAAAAATTATAACTTTGGGCAAAACAAAAGTATTATGGCCCAAACAAAAGTTAGGGTGCGTTTTGCACCCAGTCCTACCGGCCCGTTGCATATCGGGGGCTTACGCACGGCTTTGTATAATTACCTGTTTGCGCGAAAGCAAAATGGAGATTTTATATTACGGATCGAAGATACTGACCAGGCCCGCCTTGTGCCAGGCGCCGAAGAATACATTATAAATTCCCTTAAATGGTGCGGTATTCAAATTGATGAGGGCATAAGTGTCGGCGGCCCTTTTGCACCCTATAAACAAAGTGAGCGTAAAAATATTTATCAAAGATATGCTTTGCAGTTAATTAACACCGGCCACGCATATTATGCGTTTGACACAACAGAAGAATTAGAAATTTTAAGGAAAGAACAGGAAAAATCCGGGAAAACATTTCTATATAATTTTGAAGTCCGGCAAAAACTTAAGAATTCTCTTAACCTTACACTTGGTGAAGTTGAAGAAAAATTAAGGCAGGGCGTGCAATACGTAATCAGGTTTAAAATACCGGAAAATGAAACAATTGAAATGAACGATTTGATCAGGGGCAAGATGACTGTAAATTCTTCGACACTTGATGATAAGGTTCTTTTCAAATCAACGGATGGCTTGCCTACATATCATTTAGCAAATATTGTTGACGATCATTTAATGGAAATCTCGCATGTTATAAGAGGTGAAGAATGGCTACCTTCATTGCCGATGCATGTTTTATTATATCGTGCGCTGGGTTGGACGGAAACCATGCCAATATTTGCCCATCTTCCGCTAATTTTGAAACCTGATGGAAAAGGCAAATTAAGTAAACGCGACGGCGATCGTTTGGGGTTTCCTGTTTTTCCGCTCATTTGGACTGATCCTTCTTCAGGAGAAATTTCTTCAGGATATTGCGAAAGTGGTTACTTTCCTGAGGCAGTTATTAATTTTCTTGCTTTGCTTGGCTGGAACCCCGGTACAGAACAGGAAATTTTTAGTTTGGAACAGCTCACTGAAGTTTTTTCATTAGACCATGTGCATAAAGCTGGCGCAAAGTTCGATTTTGAAAAGGCCAAATGGTTCAATCACCAATATTTAATTAAAAAATCTGATGATGAACTTGCGCGGCTATTTGTCCCAATTCTCAATGAAAAGGGAATTGAGGCAGATTTTAATTATGTTATAAAAGTTTGTGGTTTGGTGAAAGACAGGGCCAATTTTATAAAAGAAATTTGGCAGCAGGCCTCGTTTTTTTTCAAAGCGCCAGAAAATTACGACCCTGAAGTTGTTAAAAAAAGGTGGAAAGATAATATACCGCTTCTTTTATCAGAACTGAAGAACCAGTTGGTAAAAGCAGATCCTTTTATCGCTGAAAAAATTAAAGAAAGCATTCATCACTTTGTTGAGTCCAAACAAGCCAATATGGGTTCAATTATGAATGCATTAAGATTAGCGCTTGTTGGAGGTCCTTATGGCCCCGATTTGACTATTATTGCTGAGTTATTGGGGAGTGAAGAAGTAGATTTTAGAATTGAAAAAGCATTAAAAACGATTACTTCAGCTACCTAAAAAAATTAAATTCAGAATTTTTTAATTTAAGTTGGCTATTTTTTCAATTTCTTTTTTTATAGGTTTCTTTAATGTGGATTTATGCCTGAAGTAATTGAAATGTTTTACGTCAAGATGTGAATCAAGAGAATTTAAAGTTTGTTCTGTAAAGCAAAAGTTGTTATTTTTTATCTGCTTTTTATGCCCGAATAATAAAAAATTAAATTTTTGCAAGCTAACCAATTTTGAAACTTTATAAAATATTATTCCTAATAGAACAAACGCTGATAACATTGCCAGGGCTATTAAAGCAGGAGGGAAAAACACCATCAGCAATATTAAAATTTGTGTGGTATACAATGCCAAAGAAACTGATTTGTGCGTCATTCCTGCTTTGAGCATCAAATGATGGATATGGGTTTTATCTGGCGCGAAAGGAGAAATATTTTTAATTATTCGTGTAAGAAATACTCTAAATGCATCCGTTGAAGGTATCAAAACCAAAGCAAAAACAACTGAAAAAGCTTCAACCTTGACAGTCCCAAAAACTATTTCCTGGGGTAATTGCATAGCACGAACCGAAAAAGCAGCAAGTAAAAAACCAATGGTAAGGCTACCTGTATCTCCCATGAAAATTCGCGCGGGGTTAAAATTAAAAAATAGAAACCCTACGCAACTTCCTGCAAGAATTGCTGAGAGAAAGGCAAAATCATATACGCCGCTAAAGTAAAACAATGCAGAAAACGATACCAGGGCAATTATTGATAAACCTCCGGCTAAACCATCAATGCCATCAATAAAATTAAATGCATTAATAAAAAATACAATGCAAATTGTACTGACAATTACAGATAATTGCCAATTAATGTTATACATGCCCAGATAATGAATGTTTTCGATCCTTATTCCGTAAAGGACAACAAGCAAAGCTGCACATATTTGTATGTATAGCTTTAACCTTGGCCTGAGGTCTTTTATATCATCTATTATTCCGGTTATGAATAGTATTGCTGAACCAAAGAGAACAACTATAATATCTTTTGTTATAAATCCCGGGTGGGTTAATATAACAACAAGCATTGACAAGAATATTACTATGCCCCCCAAAGTTGGAATCGGAACTTTATGAATTTTACGATAATTTGGTTTATCAAGCCATTTTTGTTTTTTAATGAAGTAGATGATAAATGGCATAAATAAGCAACAAATAAACAATGCAATTATAAAACCCATGAACGGAAAAGAAATTTTATTGTATAGCGTAACCATAAATATCCGATAATTAAATTTTTGTATTGTAAAATTATTTTATAACCGTATACTATTTCTTTTTATCAATGTTATTTTAATCAAAAGAATTCCTCGTAGCTCTGCTACGGGGTAAAATCAAATAATAGGTTTGCTATGCAAACTCCATTGTTGTATTTTTTTTGATACCTCGCAGCTCTGCTGCGGGGTAGTTCATTTAACAATTATTTCTTAGACAAGTTGACGTTAATTTGTTAATAATTAATTAAAATACTTTTAATTAGCTATCATTATTATGATAGCTATAATTATATTAGTACATCCTTTTCTTCATTAATAAATTTAACTAAAATTTCTCATAATTTCTGAAATTTGCAATTCAATATTTTAAACATTACCAATGAATATTTTGTTACTATTTAATTATAACATTAATAATAAAGAATATGGCATTTACTATTGAATTAGGCACAAAGGCGCCATATTTCAGGCTGCCGGCCACAGATGGTAAAATATATAGCATGGATGATTTCAGTAAATCGAAATTTCTCGTGGTGTTTTTTACATGCAATCATTGTCCTTACGTTTTAGGATCAGACGAATTGACCCGGCAAACAGCTGAAAAATTTATTTCCAAAGGAGTTCAATTTATTGGAATTAATTCTAACAGCGCCAATACCTATTCTGAAGATAGTTTTGAGAATATGGTAAAGCGCATGGAACAAAAAAAATTCCCATGGATTTACCTGCATGATAAAACCCAGGAAGTAGCGCTTTCTTATGGCGCTTTGCGAACCCCTCATTTTTATGTGTTCAATGAAAAAAGAGAATTAATTTATACCGGTAGAGGAGTTGACAGCCCGAGAGATATTTCGAGAATGACCGTAAACGATTTAGATAGGGTATTAACTGAATTGACCGATGAGAAAGAAATTTCAATTAAAATTACAAACCCCATTGGTTGCAATGTTAAATGGGAAGGCAAGAATGCTCACTGGATGCCCGAAGAAGCATGTGATTTGATTTGAATTTTTAAAAATTAAAATATTCACCAGGCTGGCATTTTCGCATATATTAGGCGATATACGAACATTTTTCAATAACTGAAATTTAGCACAAAAGTTATATATTTGAAAATACAATTGTGCTAAAATATGAAATTAGAAATAGTTATTCCGGCCCTGAATGAAGAAAAAAGCATTGAAAGCATTATAATCCGAAGCCTTTCGGCCATAGAATATATCAAGCAGCGCTCGCCTGTTACAGAAGTATCGGTTACAGTGGTAAGCGATGGCTCAACAGACCGGACTAACGAAATAGCTGTAACATTTATTGATCGCATCAAACTTATAGTATTTGAAAAAAACCGGGGCTACGGCGCAGCAATCAAAGAAGGCTGGAGTAGGTCGGATGCCGATTTGTTAAGTTTTTTAGATGCCGATGGCACCTGCGACCCAAACTTTTTTGCCGACTTATGTTCACTACTGGTTGAAAAAGATGCCGACATCGTTTTGGGTTCACGCTTGAACAAAAACAGCAAAATGCCTTTTATCAGGCGCATCGGAAATACAATGTATTCGCTGTTATTATCGCTGGTTTCTTCAGAAAAAATTAAAGATACAGCCAGTGGGATGAGGGTTGTGCGCCGGGAATCGCTACCTAAAATTTTGCCCTTGCCCGATGGACTTAACTTTACCCCCGCAATGAGCGCCCGCGCTATACTGAGCCAGGACTTGAAAATTTTAGAAACCGATATGGCCTATCAGGAACGGGAAGGCAATTCGAAGCTTAAAGTCCTCCGCGACGGCATACGCTTTTTAGGCGTCATTATGAAAATGGTTTTTTTGTACCAACCTTACAAAATATTTAATTTATCGGGTATTTTATGTTTTATTTTTGGAAGCGCTCTTATGATTTTCCCGATTGTGCATTATATTGAACACCATGAAGTGCTCGAGTGGATGATTTACAGGTTCATAGTTTCGGAATTGACTGGCATTACTGGCTTTCTGTTATTAAGCGCTTCTTATATTTCAAAAAGAATTATTAGCATTTCTTTGTTCGGTGGTAGAAAAAAGAAGGAAGTAAAATTTTCAACCGACAGGATTTTTAAGCCCGCAAATGCTATTATATCAGCAATATTATTTGCAATCATTGCTTCTTTGCTAATTTTCAGGAGCGTATTTGACAGAATTACTACCGGCGCTACTTATGAACACTGGTCGAGGTTTGTGGCCGCGTCATTCTTTTATATTATCGCTTTCATTTTATTAATTAGCGTTGCAATAAATTATATCCTAAGCCTTATAGACGAGCGTTTACGCTATCTTGAAGAAACGGGCAAAAATTAAAAATTGTAAGGATTTAAAACCTGTAATTAAGCCTCAGTAAAAATTCCCTGTTGTATCCGGGCAAAGGTGGAAATCCAGATAAAGGAGAATCATAGGAATGGTATGGCTCAATAAATTTTCTGCCATTATTCAAAATATCATAAACACCTATGCCAAAATTTAATTTTTCAGTTAAAAAATTATTGTAGTTAATAAATAAATTAAGCGTAAATACTGGTGATCCCTTATGAAGTTCAGCTGAATCCAAATTATTAAGTATGTAAGCATAGCGATAACCTGTAAATATAAAAGAAGGATTGATGTTCAAATTTTCGGTTATTTTATACATCGCATTTAAAGTAGCTTTATGTTTTGCAAATCCCAGCAAATAACTTGGATCATTTTGAACTTCGTAAGGTTCAACGTTATTGTTTTGCGCAAAATAAAAAGAATAATTTGCGGTTAAATAACCCTTGCTTTTAACGAATCGGTATTCAATTTCCAACCCTCTGGTTCCGGTTGATTCATAATTTAGGTAATGATCCTTATCATCAAAATAATTATATACAATAGGATCTTGAATTCGAATATCAAAAACATTTGCTGTGATAAACATGCTTTTGTTAAATTGATAACCGGTTTCCAGTTCTGTTACGTATGTGCGCTCGGGTTTAATTGTATCATTCACATCTATGTTTTCTATTGCAGGAGTACGGAATGCTTCACTAAAAAGAATTTTGAAATGAAACTTATTCAGGACTTTTGTAATGCCTAACCTGGGTGCAAAGTTATATCCAAATTTACTTTGCCTGTCTAATCTGCCGCCAATGTTAATATTTACAAAATCGGTTTTAAGTATGCATTGTAAATAGGCTGCAAGATTATAGTAAAAAATATGCTTTTTCCCGTTAATAAAATAAGATGAGGTATCGGATAATAAATCTTTCGCCATATCGGTAAGGCCTTCCAGGCCTCCAACAATATTTAATTTTTCAATTGGCTGATATTGCGCTATAATGCTGCCCACGGAACGAATATTAGTCCTATCAAAATAAAAAGTGTCGTCATTACCAGCATAACTCATTCTCCAGGGCTCCTGTTCCTTAATATTTAACTTTGGTGTAATCGTTAGCTTATCCGAAAATTTCCAATCATATTTCAATTCTCCGTAATACCCGGTGAAATTATTAAAAGGCAGGCCAAAGTAGTCAAATTCCTGGGTTTTATAATTATCATAAATAAATCGGAATTTCAAATCCTTGTATCCTAAAGATAAATTAAGGTTTTCGCCTGCTATAACGCCTGCACTTCCTGCCATATCATATGTATACGGATTAAAATTAGTATATATTTCATTGCTCCGGTGTCCCTGGCTATAATATGCAGAAATAGAGTAATCGAAATCCTTTAGTTTATTTCCGGCTGCCAGGTTAATATCGTCTCTTAAAACACCTCTTGACATAAGGCCTGTATAATTTTCAAGCGTAAATCCTTTTAAATCGCCGCCGTCTTTGGTAATAATGTTTATAACCCCCAGTTCAGCATAGCCTCCGTAAACAGAAGAGCCTGGGCCTCGAATAATTTCAATTCGCTTTATCTGGCCTAAAGGAATGCGATTGCCAAATTGGTAAGTTGAGTAAAAGTTGTCGTTCATTTCCTGACCATCGAGTAGAATGAGAATTTTTCCTTCATGACCCCAATTTCCCCTGCTTGCCAAACCAATTACCCCATCTACATCATATCCGAATTGAAATCCCGGAACAAGGTTAAGCACATCAATAAGGTCGCGGGCGCCGCTGTTTTTTATTTCATCGGCAGTTACAATTGAAACTATTCCCGGCGATTCACGGGATGTTAATGCGGCCTTTGATGATACTGTGATTTTCATATTCAAAAGATCATCTACTGAAACACCCAAACTTTCAGCAAGTTTCATTAAATCGGCAAGCGGGATTGCCAGGAGTTCGTCATAACTTAGCTCATTAATCTCATCCCGACTAAGTTTTGAATAATCCTTTTTATTTTCTTGCGAAAAAACAGGCGTACAAAGTATTACGGAAAACAAACAAACTAAAAGAAAGCTTCGCATAATCAAAAATTTAAGGTTGTATTGTAAATTTAACAGAATTTTATCAATTAAATAAATATATTTTAAAATTTCTCCATTTTAAATTCCGACAAATATAAGCGTAAGAAATTTAAAATGATATTTCTTATATCTTTGTCATTCTTATTAAAATGAACTACCCCGCAGCAGAGCTGCGAGGTATCAAAGAAAATACAACAATGGAGTTTGCATAGCAAACCTATTATTTGATTTTACCCCGTAGCAGAGCTACGAGGAATTCTTTTGATTAAAACCGAAAATTGAAATGTATTCGCACCAATATTTATCAGGCTTTGTAAAAAAAATATTTCAAAAAATGGGCTGTAGAGCCGAGGATGCAGAAACAATTGCAAAGGTTTTAATTGCAGCTGAGCTGCGGGGTTTGCCGTCGCATGGTATGATGCGCTTAAAGGAATATCTCGAAATGTGGAAAGCAGGTCGTATAAATGTTGCACCAACAATAAAAATTATGCACGAAACGCCCAGTACTGCTGTAGTGAACGGCGATAAAGCATTTGGAATGGTTGCAGCGACCAATTCGATGGATATTGCAATTTCTAAAGCGCGTGATGTTGGTACCGGTTGGGTTTCAACGTTTAATTCAAACCATTTTGGCATTGCCGGTTATTACGCAATGATGGCGCTTGAACACGATATGATTGGAATTTGCATGACCAATACAAGCCCGCTCGTTGCGCCTACTTTTTCAATTAATAAGCTTCTGGGTACAAATCCTATTGCAGTTGCTATCCCGGCAGGAAAATATCCGCCTTTTGTGGCTGACTTTGCTACAACGCCTATTGCGCGGGGCAAACTTATTATTTCTGAAAAAAAAGGCGAAAAAGTTATTTACGGATTTGTAAATGATAAAAACGGCAATCCTTCAGATGATCCGGGCATACTTTCCAAAGGAGGGGCTATTTTACCTTTAGGCGGCGATTATGAGCATGGCAGCCATAAAGGTTATTGTTTGTCTGCTATTGTCGATATTTTTTCCGGCGTGCTTTCAGGAGCTAATTTTGGGCCTTTTGTGTCTCCTTCATTAGCCAGCTTGCCTGTTTCGGATAAAAAAGTAGGCGAAGGGATCGGGCATTTTTTTGGCGCTATTCGAATTGATGCTTTTCAAACTACAGATCAATTTAAATCTCAAATGGACGAATGGATCGAAACTTTTCGCAATGCAAAATGTATTCCGGGCAGGCCGAAGGTGCTTATACCCGGCGATCCTGAAAGGGAGAAAGAAGAAATTTTAAAAAAGCAGGGCATACCAATTATTCCTGAAATTTTGAAAGAAATTAAAGAAGTTGCCAATTATTTTGATGTTGAATTTGCTGAAAAATAAAGGTTTGCTAAGAATTAGAAACCTGGAATAAAATTATAAAAATGGAAAATAATCCAAAAAATGATTCTTAAATTCGGGCTGCGGCAAATAACAGCTATCCGATTTGCCAAACCAGGAATATCTTTTTTTAGCTATCCAATCGTAAATTAAATTTCTCAAAAATGGAGGAATAATAAATAGAGCCAAACTTATTTTCCATGAAACGCCTAATTCCCCCAATATTCTGATAACAGCCGAAGATTTGATATAAACTTTTCCTGATTTTATAAAAACAACTGCATCGTTCCCATTTTCTGAAAGAAATTTTTTAATGATTTTTTTACCGAACCCCGATTGCTGCGACGCATAATAAAGGCGTTTGTTTTTATCTTTCTTTAATAAAAAATTAATGAATTTGCTGCATAAAATGCAGAAACCATCGAAGAATACTATATTTAAATTATCAACAGGGAAATTATTTTTCGGCATTTAGTATATAAGCATGTATTATTTCGCCTATAAACATTTTATGAAAGTCTTGTGTTGGATAAATCCGTTGAATAATTTGTTTATCGATAAATTTTTCCGGTTTAATTTCGTCGGCATATATTTTTTTGCACTCAATAACAAGCCGCGCCTGTTCAAAAGTAATGTTGCCCGAAGGCGTATAGGCAGGAATTAAACCTGTTTCTTTTACTTTATCTACAACCTCTCCGGAATATTGTCCGCAAAAATTTAATATTTGTTTGTATTTGGGGGCAAAAAACGACATTGTAAAAAAACTGTTATTCACTATAAATTTTAAAGTATAGCGTTGAGGTCTTATAAAGGCCATGGCAACTGGTTTTTCCCACAATACCCCGAATGAGCCCCAACTGGCCGTCATGGTATTAAACGATTCTTTGTCGCCGGCAGTGATAAGCATCCAATCATCGTCAAGAAGATGGAATAAGTTATCGGGCAGGCTTTCAATATCAATTTCCTCAAAAATTTCTTTCATTTAAAAAAAAATTAAAACCAACAAATACCTAATATTTTAATATTTTCCAGATTGAAAATCACGTAATAAACTTCACCGAAAATACGCGGTGTCAAATTACATATTTTCATGTGTGTAATTTAGTTTAAAAATTTCTGAAATACCATCATTGCTAAAATAATTTTAAACTCAACATTTTCAGGGTTTATTAAAATTTCAGGCTTATCATTTACTTTTGCTTGGAATGTAATAATTTTCAAAAAGAAAAATGTACTTTGGTTCCTTTATCCTTTGGAATATTGGCAAAAGCAGGCAATAAAATTTAACTGTGTATTTACATGAAACATAAAATTTATAATTGGTCGCTCGGGTATGAACTTGGAAGAATTTATTTACGCCTTGCCCACAGGCTGTTTTATAATAAAATTGTCATAAAGGGCAAAGAAAATATACCATTTGGAACACCAGTAATTTTAACCCCAAACCATCAGAATGCCATTATGGATGCAATGGCAATAGTATGTTTATTGCCCGGACAAAATGTGTTTATGGCGCGTGCAGACGTTTTTCAAAACCGCTGGATAGCAAAAATTTTAAGGTTTTTAAAAATAATGCCAATTTACCGTATGCGCGACGGCATAGAAAATATTGGCAAAAACAGCATCGTATTTGCTGATGCAACAGAAGTTCTACAAAACAAAAAAATGCTGTGTCTTATGCCCGAAGGCACTCATGGCGATAAGCGACAATTAAAACCGTTGGTAAAAGGCACATTTAGGCTTGCTCTGTCGGCAGCAGAAAAATTTCCCGAATTGTGTCCCGTAATCGTGCCTGTTGGAATTGATTATTCCGATTATTCCGCTTACAGAAGCCAGCTTATTATCCAATTTGGAAAGCCTATCAATGTTGCCGGATATGTGGCGCAGTATAAAACCAAGCCAGTTGAAGCATTGAAGAGTATGAAGAAACATTTGGAAAATGAAATGAAAAAACTGATGCTTCATATCGATTGCGGTAAATATTACGATATTGTTGATTATTTGAGATATTTATACCGCCCTGTTGCTATAAAAAAATTTGGGTACAAACCTGAAAATGCCTGGCATCGTTACCTTGCCGATAAATGGTTCGTAGATAAATGCAATGATTTGTATTTGTCCGATCCGGATTATTTTGAAAAAACAGAAACTGATTTAAAACCTTTGAGAATAGAAACCAACATATTAAAAATTTCACCGGAAGCAATTTTTATGGATGTTCCGGATTTTTTTAGAATCTCATTGATGGCAATCAGGTTATTAATTCTTTTGCCAATATTCGCCTGCGGGTTTATAATCCATGCCGGGTTGATTTATTTACCGAAAATTTTAAACCGGCGCATTGATGACACTCAGTTCCACAGTTCGGTAAAATATACGCTGGTATCCCTGCTATTTCCATTTTATTATTGCCTGCTGTGGCTTGTTGTTTCAATTTTTATAAAAAATATTATTTTACAGATTGCGGTTTTAGGCATTTCAGTATTAACAGGCATTTTGGCGATTATTTATTATGAATTGGCTAAGGAATTCTTTGAAATTTTAAAAATTAAGATTTATAAATCGAAGCTTGATGCTTTAAGAACTTTGGTAAATAGAATATTTGGTAAAATTGAAAATATTAGCGATTGACATGGATGTTCAATACGGGTTATAGTTAAAATTCTTAAATGAAGCAGAGATAGACAAAAGAAAAATTAAATGAAATATATATAATATATACCGTATATATTATATATATTTGCCTAACTAAAAACTTTAAAATTTAGATTGACTTTATGAAATCGACGTTTGTAAAAAAAAGGAAAATTATTGACCTTAAACCTGAAACAGAAAAAACTTTAAGGTTAATAGCTGTAAACTATGGACAGAACCTCAAATCGTACATTGAGGGGGTTCTGGATGAACTTGCAAATGAGGATGAATTGCTGATAGCTCTTTCAAGTGTTCCTGAAGCAAGTGAGGTTCTGACAAAATCGGAGAAAATGGCTTTCATTAATTCGCTTAAATAATGAAGGTTGAAATTTCAAAAGCTTTTGTAAAAGATACGGAGGTGCTACCGAAACGGATTAAACTTGTTGTTTTCAAACTTATTCAGGAAATTCAAAAGGAATCCGTCAAATCTCCTTTTGATATTAAGGAGTGTTTTAAACTTAAAGGATTTAACAACCTGTATAAGATAAGGAGAGGAATATACAGGGCAACATTCGAATATAATGGCGAAACTGCCCTGTTAAAAAGGGTTTTGCCAAGAGGTCAGATTTATAAAAAACATAATTTATAATAATCTAAAAAACGTATGAGCGCTAATTTAGAGTTAAAAACAAAAGAGTTTTTTGGAATTAAAATAAAAATATATACCATATGACGTATATATATTAGTTAGCGGCTAGTAAATAAAAAATTACCAAGATGGTTTTATATAAATATTATCCAGATAATGTATATTCTTACAGAGCCATTTCATTAAAGGGTTTATGGTGTCATTATCCAAAGAATATGAATGACCCATTTGAATGTTTAGGATATAGTGACAGACAAATATCAAAGAATCAAATTGACTTATTTAAAGAATGTATTAGTGATTCTGATAACGCAACTTTAAAAAAGCTTCGTGATTTCCCTGATGATTTAATTGTTACTTTTATTAATCAGCAAAGAAAAGAATTTATTAATCGTTTTGCATTTTGTTCATTAAGTGAGGGCTATGATGATATTAAAATGTGGTCTCATTATGCTTCATCTCATACTGGATTTGTAATCGGTTTTGAATTTAAAGAATCAGAAATTGACCATCATTTTCAAAAAGTAAATTATGTAAATGAATTACCAGAATTTGATGTTACAAAACTTGCATTTCAATTAAAAGGAGATTATCAATATTTAGACTATTTTCTGGCTGATATATCTATTAAATCAATAGATTGGAAAGAAGAAAAGGAATATCGAATTTGGCGAAATCAACCTATTTATTATCATTATAAAATTGAAAATATCCAAAACATATTTTTTGGAATTAACTGTAAACTTGAAACTAAAGCTATTGTAGCAAAGTTGTTGTATGATTTGCCTAAAGATTTTCAATTTGCTGATATGGAATTTGCAGATAAACCTTTAAGATTAAAATATTGACCAGAAATAAAAAAATACCAGCCGCTAACACCGGCTCACAGCCAATGCGGGTTTCAGAAGGTTTGCAAGCGTCAGCGCACGCATGTGAGTATTTGTGCCAGCGGACAGTGATTCAAGCACGCAATCCCGAACTGGCAGTAGCCGAAAACGTTAAACAATATATTATGGAAAAACATAGCTTTAATAAATTCAAATATATATATAATTATGACTCCGATGAAAAAAATGCAGTTGTAATAAAATCAAAAAAACATCCTGTAATACCAACTAAATTATATCATTATTATAAATTAAATTGTAATAATGTTGACGCACTTAATAAAAATTATTATGCTTGAAAAATACGCACTTGAAAAAATTCTTTTCCTCGATATTGAAACCGTTCCCAATAAGCCGACATTTCTGGAACTGACATTGGAGTATCAAAAGCTATGGGATAAAAAATCGCAATATTTCAGGAAAGAAGAACAAACGGCAGAAGAAGTTTATGAGCGTGCCGGGATTTATGCCGAATTCGGCAAAGTTATTTGTATTTCGTTCGGGATGGCATATAATCGTGATGGGAAGCGGCATGTACGCATAAAATCGATATCCGGCGATGATGAGCAAACTTTGCTTGCCGAATTTGCTGCACTATTAATTAAGCTAAATATTTCAAACGACCTTATTTTATGCGCCCATAATGGCAAAGAATTCGATTTTCCTTATCTTTCAAGGCGCATGTTGGTAAACGGTATTCGTTTGCCTTCATTATTGGACACTGCAGGTCAAAAACCCTGGGATACATCATTTCTCGATACTATGGAATTGTGGAAATTCGGCGATCACAAAAATTATACTTCGCTCAACCTTTTATCGTATTTGTTTGGCATTCCTTCGCCGAAAACAAATATCGACGGCAGCATGGTTGCAAAAGTTTATTGGGAAGAACGCGATTTGCCCCGCATTGTCCGGTATTGCCAAATGGACGTTTTGGCAATAGTTCAATTATTTTTAAAATTCAAGGGAGAATCAACTCTCCCTGATGATTGTATTGAATTTGCGGAATAAACTAATCTTCGGCTTAAGGAGTATTTATTTTTAAGAAACCAAAAACAGCATTTAAAAAAAATCCCGGCTGGTCGGTATGCACCAAATGGCCTGCATTAAAAATTGTAACAAATTCAGCATTTTGGAAAAATTGCTTTATCGTTGTTTTATCTTCATCTAAAATAAAATCCGATTTTTCGCCTCTTATAAATAGTGTTGGAAAATTTATCAATTCTATATTGAACTTAACTTTAGCAAAATCAATCCCATTAAGGATATCCGGAAGATGATTATTTAATGCGTCGATATTTATTGACCAGCGAAAATTGCCGTCGTTATCCCGTTTCAGGTTTTTCAAAATGAAACCGCAAATATTTTTGTCAGGCACATACTGATAAAATTCCTTTTCAATTTTCCGCCTGCTTTTTGTTAAAGTTACATCAACATTAACAAATGCCTGCATAATATTTAAATACAGGATGGCATGTGGTTGAAAATTTAAAAGGTTTTTATATTCTTTTGGGGCAATATCAACAATTATAAGTTTTAAAATCCTTTCAGGATGAAGGAGTGAAAAAAGCATGGCAACTTTGCCTCCCATGGAATGGCCCAATAATATTGCCTTATCGATGTTATGGAAATTAAGAAACTCCAGCAAATCATCCTGCATTAAATTGTAATTATGTTCGCTGCTATGCGGCGAATTGCCATGGTTCCGCTGGTCGATACAATAAACAGTAAATTTATCGGATAGCGCTTTACCAACTGTAGACCAATTATCGGATGAACCGTACAAACCATGAAGAATGATAAGTGGAACGCCGCTGCCTGATTTTTTAAAAGCCAGTTGCATGGATTAATTCAATATTGAAACTTGAAACTTGAAACTTGAAACTTGAAACTTGAAATTTGAAATTTGAAATTTGAAACTTGAAATTTGAAACTTGAAATTATATACACCTATGTAATCACCAGTTTTCTTCATCAATTTTACAGAAGGCAGCTAAGATACTTTTGTATGGCGCTTTCCAATCCGAAATATAATGCATCGGAAATAAGGGCGTGCCCGATAGAAACCTCTGACAACCCATTAACATTTTGGTTAAAATACTGAAGATTTATAAGGTTAAGATCGTGGCCTGCATTAATTCCCAAATTGCATTTTCGGGCAATTGCTGCTGCTTTAATAAATGGTTCTATGGCTTTTTCGCGATTCATGATATAACCCGAAGCATAAGGCTCGGTATAAAGCTCTATCCGGTCAGCATCCGTTTTAGCTGCCGCTTCTACCATATCTTCCAAAGCATCGATAAAAATTGATACCCTGATATTGAATTTTTTAAATTCTTTTATTATGGAAGTAAGAAATGACTGGTTTTTAATTGTGTTCCAACCGGCATTGGATGTAATTGCATCATGTGCATCAGGGACAAGGGTTACCTGTTCGGGCTTTACCGTTGTAACCAGTTCGATAAACGAATCGGTAGGGTTCCCTTCTATGTTAAATTCAGTTTTTATTATTTTTTTAAGCTCAATTACGTCGCTACGTTTTATATGACGCTCGTCAGGGCGCGGATGGACGGTTATACCCTGGGCACCAAATTTTTCAATATTAATTGCTGCCTGAATAACATCAGGGACATTTCCGCCCCGTGAATTACGGATAGTGGCAATTTTATTTATGTTTACACTTAGCCTGGTCATAAATATTTAAATTATTTGAGTTTCAATGAAAATATTAACTTTGCAAAATTAATTGTAATTGTCAGATCAATCATTAAAATGCTTGCAAAAGATTTAATATCTGATGTTGTTCCGGCGCTCCGTACTTCCGATACCGGTATAAAAGCCCTGTCGTATATGGACATATTCCGGATATTGCATTTGCCCATCGTAAATAATACTGAATTTCTTGGGCTTATATCTGATCGCGATATTTATGATTTAAATATGGCCGATGAACCTATTGGCAACCACACCCTTTCGCTGATAAGGCCATTTGTTACCTACAACCAGCATATTTATGAAGTAATTGAATTAGCAGCCCGTTTAGAGCTTACATCAATTCCTGTGCTGGATGAAAAGAATAATTATTTGGGCGTTATTAACCAAAACGACCTTCTTAAATATATCGGCGACCTTGTAGCTGTTAAACAACCAGGCGCTATAATAGTTTTAGAGCTTAATACAAATGATTATTCACTTTCGCAAATTGCCCAAATAGTTGAAGGGAATGATGCAAAAATACTTAGCGTTTATGTATCATCTCAGGAAAATTCGACAAAAATTGATGTTACCATTAAGATAAATAAGACCGACATGTCTTCAATTATCCAAACCTTTAACCGGTACAATTACAACATTAAAGCCTCGTATCTTGAAACCGACCAGTTGACAAACATGTTGGACGACCGTTTTGAATTATTTATGAGGTATTTGAGCGTTTGATTCACTATTCCTTCAAATGTAATGAAATTAGCTGTATTTGGAAGAAAATTTGATAAAGGCTTTGAGGCAAGCTTGCATGTTTTTTTCAATAAAGTATGTGAACAGAATGCTGAAGTTTACATCTACAAACCATTTTTCGATTTTTTAAAAAATAATCCGCTTAATAATATTTGTGCATTTAAGGAATTCAATAGTTTTGAAAATATAACCCCCGATTTTGATTTTTTTTTCAGTTTGGGGGGCGATGGCACTTTTTTAGAAGCTGTACAATTTGTCCGTGATTCAGGCATTCCCATAGTTGGTATCAATACCGGCCATTTAGGCTTTCTTGCAAATATTTCACAGGAAGAAATAGGCAAGTCCCTTGATTATATTTTTACAGGCGATTATGTTACAGAAAAACGCAGTTTAATAGCCTTTCATTCTCCTGATAACCCGTTTTCAGATTTTCCATATGGTTTGAATGAAGTAACCATCCAGAAGAATGATCCGTCATTGATAGCAATTGATGTTGAAATCAATGGTAATTTTCTTAACACATACTGGACCGATGGCCTTATAATTTCAACGCCTACCGGTTCTACAGCTTATACAATGAGCGCCGGCGGCCCAATATTATCGCCCGATTGCCATGCAATAATTATTTCGCCTATTGCATCGCATAATCTTACTGTCAGGCCAATAGTTATTACCGATAACGTTGAACTTAAACTCAAAGTAAAATCACGCTCCGGCCTTTTTTTGGTTACAATTGATTCACGCTCACATGAATTTTCTTGTGAGAAACCAATTATTTTAAAAATGGCCGGATTCACTATTCAAATGGCACAACTTCCCAATCATACATTTTTCAGCACAATTAGAAAGAAACTTATGTGGGGGGCTGATATTAGAAACTAATTATAATTTACTAAATAAATAAAAAATAAATTTAAATCATATTTTTGTACACTAAGTTTGTATTATGCGTAAGATATTTATTTTCATAATACTAATTTTTTTTTCTGAAGCAATCTTTGCCCAGGCATGGAAACTTACACGTTATGAGGCGACAATTGGTATAGGTAGCGCTAATTTCTTTGGTAATATTGGAGGAGCTAAAACTGAAAGCAATTTATTTGGATTAAAGGATATCCAGCTTTTGAAAACTAGGCCTTCATTATTTTTAGGAGCAAGATATAAGCTCGAAGATAACCAGGCAATAAAATTAAATATTGATTTTGCGTGGGTTAGTTCGAGTGATGCCGGATCTAAAAATGCAAAGCGGAACTATAAATCCAATAGTTTTTTTGCCGAACAATCTGTTCAATATGAGTATTCAATTATAAAAGATAACAGGAGGCAATTTTCTTTTGCTCTGTTTAACAGAAGAGGGATGATAAATAATTACTCGAAAATGAATTTGTATGTCTTCGCGGGTTTGGGCAGCTTAATTTATAAACCCTGGTTTACAGGAAAACTAATTCCAAATGATACAGCAATTAATAAAATTGGAATTACAATGGTATTTCCTGCTGGAATTGGATTGAAAATTATTCTTAGTTACAGATATTCGGTTGGCTTTGAACTTGGCGGCAGATATACCTTGTCGCATACCCTTGATGGTTTAGATACAAAGCAATTTAATAAACATAATAACGTTTATTATCTCGGAAGTATTAACCTTGTTTATAGGATCAGAACTTCTATTCGAGGGTATCCGGTGCTTCGAGGACATTCTTATTACTAGAAAAACATTAATGAGAAGACTTTTTGTAATACTTTGTACGCTGATTTCTTTGCCAGTATTTTCGCAAAATAAATCGGACTTGGGGGTATTGATAGGTGGCGCTTTTTATCTGGGGAATTTGAACCCGGCATTTATATTTTATTCCCCTCAGGTTAATGCTGGAATTACCTATCGTTACAACATGAACCAAAGATATGTTTTGAAAGGGGAATTTAATTACATGGTTCTTACAGCTAACAATCCTAATTATTCTGACCCGAACAAAAATATATTATGGGTTAACTCTTCATTCAAATCCGAATTATATGATTTTGCTTTTCAATTCGAGTTTAATTTTTTACCTCTGAAATTTAATGAAAGGAAAATGAGCTTTAGCCCTTTTGTTTCAACAGGTATTGCAACATCGTTAAACCTGGAATCTAATAAAAAGTCATATTATCTTGATCTGCCTTTTGCAGTGGGAATTAGGGCTACAATAGGGAAAAAATGGAGTACGGGCATTCAATGGAATTTCCGCGATTCTTTCAGCCAAAAACTCGATGGAATACCCGATCCAACTCCTCCTCCTTCAAATTCGAGTTTAAATAATAATGATTGGTATTCATTTGCAGGTTTTTTTATTACATATAAAGTTTTTGATTTTGGAATGCCGTGTCCGGCCTACGAGAAGAAGTTCTAATGGATATTAAAGAAAAAATAGATTTAACAAAATTACCAATTCATATTGCCGTAATAATGGATGGCAATGGCCGTTGGGCGCAGAAGAAAGGGAATAAACGCATATTTGGGCATAAAAACGGCGTGGTTGCGGTACGCGAAACAGTTGAGGCTGCATCCGAGCTGGGAATAAAGTTTCTTACCTTATATGCTTTTTCTACTGAAAACTGGAAACGGCCAAAAAATGAAGTAAACGCACTCATGCAATTGCTTATTTCTTCACTAAGTGCCGAGGCTTCAAACATGATGAAGAACAACATTCGCTTAACGACAATTGGGGATATTGATAGTCTTCCGGCTGATGTATTAAAGCAATTAAAGGAAACCATTTTATTAACATCTGAAAACAAAGGGTTAACATTATCGCTCGCATTAAGTTATAGCGGCCGATGGGAAATAACACAAGCAATTAAGCAAATAGCTGCATTGGCCGTTGGGGGAAAGATAGAACCAGGCAAAATTGATGACGATTTTATATCCAAACAATTTCAGAGCGCATATATGCCCGATCCCGAATTGCTTATCAGAACGAGCGGCGAATTTCGGATAAGTAATTTTTTATTGTGGCAGATGGCATACACCGAATTATATTTTACAGATGTTCTTTGGCCTGATTTTCGGAAAAAAAATTTCTATGAAGCAATAATAAGTTTCCAACATCGTGAAAGAAGATTCGGCAGAACTGCTGGGCAATTGTCCCGTTCAATTAAATCGGGACTAGCGGTAAAAAGTATCAATTATTTATCGCGGAGGCCTGATTGACAAGATATAAGCTGTTTTCCATGCCGTTCATAAATTATACGAAACTGAAAACAACTTTCAGTTTAACCGGCTGTAATTGTTTAAAATTAAGGCAGGATTTATATTCAAGTCATTTTTATTTAAAAGCTTCACAATAATTTATTAACCAGTTATAGCAATAAAAAGGCCATAATAAAAGTTAAAAAGGTTAAATGCCGGATAAACATTTTGAAAAGGTTTAAGAAAAAATCTTTAATATTGAAACAAAAATTCGATTACAAGCTAACGGAATTATTACAAACATAATTTTTATCACATACAATGTATAAAAAGAACATTTTTTTGTTAAATATATTTTTAATGTTATTTTGCACCGGATATGCTCAAAACCCTGACAGTACAACGGTTGTTGATTATTCAAACCCAAAAGATTATATTGTTGATTCGGTTACAATTAGTGGTGTAAATTTTTTAGATAAAGGAACTCTGGCAAGCATGTCAGGTTTTGAAAAAGGATCCAAGATTACTTTACCAAGCGACGAAGTTACCCAAATTGTAAAAAAATATTGGCAGCATGGATTGTTTGAGGATGTAAAAGTTTCTACCACAATGCTGCCCGATAATAAAGTTATTCTAAACATTTATCTGAAGGAACGCCCCAGGATATCTAACATAACTATCGACGGGATTAGCAAATCGGATAAAGATGATATAAAAGAAAAAATAGACTTGCGGATAGGAAGCCAGATAACTGAGAATATTTTAAACAACACCGTATCAATAATTAAAAAATTTTACCTCGAGAAAGGTTACTTCAACACTCATGTTGACATCAAACAAAAAGCCGACACATTCTCCAATCGCGTTAGTTTGGCAATTAAAATATCGAAAAACAAGAGGGTAAGGGTTAAAGAAATTTATTTTACAGGAAATAAGGATATTCTATCGCGGAAGCTTAAGCGGTCGATGAAAAAAACGAAACGCAAAGACTGGAAATTCTGGAATAATTCAAAATTTATCGAAGCCGATTATAAAGAAGACAAAGAAAAAATTATCGATTATTATAACGAACATGGTTATCGTGATGCTAAAATCCTCTCCGATTCTGTAAAATTGGTAAGTAATAAAAGGGTTATAGTTTATGTTAACGTGTATGAAGGCAAAAGATATTATTTTAGGAATATCACATGGATTGGTAATACAAAATACCCTTCAAATGTTTTATCAAAAGTTTTAAGCATTAATAAAGGCGAAGTATTTAATCAGAAAATTTTAGATAAAAGACTTCAAAATGATGAAGATGCTGTAAGCTCATTATATCTTGATAATGGCTACCTTTTCTTTTCAGTTACACCCACTGAAGTAGCTATTGATAATGATTCGATAGATTTTGAAATGCGCATATACGAAGGCCGACAGGCAACAATTAATAACGTTATTGTTACCGGTAATACAAAAACCAATGAGCATGTTGTACGGCGCGAAATAAGGACATTGCCGGGAGAATTATTCAGCAAATCGGATATTATAAGATCGGTGAGGGAATTAGCAACATTGGGACACTTTGAACCTGAAAAAATTGAACCAGTTCCAATACCAAACCCATCCGATGGCACCGTAGATATTGAATATAAACTGGTAGAGCGGGCTAACGATCAGCTTGAGGTTTCAGGGGGCTGGGGAATGAATACCTTTGTTGGAACAGTAGGCATCAAGTTTAATAACTTTTCATACAGGAATTTTTTTAATTTAAAAGAATGGAGGCCTGTGCCTTCAGGCGATGGACAAACCCTCAGCGTGCGTGTGCAATCTAACGGAACTTACTATCGCTCCTATAACTTAACTTTTGCCGACCCGTGGTTTGGTGGCAAGAAACCAAATTCCTTATCTTTTTCAGCCTATTATAACAGGCTCACGCCAACAAGTACTTCAAATGTTGGCACAATATTATCGTCGAGCCCCAATAGTTACATGAGAATTGTAGGTTTCTCATTGGGTTTGGGGCGCAGGCTAAAATGGCCCGATGATTACTTCTCCATTCAAAATGAAGTTAATTACGAACGCTATTTTTTAAGAAATTATACTTATATCATGGGGATTACAAATGGCGACATGAATAATTTAAACTTCAGCACAACCATATCGCGTAATTCGCTCGACCAGTTTATATATCCACGCTTAGGATCATCATTTTCACTAAGGTTGCAATTTACCCCTCCGTATTCATTATTTAACGGTAAAAACTATAAGGATCCGAGTATGACATCGGAAGAAAAGTACCAATGGATTGAATACGATAAATGGGAGTTTAAATCCGAAACATATTTAAATCTTGCTGGCGATCTTGTATTAATGACGAGGGCAAATTTTGGTTTACTCGGAAGATATAACAGGACTTTGGGATATTCGCCTGTTGAAAAATTTCAGGTCGGCGGTAGCGGGTTAAGCAATTACAGCCTCACCAATGTTGAAATTATTTCATTACGCGGATATGAGGACGGTTCATTGACCCCCGATGTTGACAACAACAACAACCAACAAAAAAGCGGTGTTTTGCACAATGGAGGCAATATATATGATAAATATACAGCCGAGTTGCGTTACCCGATAGTTTTAAAAGAACAAACTACTGTTTACGGGCTTATATTTGCTGAAGCAGGTAATTGCTGGAATACATTTGAAGTTTTTAATCCATTTGATGTAAAGCGTTCTGTTGGCGCCGGCATTAGGGTATTTCTTCCTATGTTCGGCTTACTTGGGTTCGATTATGGTTATGGATTCGATCCTGTTTATAATAGCAGCGGTGGCTATGTAAAAAGCGGCGGCCAGATTCACTTTACAATGGGTCAACAGTTCTAGAAGTTTCAATTATTATCATTTCACTATTGAGTGGCTTATTATAAAAATTGAAACATTTGCAACAACCAGGCTTGGATTTTGATATTATTTAAGTGAAATTATTTATGGCATAATATATGTATTATAGAAACATTATTTTTGATACCCACATATTAAACATGTAAAACTCGAAGAACGGATGATTAGTATCTCATTGACTTTGCGTCAAGCTTAATAATTGAGAGATGTGGGTTTAATCCGTCCTTTGAAATTAAATTTTATCCGATGAAAAAGATATTGATTTTATTTGCAGTTGTGCTTACATCAAGCGCTGTTATAGCTCAAAAATTTGCCTATATTGATTCTGATTATATTCTCAACAACATTCCGGCATATAAATCAGCCCAGGATCAAATAGATAAATTATCCAATACATGGCAAAAAGAAGTTGAAGGTATGTACGCTGATATCGACAAAATGTACAAGTCATACCAGGCTGAAAAAGTACTTTTAACCGAAGAAATGAAAAAAAAGCGCGAAGAGGAAATCATGAATAAAGAAAAAGATGCAAAAGAACTTCAGAAAAAATATTTTGGCCAGGATGGCGCTTTATTCAAAAAACGTGAAGAACTTATAAAACCCATTCAAGACGAAATATACAAAGCAGTTAAAGAAATGGCTCTGGAAAGTGGCTATTCGATAATTTTCGATAGCTCAGCGGGCGCAACTATTCTTTATAACGATCCGAAATATGATAAAAGCGATGCGATTTTACAAAAGTTGGGTTATAAAAATTAATTAATTACATTTGCGACGTTTAAATTAATTAAGCGCCCGGTTATTAATATTATAAGCGCTTTATTTTGTATTATAAAATAATTTGTATATGAGTACACCTTTCATGGTTTATGAAAGGTGTGATTAAAATAATTAATAAAACTTTTATAAAATGAAAAAAATATTTGTTCCAATTTTTGTTTTTGTATTATCAACATCAATTTATGCCCAGGCAGGCTTGAAATTAGGGCATATCAACTCACAGGAACTATTACAGGCAATGCCTGAAAGTGACAGCGCACAAGCTAAACTTGAAAAAGCAACCAAAGAATTGCAAGACCAGCTTGAAGCTATGCAAGTCGAATTTAACAAGAAATATCAGGATTATGTCAGTAAAAAGGATACTTATTCCGACCTGATAAAGCAAACAAAAGAAACCGACCTGCAACAAATGAACCAGCGCATCCAGCAGTTTCAAACCAATGCTGACCAGGACCTTCAAAAACAGCGGACGGAAATATTTAAACCCATCCTTGATAAAGCCAACAAAGCCATTTCTGAAGTGGCCAAAGAAAACGGGTTTACTTATATTTTCGACATAAGCACAGGTTCAGTTATTTTTCATTCTGATAATAGCCTGGATATTCTTCCGCTTGTAAAACAAAAATTGAAATTAAAATCGAAATAAGAAATTAACCCATAATTTTAATTTTAATAATTGGGAAACAGTAACCATTTATAGGTTAATGTAGCCAATTTGCGCAATTTCCTTATTTTTGATTCTAAAACTCATTTGAGCGTTTTAGCAATGAAAAAATTTCAACCGATAGGTATTTTCGATTCGGGTTATGGCGGCCTAACGGTAATGAAAGAAATTGTAAAACTATTGCCAGGTTACGATTATGTTTATTTAGGCGATAATGCCCGTGCACCCTATGGATCACGATCGTTTGAAACGGTACATAAATATACATTGCAGGCAGTTGAATGGCTGTTTGGTTACGGGTGCCACCTCGTAATTCTTGCATGCAATACAGCTTCGGCAAAAGCGTTAAGGACAATCCAACAAAAAAACCTGCCTGTTATAGCGCCCAATAACCGTGTTCTCGGGGTTATCAGGCCGGTAACCGAAAGTATCGACAATTACACTTTTACTAAGCATATTGGTGTTCTCGGAACTGCCGGTACAGTTTTATCAAAGTCATATCAAATTGAGATTGAAAAAATATTTCCTGAAATTACAGTTATCCAGGAGGCTTGTCCGCTATGGGTTCCTATTGTAGAAAGCGGCGAACATGAAAGCCCCGGAACCGACTTTTTTATTAAAAAGCATTTAAATAATATTTTAAATGCCGATCCTCTCATTGATGCAATTATCCTGGGCTGTACACATTACCCGCTTTTAATTAATAAAATCAGGCAGTTTCTTCCCGGTAATATCAATATTATTTCACAAGGTGAAATAATATCAAACAGTTTGGCCGATTATTTAGAGAGACATCCGGAAATTGAAATGAATTGCACCAGGACTGGAAAATATAAATTTTTTACAACCGATTCGCCTGATAACTTCAATAAGTTGGCCACATTATTTTTCGAAAAACCTATAGAAGCTGAACATTTAGAGTTAAGTTAGTTTATAAAATATTTTAGAGCTTAATAGCGTTACCTTTATAAAATTCCAGAATTTTAATTTTGAAAACGAATTCATATTTAGCCTGTATTAAATCCGATTTTGCCTTAGTATAATTGTTTTTTGCAATGTTATAATCTACTGAATTTATAAGGCCAACATCAAATTTTTGCTGAACGTAATTAAAATTTTCTTCATTGGCGGTAACCGATTTCTGGCGCGACTTATAATTCTGGAATGCCCCGAGCGCATCGGTATATGCCTGCTCAATTTCTTTTCTAAGGCTTAACTGGCTTTGCCTTAAAGCATATTCATTATCCCGAACATTTATTTTTGCATTGCTGATTGCTTTTTGTACCTGATATTTATTAAAAAGTGGAACCGTAAGGTTTAATGATATTTGTTCATAAAATGCTTTATTTAATTGCTTGTTTATAGGCGTGTCGCTTTTAAGATCATAATCTGAACCCAGGCTGCCCATCAGATAAATATTTGGCAATCTTCCTCCCCTGGCAACAGCCAATTGATATTGCGAACTTTTTAATTGAAGTTCATTGCTTTTAATTTCCGGTAAAGTATTTACCGCTATTTTGTAAATGGAATCGGGATTATAATCAAGGCTTTCCGGAACCACTAATTTCGATGGAATAAATACCTTAAAGTTTTTTACGGTATCTAAATCTAAAGTCTGGGCAAGGACAAAATATGAGAGGTTCAGTTGGTTTTGCGCTTCAGTTAAACTTGCTTCTTCTTCAGCGGCCTGTGCCTGAATTTCAAGCAACGAACCAAGCGCTTCGTTTCCCACTTCAACAAGTTTCGAAGTCCTGTCTACCTGCAATTGCGACAATTCTAACTGATTTTTTGCCACTCCCAATATTTCATTATTCGACAAAATTTGTAAATATGCTGAAGCAATATTCAATGAAATATCATTTTTCGCCTTTTCAAGATTTTTTATTGAACTTAAGTAATTATACCTGTTCATTTGCAGGTTGTTTATTTTCTGAAACCCGTTAAATAATGTAAAATTACTTGCTAAACTAATATTTCCATTGCTTGAAGTTATGTTATTGTTAGAATAATTTAGCGGATTAGGCCCTTTACCTATTATATGTTGACCCGAGGCGTTTAAATCCGGCAAGAAATTAAATTCAGATTGCACCAGGTTATTTTTAGCCACTTCCGATTGCAATTCCTGCCGCTTAATCTGAATATTGTTATCAATTGCATAACGGATGCAATCTTCCAGCGTCCAAACTTTTTGGGCTGGGGAAGCTTGCATATAAATTATTGAACAAATAGTTAATGAAAATTTTAAAAAGCGTTTCATCATTTTTTGATTAAAACTTATTCCGAACAGTTGACTTATAAACTTCATTGTGCAAATTAATAGTTTTTTCTTTATTAATCATGTTTAAGCCTTCCATTTTATAAGAGATAAAATATTTGTCCGGACACATTGAATATATTTATACCGAACCGCTAACATGATAATCAAAACAATTTGCTTCGCTTTTGTTTTGAAACAGTTAGCAGGCCGGCATTAACTAAACCAGCTAACAATGTGCTTTATCAATACCTTGTTAGCGGTTTAGTGTTATTTGTGCATAGATAAATTACTGAGTTTAAAAATTGTATACTACCGGTTGCCGGTCTGCGCCACTAATTTTTAATGTAATTTATATGATATAATTAATTGACTAAAGAACAGGATTGATATTTTGGAATGCATTATTAATAAAAGCTAAAAAAAACGTATTGAAGAAAACTCAAATGTATTATATTTTAGGAAAAGGCAATAAATTGTCGCTATAATCCTCCGCCATGCTCTATTTTTAATAATATTTGGCCGCAAGGTATATCATTAATCCTGAATATATATGTAATTTTACCATTTTCGAGGATCAGTAAAGTAGGAGATTCTGATACTTTATCATACAATTCACTTGTCGGATATTTATATACATCGAAATTGGGCTTCATCTCTTGCATATATTTAGCTGTATCGACATTATTATATGTTAATCCGAAAAGATTGTTGTATTCAGGGATTTGTTTAATGCTTTTTACATTTTCAGTCATATTCCAGCAATGGCTGCAATCAGGGCTAAAAATAAAAACTATGCTTTTCCCTGAAGAAATCCTGTCGCCATAATAACGTAAAAAAGTAGAACTGGCTTGTTCGCCAATCTTAAAACTATTTTTATTAACTATTTTTACGCCCACTGTGTAACCGCTTAAGGTAAAGGTAAGGCCGCTTAAAATATAAACTATCCATTTTTTCCAATTAACTGCTTTCGGTTCATCGTCAATGCCATATATCCAAAGCCAAATACAACCGCCAATGATAAAAAAATTCCTGGTAAACGATAAATAAGGGGGGATACTTAATACCGGGCCCATACATGCACTGTCATCAATCCCTTTAACAAAGTACGCGTATCCGAATGCTATTGTAATTAATATGGTAAGCGTTCCTATTATCAGAGTGGTAAGCTTCGGTTTAATATTCAAGATAATGCAAAGGCCTAATATAACTTCAATTCCCGAAATGAGCGGCATTAAATGTGAAAGGAAATCGTTTAAACCGTAAGTGCGCGTTAATATCATAAAACCCTGGGAATCGAAAGCCTTAAAAACACCTGATAAAACAAAAAGCACGCCTATTATCACCTGGATAATAATCCTTATTAAATTTTTCATATTTTTTGTTATAAATATTTTCAATCGTTTTTATCTTAATAACCGGATAAACATTCGCTTTCAAATATATAAAAAATAGCCAAATCTTTCAATATTGAAAACTTCTTTTACAAAAGATTAATACTTTTAACTTTTATCGAGTGATAAAAATCAGTATTCATACAAAACAAAAAAATATATAACATTTATATTTGGTTTAAATAATTTAGTTTAATTGTATATTTTTACCTCAAAGAATTTTTAGTTTTATGAAATTTAGTAAGAAATCGATTAGCCATGGACAATAAGAAAATTAAATTAACTGTAAAGGATTTGCCGAAATCGTGTACATCCGGTTCAATTTGTTATGTGGGTTTATTAAGCTTCGTTTTTTCATTATATTTAATTAATAAATATAATATTGATAATGTTACCGGCGCAGTGATAGCCGGAATAGCGCTGATTATTCCAATAATAATTTTAGAAATTATTGAAATTAAATCGTATAAAAATCCCTCTACCGGTTTAAATTACAGTCTCAGGAATTCATTCAACATAAAAAGGGTATCTATAAAATTGCTTGGGTTATATGCAACGTTATCTTTAGTGGCGCTTTTTTATTTGGTTTTGCCCGAATACCATACCGATTATTATTTGAATTTCTGGACTCTTGCTAAATACCTGCTTATTATAATCCTTATCGGTTCTATACCTTATTTTTTTATCCTTGACAGGTTTTTGGTGGAACCGGAAGAATCGTACTGGAAAGTTGGGATGATTGTTTTGGGCAAATGGAAACAAATCAATTTTGACGGTTTAAAAGACCATTTTCTCGGATGGCTGGTAAAATCATTTTTCTTGCCCTTAATGTATATCGGGTTGGCCATGAACGTGGGTTATATTAAATCGAACTCTTTTTTTGCCATTTTCGATAATTTCGATAGTTTCTTCAATTATTCCTACGTTTTCATTTACACTATCGATTTGGCTTTTGTAACCATTGGGTACGTTATGACGCTAAGGATTTTCGATTCCCATATAAGAACGGTAGAGCCGAGTTTCCTGGGATGGATTGTTGCCATTCAATGTTATTACCCGTTTTGGGATTCTTTAGAAAGCAAATATTATTTATATAACAGCGATAATTTTAACTGGAACAATTGGCTAATTAACAATCACACCTTGTTTATAATTTGGGGTTCGGTAATATTGTTCCTTATATTTATTTATGCATGGTCGTCGGTAATTTTCGGGTTAAGGTTTTCGAACCTCACGAACAGGGGCATTTTAACCAACGGGCCTTATCGGTTCATGAGGCATCCGGCGTATATAAGCAAAAACTTATCGTGGTGGCTAATTTCAATCCCATTTATTTCACACGAAGGTTTTTTTGAAGGCTTCAAAAACTGCATTTTGTTGTTGCTGGTAAACTACGTGTATTTTCTCAGGGCAAAAACCGAAGAAAGGCATCTGTCGAAAGACCCAACCTATGTTAAATATGCATCGGCCATGAACCATGTGGGGATTTTCAGCGCGTTAATGAAAAGAGCGCGCATATTCAGGTATAACCCCGATACAGCTTTAGCCAAAACAGGCAAAAGGATTTTATTTTAACTTCGAAAAAATTGAATGAAGAATTATCTAATTTCAAACCGGCTGATTTCGTTCGTTATTTTAGTTTTTCCCATCCTGTTTAATAACATGTTAAATGGGCAGCAGGTTAAAGTATCTAAGGAATACAGTACTTTAATAGGTATAAGTGGCGAACATATATTTGCAAAAGGATATTTAGGCCAGGATGGGTTTTATTATATCGCCGGGATAACAAATTCGAATACTGGCACATTCAACGCAGATAGCGGGAATCATATTTTTATTACTAAAATTGATACAGCGGATAATGCAATTGTTTTTACAAAAGTTTTTCAAGAAAAAGTCGAAGTAGTAAGCGCTATAACACTTGATAACTTTGGGAATATCTTTATTTGTGGTTCCACAAAATGTAAAAATTTTCCTGTTACAAAAAATGCATTTGACACAATCTTTCATGGGGGACAAGATATATTTTTGTTGGAGTTAGACAAATCCGGTGAAAAAATTATTTATAGTACGCTTATAGGCGGTGCAAAAGATGATGATGTTACTGCAATGAAAACAGATAAGTTTGGGAACATATACTTAACAGGAGTTACCTCTTCGCCGGATTTTCCAACAACACATGGGGCATTTGATGAAACATATAATGGCGGGAAAGATATTTTTGTGTTAAAACTAAACATAGCTGAAAATAAACTCAGGTACTCCACCTTGCTTGGATCAAAGGGAGATGAAACATCAAATGCAATGGCAGTAGACAGCGCCGGTTATGTTTACCTGTCCGGGGAAGTTTTTAACGATGGCTATCCTGTAACAGCCGGGGCATTTGACACCAGTTACAATGGCGATGTGGATATGCTCCTTACAAAAATTGATACATCGGGTAGAAGGCTTATTTATTCGACCTATTTGGGAGGCAAAGGCTATGAATGGCCTGCCGGGATTGCAATCGATAAGCAGGGCTGCGCGTATGTTTCGGGCGCCTCAAAATCTGACGATTTTCCTACAACGGCCGGGGCATATAACAAATATTTCAATGGAGTGCAGGATATTGTTGTAACGAAATTCAGTGCCGATGGCAGTAAATTGGTTTACTCAACATTTATTGGGGGAAAAGGTAAAGATTCGTTTTGTAGAATAGCTATAAATAATGAAGGAATGGCCTTTCTGACGGGCTATACGCAGTCGGTTGATTTCCCGGTGAAAAATAGCGCTGATTCTTTATATAAAGGCGGGGCAAGGGATAATTTTTTAACTATACTAAATGCTACGGGCTCTGAAATAGAATTTTCAACTTTTATTGGAGGTAATGATGAAGAAGGTTTTATGACCGATATTATTGCATCAGAAACAGGAATATTCATTTTAGGCACAACACGATCATCGGATTTCCCGGTAACGAATAAAGAATGTGAATTAAATTTTAAACACAACGCTGATAATATTTATTTTTTAAGGTATAAGTATAATTTCTTAGATAATAAAACCCGCATCAGGCCTAACCCTTCTAAAACCTTGAAATAATTATTTACACAGTTTAGCGTACCCTACCACTATAATCGTTAACAATGGTAACATTGTTATCGACGATCGAACGATTGTTATCAAAAATGTAACCATTGTTAGCAACGATCGAACGATTGTCATCAAGAATGGTACGATTGTTATCAACGATCGAACGATTGTCGTCAAAAATGTAACCATTGTTAGCAACGATCGAACGATTGTCATTAAAAATGTAACCATTGTTATCAACGATCGAACGATTGTCATTAAAAATGTAACCATTGTTATCGACGATTGTACGATTGTCATCAAAAATGGTACGATTGGTATCAACTCTTAAAAAAATGTTAAAAATGTGTTGGATAAATTAAAAAATATTGCTAACTTTCATGTATTAATTTCAAAAAAATAAACTATGAAAGTAAAAGTTGTATTAAACTTTTCAGGCAGCAGCAATAAAAAACCTTCCGGGTTTTTAAAACCCGGAAGGTTTATGCAAATTCCACCAAAATTGCTAATCTGGGATCAAGAGGAAAAGTTGGGGGACAAATGAAAAAGTTGGGAAAGATTGTTTAAATGAAATTCTAACCCCAACCCCTTAAAAAGGGGCTATAACAGCGTAGTGCAGCAGTTTCCCCTCCTTTTTAAGGAGGGGTAGGGGTGGTTGACAAACATAAATTCAAATTCTTAGCCCCCAACTTTTCCTCTTGATCCCTAATCTGTCAAAGCAGGATTATTATTTAAATTTAAAACAAACAATTATGAAAAAACCAATTTTACTTACGTTAGCGATAATTTTTTATAATTTATCGTATGCCCAAATTAAGGTGAATTCAAGTAGCCAAGTGGGCATTTGCGGCGATCCTTATAGCACCTACGGATTAACAGTGGGCAGTAGCTCAAATTTAAAAAATACTTATTTCTATAGCGATAAAATTGAATTTTATAATAATGCACCTTATTATAATGATTTTATTATAGAATTATAATGATTTTATTATAGACAATACCGGCACTTATGGTAAATCACTTCATCCTATTGAAAATAACAACTGCAACGTAGGTAATTCAAACTTAGTATTTGAATATATGTACAGCTATCATTTTACCAATCCTTCCGACAGGAGGCAAAAGGAAAATATCCGCAACATTACAGGCGCTTTGGATTTGGTGTTAAAACTTACCGGCGTAAGGTACGATATGAAAAAAAAATTTGCATACAATGATACCTTAATAAAAGATCCGAAAATAATAGCCAAATTGGAAACCCTGCGTAAAAACCAAATAGGGTTTATTGCACAGGATGTAAATACGGTTTTGCCGGAAGTTGTTACACATGACGATTCTACCGATATTTATTCAATCGATTACAGTAAAGTTGTTCCGGTTTTGGTTGAAGCAATAAAAGAACAACAATTACAAATTGATTCATTAAAGCAGGCAAATAAAGGTAATCCGGGAACTTTAAAAAGCGCAAAAGTTACCAGTTTAAAAAAGGGGAAATTATGAAAAATTCAAAATTTCTAATTAAATTTTGGGTATTGGCTTTAATAATACATTTTATGCTGGCGCCAAACAATAAAGCGCAAATACCCGTCAATGACCCTGCATGGATCAAGGATACTGCGCTTTCTGATGATTTTGGCGGTACTTCATTAAAAACTTATAAATGGTATGCCTGGGACAGCGGCTACCAGCACGGATTAGGATTGTTGTTTAATAGGCCATATCATAAAGATATAGTAATTTCCGGAGGCACCCTGAAAATTAAGGCGGATACATTAGATCCGAATAGAACGTATTCTGGTACAACTTACCATTATCAGGGTGGTCAAATTGATTCAAAAAGTCCATCCTTTAAATATGGTTATTTAGAAATTAGCGCTAAATATCCTATTGGCAACGTTTTTTATTGGCCGGGTTTTTGGGTATGGGGTCAAGGTAGCTGTACCCCTGGCGACGAATGGTATAGCGAAATTGATATTGCAGAAAACCAGGACAGCGGATCATTTAACGGGCATTTATATGATACCAATTTATATTCGTCTGATCCTGGCAGTTGTAGTGGTGGTATTACTCATTTAGCTTTTATTACAGGTTTACCAAGGCTGGATTCTATCTTTCATAAATACGCGGTGCAATGGGATTATGACAAAGTAACTTTTTATTTTGACGATTTACCTGTCAGGAGCGTTCCTAATTCAGTTGTTCCTACTTCGCATTATTCTTTGACCCTGATTTTAGATTTTTACATTATACCCTGGGTCCATAAATTACTTCACATGCCGGCGGCAACTTATGAAATTGATTATTTTAATTATTATAAGCTTAATACCGATTGTGATAACGCGTTAACCATAAGCAACCCGGGTACCGACTATTATAAAGCCACTTCTCCGCGTGCAATTAAAAAATCGATTACCACGGAAACCGTTGGCGGCGCAAGCCCTACATTTAATTTAAGCGATAGTTGCACGTTACGGGCAACCGATTATATATTATTAGGGGCAGGCACTACCATTAATGGAAACGGCACAGGCCAGTTTTCTGCAATTATAACGCCTTGTCCTAAATAATAAAAAAACAATAAAATGAAAACTAAAAAATTTATATTCGTATTATTCGCGTTTTGGGGTACTTACGCCAATGCGCAATATATTATTGCCGGGCAGCATAGTGTAAACGATTACTATTATAAATTTATGCCCGATAGTATTGTTATTAATATCCCGGGAATAGATGAAAGTAGTAATTATAGTGGTGCTCCACAATATTATTCACTTGATGTAAACAATGACGGGATAACGGACTTTCAATTTGCACTTGATCCCCCAACTTTGGCAAATGGGTTTCAATTGTATTATTGCACAATTCGCGCCCTTAATAATAATAATGTCGCTTTGGGTAATTATGATTCCTGTTTTAACTATGGTAATGGTTATAGAAACAGATATGGAATGGCTTATGCATTTCATTATCATGATACAATAAACTCCAATGCAAATTGGGATAGTTTGGTTTACTTGAGTTATTATGCTCAGGGAGGGCTCCCGGATAGTCAATATTATGATTGTGGTAGTCCTGGCTGGCCTGATACTGCTTACATTGGTTTGCGTGTACAAAAAGGTACTACGTATGAATATGGCTGGATAAAAATTGTTGGGATAATTTTTAATCCCCTGTATTATACGACTTTAACAATGGGGTCGTTTGCATGTGAAAATAATGCTACAGGAATAAAACAGCTAACGACTACAACTAACGGGGAACAGGTTTCGGTTTATCCTAACCCGGCAAATAACAGATTGATGTTAATATCAGGCAGCGCCAAGATAATATTAACAAGTATATTTGATTTGCAGGGTAAAGAAATGATAAAAACAAAAGAAAAAGAAATTGATATAAGCAACCTGCAGGAAGGGGTTTATTTTGCCCGTGTAAAAACAAGCGAAGGGATTTTTACTAAAAAAATAATTATTCAGAGATAAAGAAAAACAGTGTTGGGTCGAACCGGTTGATAACCCCAACCCCTTAAAAAGGGGCTATAACAGCGTAGTGCAGCAGTTTCCCCTCCTTTTTAAGGAGAGCCTGTCCCGAATGCATTCGGGAGGTAGGGGTGGTTAATAAATATAAATAGCCCCCAACTTTTCCTCTTGATCCCTATCTTGGCGTGTCTTGGCGAAATAGCTTAAAGGTTTTAATTTAAACTTTTTATTTTATAAAAATTAAAACAGCTTTTAAAGCAAAGAACTAATAATAAAAAAACAATAAAATGAAAACTAAAAAATTTATATTCATATTATTTGCGTTTTGGGGTACTTACGCCAATGCGCAGTATATTATTGCCGGGCAGCATAGTGTAAACGATTACTATTATAAATTTATGCCCGATAGTATTGTTATTAATATCCCGGCATATAGTAATCTTCATCCACATTATTATTCACTTGATGTAAACAATGACGGGATAAATGATTTTCAATTTGTACTTCTTCCCCCGGGTACTGCATTGGGGGTTCAATTGTATTATTGCACAATTCGCGCCCTTAATAATAATAATGTCGCTTTGCGTAATTATGATTCCTGTTTTGGAATGGCTTATACATTTCATTATTATGATACAATAAACTCCAATGCAAATTGGGATAGTTTGGTTTACTTGAGTTATTATGCTTCGTTCGGGTCTTCTATTTGTGATAGTCCTGACTGGCCTGATACTGCTTACATTGGTTTGCGTGTACAAAAAGGTACTACGTATGAATATGGCTGGATAAAAATTGTTGGGATAATATTTAATTCTAGGTATCCTACAACTTTAACAATGGGGTCGTTTGCATGTGAAAATAATGCTACAGGAATAAAACAGCTAACGACTACAACTAACGGGGAACAGGTTTCGGTTTATCCTAACCCGGCAAATAACAGATTGATGTTAATATCAGGCAGCGCCAAGATAATATTAACAAGTATATTTGATTTGCAGGGTAAAGAAATGATAAAAACAAAAGAAAAAGAAATTGATATAAGCAACCTGCAGGAAGGGTTTTATTTTGCCCGTGTAAAAACAAGCGAAGGGATTTTTACTAAAAAAATAATTATTCAGAGATAAAGAAAAACAGTGTTGGGTCGAACCGGTTGATAACCCCAACCCCTTAAAAAGGGGCTATAACAGCGTAGTGCAGCAGTTTCCCCTCCTTTTTAAGGAGAGCCTGTCCCGAATGCATTCGGGAGGTAGGGGTGGTTGATAAATATAAATAGCCCCCAACTTTTCCTCTTGATCCCTATCTTGGCGTGTCTTGGCGAAATATCTTAAAGGTTTTAATTTAAACTTTTTATTTTATAAAAATTAAAACAGCTTTTAAAGCAAAGAACTAATTTTAATAAAGAAAAATAATAAAATGAAAACTAAAAAATTTATATTCGTATTATTCATGTTTTGGGGTACTTACGCCAATGCGCAGTATATTATTGCCGGGCAGCATAGCGTAAACGATTACTATTATAAATTTACGCCCGATAGTATTGTTATTAATATCCCGGCATATAGTAATCTTCATCCACATTATTATTCACTTGATGTAAACAATGACGGGATAAATGATTTTCAATTTGTACTTCTTCCCCCGGGTACTGCATTGGGGGCAAACTTAGATTATTGCACGATCAGAGGCCTTAATAATAATAATGTCGCTTTGGGTAATTATGATTCCTGTTTTAACTATGGTAATGGTTATAGAAACAGATATGGAATGGCTTATACATTTCATTATCAGGATACAATAAACTCCAATGCAAATTGGGATAGTTTGGTTTACTTGAGTTATTATGCTCAGGGAGGGCTCCCGGATAGTCAATATTATGATTGTGGTAGTCCTGACTGGCCTGATACTGCTTACATTGGTTTGCGTGTAAAAAAAGGTACTACGTATGAATATGGCTGGATAAAAATTGTTGGGATAATATTTAATCCTGTGGATTATACAACTTTAACAATGGGGTCGTTTGCATGTGAAAATAATGCTACAGGAATAAAACAGCTTACAACTACAACTAACGGGGAACAGGTTTCGGTTTATCCTAACCCGGCAAATAACAGATTGATGTTAATATCAGGCAGCGCCAGGATAATATTAATAAGTATATTTGATTTGCAGGGTAAAGAAATGATAAAAACAAAAGAAAAAGAAATTGATATAAGCAACCTGCAGGAAGGGTTTTATTTTGCCCGTGTAAAAACAAGCGAAGGGATTTTTACTAAAAAAATAATTATTCAGAGATAAAGAAAAACAGTGTTGGGTCGAACCGGTTGATAACCCCAACCCCTTAAAAAGGGGCTATAACAGCGTAGTGCAGCAGTTTCCCCTCCTTTTTAAGGAGAGCCTGTCCCGAATGCATTCGGGAGGTAGGGGTGGTTAATAAATATAAATAGCCCCCAACTTTTCCTTTTGATCCCTATCTTGGCGTGTCTTGGCGAAATATCTTAAAGGTTTTAATTTAAACTTTTTATTTTATAAAAATTAAAACAGCTTTTAAAGCAAAGAACTAATTTTAATAAAGAAAAATAATAAAATGAAAACTAAAAAATTTATATTCGTATTATTCATGTTTTGGGGTACTTACGCCAATGCGCAGTATATTATTGCCGGGCAGCATAGCGTAAACGATTACTATTATAAATTTACGCCCGATAGTATTGTTATTAATATCCCGGCATATAGTAATCTTCATCCACATTATTATTCACTTGATGTAAACAATGACGGGATAAATGATTTTCAATTTGTACTTCGTCCCCCGGGTACTGCATTGGGGGCAAACTTAGATTATTGCACAATCCGCGGCCTTAATAATAATAATGTC